>CAYXEH010000040.1:0-19816 GCA_964463915.1 uncultured Bacteroidales bacterium | reverse complement strand
CCCTTGTAACCATTGACCGGACCCTTGTAGAGATAATGAACGGATCTCTCCCGGAGGGATGACTGATCGGGGGCAGGTAAAGACAAAAAAAAGAGGCAGTTGCATCCGCACTGCCTCTTTTTTTGTATGATACCTCCAGTTCGCTACTCGAAAGATTTAATTGATTTGCGAATGATCTCCACGCACTCCATCAATTGTTCTTCACTGATCACAAGTGGTGGCGCAAAGCGGATCTTGTCACCGTGGGTGGGTTTAGCCAGCAGGCCGTTCTCGGCCATCTTCAGGCACACATCCATGGCGGTTTTGTCCCCTTTGGGGTGGATGACAATGGCATTTAGCAGGCCCTTACCCCTGACCAGGGTCAGCATGTCTGAATCAATGGCCCGCAGCTCTTTGCGCAGCAATTCTCCCAGGTATTCTGCCCTTTCTGCGAGCTTCTCCTCGAGAATGACGTCAAGGGCTGCCATGGCTACTTTTGCTGCCACCGGGTTGCCGCCGAATGTTGAGCCGTGCTCACCGGGTTTGATCACCAGCATGACATCGTCATTGGCCAGTACGGCCGATACGGGATATAATCCGCCACTGATCGCTTTACCAAGGATCACCACATCAGGTTTGACGTTTTCATGGTCACAGGCCAGCATTTTTCCTGTACGGGCGATGCCGGTCTGCACTTCGTCAGCGATGTAAAGTACGTTGTGTTTTTTACACAGTTCATGGGTTTTGGCCAGGTAACCTTCATCGGGTACAAATACGCCTGCTTCTCCCTGGATGGGCTCAAACAGGAACCCTGCCACATTGGGATCTTTCAGTGCTTCTTCAAGTGCATCCACATCATTGTAGGGGATGCGAATAAAGCCCGGGGTAAACGGACCGTAATCCTTGTAACCATCAGGATCGTTGGAAAAGGACACGATAGTGGTGGTCCGTCCGTGGAAGTTATTCTCGCACACTACAATTTTGGCCTGATTCTCCGGGATGTTCTTTTTCCGGTAAGCCCATTTGCGGCATAATTTGATGGCGGTTTCCACTGCTTCAGCCCCGGTATTCATGGGAAGCACTTTGTCGTAACCAAAAATGCCGGTAATGTATTTCTCGTATTCTCCGAGCACATCATTGTGGAATGCCCGGGAGGTCAGTGCCAGTTTTTTGGCTTGCTCTGTCAGGGCATCAACGATTTTTGGGTGACAGTGCCCCTGGTTAACTGCTGAATAAGCTGAAAGGAAGTCATAGTAGCGTTTCCCTTCCACATCCCATACGAAAACACCTTCGCCGCGCGACAATACCACGGGTAAAGGATGATAGTTATGTGCACCATGTTTTTCCTCCAGTGCGATTGCTTGTTTTGAGGTAATCTTTTCTGAGGTACTCATGTGTGATTATCTTTAAAAAAATGAATCATTAAAAAAACAATCATGTATGGAAATACAGATTGTTTATCTTGTTTAAGACAACGCAAATATAGAGAATCAGGGGGATATATAAAAATCTATTTTTTCCCGGAACTGCTTATGAGGTTACTGCGGAGGGGGCGGTCGACTGAAACAGATGATGCAGGGATAGTACAGTAGAGGGTTCGGGAAGCTTGAACAGATAATGCAGGGATAGTGCTGCTGAGGAACCTGAGAAGGCTGTGGCAGGTGGTATGGGGCCCAGTGCCGGGGCAGAAAAAAAAGACCGGCAGCTTTCCCCTGGGAAATACTGCCGGTCGCCATCACTCATCACCCGATCTTTGGTATCAATGGTCGTTCATCAATTATCGTTTATCGGTATCAATTATCGTTTAGCAGCTTCATATCTGCGTGATACTTCATCCCAGTTAATTACCCCCCAGAAGTTGCTCAGGTAGTCCGGGCGGCGGTTCTGGTATTTCAGGTAATAAGCGTGTTCCCACACATCCACGGCGAGGATTGGTTGTCCCTGTACTTCGGCCACATCCATGAGCGGATTGTCCTGGTTGGGGGTGCTGGTAACCTGCAGTTCACCCTGGTCATCTACAATAAGCCATGCCCATCCGCTTCCGAAGCGCGTGGCACCGGCTGTGTTAAATTCTTCCTGGAAATTCTCAAAAGAGGAAAAACGCTCTTCAATGGCTGATAATAATGCGCCTGACGGTTTACCTCCGCCATCCGGGCCCATGATCGTCCAGAAAAGGGTATGGTTCCAATGACCACCCCCGTTGTTGCGGACAGCAGTTGGATACTGGCTCATATTTTTGAATATTTCCTCCAGCGGCCGATTGGCCAGTTCGGTGCCTTCAATGGCATTGTTCAGTTTGGTAACATAGCCCTGATGGTGTTTGCCGTGATGGATTTCCATGGTTTGCCTGTCAATATAAGGCTCAAGTGCATCACTGGCATAGGGCAGATCAGGAAGTACGTGTTTTTCTTGTTGTGTCATAGCGATATCTTCTTTTTTATTGGTTTCTGTATTATTCATTGGAAGTTGCCATGCGGCTAAAGTAATGACCACAAGCAAAATCATGATTGACCGGATTGTATTCATTTGTTTCATGGCTGAATTTTTTTGGGTTTCTGACTTCTTTGGTTCTCTCTTACTTAGACTTTATGTAGATAACATCACGGGCAAGGTTTTGTTCAAAGGGTAACCTCTGTCTGCTGTTCCAGCTTGTGCTGACTCTGCCTGTTGTGCTGACTCTGCCTGGGAAACTGCCGTTGGAGCGCCCGTCTGCCTCTGTTATATCAGGCATGCTTCAATCGGTATGATCGCTTCAATAAGGTAAACCACAGGTTATAAATCTTTTTCAGGGGTTCATGCTGCCTTCGGTGGTCAGACTATCTGTTGTAGTAATATAGGGCGAGAGACGTTTCCAGTCCGTAAGGTTGATCAGATGAGACCGTCGGATTTCTTCAGGTGAACGGAAAGGGCCGTGTTGTTCGCGAAGCATCAGCAACGCATTGACCTGGTTCCGGTCCAGGTAAGGATGCCGGATCATATCACCAAATGTAGCTTTGTTAAGGTCTATCTGGCGCAGGCTGTAAGTGGTATCAATGACCAGATGGGGTTTGATCTGTTGGTAGTGGCTGCTGTCCATTCCATACACTTCAAGCAATTGGTCCATTTTGTAGAATCCGCCCACCAGTTCCCTGTAACGTACGATCCTGCTGCTGAAAACCGGTCCGATCCCCGGAACTTGTCTGAGGGCCACTGAATCTGCGCGATTTATATCTACGGGCAATACCGGCTCTACGGTCAATACCGGCCGGGTCAAAGGAACATCATTATCTGGCTCTGTCTGTTTGGTTCCGGAAGCTTTAGACTGAGCTTTTACAGCATTCTTCGCTTGTTCGTTCAGGTTTTGAGCTGAAAGCGTCGCTTTTCCGGATGAGACCTCCTGCCCGCTAGGCCCTGATCTTGCATCACCCCGTTCCGGCAGGTCAATGTAAGGGGCCAGCTGCTCATACAGGTCATCTGTCATGGTGTATATTCTTTGCAGGTCATCCTTGTGACGGAATTGTCCGCCTGCAGCCAGATAGTTACGGATGGTACGTCCCAGGCTTTCCGGGGCACCCATTTCTTCCCATCCTTCAACGGGCAGGGTGTTTGGGTTAAACCTGAAAGGCTTCAGGTTTATCTTCTCTTTCTGATCCTTGTTTAAGGTCCGGGCCGTTTCAGCGATTTCGGCCAGGTGGTCCTCCAGCCGCTTAATATCGGATATAAAAGCTTCTGTGTCAGAGGGGGCGTGGGTATTCCACCGTATAGCCAGGCCCGAAAGCGCCGGAGTGAGGATTGTCAGCAGCAGTAAAACAATGATTCCCCGTTGTTGTGCACGGCTAAAAAATAACCAGTCTTTGAAAAACATTATATTGGGTCGAAAGGGGTTTTGTTATAAACACAAGTATAAAAAAATAAGATAGGATTTATATGTATTACAGGTTTATTTTTTCCTTGCCGGAAAAAAATGCATGTTGATTGGTTTTTGCATATTATTTCATATTTTTGGCTTTTTTTAAGAATAACACCTTAGTCTATGTCTTCTTCAGGAAATGAAAGCCGTGATGGCTTTACCAGTCGCTTTGGTATTATCTGTGCGGCAGCAGGTTCAGCAATTGGCTTAGGAAATATCTGGCGCTTCCCTTATGTTGTTGGCGAGAGCGGGGGAGGCGCTTTTTTATTGATCTACCTCGGGTTTATTCTTCTTTTGGGGATCCCGGTGATGTTGTCGGAGTTTGTGATCGGAAGACGCGGACAGCGGAATGCCCTGGGTTCCTTTAATCGGCTGGCGCCCGGAACTCCGTGGTACCTGGTAGGGGTAATGGGAATCGTGGCCGCTTTTATGATCCTGGCCTTTTACAGTACCATTGCCGGGTGGACGCTTGCCTACGTGGTACGCTCTGTGGCCAATTCCTTTTCAGGGATGACTTCCCAGCAGATATCCGCGGAGTTTGGCACATTCCATACAACCACTTTCTGGCCGCTTTTCTATCAACTTGTTTTTATGGTGATGACGGCATGGATCATCCTGGCAGGGGTCAGAAAGGGCATTGAAAGGTATACCAAAGTGTTGATGCCCTTCCTGTTACTGTTACTGGTCATTATGGCCATCCGATCTGTTACCCTGCCCGGTTCGTATATGGGGCTTTCCTTCCTGTTTAAACCTGATTTTTCGGTGGTGGATTCCGGTGTGTTGCTTTCTGCCCTGGGGCAGGCTTTTTTCTCCCTGAGTATCGGCATGGGCACGTTGATCACCTATGGGTCTTACATACAAAAAAATAACAACCTCAGCAATATTTCCATCCAGGTGACACTGGCCGATACACTGGTCGCCATCCTGGCGGGTGTGGCTATTTTCCCTGCAGTGTTTGCATTTAACCTGGATCCGGCAGACGGACCGGGGCTGATCTTTTCAGTGCTGCCGAATATTTTTCAGCAGATGCCCGGCGGATACGTCTTTGCCATCATTTTCTTTGTGTTGCTTACCATCGCTGCATTGACTTCTTCTATCAGTATTCTTGAGGTGGTGGTGGCCTATCTGACTGAGGAACTGAATGTGCAGCGTCGTCAGGCTACGATCATGGCTGCATCTGGAGCCACTTTGGTGGGTGTCCTTTGTACCCTGTCATTTGGAGTTATGGAGGGTTTTACCATCTCTGGCCTGTCGGTCTTTGACCTGCTTGATTTCACGGCTTCCAACTTGCTGCTTCCGCTTGGCGGACTGCTGATTGTGGTGTTTGTGAGCTGGTATATGAAGCGGGATGATGTCCGTGATGAATTATCCAATAGTGGTGCACTAAAAGTGCAGCTCTTTAATGCCCTGATGTTCATTTTGAAGTTTATTGCCCCGGTGGCTATTGCCATTGTGCTTTTCGATAGTATCGGTATTATCTAATCTAAAAAACCAACTAACCAATGTTAGACACACAGGATCCATTAATTGCTGAACCCGGAGAATCCGTAGGTGATGCGAGTTCCGCATTTCTCGAAGGTTTAAATAATGTCATTTCATGGTATAATGATTTCGTGGGGGGCTACCTGCTGCTCTTTATGCTGGTGCCTGCCGGCATTTATTTTGCCATTAAGTTCAGGTTTTTGCATGTGCGCAGTTTTGCCCATTCATTTGCCATTCTGGCGGGTCGCTTTACCAAGAAAGGTGAATCAGGAGACGTGAACCACTTCAAGGCACTGACCACCGCATTATCAGCCACAGTTGGTACCGGTAATATCGTAGGGGTGGCCCTGGCGATTCATTGGGGAGGTCCCGGTGCGATTTTTTGGATATGGGTGACCGGATTTTTCGGGATGATGCTGAAGATGGTGGAGTGTACTTTGGGTCTCAAGTACCGCAAATTTAATCCTGACGGAACGGTTTCCGGCGGGCCTATGTATTATATGGAGCACGGACTGAAGGACATACTGGGTAAACATGCCAGGACCCTGGCCCTGATCTTTGCCGGAGCCGCCGTGCTTGCTTCATTGGGAACCGGTAACATGGCCCAGAGTAATTCCATGACTGATGTACTGAACACCACCTATAATTTTCCACACTGGATCAGTGGCCTGGTGATTACCGGACTCGTACTGCTCATTATTGTCGGCGGTTTGAAGCGGATCGCCGAGGTAACCTCCCGTCTGGTGCCATTTATGGCAGGCATCTACTTCCTTGCGGCCATTTTGGTGGTGGTGCTGAATATTGAGAATTTCTTACCGGCATTTGGCCTGATCTTTTCCGATGCCTTTACCGGTACGGCCGCTGCCGGAGGTTTTGCGGGGTCCGCCTTTATTATTACCTTAACCATGGGGGTTCGCCGCGGGCTGTTCTCCAACGAAGCCGGTCAGGGATCAGCTGCCATGGCGCACGCTGCTGCCAGAACACAGTACCCCATGCGTGAAGGCCTGGTGGCCAGTCTTGAGCCTTTTATTGATACCTTGTTTATCTGTACCCTCACAGCGATTGTGGTTGTCATGACGGGTGCATGGCAATCAGGCATTGAAGGAGTGGGAATGACGGTTGAAGCATTCAGCCTGGGCCTGGATCCCATCAACATTGGGTACCTGGCACCGCATATTATTTCGGTCGGACTCATGCTATTTGCTTTCTCCACCATCATATCCTGGTCATATTACGGATCTCGTGCCATACAATATTTATTCGGTTTTAAAGCCATCAAAAAATACTATTATGTGTACGCACTGTTCGTATTTTTTGGCTCCGTATGGGGGCTGGAACTTGTCTGGAACTTTGTGGACATGGTCATCACCTTCATGACCATCCCCAACCTGATCGCGATCGTACTGCTTACCCCGGTAATGAAACGGGAGATTGAGAAATATTTCAGTATGCCGGATTACAATAAGCGGACATAAGCCTGGCAGCGGATGTCTCCGTAATTGTTTTGTGGCGTCAATACAACAATTTGTGTATTTTACAGTTTATTTGGCAGCGGGTGTTCAATGCTTGGACACCCCTGCTTTATTATTCCTGTGAATAATTGATGACTTGTCAAGCATGAATGTACGGCCGTTTTCCGGATTATTATTTGTTGCTGCGCTGATGTGGCTGTTCCCGGTATATGGACAGGAGGAGCGAACGCCCATTGATTGGGAGGCGGGAACCATTGAATTTGACCGGCGTATCGGAGAGAATGCAAGGAGGCTCATCGACGATGTGGTGTTTACCCACGAGGATACCCGGATGTATTGCGACAGTGCATATCATTATTATGAGGAAAACAGCCTGCGGGCTTTCGGCAATATTTTTATTCATGTAAGTGATACGGTCAGTATATACGGGAATGAGTTGTATTATGACGGCAACAACAGATGGGCCGAGCTTACCGGCGATGTGCGCATGGTGGATCCCCAGATGACCTTGTATACAGACTACCTGGAGTATGACCTGGATCTGAATACCGCCAATTATATTGACGGAGGCCGGATTGTGGATGCGGAAAATGAACTGACCAGTGTCTGGGGGTTCTATTATGCCGATGACAAGGAGTTTTTTTTCCAGGATGAGGTGAAGCTGGTGAACCCGGAATATACCATGGAGTCTGACACCCTCAAATACAATACCCAGACGGAGATCGCCTATTTTCACGGCCCCACGACCATCGTCAGTGAAGAGAACACTATATTTTGCAGGAATGGCTGGTATGACACCCGCCAGGACCTGGCCCGCTTCAGTAAGGATGCTTTTTTTACCAACCAGGAGCAATCCATGACAGGCGACTCTGTCTTCTACGACAGGAACCGGGGGTATGGAAGGGCAACCAGCAATGTATTGATTCGCGACAGCATTGAGGATGTGATGATTACCGGCCATTTTGCCGAGCATTTTGAAAACGATGGGTTGTCGGTGGTGACGCGGGAGGCGGTGCTGACCATGATCACAGACAATGACTCCCTGTCCCTGCATGCCGACACCCTGAAATCTGTATATATTGAGGAAAAAGATGAAAGATACTTTCATGCGCATCACCATGCCCGGTTTTTTAGCAATGACCTGCAGGGCCTGAGTGATTCCATTGCCTACAGTGTGCCGGATTCGCTCATTTATATGTACCACAATCCTGTTTTATGGTCAGATGTGTATCAGCTCACGGCCGATACCATTGAGGTTAAAACGGACGGACGGGAGGTGTTGTCTGTCTCACTTGCCGAAGGGGCATTCATTATTTCTGAAGAAGATACCCTTGGGTATAACCAGATGAAGGGGCGTAATATGCTGGGTCATTTCCGGGACAATGAACTATGGCGCGTGAATGTGGACGGCAATAGCCAGACCATTTTCTTTATCCGGAACGAGGACGGTGACCTGGTAGGGGTCAACAAAGCGATTTCCTCCAATGTGGTTATTTTTGTGGAGGGGAAGGAAATCACAGGCATACAGTTTGTCAGGCAGCCCGAAGCCACTGTGTTCCCCCCGGGGGATATCCCCCAGGAGGACCGGCTGCTGGATAATTTTCAGTGGCAGGGGCATCGCCGCCCCATGAATAAACGGGATATTTTTGAATGGAGGTAAGACCATGGTAAAATTTGAAAAACATACATTACCTAACGGACTCAGGGTTTTGGCGCACCGGGATGAGACCACACCGCTGGCCGCATTTAACCTGCTTTACGATGTAGGGGCAAGGGATGAAACACCGGGGAAAACAGGATTTGCCCATTTGTTTGAGCACCTGATGTTCGAGGGTTCGGTCAATATTCATGATTATGACCGCCAGCTGCAATATGCCGGGGGGGAGAACAATGCGTTTACCACCAACGACATCACCAATTATTATGTCACCCTTCCTGCCCAAAACCTGGAGGTGGCATTCTGGCTGGAGTCCGACCGGATGCTGGGCCTGGATTTTTCTGAGAAGAAACTGGAGACCCAGAAGAGTGTGGTGGCGGAGGAGTACCGTCAATCCTACCTGAACCAACCCTACGGCGATGCCATGTTGCTGCTGCGCCCACTGGCTTATGAAACCCACCCCTACAGGTGGGCGACGATCGGGCAGGATATTGAACAGATCAAAAATGCCGGCATGGATGATGTGAAGGACTTTTTCAGCCGTTTTTATAATCCTTCCAATGCCATACTCTGTGTCAGTGGTTTTGTGGATCCGCAAAAAGTTTTCCGGCTTGCAGAAAAATGGTTCGGGGATATTCCTGCCGGCCCTGTAAATGAACACCACCTCCCTGCTGAGCCATTTCAGAAAAAGGAGAAACGGAAGGAAGTTAAGGGAGATGTGCCGCAGCATCAAATTTTTATGGCTTATCACATGTGCCGGCGATCCCATCCTGACTACCATGCCACTGACCTGGTCAGTGACCTTCTGGCCAACGGAGAATCGGCACGGCTTACCAGGGAGTTTGTGCATGACCGTAAACTTTTCAGCGAGGCGAATGCCTATGTGACAGGCAGTATAGATCCCGGGATGCTGATGATTACGGCCAGGCTCCACGAGCAGGTCTCGCCTTTGGAGGCAGAGAAGCTTTTGCAAAATGAACTTGAACAGCTGATGTCGGTCAGTCCGGATGCAAGGGAGTTGCAGAAAGTGAAGAACCGGGTGGAGGCGACCCATACCTATTTTGAAAGCAGTGTGCTGGCAAAGGCCATGAACCTTTGCTGGTATGAGTTACTGGGAAATGCAGATCTGCTGAACCGTCAAACGGATGCTTATGCCCGGGTTGAGCCTGAGGATATCCGCAGGGTGGCAGAAGAGGTGTTTCGCCCTGACAATTTAAGTATCCTGCATTATGGCAGACATAACGAATAAGCGGATTTCAAAACGGAGAAACCCATGTTGAACAGAAAAATACAACCACCGGTAAAACTCTTTTCTGACAGACCGTTCAGGGAGCCGGCGCGCTTTATTTTAACCAACGGTTTGCCCGTCTACCTGCAGGAGGGGGGCACCGAGGAATTTGTGAAAATTGAGGTGGTTGTCACGGCGGGGAGTTATCACCAGGATAAACCCCTGGTGGCTTTTTCTGCCGCAAACCTGCTACGGTACGGTACAAAAAGCAAAAGCCGGGCAGAGATCAATGAGATGCTTGATTTTTACAGTGCTTTTCTGCACCTGGAAGCACAGAAAGATATTGTTTCCGCAGGGATGTTCGTGCTTAACAAACACCTGGAGCCCGCCCTTGACCTTCTCGCGGAGATGTTGCATGAACCGGCCTTCCCTGAAGATGACATGCATGCATTCCTGAAAAACCATCAGCAAATGCATCTGCTGAACCAGAAGAAAGTCAGTCATCTGGCCCGGACTTATTTTGCTGAACTTATTTACGGGGAAGACCATCCATATGGATACCGGCTTAAAACCCCTGATTTTGAAAGGGTGGAACGAAGAGACCTTGAGGATTTTCATTCGCGTCATTTTCATGCCGGCAATTCTTTTGTGCTGGTTGCCGGCCGGGTGCCTGATGATATGATCACGAAGCTGGAGCAGCGTTTTGGCCGGGATGACCAGGCGGGGCCGGCACCCTCTGCCGCAGGGAGATTTCCTGTGATCTCCCCCGGGCAGCGTAAGGTACACCTTGAAGTACCTTCTGCGGTGCAGTCGGCCATTCGTGTCGGGAAACAGCTTTTTAACCGTACCCACCCATCCTATCATAAACTGAAAATTACCAATGCATTGCTCGGCGGTTATTACGGGTCGAGGCTGATGCAGAACATCCGCCAGGATAAGGGGTATACGTACGGCATCGGATCCAATATTATTTCCTTGGTTCATAGCGGCTATTTTTTTATTGCTTCACAGGTAGGGGCGGATGTGCGTGAGGCGGCCCTGGAAGAGGTATACAGGGAGTTAAAGGCCTTGCGGACTGTTCCGGCAGATGAAAAAGAACTGGAGATACTGAAAAATTATCTTTCAGGAAGTTTCCTGCGTTCCTTTGACGGCCCGCTTGCTCAAAAAGAGCGTTTCAAAGAGCTGTTGGTTTTCGGACTGGACGTTTCTCATTACGACGATTACCTGGAAACACTGAAAACGATCACTGCGGAAGATATCATGGAGTGCGCCACGGATTACCTGCATGAAGACGGGATGATGGAGGTGGTAGCAGGGAAGTGATTTTCTGGAGAGCAGATTTGGTTATGTTTTGCTCCCAGCGCTTAACTGGCATATTGGCATAAGCTGAAAAATATTTTTGGATATGTCGGGTGACCTGTTAAATGAGCTGCGAACCATAGCTAGGATATTATGAAAACAATCATTGACCGTATGCCAGGATTGGAGCCGTTTTCCCGGGTGCGGTCTGTGCGGCTGATCTCCCTGGCGGCATTGTTGACACATCTGAGGGCTTTATTGATGCTGATTTTGCTGTCCGGGATTTTCTCTCCGTTAATGGCAGCTGGGCAGGTCTTGCACAGCAAAGATCCTGCAGACAATCTCATTGAGCTTATCCAGGTGAGCATTTCGGAGAACAATAACCGAGAGGTTAAGATTCTTTTTCAGCTGGATGAAACAGCAACCGGGGGCGATGTTTACTTCACAAGGGGAAGGCCCCTGGAGGGTAATGGGGAGATTATTTTAGATACCCTTGATGTGGTTCCCATTGAAGACCTGCTTCCTTATAAGCCTGGGAAAGATTTTGGGAACAATCTGTTTCTTTATACAGATGTTGTACCAGATACTATTTCGCCACCTTTTCAATATTATCTTTTTCCGGATCTTGATGCAGAAGAAGGTTCCCGGCCCGGAACAAATATACATGGAACCATTTTTCTGGAAGAAATACAGCAAAATCGCTGTGAGGGCACCCTGGATTTGGTTTGGAGTCATTATTTGCTGAAAGAGACTCCACCCTCAAGGGATACGTTGCCCCCGTTTTTTACTCATTACCGGATACTTTTAAATGGGGAGGAAACAGATGTCGTAGCATTTGATGCGGAAGCTGACATGCAGTCTGCTTCGATTGAAATAGAAAGGGCCGGAACCCAGACTGTACGCATTGAAGCCGTGGATGCCCCTGATCCGGATAACCGAACCCGTTTTTCTCTTTCCAACCGGAAGGAAACTATGGTAGACTGGGCAATCCCACAGGAGGTGGTAGTCCATTCTGTACATATAAACGAGGCCGGGGAGGCTGAAGTGAAAATACGCGGAGATGTACACCATGAAGAGTTTGCCTACCGGATCTTTCGCTCAGATAATCCTTCAGAGGGATTTGAACAGGTGGGGGAGGTGAAACGGCCTTCAGATAATCCATTTGTATTTGTTGATGAATTCTCCGCCCAGGACGAGGATGCCGGCAGCAACCTCTGGTATTACCGGGCTGAAGCTGTTTTGGTTCAGGATAATGAGTTGTGTGATGAAGCACGCTTGGTTTCAGCGCCGGAATCATCCATATTGCTGTTCGTGGAGGAGGAAAGGCAGGGGACGGATGCCTGGGTGGTGACACTTGGATTTGGCCATAAGCCGTTTTCTGCTTCGTACACGTATGACATTGCCCGGCGGGTTGGGGATGAGGGAAGTTTTGAAATAGTTGACACCGACCAGGCAGGTAGTTATGTTGCGGATTTATCTGACTTTCTTCCATTTGCCGGAGATGTTTTCTTTCGTGTGGAGGGGCGTGCGCAGGTGGAAGCGGGTAATGAGCAAGGTGAGGCGGATGATGGAGAGTTGATACATTCCAACGTGGTGCGTGTAACCATGGAACCGGAGGTGACTGTCCCCAATGCATTCCGGCCTGCTTCCAAAATCCCTGAAAACAGGGAGTTCCGACCCATCTTTGTGGGATTTGACCCAGAGAATTACCGCCTTTTAATACTTGACCGTCAGGGGATGGAGCTTTTTTCTACAGATGACTCTACCCATGGCTGGGATGGAACGGCAGGCGGGGTGCAATTGCCGGAGAATACCTATTATTATCATTTTCGTTATACCGATGGCGGGGGTGAACTCCATGAAAGAAAGGGTGTGGTGTACCTGGTTCGATGAATATTTCCCAGGTGTCTAAGTGCTGTTTTTTAGCATTTTTTGCGACACACTCTCCCATATTTTTCCTACTTTTGCTCTCTAAAACAGCGAGCTATCATGAATGCTTATCCCGAAAAATTTACCAGTGAAGGACTGACCTATGATGACGTCCTTCTGGTGCCTGCCTATTCAGAAGTATTGCCACGGAACGTAGATACTTCCACACTTTTCTCCCGTAACATCCGGCTGAATATTCCCATAGTGTCAGCCGCCATGGACACGGTTACTGAGTCGCGTATGGCCATTGCCATCGCCCAGGAAGGTGGAATTGGTGTGCTGCATAAAAACATGTCGATTGCCGAACAGGCCAAGAAAGTCAGGAAGGTTAAGCGCTCTGAGAACGGGATGATCATTGATCCCATTACCCTGCATGAAGAGGCACGCATCGGTGATGCGTTCGATATTATGAAAGAATACAGCATCGGGGGTATTCCGGTGGTCAACGATGGAAACAGGCTCGTGGGGATCATTACCAACAGGGATTTGCGGTTTGAGAAAAACCACAAACGACCTGTGGCGGAAGTCATGACCAGGGACAATCTGATCACCACCACGGAATTTATTGATTTTGAGGTGGCCGAAGAGATATTGCAGGAACATAAAATTGAAAAACTTCCGGTGGTGGATGACCAATACAGGCTGGTGGGGCTGATTACTTACCGTGACATCATCAAAATCAAGGAGCGTCCCAATGCCTGCAAAGATACACGTGGCCGGTTGCGGGTAGCCGCAGCGGTGGGTGTGACTGCCGACACCATGGAACGTGTCGCGGCCCTGGTTAAAGAGGGTGTTGATGCAGTAGTAGTGGATACGGCGCATGGCCACTCCAAAGGGGTGCTCGACATGGTCTCGGCCATTAAAAAAGCTTATCCTGAACTGGAACTCGTGGCCGGGAATATTGCCACCAAAGAAGCCGCCAGGGATCTTAAGAAAGTTGGCGTCGATGGGATTAAGGTGGGAATCGGACCCGGGAGTATTTGCACCACCCGCATTATTGCCGGTGTGGGGGTTCCCCAGCTTTCCGCTATTTATGAGGTTTCCAGGGAGCTGAATGGTTCAGGCATCCCGGTAATTGGAGACGGTGGCATCCGGTATACGGGTGATGCGGTGAAGGCCATTGCAGCTGGTGCTTCATCGGTAATGGCCGGATCCCTGTTTGCTGGCGTGGAAGAATCACCGGGTGAGACCATCATCTATGAAGGGAGGAAATACAAATCTTATCGCGGCATGGGCTCCATTGAGGCCATGCAGCAGGGATCAAAAGATCGATATTTTCAGGATGTGGAGGATGACATCAAAAAACTTGTTCCGGAAGGAATTGTAGGACGGGTACCTTATAAGGGAACTTTGTCAGAGGTTATTCATCAGTTGGTCGGAGGCTTGCGGGCTGGTATGGGTTATTGCGGAGCACCTGATGTGAAAACTCTTCAGCAGGTGAAATTTACCCGCATCACCAATTCAGGGGTCCGGGAAAGCCATGTGCATGACGTCACTATTACCCGTGAGGCACCCAATTATAGTCGTTAATCCACCTTATAATCCCGGCAATTTCTAAACAATGCATTCTACCTACCGGATTTTTATTGGCCTGGTATTGCTTCACATAGCATGGCTTACCCCGGTTTTTGCTGAAGATCCTGTTTTGCTTCGGATCGGGGATGAGTCGATTACCCTGTCTGAGTTCAAGGAGGTTTATTATCGCAATAATGACACAACCCAGGCTGATCATGCCCAGGTGGAGGAATACCTGGAGTTGTATATTGACTACCGTTTAAAAGTAAAGGAAGCCAAATCACAGGGACTGGATACACTTCCCGGTTTTCGTAAGGAGCTGAATGGGTATCGTGATCAGCTGGTCAGGGAATTCATGGCCACGCACGAGGTAACGGATCAATTGGTCATGGAAGCCTGGGAGCGGTCCCTCTACGACATCAGGGCTTCCCATATCCTGCTTCGTCTTCCCACAGATGCTTCCCCTGAAGACACGCTTGAAGTGTATACCCGCATCATGGATGTTTACAGGAAAATCAGTGAAGGAGCTGATTTCTCTGAGGTAGCCGGTGAGGTTTCTGAGGACCCTTCAGCGAGGAATACGGAGGCAACGGCGAATCAGCCCGCTCGTCGGGGAAATGGAGGAGATCTGGGCTATTTTACCGTGTTTGATATGCTCTACCCCTTTGAATCTGCGGCGTACAATACCCCTTTGGGTGATGTTTCAAAACCGGTCCGGACAGATCTCGGATACCACCTGATTAAGGTCACAGACAAGCTCCCTGCCATGGGTGAGGCAAGGGTGGCGCATATTATGCTGATGACCCCTGTGGATATGAAGGAAGAAGAGATTGCAGAAAAAGAACAGCAGATTTTTGATATATACAGGCAACTGCAGGAAGGTGCTGATTTTGACCGGCTGGCCGGGGATTATTCTGAAGACCGTCAGACTGCCGGGAATGGCGGGGAAATGGCCCCCTTTACTTCCTCCCGGATGGTTCCCGGGTTTATTGAAGCCATCCATCAGCTGGATGAATCAGGGGATATTTCCTCCCCGGTCCGGACTGACTTCGGCTGGCACATTATTAAACTGATTGACCGTTCACCTCCACCCCCTTTTGAAGAGGCTGAAGAGGAAATCAGGACAAGGCTTGCCCGCAATGACCGTTCGCATATTCTGCAGAACAAGGAGCCGGAGGATATGGATGAGGATTTCCCTGAATTTACACGTATCATGCAAGAGTATCATGATGGGATCCTGCTCTTTGAAATTACAGAAAAAGAGGTGTGGGATGAGGCCGTAACGGATACCCTGGGGCTGGAAGCCTTTTTCGGGAAGAATCGTTCTGATTATCAGGAAGGAGAGCTGGATTCAATCCGGGGTATGGTTGTTGCGGATTATCAACAACATCTTGAAAGGAATTGGATAAAGAAACTTCGTAAAAAGTATGATGTCTGGGTGAACCGGGAACTGTTAAAAACCACTAACTTTGAATAGTCATGAATGTGTTGCATTCGGTATATAAGAAATTCATCAGCCATGGGAGATCTGTAATGGTCTTTCTGTCTGTTGTGTTTCTTATGGGCGGTTGTGATTCTTTTGACCTTCGTTCGGATGAAACCCTGCTGGCGAAAGCCTATGGCAGTCGCCTTTATCTGGAAGATCTGCCCGACCTGGTGCCCGACGGGGCTTCAGTCGCAGACAGCGCAGACCTCGTCCGGCGCTACGTGGACAGGTGGGTGAATCAGCAGATCTTTCTTCACCACGCCATGGAGTCACTTCCCGATGAAAAGGGTGATTTCCAGCGGCAGGTCCGGGAGTATGAGAATTCGCTTTGGATACATGCCTATGAGAATGATTTGGTAAGCAGGGAGATGGATACCGTGGTGACCGAACAGGAGCTTCATAATTATTATGAAGGACGTGAAGAGCAGTTTCCCCTGAGGGATCATATTGTGCAGGCAACGTATGTGAAATTGCCATTGGGTGCGTCTGATGCAGCGCAGGTGAGGTCACTCTACAGGTCTGATGACGAGGAGGATATTGAGAGGTTGGATCAATATAGTCTGCAACAGGCTGCGGCGTATTCGATTGAGCCCGCTAAATGGATGTTGTTCAATGAGATATTAACGGATATGCCCATAGAGGAGAACCCGTCTGAGTGGTTGCGCAATAACCGGTCGCTGGAAATATCAGACGATTATTATCGTTATTTTCTTTACATACACGACTATCGGCTTAGGGGAGATATTTCTCCCTTTGATTTTGCAAAGAATAATATAAAAATGCTGGTCCTGAACCAGAGAAGAAAGGATTTCATCCAACAGAAGAGACGGGATTTGTTTAATAATGCCTTTGAAACCAACCAGGTTGAAACATTATATTGATTTTGTTGCTCCGGCAAAAGGGGCAAAGGACTGAAAAATGAAAGACCATATATGAAAAAGACGTTTAATTATTTCGCGTGGGTTGCTATAATATCGGTATTTGTTTTGCCATTTTCCGGGCATGCCCAGGAAAAAGTGGTGATAGACAGGGTGGCTGCCGTAGTGGGGGATAACGCCATTTTACAATCTGAGCTTTTTGAGCAGAGGCGACAGCTTGAAACCCAGGGAATGGATCTGGGCAGTAACCCTGAATGTACGGTCCTGGAAGATATGCTGTTCCAGAAACTGTTATATAACCAGGCCATGATTGACAGTATTGAGGTAAGTGACAGTCATGTGGAACAGGAGATTGAACGGCGTTTGCGCTACTTTATCCAGGAAATCGGATCTCGTGAGCGACTGGAGGAATACTATGGTACGTCAATAGAAGCGCTTCGTGAAGAATTTCGTGAGCCTATCCGCGAACAGGAGGTTAGCCGCAGGATGGAAGCTATTATCACTGAAGATGTCTCAGTGACACCCTCCGAGGTCAGGTCGTTTTTTAATGACTTGCCGGAAGACAGTATCCCCATGGTGGAGAGTGAAATGCGATTGTCGGAAATTATGATTGAACCTGAGATTGAGGAGGAACAGGTTAATGAAATCAAGGCCCGTCTTGAAAACTTTCGTCAGCGTATTCTTGACGGGGAAAGTTTCCGTACCCTGGCCATTATGTATTCTGAGGATCCCGGGTCAGCCAGAAGAGGTGGGGAGTTGGGTTTCCATGGCAGGGGGGAGCTTCATCCCGAATTTGAAGCTGAAGCTTTTAGCCTGGAACCCGGAGAGATCTCTGAAATCGTGGAAACCCGTTCGGGTTATCATATTATAGAGTTAATTGAGCGCCGGGGCGAGCAGGTTAACGTAAGGCATCTGCTTCTCAGGCCCAAGGTCTCTCCACAGGTCGAACAACAGACCAGAAATAAACTGGATAGTATACGTGGGTTGATTACCAGTGGTGAAATGACTTTTGCAGAAGCAGCAAGGGAGTTTTCCGATCACCCCAATGCCAGTAGCGGAGGAGTGATGGTTAATCCGTTAACCGGTACCACCCGGTTTAAAACAGATGAACTGGATCCTAATATGTTTTATATTATCGACCGCCTGGATGAAGGGGAGATTTCCCGTCCTGTGGAGACCATGACAGAAGATGGGCGCCCGGCTTACCAAATTATTTCTGTAAGGGAGCGAATAGAGCCGCATCCCGCGAATCTTCAGCAGGATTACGATTTTATACAGGAACTGGCCCTTGAAAGAAAGAATCAACAGGCCATCAATGAGTGGGCAATCCGAAAACTGCAGAGTACCTATGTGTCTATTAAAGAGGAATACCGGGACTGTGATTTTCAAGTAAATTGGATCCGGTAATTTGGCCATTGATCTGAACTACCATTATGCAATATAAAACGGATGTCGAAGCGCTTGATGTGCTGGCTTCAAAATATCAGGAGTTACGCGGAGAAATCGGCAAAATTATTATTGGCCAGGATGAGGTGGTCAAAAATGTGTTCATTTCCATTTTCAGCAAAGGACATTGTTTGCTGGTAGGGGTGCCCGGGCTGGCCAAAACGCTGCTGGTTAATACCATTTCAAAGGTGCTGGGTCTTAGATATAGCCGTATTCAGTTTACCCCCGACCTGATGCCCTCAGATATTATCGGTACAGAAATCCTTGATGAAACAAGGAGTTTTCGCTTTGTCAAAGGGCCATTGTTTGCCAATATCATTCTTGCGGATGAGATCAACAGGACACCTCCCAAAACCCAGTCGGCCCTCCTGGAAGCCATGCAGGAGCGTTCTGTAACGGCCGCCGGCACCACTTACCATCTGCATGAACCGTTCTTTGTGCTGGCCACCCAGAACCCCATAGAGCAAGAAGGAACTTATCCCTTGCCTGAAGCACAGCTGGATCGTTTTATGTTTAATGTGTACCTGGATTATCCGAGTTTTGAGGAAGAGATCCGTGTGGTACAGGGTACTACTTCGGGGGCACAGGTGGAGCTTGATATGGTTATGGAAGCAGAAGAGATCCTGTATTTCCAGAACCTCATCCGAAAAGTCCCCGTTACCGATAACGTGATGGAATATGCAGTGAAGCTTGCTGCCAGAACCCGGCCCGGCTCAGAAATGGCCCATTCGATGGCTGATGAATATGTACACTGGGGTGCAGGCCCCAGGGCTTCACAGTATTTAATTATTGGGGCCAAGTGTCATGCCGCCTTTAACGGTAAGTATGCGCCGGATATTGATGACGTGAAAGCGGTGGCCAATGCCGTTCTTCGGCATCGTATTGTGCGTAACTTCAAGGCGGAGGCAGAATCTGTTTCTGTGGAGCAGATCGTGGGGCAATTTCTCAACGAGGAATAGGCAGAAAAAATCCTGTAAAAGCATTGCCCATAAAGTTAAAGTAATTATCTTTGCATCCCCTTCGGAGGGAATCAGGGAAGCTAAGCGGAACGATCTTAATTTTTGCATTTTTTTATTGCTAAAAAAGAAAAAGTGCTTATCTTTGCCCTCCCCAAACGGGGATCCTGAGAGAGGGATTTTCGTAAAGAAGCGGGGGAACGATCTTTGAAAAATTGGGAAGCAAAAGACAGAACAGCAAATACCCGTCAGTGGTTTTGAGAAATCATTGACAGAGATAAAAAAGCCAGACGTAATAAGATGAGTCGGGACAGCAGATAAGTTGTCAAATAGTATTTTAAACAACGGAGAGTTTGATCCTGGCTCAGGATGAACGCTAGCGGCAGGCCTAATACATGCAAGTCGAACGGTAACAGGCCCGGCAACGGGTGCTGACGAGTGGCGCACGGGTGCGTAACACGTATGCAACCTACCCTTTACTGCGGGATAACCCTGAGAAATCGGGGCTAATATCGCATGTGATTGCGATAAGGCATCTTATTGTAATTAAAGATTTATTGGTAAAGGATGGGCATGCGCCCCATTAGTTAGTTGGTAAGG
>CAYXEH010000039.1:19544-24072 GCA_964463915.1 uncultured Bacteroidales bacterium | reverse complement strand
AACATGAAATCAGCTATTTATGACGGTAAATAAACAATGTTCAACTTTTATTCCCTATCTTTGCGGCAAAATTCACAGAGTTTTTTTTCAACAAAATATGAGGCTGTTATAATATTAACAACTCATCGCTGAATACATCTATTACACCCTCTTTTTCAATCATTTAATCAGCAACACCAATGAACATATCACACATCGAACACATCGGGATCGCAGTTAAAAACCTGGATGAGTCCATCCGGTTTTATGAAGATGTATTGGGAATGAAATGCTATTCTATCGAAGAGGTAGCAGACCAGAAAGTCCGTACGGCCTTTTTCCGGGTCGGTGACACCAAAATTGAACTCCTGGAGTCAACTGACCCAGAGGGGCCCATTGGCAAGTATGTAGAGAAGAAAGGAGAAGGCGTGCATCACATGGCCTTCGCCGTGAAAGACATTGACAACGCCCTGGCACAGCTTGACGAAAAAGGCATCCGGCTGATCGACAAAGAACCAAGGAAAGGAGCGGAAGGCCTCGACATTGCTTTCCTCCACCCAAAGTCCACCCAGGGTGTACTCATGGAGCTGTGCGAAGACAAAAACAAATCGTAACATTTTAATATTCAGGTTGTATGGCTTTCGAAGAAAAGATTCAGGAATTATTAAAAAAACGGGAACTGGCCAAGCTGGGCGGTGGACAGAAAAGAATTGACACCCAGCACCAGAAAGGCAAACTGACGGCCAGGGAACGTATCGATCTCCTGCTGGACGAGGGTAGTTTCGAGGAGTTTGACATGTTTGTGACCCACCGCTGCACGGAATTCGGGCTCGAAGACAAGCACTTTTATTCCGACGGTGTGGTGACCGGTTATGGCACCATTGACGGACGCATCGTGTATGTGTTTGCGCAGGATTTCACTGTGTTTGGCGGCTCACTCAGCCTGGCTTATGCAGAAAAAATCTGCAAGGTAATGGACAAAGCCCTGAAAATGGGCGCGCCCGTGATCGGACTGAATGACAGTGGCGGTGCCCGCATCCAGGAAGGGGTAAACAGCCTGGCCGGATATGCTGAGATTTTTCAGCGCAACATCATGGCTTCCGGGGTCATCCCCCAGATAAGCGGTATTTTTGGTCCCTGCGCAGGCGGCGCGGTATATTCCCCGGCCCTGACAGACTTCTCGATCATGACCAAGGACAACAGCTACATGTTCGTAACAGGGCCCAAAGTGGTGAAAACCGTTACCGGCGAAAATGTTACTGAGCAGGAGCTGGGTGGCGCAAACACTCATGGCACCAAATCAGGCGTGGCCCACCAGATCGCAGAAGACGAGCAGGAAGGCATTCTGCTCATCCGCAAGATGATCAGTTACATGCCGCAAAACAACCTGGAAGAACCACCCGTCATTCCCTGTGACGATCCCATCGACAGGCTGGATGACGAACTCAATGACATCATCCCCGAGCACCCCAACAAGCCCTACAATGTCAAAGACATTGTTTACTCCATTGTGGATGAAAATGAATTCGTGGAGGTCCAGCGCACCTATGCCCCGAACATTGTGATCGGCTTTGCCCGCTTCAACGGCATGCCTGTCGGAATTGTGGCCAACCAGCCCAACTATCTTGCGGGCGTGCTTGACATCAATGCCTCCCGCAAAGCCGCACGTTTCGTTCGTTTCTGCGATGCGTTCAACATCCCACTGGTCACCCTGGTGGACGTGCCGGGATTTTTGCCGGGGACCACACAGGAATACGGCGGCATCATCTCCCATGGCGCAAAACTGCTTTTTGCTTATGGTGAGGCCACTGTACCTAAAGTTACCATCATCCTGCGCAAAGCCTATGGCGGTGCTTATTGTGTGATGAGTTCCAAACACCTCCGGGGTGATTTCAATTATGCGTGGCCCATGGCCGAGATTGCCGTGATGGGACCCAAAGGCGCCATTGAAGTTCTGAACAACAAGGAGATACGGCAGATTGAAGACGATGAGGAAAGGCAGAAGTTTATTGAAAAGCGGGAAGAGGAGTATAAGGAAAGATTTGCCACACCTTTTGCCGCGGCCAAATATGGCTATATTGATGATGTGATTGAACCCAGAAACACCCGTTTCCGCATTATCCGGTCACTGCAGTCACTGGCCACCAAGAAGGATGTCAATCCGCCCAAAAAACATTCCAACATCCCATTGTAAAAGCCGATTGATCCTATGAACTATTTTATTCCGCCGCATATACAAACACTGGCCCAGGGGCCGGCCGTTGATCCGGAAGCAACCAAAACATTTGCCCAGCAAGACCCACATGGTTTCATCATGGCCTTATTGGGGATGGGGATCGTTTTCGCCATTCTGGTGTTGATCTACATGGTTTTTTCCAGCACACCAAGGCTTTTCGCCCCCACATTCAAACAAAAAATGAGAAGCCTGTTTGCGAAATCATCTGGAGCTGCGAAAGAACCTGCAGAGGAAACCATTCCACCGGCTGAAGCCGACCTTACCGGGGAGATCAACGCCGCCATCGGCGCTGCCATCCACCTTTACCGTTCTGAACTCCATGATTTTGAAGACACGGTACTTACCATGAAGAAAGTATCCAAAACCTATTCGCCATGGAGCTCAAAAATATACGGACTACGCAACCTGAACCAACGTTAGATTTGACATTAATCAGTTTATACCATCTGGTAAAATAGAAAAGCAATGCCCCATGAGGAAATATAAATTCACCATTCACGGCAACGAATATGAGGTCCACATCAAAAATGTGGAAGACAACGTCATCGACCTCGAAGTCAACGGCTCTTCCTATGAAGTAGAGGTGGACAAAACCATCCAGCCGGCCAAAACACCAAGAATTATCCGGTCGCGTGTTACCCACGCTAAAGACTCCAAGCCGGAGGAAGGCACAGGGATCAAAACACCGGTAGCTCCTGCTGGAAAAATCAAGTCCCCCCTGCCCGGCACTGTACTCAACGTCCTGGTAAAAGAAGGTGACACAGTTAAGGTAGGACAAAAGATCATGGTGCTGGAAGCCATGAAGATGGAAAACAACATTGACTCGGACAAAGACGGCAAGGTTACTTCAATCCCCGTAAGACCCGGGCAATCGGTTATGGAAGGTGACACCCTAATAGAAATCGGAGAATAAGCGACGTATGGATACCGGAATATTTAGTTTCTTATATGAACAGGTGTTGGAGTTCATCAGCCACACCGCATTCTCGAACCTGACCTGGGGGCATGTGGTAATGATCGCTGTGGGCCTGTTTTTCATCAACCTGGCCATCACTAAACATTACGAGCCCCTGCTGTTGATCCCGATCGGATTCGGGATCATTATCGGAAACATCCCCTTTGACATGGAGGCGAACCTTCAGATTGGCCTCTATGAGGAAGGGAGTGTGCTGAACATGCTTTACTTCGGGGTGCAACGGGGGTTGTATCCCCCCATAATCTTCCTGGGGATCGGAGCCATGACGGACTTCTCTTCTCTGCTTTCAAAACCACGACTGGTGCTTTTGGGAGCAGCCGCCCAGTTCGGGATCTTTGCCGCCTATGCATTCTCCCTCTACCTTGGCTTTGAACCTGCACAGGCAGGCGCCATTGCCATCATCGGCGGGGCAGACGGCCCGACAGCAATCTTTTTGTCTTCCAAGCTGGCACCCGAATTTATCGGTCCCATCGCCATTGCAGCCTATTCATATATGGCCCTGGTACCGGTGATCCAGCCACCGATCATGAAACTACTGACCTCAAAGAAGGAGCGCGTAATCCGCATGAAACCTCCCAGGGCTGTACCAAAGCAAGAGAAGATCATCTTCCCCCTTATCGGGATACTGCTGACTACATTTATCATGCCTACAGCCCTTCCCCTGCTCGGTATGCTTTTCTTTGGAAATCTGCTGAAAGAAAGCGGTGTGACCAACCGGCTGGCAGAAACCGCACGTTCCTCACTGGTAGACATTGTGACCATCTTCCTCGGGTTAACCGTTGGAGCTTCCACGCAGGCCACGGTTTTCCTGACCACAGAATCACTTTTGATCTTTGGGCTGGGTGCCGCAGCATTTGCCATCGCTACTTTCAGTGGGGTGATCTTTGCCAAGGTGATGAACTACTTCTCACCCGCTGATGATAAAATCAACCCGCTGATCGGGAACGCCGGCGTATCTGCCGTGCCTGACAGCGCCAGGGTGTCACAGCACATCGGCCTGGAATACGACAAAACCAACCACCTGCTGATGCATGCCATGGCCGCCAACGTTTCCGGTGTGATCGGCAGCGCCATCGCAGCGGGTATCCTGCTGAGCTTCCTGGGATAGTTAACTGCTGTGCAACAAATACCAATTACCACAGCAACTACCCATTGACGGCACCGCAATAAACGGTCAATGATCCGGAAGGAGCGGAAATAATTCACAATAGGAATAAAGAAAGGACTGAATCCTTATGGGTTCAGTCCTTTCTTTATATACGTACATCGTCAGCGCTTTTAACCGTCTGGCCGGAACGTTCAAACATCGCCAGCGTTCTTAACCCCCAGGCCGGAAC
>CAYXEH010000039.1:13853-19444 GCA_964463915.1 uncultured Bacteroidales bacterium | reverse complement strand
GGCCGGAACGTTCAAACATCGCCAGCGTTCTTAACCCCCAGGCCGGAACTACTCCACAAACACCTGATACGCCCAGGGCTCCAGCTCCCTTACTTCTTCATCAGTGAAGACATATTCTTCGCCAGAGAACAGTTCCGTGTATGTTCCCTGGTAGAGGGGCCCCATCAGCTCCACCTCCAGGGGCTGGTCTGAAAGGTTCAGCAACACAAACACTTTGTCGTCATTCTTTTCACGGGTGAATGCAAATACCTGTTCATCGTGGCTTGTAGCCACGCGCTGTATTTCTCCACCGAATTCGCCGTTCCATAAAGCCTCATTCTCTGATTTAAGATTGAGCAAGGTCCGGTAAAAGTCTTCATATTGAATGTCGTTCCAGTTAATCGTATCTTTTTCAAAGAATTCCAGCATGTGGTCCAACCCGGCTTCCTGCCCGCTGTAGATCAGGATGGTTCCCGGGATGGTTGCCGTCAGGACAGCGAAAGCCTCTTTGCCATCTCCAAGGCGGTCAAATACGGTACCAGCCCATGAATTCTCATCATGATTGGTAATAAAATGCATTTTATATGCTCCATAAGGAAATTCGCCGGCGTCATCCCCAAAGAAATATTCATCAATGGCCTCCACAGTCTGCTCTCCTGCTGCCACATTATTCATAATATGATGAAAACTCCAGCCATAACCAACTTCAAAGGCGTGTTCATGCAATTCCGGGTTTTCTGCTTCTGCCAGCATATAAATTGGTTTGATCTCTTCCAGATCAGCTCTGGCACGGTTCCAGAAATCTGTGGGGACATAATCGGCCACGTCGCATCGAAAGCCGTCAATACCAATCTCCTCTAACCAGAAGGCCATCTCCATGACCATGGCATCACGCAGATCAGGGTTGTCATAATCCAGCTGGATCACATCTTCCCAATCCTCCACGGGGGGAAAGAAATTGCCATTTTCATCGGTCTCATAAAATTCGGGATTGGTTTCGGTCCAATAGTGATCCCAGGCGGTATGATTGGCCACCCAGTCAAGGATCACATGCATTCCCCTGTCATGGGCCCCATCCACCACCCGCTTAAAGTCCTCCAGGGTTCCGAACTCGGGGTTTACAGCAGTATAATCCCGGATGCTGTAATAACTACCCAGGCTACCCTTCCTGTTCTCCTCACCGATGGGCTGGATCGGCATAAACCAGAGGATATCCACCCCCATATCGGCCAAACGGTCCAGGTGTTCTTCAAAGGCTTCAAAGGTACCTTCCTGAGTATACTGCCGGGTGTTCACCTCATAGATGTTGGCATTAATACTCCATTCAGGATGGTCCACCGAACTGACAACAACGTCAGCCGGGACATCGTTATCAGGTGATGGACCACAGGCCTGCACTCCCATTAAAAGGGCCAGGCCCGTTAAGCTGATCATTAGTTTTTGTAGTTTCATAGCTTTAGGTTTATTGGTTAACGGGGGCTGCGCCCCCTTGGTTGTTGGGTTCGGCGCTGACCTTACCTCTTCGATGTCAGCACTTCAAAGCTCTCCGGTTCCATTTCCACCACTATTTCACTGCCCTCTATCTCAAATGCTTTCCCGAAGTGCGCCGTGAAATCAGCCCGGACCATCTCCGCCGGAATTTCCAAACGTACCACCCGGGGCTCACTGCTGCTGTTGAACACCACGAGTCCGTGTTCTCCAAAATAAGAACGGCTGTAGGCATAAGTGCGGGGCGTGACTTTCAGTGTCCTGAAATCACCATAAACAAATGCCAGGTTATCGCTGCGCAGGTGGCCAAGTCTTGAAGCATTATTCCTTACCCACAGTTGCTGCTCGGTAAGGTCTTCAAACTTCATGGGCCTGCGGCTGTCGGGATCACTTGCACCCGGGAGGCCTATTTCATCGCCGTAATACAACACCGGAACCCCGGGAATGGTCATGATAAAGGCCGTCAGCTGGGACAACCGGTTATAACCCACGGGATCCCCAACCCCGACCTCACGCTCCCATCCAGGCTGCGTATCATCCTCATCCCACTCCAGGCCACCCCCGGCCAGCGAAATAAACCTCGGCAGGTCATGGTTTCCGGTAATATTCCCCATCAGGTTGTTAAAACCATAATGGCTGAAACTCTGATGCAGGGAGTAATCAAGGTCTTCAAAAGAGGCATCACCGCGCCCGAACACCGACCGCGAATCAAAATACAGGTTAAAGTCAAATTGCCCGTCAAGCAAGCCGCTTCCCACATAGCTGCCGATCAGTTCGCGACTTCCGAATGTTTCACCGATCTGGAACAGCCGTTGGTCATTGGGGATCATATAATTCTCTTTCAGCTTACGGGTCAGGGTTCTCCAAAAATCCAGGTGCACATGCTTGGTGGCATCGTGGCGGAACCCATCCAGGTGATAATTGTCAATCCAGAAAAATGCACTGTCAGACATCAGCTCCACCACTTCCGGGTTTTCGAAATCCAGGCTGGGTAAAAACGTATCAAACCAGGTGGTAAGGCGGTATTCGTCCCACTTGCGAATATTCAGACTCCCGTCGGGCAGTTCCAGCCTGGTGGCCCATTCAGGATTTTCCTGTATGATGGGGTTTTCTTCATGCACATGATTGGATACAAAATCAAGCATCACGCTGATGTTGTTTTCATGAGACACATCACGCAACTCTTTCAGTTCCTCTTCCGTACCGAAACGATGATCAACCGTGGTGAGCGTAACGGGCCAATACCCGTGATAGCCAGAGTAGTACCTCCGGGGCTCCGGGAATTCCTTATACGCATCCAGGGGGTTCTGTGTAATGGGAGACATCCAGACGGTATTAATCCCCAGCATCTCAAAATAGCCGTCTTCCACCTTTTCAGTGATGCCTTTCAGGTCGCCACCCCAAAAATTCGCCCGGTCCGCCAGTTCGGGATGTTCCACCGGGTCATCATTGTCCGGATTGCCGTTATTGAACCGGTCCACCATCATAAAATACAGGATGGTTGCTTCTTTATCCTCACGGGTAAGCTGATCCGGGTCAGCTACCGGTCTTCCTTCTTCAAGCGGAATCAGCAGGTCATTGGCAGGGCCATGTTCATTATACGCCCAAACACGAACAAAGCTTCTTTCTTTTTCAGTTACATCACCGGGGAGATAGATGTTGACATAATCATCAAATACCTCCACATGATCATCAGGCAAACGGAAATTCTGCCAGTAAACAAACACCTCCTCCACCTCGTTCTCAAGCCCGAGTTCCAGGTTATAACGGCGATGGCTCCGGGGCGATAAATGAGGCGCTTCCGAGCGGTCTGTATGACCAACTATCAAAAGTGAATTCTGACCCCCGATGTTGTTATCCACCACGCGCGGATTGTTTGGGTCAAGCATATCCTCCCCGTCTGCCACTATCAGGTATTGATAACGTCCGGGATTAAGCTCCAGCTCCGTCTGCCACACCCCGTCAATCAGGTGAAGCGGAGTGGCATTGGCATTCCAGTCATTCATCTCGCCCCGGATCGACACCCGGCGGTAACCTTCTTTGCCGGGGTCAAACTCGAAAGTGAAACGCTCCCGCCGGCTGCGTTGCACCATCAAACTGTAAGGTGTGCCATCCACCCAGACTTTCATCTCCGACAATCGCGGGATAAAATTGGAACGGGAGATCACCTCCAGGGCATTACCGTCATCAGCCAGGGCAAAATCGAGTCTCTCAGAGCCGGTCACCGAATCAATCCGGGCGACAGCCCCCCCCACAAAATAGTCGGTAAGAGCCACCAGTGTGGTATCCCCTTCAAGCTGCACCGGCGTGGCAAGCCCGTACACATCGTCCCCTTCAGGAAAAATGGCATCAGGCGAAGGCCTGCAGGACCAAAACCCAACTACCATAAATGCCGCAATGGCCAGTCTGATGGTCAACTCTTTTTGAATACGCATATCTTTCCCCTTTCTTATGGTTGGATGAATCTTCTTATTGTTGGATGAATCCATTTTGTACTGCAAAAGACCGTTACCCGATCACAACCAGTCAGCAATGCTTGTTTCGCCGAAACGTCCTGTTTGCGGATGCAATCCGGCAAAATTACCGGACCTTAACCAGGTAATAATTCTTCTTGCCTCTTTGCACCAGGATGTATTTGCCGTTAATCAGCATGTCATTGTTGATCTGCTGGTCTTCTTTAACTTTCGCTTTGTTGATACTGATGCTTCCCTCTTTGAGCATCCGCCTGGCTTCCCCTTTGGATTTGGCAATCCCCGTTTTCTCCGCAAGGAAATCAATTATTGCCACACCTTCCTGGATGGCTGCTGCATCCGCATCATGCATGGGCACCCCGTCAAATACAGCCAGAAACACATCTTCCGGCAACTCTTTCAGGGCTTCCGTAGTGCCTTTCCCGAACAAAATGCCGGAAGCCTTCACTGCTGTATCATACGCTTCTTTTCCATGCACCCTGATGGTAATGTCTTCCGCCAGTTCCCGCTGGAGAATACGCTGATGAGGCGCCTGCCTGTGTGCTTCAATCAGGGCATCAATTTTTTCTTTCGGGAAAAGGGTAAAGATCCTGATGTAACGTTCAGTATCCACATCCGAGCCGTTCAGCCAGAACTGATAGAAATGATAAGGCGAAGTATACCTGGGATCCAGCCACACATTACCCTGCTCGGTTTTACCAAATTTATTGCCATCGGCTTTGGTAATCAGGGGACAGGTCAGGCCGAACACCTCATGACCTGTTTTACGGCGCACCAGTTCAGTACCCGTAGTGATGTTCCCCCACTGATCACTTCCTCCCATTTGTAATTTACAATTTTTTGTCTCATTCAGGTGAAGAAAATCATAGCCCTGCACCAGCTGATAGGTAAACTCCGTAAAAGAAAGGCCGGTTTCCAGACGCTTCTTTACCGAATCCTTGGCCATCATATAATTGACTGTCAGATGCTTCCCAACTTCCCGCAGAAAACCAAGAAAGGTAAAATCCTTCATCCAGTCGTAATTATTCACAATCTCCGCCCGGTTTTCCGCGTCCTCAAAATCAAGGAACTTCAATAACTGCGCCTTGATGGCATTTTCATTGTGACGCAGTTCTTCCTCCGACAACAGGTTGCGCTCCTCACTTTTCCCGCTGGGATCTCCAATCATCCCGGTGGCACCGCCGATCAATGCAATAGGCTTGTGGCCGGCCAGCTGAAAGTGTTTCAGCATCATAATGGAAACAAGGTGACCAATGTGCAGAGAATCTGCAGTAGGATCAATTCCCACGTAGGCAGTGGTCATTTCCTTTTGCAATTGCTCTTCCGTTCCGGGCATGAAGTCATGCATCATGCCACGCCATCTCAACTCTTCAATAAAATTCATTGTCAATAATTTTGTACCATATGAGCTATCCTGGCAGCTCAATAACTAAAAAGTCCCAAATCAGTCTGTAAAGATAAGGACTTTCCCAATATCACCCTTTATACATGTACCCGACAACCGCTGGTCTAACCGCCTCTGAGCGTTATCACACAGTCCGGAAGCACCCGATCCGCATTTGCCTGGTCTGATCACCTCGGCGCATTGTTACATGATACGGAAGCACCCGATCCGCATTTGCCTGGTCTGATCACCTCGGCGCATTGTTACAT
>CAYXEH010000039.1:4325-13753 GCA_964463915.1 uncultured Bacteroidales bacterium | reverse complement strand
CGGAAGCACCCGATCCGCATTTGCCTGGTCTGATCACCTCGGCGCATTGTTACATGATACGGAAGCACCCGATCCGCATTTGCTGGTCTAACCACCTCGGCGCATTGTTACATGATACGGAAAACACCTGAGCGACATTACCTGGTGCAGCAGGACAGGCCCTCAGATGTGGGTGACCGCGATCCTGAAAAACACAGGCACTTGCTTAAACAAATAAATAACAATCATTGTTGTATAGACCTAATGTAAATTTACCAATAATCAGCTGATTCGGCAGACTTATGGAAAAACCCGCAGATACCACATTCGATATCCATCCTGTTATCAAAAGAAGATGGAGTCCACGATCTTTTCAATCAACTCCCATAAAAAAAGAAACGGTACAACGCCTCCTGGAGGCAGCCAGATGGGCCCCTTCCAGTTTCAACGAACAGCCCTGGCGGTTCATGGTCGGGTTCAAGGGGGATGATACCTGGCAAAAGATCTATGAGACCATGGTGGAATTCAACCAGCATTGGGCCGGCAATGCCCCGGTGCTGATTATGGCCATCGGCAACAAAATATCCTCGAAAGGGAAAACAAATGCGGTTTACCAGTACGACGTAGGTCAATCCATGGCCTACCTTACCTTCCAGGCCACGGAGGAAGGGCTGGCCACTCATCAGATGGGCGGTTTCAGCAAGGAAAAGGCCATTGAATTATTTGGTATACCCGAAGACCACAAACCCATCGCCCTGATGGCCATTGGTCACCAGGACAAACCCGAGGCACTTGGTCCCGATTTCGAAGAAATGGAAAAATCACCAAGGGTGCGCAAACCCCTTGATGACCTGGTATTTGCCGGTAAATTCGGAGAACCACTAACGTAAATGAACGAATCGCACCTCAGCGAACTACTCTCCGGCCGACCATGTCCCCGTTACTGCTGTGACGTAGCCGCCAGCTTGCCGGTGTTTGCCGGATAATTCGGGAAACGGCCAGGAAGGATCATGCGAGGCGTCCAGATTGCCATGCCGGTGTTTGCCGGAAAATCCGGGGAACACCCCGATAAATCAGCGATACTCCCGGGATCATTTCAGAAACTTCAGCACCACACGCACGATATTCTCTGCCCCGTCACCGATCTGAACAATATCGGCATCCAACATATAACAGGGTGTGGTAAAGAGCTTATTCTCCTTATCCACGATCACCTCCCCGTGACTGGTCGTTTCATGAACCCCTCCCATTGCTTCGATTGCCCCGGCAGTTCCTTCATCCTGGCCAATGGTCATCTTGCCTTTACCCAGCACCCTGGCCACAACCGCAGGTGAAATACACAATGCCGCGATGGGTTTCCCTGCCTGATACATGCCGTTAATGGCCTTTTCCACATCAGGCTGCACCTTACAGTCCGGGCCGTCAATGGCAAAGGTACTCAGGTTCTTGGCCACCCCGAAGCCACCCGGGATAAATAAAACATCGTAACCTGCCGGATCAAAATGATCAAGGGGTTTGATGTTGCCACGGGCAATGCGGGCAGCCTCAACCAATACATTGCGCTTCTCTTTCATTTCTTCCCCGTTAAGATGGTTGACCACATGATGCTGTTCCATATCGGGGGCAAACACCTCATAATCTGCGCCTTGTTTTTTAATGGCATACATCGAAAGGGTGGCCTCATGAATTTCCGAGCCGTCATAAACGCCATTTCCGGACAATATTACTGCGAATTTTTTCATTGTATTGACGATTTGATGATACATTCAGGATCGATACTCAAATATAATCATCTTGCGTGAGAAGTCCTAATACAGCCCCGGTGTATCGCAGCAAAGGGAACACAGGTTATTGATAAAGAGCGTGCAGGTTATTAACATTCGTACGCAGATTGCGCGATGATCCAGCAATAAGCCTGGTTTGCCTGAATGATCCATTGGAAGGTCCCGCGGATGTTTCAGATTGAGTAATTGTTATGAAACAAGCCTGGTCTACTCGTAACGAAGTGAAGTTACCGGATCCTTGGCGGCAGCCTTTTTTGCCGGCATATAACCAAACACAATACCCACGGTAGCTGCCACCCCGAATGAGATGAAAATGGATGTCAGCGAAACGATGGTCAGGATGTCTGTAAAATGCATGATGCCCCTGGAGAGAGCGATCCCCAGAAAAATTCCGATAATGCCCCCGGCCACACTGATAAAAGTTGACTCTGACAAAAACTGAAAGACCACATCTGTCTTTTTGGCCCCGATGGCCAGACGCACACCAATTTCCCTGGTCCGCTCCATCACGGAGGCCAACATGATATTCATAATTCCGATCCCCCCTACAATCAGGGAGATACCCGCGATGGCACCCAATACCACGTTGAAGATCTCGCGGGTGCGTTGCTCCTGTTCAAGCAGCAACTCCGGGATAATTACCTCAAAATCCTCCACGTTATTGTGTCGTCTGTGAAGCATACGCCGAATGAGGTCAGCGGATGAAGATAACTGAGCGGATTCAGCCACCTGCACCACCACCCGATCCAGCTGATGGTAATTTTCATATTCCACATCTTCCCCATTGCCATTATCGTTGGCTATTACCACCACTCCGCCACGACCGCGGCCACCTCGTCTGGATTGCTGGATATCTTCGATATTGATGGCCGAACGGTCACGAAACCGGAGCAACATGGTTTGCACCGGAGTATAGATCACATTGTTAAACTCGCTTATACCCAGGTTGGAAGCTGCATCTTCACTCACCATCCTGTCTTCCACCACACCAATAATCGTGAGCCAGTTGTTTCCGGCTTTAATTTGTTTCCCGACAGGATCCGTGTTACCAAAAAAGATCGCCCGGATGTTATTTCCAATTACAGCCACCGGAGCACCTTCTTCGACCTGTTCCCCGGTGAACATTTTTCCCCGTGACAAACCCAAAGAAAATACATCAAAATAATTGGGGTTAACACCTGCCACCCGGACTGGTCGACGGATACTGTTAGCCATGGCATACGCACTTATTTCCACCTCCGGGCTAAGGCGCTCCACAGTCGGAACAATATTTTTGATACTTTCCACATCCTGGAGGGTAAGGCCCGGTGAGAATCGCCCCTCTTCCTCCTCAGGCCTGCCATCCTCCGCATAGATCGGCCGGATAATAATATTATTGACCCCAACCATCTTCATCTGCTCAAGGATTTCCTGCCGCGCGCCATTTCCGATGGCCATCATGGCTATCACGGCAGCCACACCAAATATGATCCCAAGTGCAGTCAGGATGGAACGAAAACGGTTGGCAAAAACCGATTCCAAAGCGATATTCAGGTTATAGAAATATTTTTCCAGAAGCTTCATGACACAGCACTTATAAGGTGTTCAGGCGAATTTCATCAGGGTCAGGCGGTATAGTGAGGTAGACCCTGTCATCTTCTTCCAGCCCCTCCCTGATGATGATCTGATCATCGTTGCGGATCCCGGTAATCACCTGCTGCCTGACCGGACGGTCATTTCTGTTCAGGAACACATAATTGATTGTGTCAGCCGTATGGATCCCCTCAATGGGGATGTAAAGTACATCTTCTTCCACATGGGTAATGATGGTATTTTTTGTGGTCATGGCAGGACGCATAATGGTATCGGACTCATTGATCTGGATCTTTACCTCAAACACCCTTGCATCCTGGTTGGGTCTTTGCTCCCCGATATTGGCTACATCAGTCACATAACCGCTATAGGTTCTATCCGGAAATGCATCCACGATTATCTTTACCGGCTGGTTGACTTTTACCTTGCTGATGTCAATTTCGTTGACATAAGTTCTTGACATCATCACAGAAAAATCGGGAAGGGTGGCCACGGTATTGTCCCAGGCATTGATTTGCGATCCCACACCAAATCGGGTTCCGTCCCAGTTTCTCCGGTAAATGACCATCCCGTCCTGGGGTGCATAAATCTCAAACTCCTCCATCACGTCCAGAATCTCCTGGTAACGACGGCGCTCCTGATTCAGTGAGGAAGTGATCTCCTGCATCCTGGCATCCGCCTGCTGCTTGCGTAGTTCATAATTTTCTGCTGCCTGTTCATAAGACCGCCGGGCCTGTTCCATATTGATTTCAGCCTGTCGAATAGTTGCCGGAGGCTCATATTGAGACTGTTCAAGAGCGATTTTGGCTTCCTCATAAGCAAACTCAAGGTTGACCAACTCATTGCGGGCATTCCGCAACTCCATGGTTGTGTCAAGCTGGGCCTGGGTAAAAGAAGTTTCAAGTTGCTCCAGCTCAGTTTCCCGGTCAAGAATGCGGTTGCTGATATCCGTACGGTCCAGGGTTGCCACCCAGTCTCCTTCTTCAACCACCGTACCTTCAGGTACCATATCAGCAATCTGGGCATTATTCACCCTTACCTGGCGCAAGCGAGCCGGACCCTTGATGTCCGTGGAGTTTTTTGCCTCCAGCTCGCCACTGGTAAATACACTCACATCAAAGTCCCCACGTTCTACAGGTACACAGATCATCTCCATAGTTACCCCTTCATCACGCAGAAAATACCACAATGAAGCCACCAAAACAACCCCAATGCCAATCAGAATAAATTTTTTCTTCTTCATAATATTAACCCAATAAAAACCTGTAAGTCAGAAAAGCCTCTGTTAAACAGTGCGTAAAGTTAATTGTTCGCACAAAATATACATGATGATTAAATCAAAAAAAATGCCAATAATTCCGGCAACCCTCACCGTCCTTATCCCATAAAAAGTTTGGGGGTTGCCCTTATCTGCAGGATAAGGCTGGCGGGGTTGATGGTTAATTGGTTGATTAGTTGTTAGTTCTCATGGGATGAAAACGGTGGGGGTTGCCCATAGCCGCAGGACGAGGCTGTCCAGATTGTTGGTTCTCATGGGATAAGTGATGGAGAACATCAACGGACTGGTAAACGGCTCATGAGAACCAACAACCGGAGGCGCGCCGCGCCGACACCCCTATACAATAACCCACGCAGGACAATGATCCGAATGCTTTACCTCCGGCATAATCCCAGCGTCCTGAAGATCCGCCACCAGCTTTTCACCCACCATATTGTAATCAATGCGCCAGCCCAGATTTCTTTTTCGGGCATTGGCACGAAAACTCCACCAGGTATATTGGTGGGGATCCTGATTAAAATGGCGGAAAGAGTCCGCAAAACCCTTTTCCAGGAAACGAGTCACCCATTCCCGTTCTTCAGGCAAAAACCCGGAGGTCGTAGCATGCCTTACCGGGTCATAAATATCAATATCTTTGTGGCAAATGTTGTAATCTCCCGAGATGATCAAGCCAGGTCGCTGTTGCTGAAGTTCAGCAGCATAATCCGCAAAATCCTCCAGCCATCCCATTTTGTAATGATGCCTGGTTTCATTGGCACTCCCATTGGGATGATACACACTTAACACCGTACGATCCTTGAAATCAGCACGGATTACACGTCCCTCACGGTCATATTTGTCCATACCCATCCCATATTCTACATAATCAGGCCTCTGCCGGGAAAGAATGCCCACCCCGCTATACCCACGGCGCTCAGCAGAAAACCAGTAACAATGATAACCCAGGTCTTCCAGCGGCAACTGCGGGATCTGTTCTGGCTGTGCCTTGGTTTCCTGAATACACACCACATCGGGTTTTTCTTGTTCAAGCCATTCTGCCAGGCCCTTCGCCATGGCCGAGCGGATTCCGTTGACGTTGTAGGAAATAATATACATACTGTTGTGGCTTCGCTGCTTGTATTAATTGGTTGTTTAGTTGTTAGTTCTCATGGGATGAAAACGGTGGGGGTTGCCCATAACCGGAGGCGCGTCAGCCCCGACAAATATATAAGATTTTTATCTTTGTACACGGAATTAAGCTCCCTTCAGGATTATGGAGAATTAATCAATTCCCCGGACCATGAACACGGCCGTTAATAAAGATTAGTTGACACACTTAGTTGAACAGTCTCCCATCCTCCGGGGTCAAAAAAAAACCATACAGCCATGAACCAACAACCAACAACCGGAGGCGCGCAGCGCCGACCAACCAACAACAGAATTACCGAAAAAGACACGGCCCTGAATCACGGGTCGGGCACACTAAAAGTATTGGCCACGCCGGCCATGGTGGCACTGATGGAGCAGGCCGCCTGGAAAAGTGTACAGGAGCAAATTCAAGCCGGACAAACAACGGTGGGAACAGAAATCAGCATCAAGCACATCAGGGCCACCCCGATGGGTGATACCGTAGAGGCAAAAGCGGAACTGATCCGTACAGAAGGACGCAAACTGTCATTCAAGGTAGAAGCCTTTGACAGCAAGGGAAAGATCGGTTTCGGCACACATACCCGGTATGTGGTAGACGAAAAACCCTTCCTGGAGTCACTGGAACAATAAAACTTACAATCAGGGAACCCGGCACAGCTCTTTTTCCATGGGATATTGCCATTGAACCCCCGGAGGGGCGTCATGCTGCCATCAACCGGTATCACTACCACGAGAGGGTAATCACTCCTCCTCCCCCCGGCGTATCCGCTCTGCCTGGATTTTGGCTTCCTCCACCAAACGGGTGGCCCGGGTATCGGCCTCATCCTCCAGCTGCCCGGCACGACGGTCGGCCTCCCGGATCAGGGCATCCCCGGCACGGCGGGCAGCCGCCCTGGCAATCGGTCCGCTGGCTTCCTCCAGCAACTTTTCTGCCTGTTCCCTGGCCTCTTCACGCACCCTGTCAGCCGTCCTGGAAGCTTCACGACGTATGCTTTCCGCCCGCTGTTCGGCCTCCTCAATAACCTGCCGGGCACGTTCCTCCAGCCTCTCGCTGACCTCTTCACGAGTGTCCTCTGTACGCTCTTGCACCTCTTCTTCCACGCGCTCACGGGCCTCATCAACCTCCTGCCGGATCAGCCGCTCAGCCTCATCCTTCAGCCGGTCGCGCACCTCATCAATCATTCCGGGCAAACCCACAGAAACCTCCGGGCTGGTGACCATCCCTCCGATCTTCACATCCAGTTGCACCCGTTCACCCGGCTGCACATCCAACCCCCTGTCGTAAGCCTGACTTACCAGGTCATCCAGCATCTGATTGGCCCTGGAGCCAAACTGCTCCCTGGGAATATCCAGTCGAAGCACATAATCGATCCGCCGGTCAAACCAGGTAGATCCACTTACCACAGCCTGCGACTGCCCGAATGAAAAGTCAAACGGATCAGTCTCCACTTTCCCGTCCGCGAAAGAAAACCTTAACAGCAAATCACGCAGCGACAACTCCCGGAACATATCCATGTGCACCTGTTCAGCCAGGGTCACCAGGGCCGGATGGTTGGTCACCCCGACAGCGGAAGATTGCAGATTTCCCCGTCCTGTCAGACTCTCCAGCCTCGGGCGAAGTGTTTCATCCAGGCGGGCATCAATCGACAACTGCCCGGATACCAGGGCGGATACATATTCCCCGATGGGCGCCAGCACCCGGACAGTATTAAACGTATTGAAAGCTTCACGAAAATCAAAGGATGAAAAATCAAGCCCGAAAGAGATTTCCGGATCGGCTTCTACGGTACGGTAAGACCCATTCAGGGCCAGTTCCCCGCCAAGGAGTTCCATGCGCAATTCATCCAGCAGGGCCATCTGATCAACCACCTGCACCTCTCCCCGCAGGTTGGCAAGGTCCATACTTCCGAACTGCATCCTGTCAACGCGCGAACTGAGGCTGAGATTGACATTCCCGGGAACCTTTATCACCGTGAGTTCCATGGGCTCATCATCCGGTGCCTCTTCCGGCATATCTTCGAGTAGCTGGTTCAGGTTCAGATTAGATGAATACACATCAAAATGACCTGACAGCATCTGTCCTTCCATCAAATAATGCAGCATATTGTCAATATGACCGCCGGCGCTCAGCTCACTGTCGCCCATGCGTGCCCGGAAATCTGTCAGATTGAACCGGCTGGGCCGGAAATCAGCTTCCAGGCGTTCCATCTCCAGCGGATGAGTCAGTCCGGCTGTAACAGCCCTTACTCCATCAGCCTGAAGCCCCCCGGTCGCATGAAAAGAATCGTATTCACCCCTATCCAGGGCAGATAGATAACCGCGCGCTTCCATGGTGCTTTCCAACATCCCGCTCAGTTCTGTTCCTTCCTCAAGCGGGAAAAATCCACCCACTTCACCCAGGTTCACCCTACCATGCATTGCCATATCAACCCACGGGTCACTCTCCGGGGTCCGCATCGCAAAACGTGCTTCCACAGGATTGTCTCCCAGCATCATACGTAAAACAGGCACATCCACCTCTACCTCATCCATCGTGCTGCCGGTATTGGCGATATGGGCATCCACCTCCACATCTGATACAGCAGAAGGAAGGTCAGGATAACGGAACATGCCGTCATCCACTTCCAACGACAAATCAAACCCGGGGATCTGCTCATCCTTAAGCAATCCATTTATCCGACCATTGAGGGCAAGGGTACCGGCAGACTCCAGTTTGTCAAAATCGCCGGTATACATCGCCGGGATCATCGACAGGAAAGCCGCAAAATCAGATCTGGCAGCCGAAAAAGAAACATCCATGGAAGTTCCGCCCTCCTCCGGAAGCCCGATCACCCCGTCAAACTGCAGCGGCAATTCATTCATCCAAAATTCATTGTCGCGGAAAGTAAACAGCCAGTCACGCATATCCATTTCCAATTCGGCGGTCAGCCGCACATTAATGTCACTGAGGATGGGAAAGCGGTCGTACCTCAGATTCAGTGACTCAATGCCCGCATCCTGTGTCCGCAAAGTAGTCACATCCCGGGTCAGGTCACCGCGAAAAACCCCGGAAAGCCCGTTCACATCAATATAAGTCAACAACACGTCATCGTGATAGAAAATCCGGGCATCTTCCAGCTGTACGCTCCGCAGGGCCAGACGGAAGTCAGCGGGTTCCGCCGGTTCTTCTCTTACTGTCTCAGAGGTCGGCACGATGTCCCAGTTTGCACCGCGATCCTCCAGGAAGCGCAACCTGAGATCGGGCCGGTCAAGCCGGATCCGTTTAATCTCATACCCTTCCCTCCAGAGGCTGCGCAGGTCAATTGTCACAGAAGCCCTGTGAATCGCCGCCAGGGTATCCCCTTCAAATGGTATTTCATTAATTACGATCAGTTCTTCAATCATCACTGACACGTCCGGAAAATCGCGTAACAGCGACAATCGAAGGCGGTCGAAACCGACCTCCGCCTCCAGTTGCTCATTGAGCTCATTTTTCACCCTGTCGAGGATAACACCACGAAACGCGTAGGGAAGAATAATGATCAGCAACAAAAGAACAAGCAATATACTCAAGGTGATCCTTAATATCTTTTTGAACATCGTGGTATGATTTATGTGGATAATTACCTCGATTTATGTAAAGTTACAAAATTATTGCTTTCCGGGCCAGCAGGGCACAGGGCTATAAGAACCAGGGGCAACAAAGG
>CAYXEH010000039.1:0-4225 GCA_964463915.1 uncultured Bacteroidales bacterium | reverse complement strand
GCAACAAAGGGCCATAAAAGTCACAGGGCCACGAGAGTCCGCAGGGCACAGGACCCCAACGGAGGCTGGCAAAGGGCCACGGAAGGCACAGGGCCATAGGAGTCACAAGGCCACGAAAGCCAGCAGGGCATGAGAACCTGAAGAGCCCGAAAGACCGGATAAACCCATAAAACATTTTGTATCTTTGTATAAAGGAGCATTATACCTAAAAACAAACGGACCAATAACATGGCAACTTACCATATACGCATCCTGATCATTTTTATACTGGGTATGGCCTCCGGCCTTTCCCATGCACAGATCACCACCATTCCGGCCCTTCCCACAGAAGACCAGCCCGTTACAATCGTATTTGACGCCACCCAGGGATCCGGGGACATGGCCGGGTTCACCGGAGAGGTGTACGCCCATACAGGGGTTTCCCTGAAAAATGGCGATGAATGGCAGTATGTGATCGGAGACTGGAACAACAATGACACACAACCGCAACTTACCCGCATCGATGATGACCTTTACGAACTGGAGATCAGCCCCAGTATAAGAGAGTTTTATGATGTGGATGACAACCAGACCATTGTGGGGATGCATTTTGTATTTCGCGGACCCAATGGAAGTCCGCAAACCGAAGATCTTTTTGTGCCCGTAGTGGAAGAAGGGCTTTCAATCTCTCTGAGGGCACCTTCAGGTTTGCAGCCGGTGTTCGAACTACACGACCAGGTAGGGGTTGAAGCCTCAGCCAATGAGGCAGACTCCATCGCCCTGTTTATCAACCAGGGCTATATCATTTCCACCACCGAAGAAAGTCTTTCTTACACCTGGGATGCGGAAACATACGGCAACCATGAAATTGAGGTGATCGCTTACGGGTTTGACAATGAATCTGTCAAAGACAGTACCCGCATTTTCGTCCGCGACGAGCCACCGGTTGCTGAACTGCCTGAGGGCGTGAAGCCCGGCGTCACCTACCATGACGAAAACTCGGCCACCCTTGTACTGCATGATCCCCCTGCCCTGAAAGAATATGTATTCCTGATCGGCGACATGAACAACTGGCATCCCACCGAAAACCATTATATGAACCGGACCCCTGACGGCACCCACTACTGGATCACCCTTGAAGGACTGGAGGCAGACACCGAATACGGCTACCAGTTTTACATCGACGGAGAGTTACGTCTGGCCGATCCCTACACACACAAGGTCCTGGATCCCTGGAACGATGAATACATCCCGGCATCCACCTATCCTGACCTGAAAGATTACCCGGAGCAAAAAACAGAAGGACTGGTCAGCATCCTGCATCCCGGCAGACCGGCCTATGAATGGCAGGCCGGGGATTTTACCCCTCCGGCCGGGGAAGACATGGTGGTTTACGAACTACTGGTACGTGATTTCACCGAGGCAGGTGACATCAAAGCGGTTCAGGATTCACTTGACTACCTGCAAAGCCTGGGAGTCAATGTGATCGAACTAATGCCTGTCAACGAGTTTGAAGGCAACATATCCTGGGGGTACAACCCTGCCCTGTATTTCGCCACCGACAAGGCCTACGGCCCACAGGAAGCCTACAAGGAGTTCATAGATGAATGCCATCAACGGGGAATCGCCGTTGTACTTGATATTGTGCTGAACCATAGTTTCAACCTTTCACCCATGGTACAGATGTATTTTGATGAGGATGCAGGAGCATGGGGCGCCCCGATGCCTGAAAACCCCTGGTACCTCACCGATTGCCCCCATGAACCATGGTGCTGGGGCAACACCTTCGACCAGGAAAGCGAACACACCAGGGATTTTTTCCGCCGTGTTACCCAATATTGGCTGACCGAATTCCGCATAGACGGGTTCCGGTTCGACTTCACCAAAGGCTTTACCAATGAACAAACCGGTGATCAGGGCTGGAACTATGACCAGTCCCGCATTGACAACCTGAAACGGATCGCGGATGAGGTTTGGGAGGTCAATCCTGACGCCTACGTCATTCTTGAGCATTTCACCGCGAACAACGAAGAACGGGAGCTGGCCGAATACGGCATGATGCTATGGGGCAACATCACCCATGCTTACCAGGAAGCCGCCATGGGATGGATCGATGACAGCAACTTCGAAAGTATTTCTTACCAGCAAAGGGGCTGGGACGAACCCCATCTGGTCGGATACATGGAGAGTCATGACGAAGAACGCATGATGTTTAAAAATCTTACTTACGGAAACAACCACCAGGACGACTATGACATTCGTGACCTGGGTACCGCCCTCAAACGTGCGGAGCTGGCTGCCACATTTTACTTCCCCATTCCGGGACCGAAAATGATCTGGCAATTCGGCGAACTGGGCTATGACTACTCCATCAACCACTGCCCCGACGGAAGCATTGACGACGGCTGCCGCACCGATCCCAAACCCGTTCGCTGGGACTATTATGACGACTACCGCCGTAAGAACCTCTACGACATCTATGCCGCCCTGACCAACCTGAAAACCTCAGAAGATGTCTTCCGTACTGATGATTACACCCTCCATCTGGATGGAGAAATGAAACGGATCCACCTGAATCACGAGTCCGGCAACGTGACCATACTGGGGAATTTTGGTATCCGTCAGGGAGAAATTGACCCGAACTTCCAGGAGACAGGCACCTGGCACGAATATTTCACCCGCGACGAGATCACAGTCAATGAGGTGAACGACCCACTAACCCTTGAACCGGGAGAGTACCGGATGTACTCCACAGAACCTTTTGAGGATCATGGCATCCCTCTGGATACGGATCAGCCGGATATTTCTCCTGCAGATGAACAGGTAAAGGTCTATCCCAACCCTGTAACAAACATCCTGAATATTGAAGCCCCTGAAAAAATTATTGAAGTACAGGTGATTGACCTGGTGGGACGAAATGTAAGGCAACGCCCGTCCGGTGACAGGCAAACGACCCTGGAACTGGGTGACCTTCGCACCGGCATTTATTTTATCCGGATCCGCACCGCCAACGCAATCATCACCGAAAGAATCCAGGTTGTACGCTAACATTCATTGATTATGAGAAAAGTTATTACTGCCCTCACGATTATTTCCATGACATTGGTCTCCTGTGTGCCCGCAAGCAAGTTTAATGACATGGAAGCCCGTTATGAAAACCTCCGGGAGCAAAACGCCACGACGGAAGAACGCCTGGATGATTGTCTGGATGACAACGAGCGGATGAGAGATGAGATTGCCGGGCTGCGACGTCACAATGAGCGTCTTGAACAGGACACCACCCATTTGGGGGAAAGCCTGAGAAAACTCCGTGAACAACACGAACAGTTCGTGGAACAAACAGAAACACTGATGGAGGGACAAACAGCAGAAACCCGGCAGGTAATGGAACGCCTGCAGGAAACGCAACGTGACCTCCAACGAAGAGAAGATGAACTGAACCGGGCCATGAGGGAGATGGAAGAAAAAGAACTACGCGTAAACGAACTGGAAGATATTCTGCAACGGCAGGATTCCATCGTGGAAGAGCTTCGTCATACTGTTTCCAATGCCTTGCTGGGCTTTCAGGATGAAGGGCTTTCAGTGGAGATCCGCAATGGTAAGGTGTATGTATCACTGGAAGAAAACCTGCTGTTTGCAACAGGCAGCACCCAAATAGACAGCCAGGGGGAACAGGCCCTGAGTGAACTCGCCGCTGTGCTGGAACAAAATCCGGACATCAATGTCATGATTGAAGGCCACACCGATGATGTGCCGGTAAAACCGGGGGCCTCATTCAAAGACAACTGGGACCTGAGCGTATTGCGTGCCACGGCCATTGTTCGCATCCTGAAGAAGCACGGTGACATCGATCCCCAACGCTTTATTGCAGCCGGCCGGGGAGAATACCACCCGGTAGATCCCGAAGACAGCCCGGAAGCCCGCAGAAAGAACCGTCGTACCGAGATCATCCTCACCCCGCAGTTGGATGAACTGTTCCGCATCATCGAACAGCATTAAAATCATGGTCGTCCCTGGCAGGGTAAGCGTACCATCAGGATGAAAAACCCTGCCAGGATGGTCGCAATCCGGGCCAATCTCCTTTCAAATTCCGGTTTCATCAACAAAAACGAACAGGGATGGCTATCCATTGCGGATTAGTCATGCCTGCATTTTATGGAGGAGAAGTATTGCTCATTCGTTTAATTATAATATCTTTACATTAAACCAAAATCAATACATCATGGCACACCTCAATCTCACCCTT
>CAYXEH010000038.1:11380-25236 GCA_964463915.1 uncultured Bacteroidales bacterium | reverse complement strand
AGGCCAACAGGGGAGATATTTGCGCGGATGACGGAAGGTTGCTGGCCACCAGCGTACCCGTTTACGAGCTTCGCATGGACCTGAGCAAAGAAGTCATCTCCGATCAATTATTTTCTGACAACATAGACTCACTGGCGATCCGGCTTTCCGGTTTGTTCGGCGACCGGAATGTAAACCAGTACCGCACCGACCTTGTCAGGGCCAGGCAAAACCAGGAACGCTATTACCTTGTTAAACGCAATGTCAGCTGGGGGCAGCTTCAGCAAGCACGTCAATTCCCCATTTTCAGACGGGGGCGTTTCGGCGGAGGTCTCATTGTCAACGAAAGAACAAGACGACAAATGCCCTACCAGACCCTGGCGGCCCGAACAATCGGCTATGAACGTGAAGGGATCTATGTGGGGCTGGAGGGAGCTTACCGGCAGCACCTGGAGGGGATACAGGGAAAAAGGCTGATGCAGCGACTAAGCGGTGGAACCTGGATGCCAATCAGCGACCAGAATGAGATCCGGCCACAAAACGGCAAAGACCTTATAACCACCATCAACGTAGAAATCCAGGACATTACCGAAAAAGCATTACTGAGACAACTGGAGAGATTCAGTGCCAGTCACGGAACAGCAGTGGTGATGGAAGTGGCAACCGGTAAGATCAAAGCCATTTCAAATCTTCAGAGAAACTCCACCGGAACCAGTTACGACGAAACCTACAATTTTGCGGTAGGCCAGAGCACTGAACCCGGTTCCACGTTTAAACTCGCAACCATAATCGCTGCCCTTGAAGATGGCGTAATTGGTCCGGATGACCACATAGACACGGGCGATGGAAGCATCACCTATTATAACCGGACAATGAAAGATGTCAATGAGGAAGGTTACGGCAATATTCCAGTGCGTGAAGCATTTGCACTGTCCTCCAATGTGGGCATATCCCAGATCATCTATCATGCATACAAGGATAATCCTGAACGTTTCGTGGAACGTCTCCGGCGACTCGGACTGCACGAACCCCTCGGACTGGAGATCTCGGGTGAAGGTCAGCCTGTCATGCGTAACCCCGGAAGCCAGGGATGGTCGAACCTTTCCCTTCCCTGGATGGCCATTGGCTATGAAGTATCAATGACTCCGCTGCAAACATTGACCCTCTATAATTCCGTGGCCAACAATGGTCAAATGATGAAACCCATGTTTGTGAACGAGATCCGTCAGGCCGGACGGACCGTGAAAGAGTTCTCCCCAACTGTATTGAAACGTAGCATAGCTGGGATCCGAACCATCCGCATGGCACAGGAGATGCTGGCCGGGGTGGTTGAAAACGGAACTGCTGCAAACATCCGGACAGATGCCTACCCCATCGCCGGCAAAACAGGAACAGCCCAGATCGCCCAGGCCGGCCAGGGGTACAGGGGGCCATCAGGCACGCATTACCAGGCTTCATTTGCGGGGTATTTCCCGGCAAACGATCCTGTTTACAGCTGTATTGTCATGATCAATGACCCCCGTGGATACATTTATACAGGCAGCCAGGTTGCGGCACCGGCTTTCAGGGAAATTGCAGACAAAATGTACGCCGCACAGCTATTTATCCCCCCGGACACAGATCAGGAAGTAATGACGGCTTCATTGCCCGGATTCCGGAACGGACATTTGGACGATTTCCGGACCATCTACTCCGCCCTTGATGCACGCATTAAAGAGGACACCCCGGAAAGCAAATGGGGCCGCGCCATCACCAACGCAGATACCATCATGATTGAAGACCGTACATTTATTGAAAACCTGACACCTGAAGTGGTCGGGATGGGACTGAGAGATGCCATTTATGTGCTCGAGAATGCCGGGCTGAAGGTTCGTTTCAGCGGCAGGGGCATCGTCAGAAGACAGAGCATCCCCCCCGGCAGAAGGATCACTCCCGGAAACACAATTTACCTGGAACTGTCCTAACAACAAACAAAAATGACACGAAAAAAACAGTTAAGCGACATATTATACCGCACAGGCGCAAAAGAAACATGGGGAACACCCCATTGTACAATTCTCTCTGTGACCGCCGACTCCAGGCAGGTTGATCCCGGAGCACTCTTTGTCGCAGTAAAAGGTTTGACAACAGATGGTCATCAATACATCAATGAGGCGATCCGGGCAGGGGCCACGGCAATTATGTGTGAAGACATGCCCCCGGAACTGACCCCGGGAATCTGTTATATCCGGGTTCCCGACACCACCCGGGCGATGGCTGTCGCCGCGGGCAATTTTTATGACCATCCCTCGGAAAAGCTTAAGCTGGTTGGCGTTACCGGGACCAACGGCAAAACAACCACCGTAGGTTTGCTGCATGAGGTATTCACCAGGCTTGGACATACTTGCGGACTGATCTCAACCATCAGCAACAAGGTGGGATCCACCGCGTCCGTTGCAAAGTATACCACCCCGGATGTTTTGTCAACCAACAGCCTTCTCAGGCAAATGGTTGACGCAGGCTGTGAATATGCATTCATGGAAGTGAGCTCCCACGCTTTGACCCAGGGAAGAACGGAGGGCCTGTATTTTTCCGGTGCCATCTTTACCAATATCTCACATGACCACCTGGACTATCACCAGACCTTCAAAGAGTACCTCAGGGCGAAACAGTTGCTGTTCAGTGATCTTCGCCCGTCAGCCTTTGCCCTGACGAACCTGGACGATAAAAACGGGATGATCATACTGCAAAACACAAAGGCCACGGTAAAGACCTACAGCCTGCGGGCCATGGCCGATTATAAAGGAAAAATGCTGGAAAACAGCTTTGAAGGCCTTCACCTGCGTATCGGGAAGCAGGAAGTCTGGACTAAGCTGACCGGCAGATTCAATGCCTACAATATTCTTGCAGTTTACGGAACAGGCCATATGCTTGGCAAACAATCTGACCAATTGCTGACAGCCATCAGTGCCTGTGAGCCACCGGAAGGCCGGTTCGAGTACTTCAGGAACAAAAACAATATTACAGGCATCGTAGATTATGCGCACACCCCCGATGCCCTCGAAAATGTATTAAAAAACATCAGTGACCTCAGGGGAGGACAGGAAAAGCTGATCACCGTGATCGGATGCGGAGGGGACAGGGATAAGACCAAAAGGCCTGCCATGGCGACCATCGCTGCCGGTTACAGTGACCAGGTCATTTTCACCAGCGACAACCCCAGGACCGAGAATCCCGAAGTCATCATCAATGACATGGTTGCCGGCCTGGAGCTTGACCCGGTTTTGAAGAAAAAATACATCACCATTACCAACAGGAAAGAAGCAATTAACGTAGCCTGCGTAATGGCCAGGGAAGAAGACATCATACTCGTGGCGGGCAAGGGTCATGAAAAATATCAGGAAATCAACGGAGTCCGACATCCCTTTGATGACAAAGCGTTGTTACAGGAGTTTTTAAACAGATAAACCATGCTGTACCCATTGTTTGAATTTCTGGATCAGACCTACGACCTTCCCGGCACAGGCGTATTTCAATACATCTCCTTCCGGGCCGGCATGGCAATTATCCTCTCCCTGTTTATCACCATGATCTCAGGAAAATATATCATTCAATACCTGAGAAGGAAACAAGTGGGGGAAAATGTAAGAGACCTGGGGCTTGAAGGACAGGTAAGTAAGGCCGGCACCCCTACCATGGGCGGGCTGGTTATCATCGCCGCCATTGTTATTCCTACCCTGCTTCTGGCCAGGCTGAACAACATCTATATTATACTGATGCTTGTTTCCACTATATGGCTGGGGGTTATCGGTTTCATTGACGATTACATTAAAGTATTTAAAAAAGACAAAAAAGGCCTACACGGGAAGTTCAAGATCCTGGGGCAGGTCACCCTCGGCATTATTGTCGGAGCCACACTTTACTTTCACGACGGCGTGGTTATCCGGGAAAAGCCGGATACCCCGCTTGAGTTTATCAGCACAAGTGAAATCCTGGAGATTGAAGGAGTGGCCGATCCGGACTCCCCGTTCCCGTTTGAATCAGTCAAGTCGACCAAAACCACCATTCCCTTTTTAAAAGACAATGAGTTCGACTACTCCGTATTGCTGCGGTTTCTGGGTCCCGGTTATGAACGCTGGGCTTTCCTGATCTTCATCCCCATCGTGATACTGATCATCACCGCGGTATCTAACGGAGCAAATATTACGGACGGACTGGACGGGCTGGCTACCGGGAATTCAGCAATCATAGGTGCCACATTGGGGGTACTCGCCTATGTATCCGGCAATATGGTATTCGCAGATTACCTGGATATCATGTATATCCCCCACACAGGGGAGCTGGTGATCTTTATCGCTGCCTTTGCCGGTGCCTGTATCGGTTTTCTCTGGTATAATTCTTATCCCGCACAGGTTTTCATGGGCGATACAGGAAGTCTTTCACTGGGAGGCATCATTGCCGTATTTGCCATCGTGATCAGGAAAGAACTCCTCATTCCCATATTATGCGGTGTGTTCTTTATGGAAAGCCTCTCTGTGATACTGCAGGTCAGTTGGTTCAAGTATACCAAAAAACGTTTCGGGAAAGGGCAACGCATCTTTAGAATGGCACCCCTGCACCATCACTATCAGATGAAAGGCCTCCATGAGGCAAAAATTGTACAACGCTTTTTTATCATCGGGATCATGCTGGCGTTGTTTTCGATCATCACACTAAAGCTCAGGTAATTGCATTAATCCCAGGATAACTGATAACGAAATAAAAAGACATAACAAACCTATGAATACGCTGGCGAAAGCATTGAAAGGAAAAGGGAACATTTACGGCAGCATGGCCGAAAACATTGCCTCACGGCTGCCTGATGTCCGGAAAGAGGGAATCAAGGAGTGCCTTGGCGGGTTCCTGCAGGAAGAACATCGCCTCGAAGAAGTGGATATGGTCAGGGGGATCACCTTTATCAACGATTCAAAGGCCACCAATGTGAATGCGGCGTGGTTTGCCCTGGAAAGCATGAACCGGCCCGTTATATGGATTGCAGGAGGGCAGGACAAGGGAAGTGATTACCGGGCGCTTGCAGAGGTCGTATCCAAAAAAGTCAAAGCCCTTGTTTGCCTGGGGTTGGACAACCGCAGACTGAAAGATTTTTTTGAGGACAGGGTTCAGGCCGTTTTTGAGGCAGATACAATCGGAGAAGCGGTCCGTACAGCCTACATGGCAGGAGCCCCCAACGACATCGTTTTGCTTTCACCGGCCTGTGCAAGCTTTGATCGTTTCAATGATTATACCGACAGGGGCCGGCAATTTAAACAAGCTGTATATGACCTCTGAGAAAAGTCATCCAACCAGCTATTTGCTATAAACCGTTTTGCAATATGCAAACATTGCTGAAACATATAAAGGGAGACCGGACCATCTGGATCGTGGTAATATTCCTCTACCTGGTATCCATCCTGGCGGTATACAGTTCCACAGGGACCCTCGCCTACCGCTTCCGCGAAGGAAATACAGAATATTACCTCATCAAACACATGGTAATCATTTTGATGGGGCTGGGACTGATGTTTCTGGCCCACAAGGTAAAATACACCTATTATTCAAGGATTTCACAGCTGGCAGTGATGACAGCCATTCCCCTGCTGTTGTTTACCCTTCTCAGGGGGACAACCATTCATGAGGCCAGCCGATGGATCACCCTGCCCATCATTAATGTGAGCTTTCAAAGTTCAGACCTGGCCAAACTGGCCATTATCATGTACCTTGCACGTCTGCTCACCAGGAAACAATCCATCATCAAAGACTTCAATTCGGCCTTCCTTCCCATGATACTGCCGGTAATCCTGGTATGCGGCCTGATCATGCCGGCAAACCTTTCTACCGCATTGGTATTATTTGTTACCTGCGTGGTGCTGATGTTCATTGGCCGGGTACGATTCAAATACATACTGGCCCTCACAGGGATCAGCCTGGCCGGGGCAGTGCTGGTTATTGTCCTCATATCAGCCATGCCTGAAGGCGGACGGGTGGCCACATGGCAAAACCGTGTTGAATCTTTCCTCGGGAAAGAAGGGAAGGATACTTATCAGGCCGACCAGGCCAAAATCGCCATTGCAACCGGGGGTTTTATCGGGAAATTACCGGGAAATTCCACACAACGCAATTTCCTGCCCCAGGCCTATTCTGATTTCATTTATGCCATCATCATTGAAGAATACGGATTGGCAGGAGGCGTTCTGGTCCTGTTGTTCTATATGATATTACTATACAGGGGGGTTCGGGTTGCGCACAAGAGCCCCGGAACATTCGGGGCATTGCTGGCAGCCGGGCTGAGTTTCAGCCTGGTATTTCAGGCCATGGTCAATATGGCAGTGGCCGTAAACCTGGCCCCGGTAACCGGCCAGCCATTGCCGCTGGTAAGCATGGGAGGTACCTCACTATGGTTTACCAGTCTGGCCATCGGCATCATTCTGAGTGTGAGTCGCACCATTGAACAGGAAGAAGAAATTGAAAACACCACAAATGGAGAAACATACACAACCGGCACAGAAGCTTAGGGTCCTGATTGCAGGCGGAGGCACAGGGGGGCACGTATTCCCCGCCATTGCCATTGCCCATGCAATAAAGGAAAGAGCCGCCAATGCGCATATCCTGTTTGTGGGCGCAAAAGGGCGTATGGAGATGCGTAAGGTTCCGCAAGCGGGATTCCGCATTATCGGATTGGATATTGCCGGCCTTCAGCGACGGCTGACATGGAAAAATCTGTTGCTGCCCTGGAAACTACTGAAGAGCATGACAGGAGCCAAAAGAATTGTCAAACGTTTCAGGCCCGATGTGGTAATCGGGGTCGGAGGCTACGCGAGTGGACCAGTGGTTTGGGCTGCCGCCGGCCAGAAACAGCCTGTGCTTATTCAGGAACAAAACTCCTATCCGGGTATCACCAACAGAATACTCGGTAAAAAAGCGGACAAGATATGCGTCGCTTATGAAGGAATGGAAGCATTTTTTGCCAAAGAGAAGGTATACATAACCGGAAACCCTGTACGTCAACAAGTGGTTGACATTGCAGGAAAGCGGGAAGAAGCATTGCGCTACTTCGGGCTAACCAATAACAAACCGGTCCTTCTGGTAACCGGCGGCAGCGGCGGAGCCAGAAGCATCAATGAAGGAGTGGCCCATAACCTTCAAAGATTCAAAGAAAATGGAATTCAACTGATCTGGCAGACAGGTGCCTTTTATTTTGATGCAGCCAGAGATTCAGCAAAAACAGCAGGAGAAGATCACCTATATATCAATGCCTTCATCGACAGGATGGATTATGCCTATGCAGCCGCAGATGTGGTAGTCAGCCGTGCAGGAGCCATTGCAGTATCTGAAATCAGCTCGGTGAAAAAGCCAGCCATATTCATTCCTTCACCGAATGTGGCAGAGGATCACCAGACCAAAAACGCACAGGCCCTGGTCAACCATAACGCAGCGATCCTGCTGAAAGACCACGAGGTAAAAGACCGCCTGGCAAATGAAGTAAGTGCCCTTATTTTTGATGACAATAAAAAACAACGCTTCAAAGAGAAACTGGCAGGTCTCTCCTTTCTGAATGCGGCAGACGTCATAGCCGGCATAGCACTGGACCTTGCCTCGAAAAAACATTCTTCAGCCAGGAAAAGTCACAAAACCAATGGGATAAAAACACCAGGAAAATGACCGACATTAACCACATCACGCACATCTACTTCCTCGGTATCGGAGGCATCGGCATGAGTGCCCTGGCCAGGTATTTTTATACCCGGGGGGTGAGCGTCAGTGGTTACGACAAAACGCCTTCCCGGCTGACGGCTGAATTGCAGGAGGAGGGGATCAAGGTGATTCATGATGATGATCCGGCCACGCTGGACGTGATGCCTGAACTGGTGATTTACACCCCGGCTATCCCGTCCTCAAACAAATTATTCCGGCATTTCATCAACCACCATGTTCCCATGAAAAAAAGGGCGGAAGTGCTGGGAATGATCTCATCAGGCATCCCCACCATTGCCGTGGCAGGCACACATGGCAAAACAACCATCAGTGCCATGCTGACACACATTCTCAAGGTGGCAGGCATTCCCTGTGTTTCCTTCCTGGGCGGGATCAGCACCAATTATAACTCAAACTACGTGGGTGAGCCGAACCCCCGATGGATGGTGGCAGAAGCGGATGAATTTGACCGGTCTTTCCTGCAACTTTCCCCACAGCTGGCATTGATCAGCACCATAGACGCTGACCACCTCGATGTATATGGAAGCAGGGAGGCATTGGCAAAGAATTTCGCCAGCTTCGCAGGCAAAATTCACCCCCGGGGAGTACTGGTAAGCAAGAAAGGGATTGCAGAAGAATTAGGTTTTACCGGCAAAGGGTATAGCTATCATCCCACCGACATGGCCGACTACAGGCTAAAAGACGTAGAACTTCACCAGGGACGCTACAAAGCAACCATTGAAGGGGAGCTCCACATTGAAGGGCTGGAACCGGGACATCCGGGCATGCACAACCTGGAAAACGCCCTGGGTGCAGCCGCCCTTGCACACCAGGCAGGCGTGAGCGCAGATAAGATCAAGGAGGCATTGAACAGTTTCAACGGCGTTCGGCGACGCTTTGAAATATGCCTTCAAACTGAAAACATCATATATGTAGACGATTATGCCCATCATCCCGAGGAGATCAGGGCCTGCATATCTTCAGCAAGGGCAATGTGGCCCGGAAGAAAAATCACCGGGATCTTTCAGCCACACTTGTTTTCACGTACCAAAGAACTGGCCGGGGAATTTGCAGAAAGCCTGTCGGCACTCGATGAACTGATCCTGATGGACATCTATCCTGCAAGAGAGGCCCCCATAGAGGGAGTCAATGCGCAAATGATACTGGACAAAGTGACGCTGCAACAGGCATCGTACTGTCCACGTGAAGAATTAATGGACCTGCTTGAAAACACGGAACCCGATGTGCTTATTACCATGGGTGCCGGCGACATTGACCGCTTTGCAGGACCGATCACCCAATTATTGAAAAACAAGGCATTGTCATGATGAGAAAAATCATACATATCGTGCTTTTAATCCTTTTCCCCGCCGGATTGTTTTTCATCCTGGGCTTTGCCACAAGCAGTAACCAGCAGAAGCCCTGCGACAGGCTGACCATAAATGTAAGCGGTCATAACGGGGATCATTTCCTTTACCCGGCTGATGTCAGGCAGATCATTACCGGGGAACTTGACACGGTGGAGGGGAAAATAATGCACCCGGATCTGTTGCATGAAATAGACCGGGTTGTAAAGAGCATCCCGTACGTGGACCAGGCAAGCACCTACCGAACGATCAATAACGAACTGAAAATTGAGGTCACCTTAAAGGATGCGCTCCTGCGGGTCATCAACAGCAAGAATCAGAGCTATTACATTGACCGGGACGGTGAGCTGTTTCCCCTGTCAGATAAGCACACCGCCAGGGTACTGATTGCATCCGGCCGGATTCAGACGGAATACTCGCCCGGCAAAAACATCGCAGAAGCGGATGGGGAAACAGAGGAGTTAATGCGTAAGCTCTATGGGCTGGCGAGTTATATCGAACAGGATGATTTCTGGAAAGCGTTCATTGACCACATTTACGTCGGGCCAAATGGGAAATTTGAATTAACCCCGAAGAACGGCGCACATATTATTGAGTTCGGACATGCCAGGCATATAGAGACCAAATTTGGCAACCTCCGGAAATTCTACCAGCACACACTGCCACAAATCGGGTGGCATCACTATAATAAAGTTAATGTTGAATTTAATGATCAGATCATCTGCTCAAAATAAATAATTATGGAAAACCAGGAAATCATTGTAGGTCTTGATATCGGTTCAACAAAAATCGCATGCATTGTTGGCCGCAAAAATGAGTACGGCAAGGTGGAGATCCTGGGCATGGGGCGTGCTGACTCTCTCGGAGTGAACCGTGGCGTAGTGGAAAACATCCAGCATACCGTGAACTCGATTGAGAAAGCCGTCACAGAGGCTAGCCAAAACTCCGGGGTTGAAATTCACCTGGCCAATGTGGGCATTGCAGGGCAGCATATAAGGAGCCTTCAGCACAGGGGCAATATCATGCGCAACGACATCGAGGAGGAGATTGCCAAAGAAGACATTGATAACCTCATTGAAAACATGTATAAGCTCGCCCTGCCCCCGGGAGAAGAGATCATCCATGTTATTCCCCAGGAATACATCATTGACGGCCAGCAAGGGATCCGTGAACCCATTGGCATGTCGGGCAACTGCCTGGAGGCCAATTTCCACATTATCACCGGAAAAGTTGCAGCCGCAAAAAACATCCAGAAATGTGTATCCAAATCGGGGCTGAACACCTCTGATATTATTCTGGAGCCCCTTGCTTCCGCAGAAGCAGTCCTGAATGTGCAGGAAAAAGAAGCCGGTGTCGTACTTGTTGACATTGGTGGCGGAACCACCGACATGGCCATTTTTCAGGATGAGGTGATCCGGCATACGGCCGTCATCCCACTTGGAGGCAATGCCATCACCGAAGACATCAAGGAGGGCTGCTCCATCATCCGCAATCAGGCCGAGGCCCTGAAGAAAAGCTTCGGTTCGGCCCTGGCAAGCGAAAACAAAGACGAGGAGATTGTGTCCATTCCCGGGCTAAAGGGCCGTGAACCCAAGGAAATCTCCTTAAAAAACCTGGCCCACATCATCCAGGCCCGGATGGAAGAGATTATCGAGCATGTGTACTACGAGATCAAAACATCGGGCTATGAAAACAAACTGATCGCGGGCATCGTACTGACCGGAGGGGGGAGCCAGCTGAGGCATGCCGCCCAGCTGACAGAATTCATTACAGGAATGGACACCCGCATCGGCTACCCCAATGAACACCTGGCCAAGTCACCCACCGGAGAAGCAGGCAGCCCCATGCATGCAACAGGGGTCGGCCTGGTAATCAAAGGCTTCCAGAAAAATGAAAAACAGGACTTCCGGCAAAGACAACAGAAAAAAGGGAAAGGAAAAAGCCGACCCCAGGGAGAAAGCTTTTTTGAGCGGATCTTCTCTAAAGGCAAGGACTTTTTTGAAAGCGACGGAGACAACTGATCCCTTCTTTAGTTGTTCACAACTGCTGTTAATAAATAATGAAAAACGACCTCATTTTAGTCATTACCAGACAAACCGAATTATTTACCTTCAACACCAGAAAATATGACCTCAGACATGATTAAATTCGACCTACCGAAAAACAATTCCTCCATCATCAAAGTGATCGGCGTAGGTGGAGGAGGCAGCAATGCAGTTAATCACATGTTCCGGCAGGGAATAGAAGGTGTTGACTTCATTGTATGCAACACCGACGCCCAGGCACTGGACAATAGCCCGGTGCCCAACAAAATACAACTCGGCATCAACCTCACCGAAGGACGTGGGGCAGGCAGCATCCCGGAAGTGGGAAAAAATGCAGCCATTGAAGACATTGACCGGATCAAGGAAAATCTCGGATCCCACACCAAAATGCTTTTCATCACAGCGGGCATGGGCGGTGGCACAGGAACAGGAGCCACCCCTGTAATTGCAAGAGCCTCCAAGGAGCTGGGGATACTCACTGTCGGCATCGTGACAATTCCCTTTTCTTTTGAAGGACGCAAGCGGAAGCAGCAAGCCGAAGAAGGCCTCAGAGAGCTTTCAGAAAGCGTAGACACCTTGCTGATCATATGCAATGACCGATTGCGCGAGCTGTATGGCAATTTGTCCGTTACAGATGCATTCGCCAAAGCAGACAATGTGTTGACCACCGGCGCCAAAGGAATCGCGGAGATCATCACCCTGACAGGAAACATCAACGTGGATTTCGCAGACGTGCGAACGGTAATGTCTGACAGTGGGGTAGCCATCATGGGAAGCGGCCATGCGGAAGGAGAAAGCAGGGCCATCAAAGCGGTAGAGACCGCCCTCTCCTCTCCCCTGCTCAATGACAACCAGATCAAAGGCGCGAAAAATATTCTGCTGAACATCACCAGCGGCAAGGAGGAGATCCTGATGGACGAGATCACGGAGATCACGGATTATATCCAGGACGAAGCCGGTGCCAGCGCAGAAATTATCTGGGGACTCGGACAGGACGACACCCTGGAGAACAGAGTAAGCGTTACCCTTGTGGCCACCGGATTCAAGGGTGCCGATGAACTCTATGAGATCAATGAGCAAAAGAAAGAAAAAAAGGTGCTGTCGCTGGAAGAGGATAAACCCGGACAAAGTAGCCGGGAATGGGAGGGTCCTTTCACCCGGAAAGAGCCGAACACAGAGAAGATGGTACTTAAAGGAGGAGGCACAGAAAAAGCGCAGATCCAGCATGGGCCTGCTCCCGCGTCCGCTCCGCAGAAAACTGCCTCCGGCAACTCTTTTGACGAATTCAAAAGAAATGTGGCAGAAAGGCATCTCGTACCTGATCACAAACGGGAAGAAGACAACAGGGTTTCAGAAAAAGACATGCAGGAGCGGATCCAGGAACGTGAAGCACGGCTAAGACACCTGAGCATTCAGCTAAAAACACCGGAAGGACTGGCAGACCTGGAAAAGCAACCGGCTTTTGTCAGAAGGAAGGTCAACCTGAACCCTGTTCCGGCCAGCAACGAATCACAGATTTCCAGGTTTACCCTGAACGAACCCGGGGAAAAAAAGACCCAGATCAAGTCCAACAATTCATTTCTGCATGACAATGTAGATTAGGGGATTGAATTGTTCGCCTATTGCAGCATTTTATTTGTATCTTTGCGGGAACAAAAACAAATCACTTAATTTAGTCGTAATTATATGACTCACAAACCCGTAAAACCAATTGCCCTCATCTTATTTGTGATGACGATGGGGATTATACTCAGCGCCTGCGATACAGAAACCCCGGAACAACTGGCAGAAAAAGACCGGAAAGAGATCATAGAGTACCTGAAGGAACACGATATGTACGATGAGGCGAAGGAGGATCCATCGGGCGTTTTTTACGTAATTGAAAAAGAGGGCAGCGGAAGCTACCCCAATAACAATAGCATCGCTAAAGTAACTTACCACGGCTACCTGCTTGACGGGGAAATGTTTGACAACCGTATCGAGTCCACCATGCGGCTTAACAACCAGATTCGCGGAATGCAGATCGGCCTGACTTTCTTCCAGCGCGGATCCGAGGGCTGGATACTCATTCCGTCCGGGCTTGGCTACGGAGAATACGGAACAGTAGGAATTCCGCGCAATGCCAACCTGGCATTTGAAGTAGAAATGATTGACTTTAATTAGTTCACAGTAATACGATAAATACCAATTAAAATGGCCAGTAAAAAAACACTTAAAAAAGATATCAATTTTCTCGTGGACGAAGTTGTCGGCACTTGCCTGATGCGGCAGGAGATGCATCCCAATGACAAAGAAGAACAGAAGAAAATGGATGAGAAGATCAAAGAAATGCTTCACTTTCGTGAGGAGATGATCACCAGGGTCAACAAGCCGGATATTAAAGAAAACGCCCAAACCCTCAAGAGCTATTACCACGGTCTTTATGAAGAACTGCTCGACAAGGTAAATGGCGTATTTGACGAGTTAGGCAGTAAGGAATAATTTTTAAAACACATACACCTACCGCAAAGGCGCAGCTGCGCCTTTTTTGGTATGTGGCAGCTGAAGGAAAACATGAAAACAAACAAACCAGACAAAGACAGGGGAAAAAGCAGGCCCGGCAACCCTGACAGGCCAGGAGAACACGGCCGAACCGGCGGTTCAGGAAGAACCGGAAGAACCGAACGGCCCGGGGGGTCTGGCAGACAGGACAGACCAGAAAGGCCCGCCGGGCAAGGAAGGCCGGACAGAACCGGAAGACCGGGCAGACCAGGCG
>CAYXEH010000038.1:0-11280 GCA_964463915.1 uncultured Bacteroidales bacterium | reverse complement strand
AGGCCCGCCGGGCAAGGAAGGCCGGACAGAACCGGAAGACCGGGCAGACCAGGCGGTTCAGAAAGAACCGGAAGAACCGAACGGCCCGGGGGGTCTGGCAGACAGGACAGACCAGAAAGGCCCGCCGGGCAAGGAAGGCCGGACAGAACCGGAAGACCGGGCAGACCAGGCGCTTCAGGCGGTTCAGGAAGACCCAGCGGTCAGGGCAGACCCACCAGCCAGGGCAGACCCGCCAGGTCCTATCCGGCAGGTAAACCCCGAAGTGGAACAAAACATCAGCCGGCTGCAGGAAAAGGTCGTGAAGACTCACTGACCAGGCTGAATAAATACATCGCCAATGCAGGTGTTTGTTCACGCCGTGAAGCAGACGTGCTGATCTCTTCAGGCGCCATCAAAGTCAATGGCGAAGTGGTAACAGCCCTCGGCACCAAAATCAAACCCGGTGATGTGGTTCATTACGGTGACCAGAAGTTAAGCAACGAAAAAAAGGTATATGTCCTTCTGAATAAACCAAAGGATTATATCAGCACCGTGGATGACCCCCAGGAACGAAAAACAGTGCTTCAGCTGGTGGGTCATACATTCCGGGAGAGACTCTACCCGGTAGGCAGACTTGACAGGAACACCACCGGACTGCTGCTGATGACAAACGACGGGGAACTCACCAAAAAACTGACACATCCCAAACATAAGGTCAAAAAGATCTACCAGGTACAGTTGGATAAAAGCCTAAGCAAAGACGACATGCAACAGGTAGCGGCCGGTGTGGAAATCGGACAGGAGAAAGTGACCCCGGATCACATTGCATTTACAACCCCCCAAAACAAAAAGGAGATAGGCATTGAGCTGCATTCAGGACAAAACCGGGTTGTAAGGCGCATCTTTGAACAACTGGGTTATAAAGTAACCAAACTGGACCGGGTCATGTTTGCCGGGCTGACAAAAAAAGACCTGCCACGCGGAAAATGGAGAGAACTCACTGAAAAAGAAGTCAGTTTTCTTAAAATGCAGGGATAAACCTTTGAGAACCCTATAAGACCATGATCGTATTTCCGCATGCCAAGATCAACCTGGGCCTCAGGATTACCGGCAGGGAACAAAACACCAAAAGGGAAGATACATCCAATGGACGGGAAATACCCACCCCCGGCAGGAAAAATGCATCAAACGGCCGGAGGGAACGAATTGCCGGAAAGGCAGCTAACCATGGATACCATACCATTGAGACACTGCTTTATCCCGTGGGTTTGTACGATGTCCTTGAAGCGATCCCGGCACCGGATCAGCAAGTGACATTCAAACAATCAGGAATTCCACTCCCGGATGATGGAAAACCCAATCTATGCCTTCGCGCCCATAACCTGCTCAAAGAAAACATCCGGCAGCGTACAGGCCATCACATACCGCCCGTGCATATTCACCTCTTAAAAAAAATCCCCGCCGGTGCAGGACTGGGAGGAGGCAGTTCAGATGCAGCCTTTATGCTTTTATTGCTCAATGAACTATTTCGTTTAGATCTCCCCACCAAAGAATTAACCTCGCTGGCCGGACAACTGGGCAGTGATTGCCCTTTCTTTATTCACAAACAACCGATGCTGGCTTCAGGAAGAGGAAACATCCTGCATCCGGCTCCCGGCCTCAGTCTGAACCGCTACAAACTGCTGATCGTCATCCCACCCGTTCATATCAGTACGGCAGAAGCCTACAGGCTGGTCGCCCCGGCAGAGCCCGAACAGAGCCCCGCAGATCTGTACCGGAAGCCCCTGAAAACCTGGCAGGACCAGATGGTCAACGATTTCGAAGACACCATCTTCCGGACACATCCCCGGTTAAAAAAAATCAAGGAAACTCTCCTGGAAAAAGGTGCCACCTATGCCTCCATGAGCGGCAGCGGATCAGCCATTTACGGATTTTTTCCACATACTCCGCCAGCGGATGAACTGCGCCTGCTTCTCCCCGGATGCAAGATCGAAGAAGCACCCCATCCCGTTTCATAAAAAATATTAAATTTGTGTGGTTACAGGAATTGATCACGACAGTGAATGGATATCATCTGATTGCTTAATGTTCACTAAAACACAAAGCCATGCAAAGACTTACGATTATTCTTGCTCTTTTTTGGTTGGTGCTCCCTGCAGCTCAGGCGGACAATGTGCTTACCCCGCACAAAGTCCTTGACCTTGAAACAGTGAGCGAGGTAGCCATATCGCCCGACCAGAATTACATCGCATTTACCCTGAACGTTCCCCGGCCTTTTGACCACGATGCCGGAACAGATTACCGCGAACTTTATGTGTATGATGTGGCGAATGATGAAATTCTCCCCTTCATTACAGGTGAACAACGCGTTTTCGGAATCAAATGGACTCCCTCAGGAGATGCAGTGACTTTCCGGGCCAATTTACCGGCCAGGCAAAATGTCCAGGTATACCAGCTCAGCCTGCGTGGTGGCGGTCCAATGCCCCTTACCGATCATTTCAAAAGCGTGATTGATTACGACTTTATTGATGACGAAAAACTGGCCTTCGTCGCCGAGGGACCGGACAAGGAAGGAGAGCAGATGATGCAGGATAAGGGACTCCGTGTAGAGGTATTTGAGGAAGAATGGGTACATCGCAACCTGTATCTTCAGGATTTAAATACCGGGGAATCCAGGCAACTTACTGAGGACGTAACTGTGTTTGATTTCACGGTAGGCCCCGGGGGCAGATATGCCGCTGCAGCCATTGCCCCCCGCAACCTGGTAGACGACAGTTATATGTTTAAAGACATCCACCTGGTAGACCTGGAAACCGGTGAACATGAAATGATCATGGACATTCCCGGCAAACTGGGTAATATGGCATTCAATTCGGATGGCAGCCAACTGGCATTCCGGGCAGCCAGCATGATGGAAGATGCCGTGGTGGGCAGTCTTTTTGTGATGGATGTGGATACCGAAGACAGCTTCGGGGACCTTCGCAACTATGCAGAAGGGATGGAACTTTCCGTGATCGATTTTGCCTGGAAGGATGACAATACCCTGTTGTACGCCGCTGAAGAAGGCGTGGACATCGTATTGAGCGAGCAGGTGCTGGATCAGGACGAGCGTACCATCCTTATCGAACCCGAAATGGTGGTGTTTGGAGGGTTTCATCTGGTTGACGACATGATCGCCATGCCGGGCAATACGTGGGAGCACCCCAACGAACTTTACACCTTTGACCTGAACACCAGCCAGCTGGCGCGCCATACAGATCACAATCCGTGGCTGGCGGATATCGAACTGGCCCCCCAGCGCAAGCTCGTTTATGATGCCCGCGACGAAATGGAGATCCACGGCGTGCTGATCTACCCCCTCGATTACCAGGAGGGAGAGACCTACCCCCTGATCAATTATATCCACGGCGGTCCCGAAGCAGCCGTACAGAACGGATGGAGCACCTACTACAATCGCTGGGGGCAGGTTGCCGCAGCCAAAGGCTATTTTGTCTTCATGCCCAATTACCGGGCCAGTTCCGGACGGGGCGTTGACTTTACAATGGCCGGTTATGGTGACCTGGTTGGCGTGGAATATGAAGATGTACTGGACGGCATCGATCACCTGATCGAGATCGGCTATGTAGATATTGACCGCGTAGGTATCGGCGGCGGGTCCTACGGAGGTTACTTCTCCGCCTGGTCAGCCACCCGCTACACTGACCGCTTTGCTGCTGCGGTAATGTTTGTGGGAATTTCCAACCAACTATCCAAGCGACACACCACCGATATTCCATGGGAAGATTATATGGTACACTGGGGTTACTGGAACCATGAAGACTGGGAGGATGTGTACAGTCGCAGTCCGGTGAAGTACGCCGAACACAGCCTCACTCCCACCCTGATCCTGCACGGTGACGCTGACCCGCGTGTAAACCCCCAGCAAAGCCTGGAAATGTACAGGGCACTGAAGATGCACGGATGTGCGGCCACACGCCTGATCTGGTATGGCAACGAAGGGCATGGAAACGCCAGAAACGTGCACAAGCTGGACTACATGGTACGCACCATGCGTTGGTTTGACTTCTACCTCATGGAAGGAAACCCCCGTGAGGAGAAACCAGACAAATATCCTGAACTGGGCATTGAGTAATGAAAACCAATTGTTAAACAACGATTTATACATCGACAGTCAATGGTGACTGACCATTGACTGTCATTTTTTTAACCCCCATTTTTAACCACCAAAAAAAAATTCTACATGTCATCCCAGAACCCGAAAAGTTCCTTTGGACGTTTTTTTACCAAATCACTTGATGTGATCGAAGTGGTGGGTAACCGCCTGCCCCATCCTGCCACGATCTTTGCCATGCTTGCAGGCCTGGTTATCCTGATTTCTGCCATTTCATACTGGATGGGTGTGTCAGCCATTCACCCCGTTGACGGCAAAAGCGTAGATGTCAACAACCTTTTGAGTGCCGACGGCTTTCGATGGATCTACACCAATATGCTGGACAATTTTCTGCAATTTCCCCCACTGGGTTATGTACTGGTTGTGATGATCGGTATCGGGCTGGCCGAAGGGACCGGCCTGTTTGCCGTAATGATCCGTGCCCTGGTGCTGGGCGCTCCAAAGAAACTAATCACTGCTGCCGTGGTCACCGCAGGGGTCATCTCAGGGTTAGCCGTAGAGGCCGGATATGTAATCCTCATCCCTTTGGGGGCCATGATCTTTCATGGCATCGGGCGCCACCCCATGGCAGGGCTGGCCGCTGCGTTCTGCGGAGTCAGCGGAGGATTCGGGGCCAACTTTGTTATCGGTTCCATCGACCCCATCCTGGCAGGGATTTCCACCTCAGCAGCGCAGCTCATCAGCCCCGATATGGTCGTGAACCCTGCAGTCAACTATTACTTCATGATCATTTCCAGTTTCGTGGTTATGATTGTAGGTACTTACGTCACCGACCGCATCGTGGAACCCAGGCTGGGCAAATACCAGGGATCGGCAGAGCGTCTGGCCATTGAACGGCTAAAGCCCGAAGAGCACAAGGGACTGAAATGGGCAGGTATTGCTGCACTTGCTTTTGTAATCCTGGGTGCCATGACCGTGATCCCGGAGAACGGCCTGCTGCGTGACCCGGAAACCGGTTCCATCCTGCATTCACCGTTTTTTGACGGCATCATCATCGGCATTTTGCTGTTCTTCTTCATCCCCGCCATGGTTTACGGACGTATTGTGGGGACCATCCGCAACGACAAAGACCTGATGAAGCACATCATTGCCTCCATGAAAGGCATGGGCAGCTACATCGTGCTGGTCTTCTTTGCGGCCCAGTTTGTGTACTTTTTCAATGAATCAAACCTTGGCCTTATCATCGCCATTGAAGGTGCAGCAGGGCTGCGGGACATCGGCCTCACCGGGCCGGTACTTATCGGAGCCTTTGTATTGCTTTCAGCCTTCATTAACTTGTTTATGGGCAGCGCCTCTGCCAAATGGGCCATCATTGCACCGGTTTTTATTCCCATGCTGATGCTGCTTGACAATGCCTATCACCCGGGGCTCACCCAGGCGGCATTCCGTATCGGTGACAGCCTTACCAACCTGGTAACGCCCATGATGAGTTATTTCGCCCTGATTGTGACCTTCGCCCAGAAATATGATGAAAAATACGGCATCGGCACCATCATTTCCACCATGCTGCCCTATACAATCATTTTGGGAATCATCTGGATCGCCACCCTCATGATCTGGGTATGGCTGGGCATTCCGCTGGGACCCGACGGACCGATCTACATTAACTAAAAACCGGGGTTGCTGGCAGGTCACCCGTGCTGAAGTTCAGCAACCAGGGCATCATGGCTTTTCCAGCGTAAGCCGCCTTTTCAATCTGAACCGGGTGGCCTCGTCACCGGGTTCCGCCCGAAAATCATAAACCTTTCCATCAGACAGGCCGGCTTCCCGGCCTGTCTGTTTGTCAGCCAGTACCCATTCTCGCATCATTTCAGGGCAACCTTCAACTTCAAGACGGTGTGTACCCGCAACCCCCGGTATAAAACCCAACAATATCTCCTGATGGTTCTCCGGTAGCGTAAGCAGCCTTATACTTTGGGGAGTATCACCCGCCAGGGTATAAAGCTGGGGCGAGCCGGGCACCGGTGAGAAAAACTTCCCGGCCCCGCCAGCCTGCTCATGTCCGAACTCCAGCACCACCTCATCATGCCCGGGGCGGCCCACGGCAGAAACCACCAGGCGAAGCACCCCCGTTTCCGGCAATGAATCTCCTGCTTTCTCCGGCACAGCCAACGGATGCACCCGTACCCTGTCGTCCATGGCCAGCACCTCCCCGTCAGCGCCCTCTGCCGCCTGCACCCAAAAAGCCGTCATGGGAGGGATCAAAGGACCTGCCCCATTCTGCCCCTTACTGCGAGCCTTCGGGCTGTAGACCCCGAAATTACCAGCCGCTTCATTCCATATCCACACCTGTTTGTCAGCCAGGCTGGCCCCGGTTTGCAGGTGTGTTTTCCCTTCCCACCCTTCCGCCGCATCCCAGTCAATAAATGAAGGATAAGGATTCCCCATCAGGTTGTACCCCAGGGAAGAACTACCCTCGGGCGCCTTCCGGCTGAGTACATAGGCCACCCTGCCCTGGTTCAGCAGGCCCTGAAAAGAAGTGGTGATGGACTCCACCTCATCCATACGGTAGCTTACCAGGTAGCCAAAGCCGGGCCACATCACCTCCTCATCCAGGTTGGTTTGGGCAAAGGTGGGCAGACGTTCAGTGGCAATGCTCACCCATCGCTGTGCTCCTTCGTGCCAGCCAAAAAAAGAATCACGCGGCCCGTAAAACTCCGGGCGGATATCGTGATCTTTCACCGGGGAAGACAGCATATGCCAGGAATAGCTCGGACCGGGAAAATAGCGATCAACCATTGCCTGTACACCCGGCTGATAATGCAACAGCGTGGCCGGGTCTCCTTCACCGGTCATCAAATGAAAGTTCTCCGGACCGTTGTGATTGACCAATGACCCGGTCACCGTCAGGGCTTTCCCGGCAGGGAGCGTAAGCTTCGCCCCGGCGGCAATCTCCAGGTGACAGATCTGTGTCAGTGTACTGCCCCCCAGGCGCTGCACCCCGCCAGCACCATCTACCACCAGCTTGCCCTGCTCCCAGTGCAGCCCGGTGTGGTCAATCAGGTCTCCCTCCAGGCAGAGCGTTCCCCCCAGGCCGACGGCCGCCCCGGCAGAGAAACTTCCCGCCACACGAACCAGTGACCCTTCCGGCACCTCCATCCGGGCCCCGGCCTGAATCCCCTGCCCGCAAATCTGCTGCGGCAACAGCCAAAGCCAACACAGCAGGAAAGACCTAAAAAAAACCCTTGTATGTTCCCTCATTTTTCATTGCAATTATATGATTTCAATTTGAAAATCAAACAGATAGCCTGCCTGGGTCGGAAAATCGTGCCCCGCGGGCCCGTTAATCCGCAGGCTGACCATTTTAACGGACACAACGCACCGACAAGCCTTCAGACGCCGGCAGCGTTACCAGAACCGGCTCACCAGAGGATTCCAGGCGCATAGCTATTTGCGAACCAGCCCCGTCCAGGGTGCTGCTCCACCAGCCGGTGACATGGCGTATACCCCGGAAAATCCCGTCATCTCCACCGCGCGAACCCGCAGCCAGAGCAGAAAAGCCCGAATGGTTATCACCCTCCACACTCCCGTCCCAGGACAGAGGGCTTCGCAGGGCTGCCCCGGTATGACCTTCGCTTACAAGCGCATCCAGGAGATCCTGAAAATGATGCTCCGCAGGCAACTCCCATCCCGGCGGGCAGATCCCGGCCGGATGCGAAGCAGCAGCGACATTATAGAGCGACCCAAAACGGAGGGCGAGGTCTTCCAGGTTGTCGTACCAGGCCATTCCGGCCTGCGACTCAACCATCCATTCGTCCCTGCCGGGTCGGGGAATGGGCTCCCCGTTTTGGAAATGCGTCACCCGCAGGTTCTCAGCCATCCATTGATAGCTGCCGATCTTCACGGTGGCATAAGCATTGCCGTCTACATCAATCACCAGGCCCGCTTCTCCGCCTTGATTCTGCGGAGGACTGCCCAGGCGCATCCAGTCCGGATCTGCAGGCAACCCGGCATTGTAATAAAAGCCAATGTCACCGTCTACCTGGAAAACCAGCAAACCCATGGCAGGTTCAGCAATGGCCTCCCGCATGGCCGCGGACATGCGCGGAATAAGCAGGCCACCCAGCTCACTGTGAATATCCAGGACCGCCGAGGCGTCTCCCTCCTGGTAATCGGGTTTGTCGGTGATCAGTACGGTTTGGGCATGCAGCTCCGGAAAAAGCATGCAGGCAACCGCAAGGGTAAAAATAATGGTGAGTTTTTGGTAAAAGTTTGGTTTCATGGTTAGGGATTTAAGTTGTTAGTTGTTGATTCTCCCGGGATGGGAACGGTGGGGGTTGCCTATGAGCGGGGGTTATCCATCGTCCTTCCGGATGCAGCGGACTGAAAGGCCGGCGGCGGGGTCAGCGGTGGTCTCATCCAGCGAGGCTGAGTCATACCGGAGCAATCTTACCCCTTGCGCGCCCTCGCTTTCTGCACCTGCCACATGGAAACGGGCTTCAAAACCGAGGGCGTGGTAGCTTCCTGAAGCATCGCGGTAACCGGCCGGAAATACGGAAAATCCACTGCTATTGCCTGCCCCCGTGTTGGGAGCCTCCCAACCTGAAAGGGCTTTAAGTTCCAGGCCGGCCAGGGCATCCCAGTCTGCGCCGGTGGCCACTTCCCACCCGGGCGGACACAAGCCCCGGGCATCACTCACCGCCGCCACATTATAAAGCAGGCCATACTCCCCGGCATAGACCTCTTCCATGCTGTTATAGGCAGTTCGGGCCGGCCCGTCGGCGGAAGACCAGGCAGCGTCCTCATATACCACGGGTATGGATTCGCCATTGCGGAAGCGGCTTACCCGCAGGTTCTGCCCCATCCAGTCACGCGAACCAATGCGTACCACATCATAGCTGTTCCCGTCCGCATCGGTCACAGACCGGAGTTCATCTGAGGGCATGCTCACCGGCACCCAGTCAGCACCATCAAAATAAAACAAACCGCTTTCCCCGCCCATTCCATAAACCAGCAGGCCAGTGGCAGGATGTTCAATGGCTTCCATTTCAGCAGCAGACATCCTCGGGATCAGTAAACCCCGGCTGTCTGATTGTAAATCCAGGATGGCCGAAGGATCCGGAAGACTGCCATCCTCATTAATGGCCACATTCTGCGCCCAAACAGCACAACTCGCAAACAACGAAAAACAAAAAATCACAAATCGATTCATTTTTATATATTTTACAGTTCAATAAAATCCATTCCTCCCCCTTCCACCATTTATCTTCTACCTTCCAGCTTCTACCTTCTACCTTCTACCCACCACCTTCCGTTCCCCCCTTCCCTCCTGGCCGGTCACCCCAACCACAACAGGGACACGCGGTCCGGGAACATCCAGTGTGTGCACCCCACCCTGCCGCAAGGCAACACGCCGAAGCATACGTCCATCAAGCCCGGTGATCATGACCATGGCAGGGGCCGCCTCCATGGGCAGCTTAACATACACCTTCCCATCGTAGGTCCAGATCTGTATATCCTCCGTTTCTTCCCCGGAAACAGGGGAAACATCCACGGCAAACTTGCTGAACTTCAGCAAAAACCGGGGTCCGTCGGTTTCTTCGGCCATAAAATCATAGGCCGGCATTTGCCGTAGATCTGTCATCTTGCCGGTTGCCTGGTCTTCAAGCCACAAAGAGAGCGAAGGATCCAGCCCTTCCACCCCTGAAACCTGCAAGCTAAAATCCTGGTATTCCCCTTCTCCGAACCAAAGCGGCAGAACAGAAATATCCGGCGGAAGAGAAACTATGCTTAGCGGACGGTCAGCTTTAAAAGCCGCCAGGAAAGGGGCGGCAGCAGCACCGAAAAGCTTGTGTGCATCCAAACCGGGGTTGAAAGCAAGACTATCCCTGCCATCCAAACGCACATATAGCACATCACGGCGATCGCTTCTGCGGGCCTCCACCTCCAGGCGAAGCACCCCGTCAGGCAAAGTCTTTTTGTTATCATCAGATGCCGCAATACCCGCGTGAACCCGGGCAGAAGCCGGAATCTCCATACTGGCCGCCTTATCGGGTGAAGCCACCTTGACAAACATCGCCTGGTGCGGGCCAATGATCCCATCGAAATCGCCCACACCCCCGTTCGCAGAAATGTAATTGCCACGGTGGTTATCCCATATATGAACCTCGCCCAGGAGCCCGTCGCGCTTCCACCCGGAGGCATTCCAGTCAAGGGCAGCCGCATAAGGATTCCCGAGCAGGTGCCAGCCCCCGAATATTTCATCCCCGGTAAGGGTAAGACTGTTACAATACAGATTGCCCACCCCCAGTTCCCCTTCAAAGATGAGGGTTTGATCCTTCTCATAAGCTGCAAGATAACCCTGTCCCGGGTTAAGCGCCATCCCCTGATTGAAGGTTTCAAAATCGGTGCTTTGCCGGTAATTGACCCAGCGGTTTGCCACTTCATCCCAGCCATAAAAGTCGGAACGGCCCTGCCCGCTTTCCGGATCGGAAACCACGGTCTCCAGGCCCTGGGCAGCCACCGGTGAACTGAGCAAATGCCAATAAGTGGCCAGGCTGGCCGACCAATCGGGAACCCCTGGCACAAAACGCTCTACCGAAGCCTCCACTTGCGGAGAATGATGAATCAGGGAAGCCGTGTTTGTTTCATCCGCTCGCAAAATCAGGCCCGCTTTCCCGCGTGGATTGACCAGGCTGCCGGTGACGGTTAATGCCGTGCCGGCCTCCAGGTTGAACACCTTACCTGCAAGAGTCAGATGATCCATGGTCAAAGCCCCGGATCCGCGCTGGTCCAGGTGCCATTCTGATTCTCCGGCAAATACCCAGTGGGTACCCGGGCCCACACAGATGCCACCGGCACTCCCGTTGATCACCATGTGGGCAGGAGGCGGTGCGGCAGGCTGTGCCGCGGTGCAATTAAAAAGAAATCCCAGGAAAAAGAAAAAATACATTTGTCTTCGCATCATTGTTTTCAGATTTGAAGACAAACATAAATTATTAATTTTATATTAACTATGCTTAATCTAAATTAAAATCTTTCAGGTCTTAATTTAACATTAAACGGCCGGCTAAAGCCAAACCACCGGAGGGAGGTGAAGTCCACCGGCAAGGAAACACACATCACCCTTTACGATATCCAGGGCCGGACCATCCTCCAACACAGCCTTCACGGGGCCGGCCGGCACAGCA
>CAYXEH010000037.1:16409-26645 GCA_964463915.1 uncultured Bacteroidales bacterium | reverse complement strand
ATCCACCCCGTTCATGATCCCTTTGTTATGTGTGGTGGCACGGTGTACATCAGCCTCAGCGATCTGTGATGCAAGGGCAAAACGTCGGGCAAAATCCTCTCCCGTCAGCCCGGGTGCGGCACCATTCAGCTCACTGACCGGGCAGGAAGCACTGATCTCCACCAGGCATTCCTCATTGTAATTGGATAAGATGGCCATTAGCGGCTCAAAATCGCCGGGATCAAACCCATTGTTATTTGCCAGGAACTCATTCAGTCCTTCTGAAAAATCCTCCAGGCAGGAGTTGATAAAGTTCGCTCCCATTGCCTCCCCTGTCTCAAAGGTCGCATGCAGCTGGAAATAGTTTTCCAGCAGATGTCGCTGATCTTTCAAACTGATCTGTTTAATCCCGCCGCCCCGTTTCTCCATGTTTACCGTAACGGGTGCCGCATGTTTGCGGAGATGGTCTGTGATGGCCGGCATGGCTTGTTTGAGCCGGCCCGGGTCTCCCTGGTAAAGAAAGTGCAATTGCCCGTTTTTGGATGTATCAGTTACACGGGCCCGGAATCCGCCCCTTTCTGCCCAGAACCTGGCTGCAGCCGATGCCGCGGCGACCACCGAACTTTCTTCCACCACCATCGGTACCAGGTAGATGGTGCCGTTTATCATGAAATTGGGAGCCACCCCGTAGGGCAGGGGGAAGTTGGAAATGGAATTCTCACTGAAACTTGAGAGCAGTTGTTGAATGTCGGGATCGGGGTGAATGAAGGACGCAAAGATCGTTCTGGCCCTTTGCGCATCGTCAAAATGCCTTGAAACAAAACGCAGTTTCTCCTCCGGACTGAATTTTGAGAAACCTTTCAGTATCTGTTGGTGTGTCATAAGCGAAATATTACTCCCTCACCCGCAGGTAGGCATAAGCCATTTGCAGCCCGCTGACCTGGTGCCTCACATAGGATTGCAGGTGTGCATAATCCTCCCTTGCATGTTCCAAAAATGAAGAAGCCTGTCCGTAGATGGCGGGCAGGGCAGAACGCTGCACAAGGTAATACCCGTCAAGAAAAGAACGTATCCCCCCGGAAATGATCAATTGCCGGCATTTGACCTCGTTGTTTTCATTATTCACGGTCTGGTTCACCATATTGAGCATCTGAAGCGCATCATGTCCAATATAGGAAAGCGGTTCAAATAACTCCCTGGGCTGGGTGCTGTTGCGCAACATTTCCACCCTGGCAAAGTTGGTGCCGCCGAAGGCCCCGAATTCAATGCCCGCCAGGGGCATTTTTACTAACATCCGGAGGCTTTTATATCCCATACCCTGTCCTACTTCTTTGACCATGACAGGGATACTGGTTTTTTCAAGTAATTCTTCAATGGATTCAAGGGGAGGACGCTGCAACCTGTCTCCTTCAGGCTGGAACCACTCCTGCATGGGGTTTACATGGATGATCAATCCGTCTGCCCTCAGCCTGGAAACCAGTTCCTCAATCCGGCCGGTTTCCCGGTTGATCAGTAGGGTTTCCAGCTGGTTGATCCCCAGGTTGGCAAACAGGGGGAGGTCATTCCCGATCATTCCGCGCATGTCAAAATCGGGAAGATACCGGTCTCCTTCCAGCAACAAACGGCATGATCCAAGGCCCATGCCCATGCCGAATTCCCTGCAGGCCCTGGCCAGGTTCCGGTTAATGGTGCCGGCCATTTTCGTTCCCCCGGTCATGCTGGAAACCCACAGAGGAAGTTTCAGGGTTTTTCCGAGAAAATGGGTTTCCGGGATATTGGCTGAAGGATGCGCACTGAGCAAAGGCTCATAAAAAAAGCGGTCATCCATCTCTCTGACCATCGTCCGTGAGGCGAAGGCAAGGTCAATGTGGTCTTTCTTCCGGTCTTCCATATTCAGGTGTTTTATCTCCCCGTCGGGGGTGTGTCAGGCCCCCAGGTAGCGGGATATTACGAGCCGCAGAATTTCCGATGTGCCTTCCCCGATCTGCAGGAGTCGCTGATCGCGGTAAAAACGCTCCACAGGATGGGGCTTGAACAGCCCCCTGGCTCCATGAATCTGTACTGCCTCATCGGCAATTTCCCTTGCAATTTCAGAGGTATAGAGTTTGGCAATGGCTGCATCCCTGGCAAACTGAATATTGTTGTCTTTTTTCCAGCAGGCATTGTACAGGGTGTTTTTTGCCAGTTCTATTTTCATATCCATATCCGCGAGCTTGAAACCGACGGCCTGGAATTTAGAAATTGGCTGGCCGAACTGTTCCCGTTTTTTCGCATGTTCCACTGATGCCTCCATGGCGCCCCTGGCCAGGCCCAACCCGATGGCAGCAATGGACAACCTCCCCGAATCAAGTGTGTTTAACATGATCCGTCCACCTTGTCCTTCTTCTCCCAGCAGGTTTTCTGCCGGTACCCGGCAATCCTTAAAGAATAATCTGCCGGTATCGCTGGCTCTCCACATCAGTTTCCCGGTGGTCCGCTCAGTAGTGAAACCCGGGGTGCCGCGTTCCACGATGATGGCAGAGAGTTTTTTCCGGCCATTCCTTTCTCCTGTTACTGCCTGCAGGGTCACGCCTCCTGATATGGCTGAGGCAGAATTGGTAATGTGGTTTTTCTTCCCGTTGATAATCCATTCACCATTTTCCAGCCTGGCGGTTGTTTCCGAACCCATGGCATCCGAACCGGCATTTTCTTCCGTCAGGCCAAAGGCCCAGGTTCTTTTCCCCGTACACAGCGGGGGTATCAGGCGTTTCTTCTGTGCATCGGTACCATACTTCAAAATTGGTGCAATGCCCAGGGAATTCACTGCTGCAACTGTGGCAGCCTGTGAACTGTCTACCCTGGCAAGCTCTTCCACGACAATGATATAGGATAGGGTGTCCAGATTGCGCCCCCCTAGCTCTTCAGGGACCTGTATTCCGAGATACCCCATTTCCCCCATTTTTGCAGTCAGCTCCTCGGAGAAGATCTCGTCCTCATCCAGTTTGGCTGCCAGGGGCCTGATTTCTGACTCCGCAAATTTTCGCACCTCTTCCCTGAGTACTTCATGGGCTTCTGAAAGAAAAGGACAGTTTACCATTTATAATGTATTTACATAGTTATAATAAAAAATCTATTCGCTTATTCAAATAACAAGGATGAACGTATTTGGTTCTGTAAAAGTAAAAAAAATTGCTGATGACCCGCTGTCAGGCTGGGTGAGTCCGGGCATTTTTGTGGCAAACAGTTTGTATGGAACGGCTGGCCGGTGTTGGTCATGTGTTGTCGCTGGTCATGTGCCGGTGTTTGCCATTCACCATTGTTTGCCATGTGCCATCGTCTGTCATGTACCGTCGTTGGTAAGATGGATCAGGGGCGCACTGTCGGGTACCACATCCCCGGCTTTGGCATGAACCGTTTTTACCACGGCTTTTGCCGTGGCACAGATCTTGTTTTCCATTTTCATGGATTCAAGGATCATCATGGTATCCCCTTTGTTGACCCCGTCTCCGGATTTAACCATTACCTTGATTACTGTGCCCTGCATCGGTGAACTGACCAGGCTGTCTCCCTCCAGTTCCGGATTCTCGGTAAAGTGCCCCAGTGTTTCCTGGTCCATATACCTCATGGGGCTTACCCGGGCCGTGTTTCCCCCATAATGAAACATTATTTCGCCGTTGTCAGCGGTGAAATAAATCTGGTGCAGAATGCCTTCAATTTCCAGTCGCATTTTATGATCAGTCCTTGACAACATTCTGCATTTGACGTAATGGCCATTATCCCTGATACTGATCTCATGGGGGGAGTGATACCTGAACTGTTTCTCGATGGTTTCATTGTTAATAAGCAGTTTGACTGCCGGGATGAGTCGCCAATAGCCAATCTGTTGCCAGATATTGGTATGATTTCCGCTGTTTGTGTGAGAAAAAAGATAGGCCAGTGTGATCAGGCTGGCAAACTCAACGGGGCTTTCGTAGTTGCGGTGCTGCCGGCCGCTGACCTCCTGAGTCATCGAAGTATTGAGCTCTCCTGATATAAAAGTTGGTGATTCAAGCAGTTTGATCAGGTACGCAATATTGGTTTTAATCCCGAGGATGACATAATTTCTGAGATGTTCAAGTATCTTTTTTCGTGCTGTTTCACGGTTGTAGGCGTGAAAAATAACCTTGCTTAACATGGGGTCGAACATCCCGTTTACCTCTCCCTGGCTGTCGAGCGACCGGTCTATGCGGAGTCCTCTGCCTGCAGGGGTTTTATGAAACATTACCCGTCCGGGGGAAGGCAGGAAGCCGCGGGCGGGGTCTTCGGCGTAGATCCTGGCCTCAATGGCATGCCCCTGAAGGCGGACCTCATCCTGGGTGCACGAAAGCGGCATGCCGGTGGCGATATTCACCTGCTCCCTGACAATATCAATACCCGTGACCATTTCAGTAACCGGGTGTTCAACCTGGATGCGGGTATTCATCTCAAGAAAGAAATAGTCTGTTCCTTTCACCAGGAATTCAACAGTCCCTGCATTGGTATAGCCGATATGTCCGGCCAGTATTTTTGCCGATTCCATTAGTTTGTTCCGCAGGGATTCAGGGATGCCCGGAGCCGGAGCCTCCTCGATGATTTTCTGGTGCCGGCGCTGTATGGAACATTCTCTTTCAAAAAGGCTTATAATATTTCCGTGATGATCAGCCAGCAGCTGTACCTCAATATGGCGCGGTTTGTCAAGGTATTTTTCAATGTAGATCTCAGGGTTCCCGAAATAGTTTCCGGCTTCACGCCGGGTCATCTCCAGGGTTTCTTTCAGTGATGAAGCGGATTCTACGATACGCATCCCTTTTCCGCCCCCGCCGGCTGCGGCTTTTACCATGAGCGGATACCCGATCCTTTCAGCCGCCGCCGCAAGTTTGCCGGCGGTACCCGTTGCCCCCTCAATTACCGGAATGCCCAGTTTCTTTGCCAGTTTCCTGGCCCTTGTTTTATGGCCCATCAGTTCGATGGCCTCTTCCGAAGGCCCGATGAATGTCAGTCCTGCCTCCCTTACAGCCCTGGCAAACATATGGTTTTCAGACAAAAATCCGTAACCCGGGTGGATGGCGTCTGCACCGGTTTCTTTTGCAGCTGTTATGACCCTGTCGATGTTCAGGTAGCTGTCTGCCAGCAGATTTCCCCTGAGCAAATAGCGTTCATCAGCCTCCTTCACATGAAGTGCACAGGCGTCTGCTTCCTGATAAACCGCCACTGTGGCAATTCCCATCTGGTGCAATGTTCTGAATATCCTTACGGCGATCTCTCCCCGGTTGGCCACCAATACTTTGTTTACCTGCTTCATAACACGCATTTATTTCTTCCAGTAAGGTTCCCGTTTTTCTCTGAAGGCCCGGATGCCCTCTTTTGCTTCATCTGTATTTCTTACCTGGTCCAATACCGTTCCGGTAAAATCAAACAACTGATCGTTCATCGGAAGGTCAGCCACTTCCCTGACAAGGCGTTTGCACCTCATCATGGCCTCAGGAGCATTGCTGCTGAGCTCCTGACTGAGGCGGCCAACTTCATTTTCAGCCTGGTCTGCATCAACCAGCATATCTGCAAGCCCCGTCTCCTTTGCTCGTGCTGCCGGAATCAAAGTGCCGCTCAGCATCAGCTGCATGGACCGGTATTCACCGCAACGTCTGATCACAAAAGGAGAGATGGTAGCCGGAACGAGCCCCAGCCTTACTTCACTGAAGGCAAATCCGGCATCCCTGGTTGCCACCACAAAGTCTGCCGCGGCGATCATCCCCATGGCGCCACCCATGGCTTTTCCATGTACCATGGCAATCAGGGGCTTCGGAAACTCATAAAAGGCCCTGAACAGCTTCGATAAGATCCCCGGGGGCTGATCCGTTTCACTGCCCGCAGTTTCCGACATCCATTCCAGGTCTCCGCCGGCGCAGAACATGTTTCCTTTTCCTCTCAGAATGACCACCCTGACCTCAGGATCGCGGGCAATGACTTCAAGTGCCCGGATCAGTTCTGTGGCCATTTCCCGGTTGATGGCATTGCGCTTTTCCGGACGTGCCAGCCAGAGGTCGCAGACGGTACCTCGCGGTTGAATCAATATGGTGCTGTATGTTTCCATCATTCCTGGTTTTACATCCGGTATATGCCGCTGAAAGGTTCATCGAAAGGCTTGTTCAGGGAGGTGGCAATGGCCATGGCCACTGTTTCCCTTGTTTGCGTGGGTTCAATGATCCCGTCATCCCACAGGCGCGAAGAACTGTAAGATGCAGCCCCTTCCTTCTCATATTTGGCAAGGATGGTGTTTTTGATTTGTTCAATCTCTTCCGGATCGGCTTTTTTGCCGGCAGCTTTGAGCTGATCGATCTTTACCTGTGCCAGTACATTGGCTGCCTGTTGTCCGCCCATCACAGAAATACGCGCGCCCGGCCACATAAACAAAAAGCGCGGGTCAAATGCCCTGCCGGCCATGGCATAATTACCGGCACCGTAAGAGCCGCCGGTAATGACCGTGATTTTCGGCACCGAGGCATTGGCCACGGCATGCACCAGCTTTGCCCCATCCCTTGCCAGACCGGCATTTTCGTATTTTTTGCCAACCATGAATCCTGTGATGTTCTGCAAAAAGAGAATGGGAATTTTCCGGAAGCAGCACATCTGAATGAAATGGGTGCCCTTGAGGGAGGATTCGGCGAACAACACTCCGTTGTTGGCAATAATTCCCACGGGGTATCCCATAATATGGGCAAATCCTGTGACCAATGTGGTGGCATAGCGGGCCTTGAATTCGTGAAACCGGCTGCCATCTGTCAGTCGGGCAATGATCTCGTATGGATCCGTATGTTTTCGCGGGTCAGCCTGGATAATTCCGGTCAATTCGGCGGGGTCGTAATCAGGTTCTTCCGCAGTTTTGATCTCCAGTTGTTGCCTGTTACCCGGTTGAAGCGTTTCAAAAATGCTCCTGCAAATGGAGATGGCATGCTGGTCATTCTCCGCAAAGTGGTCGGCAACTCCTGATTGGGTGGTATGTACGTCTGCGCCCCCAAGCGCTTCCGGACTGACTTCTTCTCCCGTAGCTGCTTTGACCAGGGGAGGACCGCCGATAAAGATGGTTCCCTGGTTTTTGACAATGATGGTTTCATCGCTCATGGCCGGAATATAGGCTCCGCCGGCTGTGCAGGAGCCCATTACCAGGGAAATCTGGGGGCAGCCGGCTGCCGAAAGCCGGGCCTGGTTAAAGAAGATACGGCCAAAATCATCCCGGTCAGGAAATACCTCTGCCTGGTCAGGCAGGAAAACACCGCCTGAGTCTACCATGTAAACGCAAGGCAGCCCGTTCTGCATGGCGATTTCCTGGGCACGGATATGTTTGCGGATGGTCTCCCGGATATAGGTGCCTCCTTTAACCGTGGCATCATTGGCAATGATGATGGTTTCCCGGCCATGGACCACACCGATACCGGTCACAATACCTGCACCCGGAAAGCTGTCTTTTTGCTGGCCATAAGCGGCAAGTGTGGACAGCTCAAGGAAAGGGGTGCCGGGATCGATCAGCAAGTCAATCCGCTCACGGGGAAGCAATTTATTCCGCTCCCGGTGTTTTTTGACAGAGGCCGGTGACCCTCCTTCCATAACCCGGCGCATCATGTCGCGATGCCGGTCAATAATGGCCTCGTAGGCGGACGTGTTATCCCGGAACTCGCGGCTGCCGGGATCAATATGTGATTGAATTTTATACACAGTATATACGGCTGGTTATGTTGATTAACAATGAGATCATCCTGGATGTTCTTTCTCCTTTGAGTTCCGGTTAAGTGGCAGCTGAAGTAATTTATTTTCAGACCAATTTATTAATTTTTAAGCAATCCGGAATGGTTTTCTATCAATAATTATGGCCGTTCCGACCAAACGGACAACTATGAAAATCAAACTCAGTTAGTTATCTTTGCGTAAAACACTTTGATGGTTCCCGGCTGACGGGAATCATTTTCAGGCTCACGCTTCGCCCACAATATACATAACTATAGTTGATGCGCCAGTTTATTTTATTTTGGATGTTTTTCCCGGTATTGTTATCCTGCTATGGACCCGGGCTGAATGCCCTCAATTCCTCTCAGGAGTTCATGGAGCCGCCGTATGATAACAGCAGGAGGGTAACGGTGGACGATGTTCGCATTCACTACCGGCACTGGAAACAACCTGAAGAGGAAAGAAAAGGGAGCTGTTTACTCCTGCATGGATTCGGGGCATCCACTTATTCGTGGCAGGAAGTGGCGGATAGCCTTCATCAGATCGGATATGAAGTAGTGGCGGTGGATCTTCCTCCTTTCGGCTATAGTGACAAGTCTGACGGGATCAACCAATCCGTTACGGCTCATGCCCTGAGGTTAAAAAAACTCACCGGGGAGGCCCTTCCCGGCAGGAGATGGCACCTGGCCGGACATTCCATGGGTGGCAGCGTTGCGCAGGCCTTTGCCCTTCAATATCCGAAACAACTGCGTAGTGTGACCTTTGTATCTGCGGTACTTTTTCCCAGCCTGGAAGATGAACCCCGCCCTGCCCGCGCCCTGCTCCGTTTGTCGCCCCTGCGTTTCCTGTTGGGAGAGTTTGCGGAAGAATGGGTCATTACCCGCCGCCGCGTGGAAGATATGCTGGAGTCAGCCTACGGGATGCCCCCCGATGAGGATCAGGTGGAGGCTTACCTGCGCCCGCTCCAGATTCCCGGAACGGCCCGGGCTATCCTGGCTGCAGCGGCATTTCATGAAGAACTTGTTTCCCTGGATGCTGCCCGGCTGGAGGTACCCGCCCTTGCCATTTGGGGCGATTCCGATACATGGATCCCTGTTGAAAGCAGGGAAAAGGTCCTTGAACGAATGCCGGGAACGGAACTGACCCTTCTGGAAGGGGTGGGGCATAACCCCATGGAGACGCATTTCAACGACTACATGAGGTCATGGATTCCTTTCCTTGAAGCGCACGACAATTAATTATCTTCTGCTTTTTGTTCCGCCTCTTCTTTTTGCAGGTGTACATCCATTTGCGGGAATGGGATGCTGATACCTTCTTTGGCAAATGCTTCATATACTTTTGCCCTGATATCAAAACTCAGGGGCCAGAATTCATCAGCCTTAGCCCAGGCCCTTACCGTGATATCCACGGAGCTGTCATTGAGTTCGGAAAGGAAGATTATCGGTTCCGGATCAGACAACACACGCTCGTCGTCTTCCAGTACTTTTTTCAACACCTCTTTTGCCTTCGGGAAACTATCTCCGTAGGCCATGCCAAACACCCATTGTCCGCGGCGGATGTCATTGACCGAGTAATTGGTGATGGCTTCGGTGGCCAGATTGCCATTGGGCAGAATAACCACCACGTTGTCGATGGTGGTTAAAATGGTGTTGAATATCTGGATGTCTTTAACGGTGCCCATAAACCCTTGTGCTTCAATGAAATCATCAACCTTGAACGGTTTGATGATCAGAATAAGCACACCTCCTGCAAAATTTTGCAGGGTGCCGGAGAGGGCCAGGCCTATAGCCAGACCGGCTGCCCCCAAAATGGCGATGAATGAAGTCATCGGCACCCCGGCCAGGGTCAGCACACTGATAATTACAAGCACTTTCAATAAAATGGAGATCAGGCCTTTCAAAAAGCCCCTGAGAGAAGGATCGATCTCCCTTTTTTCCATGATTGAATAAATCATCCGGCTGAGTTTCCCGGCCAGCCAGAGTCCGATCAGCAGCACCACAATGGCTGTGATCAGCCTCAGGCCGTAAGTGACCATTAATTGACCTGCCGTTTCGAAAATGCCTTCCAGGTTGATTTGTAGTTGACTCATTGTGAATATGGCTTTTAGTGAATAATAAATGACTTAATACATAATGTCTTAATTTCGTTGGCATGTGCAGGAGTACCGGCGATGATCCCCGGAATACTGAATGGGTGTAATTTCACCGGTGATTGACTCCTCCCTCTTTCAAAGTTAGAATAAAAAAACAACTATTTGGTGTGTTTGACCGTGGTCTGGATGTTGATATTCCTCCGGGTAAATTGTTTTTTCCACAGACGGATTTCGCCATGGAGGTTAAATCCGGGAAAAACTGTATTTTTATGAAACCATCCACCAAAGGAAAATATTTAATTATGAATCGCTGCAGTTTGAATTCAATGAGCAATTCCCGGGGTCATTTCTATCGTTTGTTGATGTTGTTTTATATCATTGCCTTTCCCCTGGTTGCTGCTGCAGAAATACATTTTTCTGCTAAGCCCCCCGGCACGGGAGCCTGTCTC
>CAYXEH010000037.1:4670-16309 GCA_964463915.1 uncultured Bacteroidales bacterium | reverse complement strand
GCCCCCCGGCACGGGAGCCTGTCTCCCCGAAGAAGTGCCCGCGGCCACGAAAAAGCATCATACGGGCATGAACGACACCATTGATCCTGCACGTTTGCTCAGCCGTTACGTGCAGATTCCCTCTGTGACAGGACAGGAGAAGGAAGCGGGAGAATTTTTTGCCCAATTCTGCCGTGATCAGGGCTTGCATGTGCATGTGTTTACCGATGAGGAAGACAGCTATAATTTTGCTGCCTCCCTGTACCCCCTGGATCAGGGGAAACCGAACATCGTATTTCAGAATCATATTGATGTGGTTCCTCCCGGTGAACCGGAAGGATGGACTTATCCGGCATTCTCCGGCCAGATTGCCGATGGCATGGTATGGGGTCGTGGTGCCATTGATAATAAAGCCATGGGCGTAATGCATGTCATGGCCCTGCGGCAGTTCGTGGAGAGGGCGGCCGCTGAGGATCTGCCATATAATGTGAGCTTGCTGGCGTTGTCCGGTGAGGAGGAAGGAGGGGATACCGGAGCCCGGATTATTGCTGATGAATATCTCGACGAGCTGAATCCCCTGGTGGTCTACGGAGAGGGAGGTGCCGGAGTTACCGGCATTATTGAAGCTGAACCGGATCGCAAGGTATTCGGACTTAGTGTGGCCCAGAAACACCGTATGTGGATGGCCCTGGAATCCACCGTGAAATCTTCAGGTCACGCCTCAGTGCCCCGGCAAAACTATCCCACCATGGAAGTGGTAAAGGCCACCAATGCTTTGCTGGATGCCATGCCTGAGATCACCATTGAGCCGGTGGTTGAGCAGGCCTTTGACCAGATGGCTGACTACGAGAATCTGCTCCGGCGCAGGATCATGAAGAACATCAGGATTACAGGCCCCCTGTTCGGACGTTTCTTTCGTGCCGACCCCCTGGTTATTTCCATGCTCACCAATACCTTATCACTGACCAGTCTGACCAGCAGCGAAGGGGCTTATAATCAAATCCCTACCAGGGCGCGCGCTGTTTTTGATTGCCGTTTGCTTCCGGGTACGGATAAAGAAGAGTTCCTGCAACAAGTAAGAGAGATCATTGAACCTTATCGGGTGAATATTGAGATCATCCGTTCGGATCCCTATACACCTGTCTCCCCGCAAGGGTCATTTTATCATGCCATGGAGGAGAGTATTTATGCCGTTTATGATGAGGTCTCTGTGGTTCCTTTTTTGAGCGTGGCGATTAATGACAACCGGTTTTTCCGGCGCCATGATGTTCCTTCCTACGGATTGCTGCCTGCGCTGATGACAGAGGAGTTAATGGAATCCATCCATTATTTTGACGAGCGCATGCCGGTTGATGAACTGGAGAAGGGGATCGATGTGCATGTGGCACTGATCAATCAATTATTAGCTGAATAGAAATAAAATTACCCGATATGCTTTTATCATTTGGTGCGAGAACAATGGCCAGGATCAGCAAAAAACGTTTTGACAGATGGTATGCCCATGCCGTAGATCTGCAGCAGAAGGTATTTAAAGAGCTGATATCACAGGGGAAACAAACGGCTTTCGGCCGTGAACACCAGTTGGACAAGGTGGTCGATCATGCCGGCTTTGTCAGGCAGGTACCCATCCGTGACTATGAAGGCTTACGTCCATGGATAGACCGTATCCTGAAGGGAGAAGAGCATGTATTGTGGCCCGGACGGCCCATGTACCTTTCCAAAACTTCAGGAACCACTTCGGGGGCCAAATATATTCCCATTACAAAGGATTCCATGCCCAATCATCTCAATTCAACCCGTCAGGCATTGCTGATGTATGTGTTGAAAACGGGGAAAACCGATTTTCTGAAGGGGCGGATGATCTTTGTTTCCGGGAGCCCTGAGCTAGATACTTCCGGAGACATCCCCACCGGCCGGCTGTCGGGCATTGCCCACCGGCATATTCCTGCTTACCTTCGCCGCCGCCGCCTGCCATCTTATGAGGTCAATTGCATTGAAGACTGGGAGGAAAAACTATCGGCCATCGTGAAGGAATCCGCCGACAAGAACATGAGCCTGATCAGCGGGATCCCTCCGTGGGTGGAGATGTATTTTGAACGCCTGTTGACTGCCACAGGGAAAGCCACCATCGGCGAACTCTATCCCGGTTTTTCACTTTTCGTTTATGGCGGCGTGAACTTCCAGCCGTATGAGAAAAAATTCCGTGCGCTGATCGGTAAAGAGGTGGACTCACTGGAAACTTTTCCTGCCTCGGAGGGTTTTGTGGGATTCCAGGATGAATGGCCTTCCGAAGGCTTGCTGCTTGTGCCGGACGCCGGTGTTTTTTATGAATTCATCCCGGCCGACCGGTTTTACGAGGAAGATCCTCCGCGCCTTACGCTCGGGGAGGTTGAACCCGGGGTTAATTATGCGATGATCATGAATACCAATGCCGGTCTGTGGGGGTATAGCATTGGAGATACCATCCGCTTTGTGTCGGTCAATCCTTACCGGTTTGTGTCTACGGGTCGTTTAAGTCACTTTACCTCGGCTTTCGGAGAACATGTGATCGTCCAGGAAGCGGAGGAGTCCATGACAAGGGCCATGACAGAGGCCGGGGCCATGGTCCGGGAATTTACCCTTGCCCCGCTGGTGGATAACCCCGGTGGCAAGCCCTGCCACCAGTGGTTTGTTGAATTCAGCAAAGAGCCCGGCGACATGGAGCATTTCGTACAGGTGCTTGACCAAACCCTGCAGGAAAAGAACCCGTATTACAAAGACCTGGTTTCCGGGGGGATACTGCAACCGGCCAAAGTGGAGCATGTTCCGTCGGGGACCTTCCATAACTATATGAAGTCCGTCGGAAAACTGGGCGGGCAGAACAAGGTGCCGCATCTTGCCAACGACAGGCGCATTGCCGACTGGATCACAGAAAATGTACTCAGCGGATGATCTCCTTTTCCGGCAGGCCGTAACATTCATCCATTTTGATGCCCATGGCTTCCAGGGCATCCAGGATGGGGTTGTAAATGGCCGGTGAAACAGGGATGCAAACGCCTCTCCCGGTGATCTCCCCTTTGAGGATCATTTCCACACCAACCGCCGCAGGAAGCGTGACGGTACGTGCAATGGCTGTGTCGGTGGCTTTACTGCCGTAATCCAGCATGCATGAACGAATGACTTCCTTTTTGCCACCGGGATAGGTGGCCAGTAACAGGTGCTGCATTACCACCATGTCGCGTTCATGGGTGCCAAGGATCATTTTTTCGATCATCAGGTCAGACACCACTTCAAACGGGGTGTCCTGTTGCCTGTTCATGGGCTTATGCTCAAAAAGCCCAAGCCATTCCAGTGCTTTGATTGGGTGCGCATCCTCGGGCAGGCCCACGTAAGCCGCCACTTTTTTCTTAATGTCCTCGCCTTTCTCAGCACCAACCAGCATTCCCAGCAGGTCCGCATAGGTTTTGCCCGTCAGGTCATAATTGTCGGTGGTGATCAGGTTCAGTTTCTTGATCACATCCATGGTTTCACACCATCCGGGATGACGGAATGTGCCACGCATGATGGTTTGTACCTCAGGGATCCCGTATTTGTCAATGTAAGGAAGGCTGTTGCGGTTGGGGTAGACATCCAGTTTCCCCATTTCCGGAACTTCTACCGGTATGGGGTCTTTGAACAGATCCTTACCCGGCACATACACTTCTTTTCCGTTATACAGGTAGCGCCCGTCGTTGTTGCTGGCCAGCAACACCCCTTTCGGGCTCCACGAAAACTTGTAACGGAATGGATTGTCGGCGGCTTCGGGGGCAGGCAGCGCTCCGCAGAAGCTGTAGAATTTCTTTACCTCGCCGCCTTTTTCATGCACATGATCGATGATCCGCTTGGCCGACATGTGATCCATCCCCGGGTCTGCCCCGAGTTCGTTGAGGATAATGATCCCGGCTTTCCGTGCATCCTCATCCAGTGCCTGCATGTCCGGCTTAACATAGGAGGTCGTAACCATGTTTTTTCTGTGTCTGATGCAATGCCCGGCTATTTCCACATGAAAAGCATAGGGCAGCAGACTGACCGTCAGGTCGTGCGAGGCCACCAGGCTGTCCAGTGTCTCTTTCTGGTTCATGGTCCATTCCACCGCTTTCCCGTTGGGGCGGCCGGCGATCATGATCCGCGCCCTGTCGATGGTATCGGGCGCAGTGGCCACTGTCAGTTCAAATTCTTTGTCCAGCAAATAATTTACAATGGGATTTGCGACCAGGCCGGCGCCAAGTATCAGTACCTTCTTCATAAATCAAATAGTTACAAATATTCCTGAATATATTTATAGTCCGGAGTGAGTTCGCCACGGAGAAGGATCAGGGCTTTCTTTACCGGCTTTGGCAGCCGGATCTCATCGAAAGGAACAGAAAAGTCTGCTGCGGCGATGGGTTTGACAAAAGGGAACAGTGCATCCGCAAATGCCATGGAGGAATCCCGGGGCAATTCGCTGGGGAGGATATCGACCGCCATGACAAGGACCCCGTTTCCTTTGAATCCCATTGAAGGTTGGCCGGTTGCCGGGTTGTATACAAAGACCGGGTCTTCAATGGAGGTGCCCTGGTGGGTGCATTCCACGGAGCCATTCGGGTCACAGGTGACATCTCCGATCACAGTCAGTTTAGGCCGGCCCCCTCTGAACAATTGCCTCAGGTATTTTTTGGTGACAATGCGCGGATACCTGTTGTCCCAGTACATGCAATTCATCAGCACGGTCAGGTGCGGGATATACTGCTCAAAGGCGTTCTCATATTTTTCCGGATGGTCATAATAATCCTGCAGGATAAAGGTCTTTCCGTCTTTTCGCCTGGAAATATCCTCCTCTTTGAAAACCACTTTATAAATGAGATTGTTCGGGAGCTTCCGGCCGTTTTCCAGTTCCAGCAGCTGTTGGGGGGTAATCTCCCTGCATGGCAGCAGGCCGGCAATTTCCTGGGCCCCCTTTGACACATTTCCGTAGCCGGTCAGGCCGATCGTGAGGGGCGTAAGTTCTTCAGGCAGGCCTTCTTTCTCAATCCTTTTGCCGGCAGCTGATACAGCCTCTTTGGCTTCCTCCAGTGAGTGATACCGGCATGATTGTTTGATGTCCATGAAAGGATTGTTGTCATAGCCGTATTCCTTCAGCCGCTCACCCAGGCTCCACAGGGAGTTGATCATGCCCGCGAGGCCGGCATATTTTCCGAAAAAGATCAGTCGCTTTCCATGATCATCAGAAATGCATTCATAATCGATGAGGCTGCATCCTTTTTCCATCATGTTTTTCAGCATGGGCATATTGTGGGGCTGTCCCTTGATCACATGGCTGAAAAACACATAGGTTTTCCCTTCCTCAAAGGCTTCCTCAGGAATCTCCTTGACCCCGAAGATCAGCTCACAATTGTCCAGGTCATCCTGAACTTTGGCGCCTGCCGCCAGGTATTCCTGGTCCGGGAAAACTCTTTTCGGGGAGGATTGTACCACGATATGCATTCCCTCTGCCTCAATCAGCTTACGGCAATGGGAAGGGGTGACGGGAGTACGCCTTTCCATGGCGTATTTGTCCTCATGCCTGATACCTGTGGTTGCATACATATCTATCGTATATTTTTTGCTTTAAATATCCAAAATTGTCAGAGTGGACAAACATAACAAAAAAAGTACGCATTGCCCAGAGAAACTTTACAAACAAAATCGCGGGCAACAAAAAACCCGCCCCGGGGCAATAAAAAACCCGCCCCGTACAGATGCATGGGGCGGGTAATCAGTAAGAGGCAATCAGCCTGTCAGGCTTTCAGGAAGTTCATGCAGTTTTCTTCAATGCGCCTATGTACATCTTCGGCGGGGGTTTTAATGAATTTTTCCCCGGTGATCTTTTCAAACAGTTCAATGTACCGTTCCGAAACCTGGTTGATGAACTCCTCCGGCATCTCAGGAAGCTGCTGGCCTTCTTCGCCGTTGAATCCTTTTTCCATCAGCCATTCCCTGACAAATTCCTTTGAGAGCTGCTTCTGGGGCTGATCGGCGTCCAGTCTTTCCTGGTACTTATCTCCATAGAAATAGCGGGATGAGTCCGGTGTATGGATCTCATCGATCAGGTAAATTTTTCCGTTGGCCTTGCCAAATTCGTATTTGGTATCCACGAGGAGCAGCCCTTTCTCCGCTGCCATCTCACTGCCTCTTTTAAAAAGCTCCCTGGTGTAGTGCTCCAGTTGTTCATACTCTTCTTTGCTTACCAGCCCCTGCTCCAGGATCTCCTCTTTGGAAATATCCTCGTCGTGGCCTACCAGGGCCTTGGTGGTGGGTGTGATGATGGGTTCGGGGAAACGCTCATGTTCCTTCATCCCGTCAGGAAGGGAAACACCGCAAAGGCTGCGCTTACCTTTTTTATATTCCCGCCAGGCGTGACCGGTCAGGTATCCGCGGATCACCATTTCAACCATATAGGGTTCGCAGTAAATGCCTGCGGTCACCATGGGATCGGGGGTGGCTGTTTTCCAGTTCGGTACGATGTCGGCCGTGGCATCCAGGAATTTGGCGGCAATCTGGTTCAGTACCTGGCCTTTGTAAGGAATTCCTTTCGGCAGTACCACATCAAAGGCAGAGATGCGGTCCGTGACCACCATCAGCATTGTTTCATTGTTGATGGTGTATACATCCCTGACCTTGCCTTCATAAAAGCTGGTTTGTTTCGGGAAATCAAAGTTTGTTTTTGTTACAGCGTTCATGTTAAATGGATTTTAGCTATTGAGATTAATAATTATTTACCTTTTCCGGCCTCCCCGTCTTTTTTATTCAGTTTGCCTGCCTCCTCGTAGGCCTCAATAATGCGGCTGACGAGCTCATGGCGAATGACATCCCGTTCATTGAGAAATACAAAATCGATCCCCTTGATGTGGTTCAGTAACTTAATGGCTGCCAGCAATCCCGATACCTGGTTGCGGGGCAGGTCTATCTGGGTAATGTCTCCTGTTACAATGAAGCGGGCGGATTTACCCATGCGGGTCAGAAACATTTTCAGCTGGTTTTCCGTGGCATTCTGAGCCTCGTCCAGGATGGCAAAGGCATTGTCAAGGGTTCTGCCCCGCATAAAGGCCAGGGGGGCTATTTCAATGGTTCCGTCTTCCAGGTAGGCGGCCAGCCTTGCCGGCGGGATCATATCCCGCAATGCGTCATATAACGGACGCAGGTAGGGATCCAGCTTGTCTTTCAGGTCTCCCGGCAAAAAACCGAGGTTTTCTCCGGCCTCCACGGCGGGACGGGTGAGGATAATCCTTTTCACCTCCTTGTTTTTGAGTGCCTTTACGGCCAGGGCAACTGCGGTATAGGTTTTCCCGGTACCAGCCGGGCCGATGGCGAAAAGCATATCGTGCTTCTTAAAACTGCTCACCATCCTTTGCTGATTGGGAGAGCGGGCTTTGATGGCAATGCCGTTTTTACCATATAACAACAATTCTCCGTCGTCGCTGGAGGCTGCATCAGCGATGCCTGCGTCATGCGCCATGATCTCCAGGATATTTTCCTCGGTGAGCTTCCCGTACTTCTCAAAATGAGCCAGCATCAGCCGGAGTTTGCCCTCAAAAAAACCAGTTTCCTCCTGATCGCCGATCACAATCAGCTCATCCCCCCGGGAAATCAGCTTTAGCTTTGGAAAGATGTTTTTGAGCAATCTGAGCTTCTCTTCCCGCAGCCCGAAAATATCGGGGGGGTGTATGCCCTCAATTTTGATTGTTTTTTCCCCCATTAATTGTTTACTTTTGAAAATGCAAAATAACAATATTTTTATCACAAATGCGTGGTAGAATTGTTTTCTGGTATCTAAAGTTAGAGGAACACCCATGATAGTTATCACTCTGACCAGCGACTGGGGTAGCGGGAATCATTATTCCGGGACAGTGAAGGGTGCTTTGCTGAAGCAGCTTCCACAGGCCACCATTGTGGACATCTCTCATGAGATCGCCAGTTACGACCTCATGCAGGCCAGTTTTGTGTTGAAAAATGCCTATCCTTCTTTTCCAAAGGGTACCATCCACCTGATCGGGGTCAATACCGAAGCCGGCATTGAGAGCCCCCACGTTGCCGTTCAGAGTGACGGCCAGTTTTTTATTGGTGCGGACAACGGAATCTTTCCCCTGCTTTTGGGCAAAGAGCCTGAAGCGATGGTGGAGCTGAATGTCATGCAGGATTCCGATTATTTTACCTTTTCCACCCGGGATGTGTTTGTGAAAGCGGCTGCCATGCTGGCTTCCGGACACAGCCTGGAGGAGATCGGACATCCCCATCCCGGCCTGAATGAAAAGATCCCCTTCAAACCCGTGGTCTATGATGAGCGGATCACCGGTAAAGTGATTTTTGTGGATACGTACGAAAACGTGTTTGTTAATATTGATGCACAACTATTCCGTGAGGTAGGGCAGGGGCGTTCTTTTCTGATCAATTTCCGTTCACCCGATGACGGCATCAGCCAATTGCATCAATCCTATTCAGATGTGGTGCCCGGTGAGAAACTGGCTCTTTTCGGCTCCACGGGCTTTCTTGAGATTGCCATCAACCAGGGTAAAGCAGCCTCCCTGTTGGGGTTGCAGATGAATGATACTGTGACCGTAGAATTTATTCCCCAATAACTATGCGCATATGTGGGCATTGCTGAAGAAGGAGTTCAATGGTTTTTTTAACAGCCTGATCGCCTACGTGGTAGTGGCTGTGTTTCTTGTTATTACCGGTCTGTTTTTGTGGGTCTTCCCCGTGGAGTTCAACGTCATTGAAACAGGAGAGGCCCGGCTTGACGGACTGTTTGTTCTGGCCCCTTTCGTGTTTCTTTTCCTGGTTCCTGCCATCACCATGCGCTTTTTTGCGGATGAAAAACGAACGGGTACCCTGGAAATGCTGATGACCAAGCCGGTGACCATACTCCAGATCGTACTGGCGAAATTCTTTGCCGGCGTATTACTGGTGGTGGTTTCGCTCCTGCCGACACTGATCTACCTGTTGACCGTTCATTTGTATGCCGCCCCGCCCGGGGTTGATTTTGGAGGAATATGGGGGTCATATTTCGGATTGTTTTTTATCGGGATGGTGTTTGTTGCGGTAGGTCTTTTTGCCTCTTCACTGACCCAGAACCAGATCGTGGCCTTTATCCTTGCCCTTTTTCTGTGTGGCTTCCTTTACCTCGGGTTTGAGATGATTCACTCGCTGGATCTGTTTGGCAGCCTGGATCTGTTCATACGGAACCTGGGCCTGCAGGCCCATTATACCTCCATCAGCCGTGGGGTGGTCGACAGCCGTGACCTGTTGTATTTTGCCGGAGTCATTGTATTGTTTCTGAGTTTTACCCAGGCGGTTGTCGGGATAAGAGATACGGGAAGACCGGTCCTGGTGCGGCTCCTTACTGTTTTTGTGCTGGTGGTGGCCCTGAACCTGGCCGGGTCCGTTCGTTTTGCCCGGATCGATATGACCAGTGAGGGAAGGTACTCGCTGACCCCCGCTACCCGTGACATGCTGAGAGAGATTGATGATGTGGTATACGTAAAGGTGTATCTTGAGGGAAACCTTCCGGTGGAATTTCGCCGCCTGCGTAACGATGCCAGGGAAATGCTGGACGAATTCAGGGCCTGGTCCGATTACGTGCAGTTTGAGTTTGTGGATCCCTCAAAAGAGGCCGGTGAAGATTACGAAAGGGTTCAGCAGCATTACCGGTCGCTTGCAGAAAAAGGTCTGGAGCCGGCACAGGTCCAGATGCGTACGGGCGACGGCACCTCGCAGCGTGTGGTCTTTCCCGGGGCCCTGGTTTCCTACAGGGGCCGTGAGGTGGCTGTGCAGCTGCTGAAGGATCAGCGGGGGCTGCCGATTGCCGAGGTGTTGCATAACTCTTCCCTGGCCCTGGAATACAACCTGGCTTCCGCCATTCGCCAGGTGATCGTTGAGAACAAGGATCGCATTGCGTTCCTTGAAGGGAAGGGAGGACTTCCGCCCCTGGAGGTGGCTTCAGCGACTGAATCACTCGAAAGGTTTTATGAGGTTGACAGGGTAGAGGCAGGGGAATCCATCACGCAACTGACTGACTATCGTACCCTGATCGCTGCCCGCCCCAGGGAAACATTCTCCGAGAAGGAAAAATTTGCACTTGACCAATTTCTCATGCAGGGAGGGTCAATGCTGTGGCTCGTGGATCCGGTCTTTGCCGATATGGACAGTTTGCGCAATGCCAGTGAAACCATTGGCATGGCATGGGACATCAATATGGATGATTTCTTCTTCAATTATGGCGCCAGACTGAATCCGGTGCTGATCCAGGACCTCAATGCCGCTCCCCATCCTGTCATTACCGGCTACGTGGGCGGGGACCCGCAAATCAACCTGCTGCCCTGGTATTTTTACCCTTTAATGACTCCTGAAAGCGATCATGAAATTGTCAGTAAGCTGAACGCGGTAAGGGGTGAGTTTGTAAGCAGCATTGATACAGTGGGGGCTCCCGGTGTAGATAAGCAGGTCTTGCTGAAAACATCCGGGTACTCCCGTGTGATGCCTGTACCGGTTCGCATCAGCCTGGACATTCTTCAGCGACCGGTGGATGAAACATTGTACACCGGCCCTCCGCAACCGGTAGCCGTGCTGCTGGAAGGCACCTTTGAATCCCTTTTTCAAAACCGGCTCAACCCCGGGGTGGAAATCCCGGCGGGCTATGAGGTGCAGGAGCGCAGTGTGCCGGCCCGCATGATGGTGGTGGCAGACGGGAACATGATCCGTAACCAGGTAGACAGCGAAGGACAGCCGCTTCCACTGGGATACGACCGGTACTCCAGGGAGTATTTCGGGAATAAAGATTTTATCATGAATGCCGTAAACTATCTTACGGATGATTCCGGACTGATCGAGGCCCGCGGAAAAGAGCTTCGGATGCGGAAACTGGATGAGGCAGCGGTTTCCCGTGACCAGTTGCTTATACAAATTGCAAACACCGGACTGCCGGTGCTGGTAGTGCTGATTTTTGGTGTATTGAGACTGATTTGGCGTAAGCGGCATTTTACCCGCTAAATGGATGCTATGAAGAGAAACAATTTTCTGCTGCTGCTTTTGGCAGTGCTGGTATTCGTTCTGGCCCTCTTTCTTGTTTTCTCAGAAAGCAGTGGGGTGGAAGAGCACGGACGCCTGCGTATACAGGAGGAGATCGTGGCTGTTCGCCTGACGGGGGCCGAAGGCATGCAGATGTGTGTTGAAAAAGATGAAGATGGCCGTTGGTTGCTCAACGGTGAATTCCGGGCCAATGAATCGGCGGTGCGTGATATGCGTTCGGTATTGCGTAACATGGAAGTCCGGCGCCCCGTCCCTTATGCTGAGATCCCCGTAATCACAGATCAGCTGAACGAAACCGGAACCGAAGCAGAGGTGTTTGGGACCGGGTATTGGATCCCTTTGCCGGGCGACCGCGGACTCTTCCCGCGACAGCGCAAATTGAGGCATTTCGTGGTCGGGGAAGACAGCCGTGACGGGGGCGGGAGTTTTTTACGCCTGCAGGGGGAAACAGAGCCGCTGGAGGTATATGTGCCCGGCGTGGGAGGCGGGCTGAAAAAAGTATTCACGCCCCGGGAGCATGTCTGGCGTGATCCGGTGGTCCTTGACCTGGAGCCCCCAGAGATTTTTCGTGTACGGGCCTTTTACACCGCCGGGGAGGA
>CAYXEH010000037.1:0-4570 GCA_964463915.1 uncultured Bacteroidales bacterium | reverse complement strand
AGGAAGGATTCGTGCTGGAGCAGTCTGAAACGGGGGAGTACCACCTGTTTGACCATGCCGGGGCAGAAATTGATGGTTCAAGGCTCAGAGGCGATCGCCTGTATCGCTACCTGAACGCATTCTCCGGCCTGTATTACGAGCGGCTGCTTCCCGGAACAGCCGGTGATCCGCCCGGGGATATGTTGTCTGAAGAACCGGTGGCCAGGATTTATGTGACCGATGACACCGGTCTTGAGACAAGTTTGTATTTTTTCAGGCGGCAGGTGCCGGATGACGGGAGCCTGGTTTCTGAATACCGTGACTACGATCCCAATCGCTTCTACCTGCAGGTGAACCAGGGGGATTTTGCCCTGGCCCAGTATTACGTTTTTCATCCCATCAAACGAACTTTATCCTTTTTCCTGGAGGAGGAAAGCCGGTAAAGGAAAAAATTCAGACCAACTGCCAAAATTGTCGGTGAATAAAAGGAATATTTTTAATAAAAAGCTATCTTTGCTACGCAACATAAAATCAGGAGACATATGAAGTTTATTGTATCCAGTTCTTTGCTTTTAAAGCAACTGCAGGCCATTAGCGGGGTATTGAGCACCAATAACACCCTTCCCATTCTGGACAATTTTTTGTTTGAGCTGGCGGATTCAGAAATCAAGATCTCTGCGTCCGACCTGGAAACGACCATGACATCCCGTATCAATGTGGATATGGCTGAGGGAGAAGGCAGTGTGGCCATCCCGGCGAAAATCCTGATTGACACCCTGAAAACATTCGCGGACATCCCCGTGACCATCGATATTGATCCTGACAACTTTGGCGTCACGCTGATAGCCGGAGAAGGTAAATACCGGCTGGCAGGCCAGAACGGGGAGGAGTATCCCCAGGTGCCACCCATCGAGGAGGCTTCTTCGGTGTCTATCGATGCCGATATCCTGTACCAGGCCATCTCCAAAACCATCTTCGCTGCCAGCAATGATGACCTGCGGCCGGTAATGGCGGGTGTGTTGTGTGAGCTTTCTCCGGAAGGGACCACCTTTGTGGCCACCGATGCCCATAAACTGGTGAGATATCGCCGGCTGGACGTTACCTCCCAGGAAGCCACCAGCTTTATCCTTCCCAAGAAGCCTCTGAATCAGCTTCGTCATACACTGGTATCGGGAGAGGACAATGTGTCTGTTGAGTACAGTCAAACCAATGCCCGTTTCACGTTTAAAAATATCATCATGACCTGCCGCCTGATCGACGGCAAGTACCCGAATTATTCGGCGGTGATCCCCTCCAGCAATCCCAACAAGATGACCGTGGAGCGGCAACCCTTCCTCAATGCCATCAAACGGGTGTCTATTTTTTCCAACCAGACCACCTACCAGGTGAAGTTCAAGATCGCCGGCAGCGAACTCACCCTGTCGGCCGAGGACCTGGATTACAGCAATGAGGCCAAAGAGCGCCTGACCTGCCATTACGAGGGTACCGACCTGGAGATTGGCTTTAACAGCAAATTCATGGTGGAGATGCTCAACAACCTGGAATCTGATCAGGTGATGGTGGAAATGTCTGAGCCGAACCGGGCCGGATTGTTGTCTCCGCTGGAAAATGACAACAAGGAGGAAGAGATCCTGATGCTCGTGATGCCGGTAATGCTGAATGCGTAGACGCATAGCGCAGGACACCGTGCTTGACGATAAAGCCCTGACTCATACGTGCTTATGATGACCCCCGGATTGCCACAATCGTGTCGTGCAGACATGCGGGGCACCGGGTCATGGGAATTTGTGACCGGATGACTGGCGCCGGGTGGCCCCGGGGTTACACCCATTCGGACAGCTCCAGCCAGCGGTTGGTTTTGCTGTCGAGGATCTGTTCCAGTTCTTCAAAGCGGGTGGATGCTTTCATGAGTTCATCGGCAGGCAATGTGCCTGCATTCATCTTTTCAAGCAGCTCCGCTTTTTCTTCCTCCAGCTTTTCGATCTCTTTTTCCAGGGCGTCAAATTCCTTCTGCTCTTTGTAGCTGAGTTTTTTCTTTTCCCTTTTTCTGGCCGGAGCCGGTTTTGCGGTTTTTGGTAAGGCGGCCTTTTTCTCCTCTTCCAGTTGTTTTTGTTTTTTCCGGAAATCGGTGTAGTTGCCCGGGAAGTCTTTGATCTCGCCCGGGGCTTTGAACACAAAAAGGTGCTCAGTGAGCCGGTCGAGGAAATACCGGTCGTGGGAAACGATGATCAGGCATCCCGGGAAACGGGTGAGGAAATCCTCGAGCAGGTTCAGCGTGTGAATGTCCAGGTCGTTGGTGGGCTCATCCAGGATCAGAAAGTTCGGATTGTTGATCAGCACCGTGAGCAGGTACAACCGCCGTTTCTCGCCCCCGCTGAGTTTGCCCACCCGGGTGTGGTGCATGTGGTAGGGAAAGTTGAAATACTGCAGAAACTGCGGGGCACTCATCCAGGTGTCTTTGTCGATGCGGATGCTTTCGGCAATGTCGGTGATGACATCGATCATTTTTTTGTCGTCATCCACATTCAGCACCTCCTGGCGGTAATACCCGAAACGGATGGTTTCGCCGGTGACCACCCTGCCACTGTCGGGCTGCAGCTGCCCGGTGATGATCTTCAACAGGGTGCTTTTGCCCGTGCCGTTGGGCCCCACAATGCCCGTGCGTTCGCCTTTTTTGAACACATAAGAGAAGTCGCGGACCACCGTCAGGTCATCATAGGATTTGGTGACATGTTCCAGTTCGAGGATCTTTTTGCCCAGCCGGGCCATGTCCATTTTGATGTCGCCTGCTTCACCCTCCTGTTGTTTGCCTGCCTGTTCTTTCAGCGTATGATACCCCTGAATGCGTGCTTTGGATTTCGTGGTTCGGGCCTGCGGGGTGCGCCGCATCCATTCGGTCTCCCTCCTGAGTAAATTGGTGGCCCTTTCCGACTGGGCGGCCTCTGCCGCCAGGCGTTCCTGCTTTTTCTCCAGGTAGTAACTGTAATCGCCGTGGTAGGTGAACAGCTGTCCGTTTTCCATTTCAAGGATCTCGTTGCATACCGCATCCAGGAAATAGCGGTCGTGGGTGACCACCAGAAGTGTCATCTTTTGCCTCGAAAGGTATTGCTCCAGCCATTCGATCATGTCTACATCCAGGTGGTTGGTGGGCTCATCCAGCAGGATAAACTCCGCATCTTCAATCAGGATCCTGGCCAGGGCCAGCCGTTTGACCTGCCCCCCGGAGAGGCTGCCGGTGGTGGCCCGCAGATTCCCGATCTTCAGCGTGGTAAGGACCTGCCTGATGCGCTGCTCATAGTCCCACGCACCCAGGGCATCCATCTGTTCGGTAAGTGCCTGCAGCTTTTCCTGCCTGACCGGGTCAGTGGCTGTTTCCTCATCGTCGATCAGCTCCTCATAGGCGCGGATGGTGCGCGTTTGTTCGTTGTCGGCCGTCAGGCGGGCCTCAGAAACCGTTATGCCGGGGGGAAACGAGGGCTCCTGGGGCAGGTAAGCCAGGCGCAGGTCCGTTTTGTAGGTGCAAAGTCCCTGGTCAGGCTGGTCGATCCCCGCGATGATGTTCAGCAGGGTGGTTTTGCCGGTGCCGTTGCGGGCAATCAGGGCGACCTTCTGGCCCAGGGAGATGCTCATGGAAATGCCTTCGAAAAGGACTTTTTCGCCGAAGGACTTTGAAATGCCGTTAGCCTGGAAAATATTCATAAAGGTTGTTGGTTAACGGGTGCTTCGCACCCTTGGTTGTTGGTTTGTGCGTTTGAGGATGCCGACGGACTGGTAGCCGGTGGGGTGGGGGCGGATCTGCCAGGGGATTACTTCGACGCCTTTTGCTTCTGCCTGCTGCAGTTTTGCTGCATAGGCCGGGTCAATATGTGCGGCCGGGGCAAAAGCGGTTACATCGGTGCGCTGGATGACGTAGAGCATCACGGCCCTTTTGCCTGATTCCACCACTTTTACCAGGGTGTCGAGGTGTTTCTGCCCCCGGATGGTGACCGCATCGGGGAACATGGCAATGCCATCCTCGTTCAGGGACACGTTTTTTGCCTCCACGAAGCATTGCTCATCACCCTTTTTCCCGAATACATCAAAACGGCTGTCCAGGAATTTCACCTCCCGCCTGACCTCACTGTAGCCCTGCAGGGGATCCAGCAGGCCCTGCTCCATGGCCATGGCAGCCAGGATATTGGGGATGTTGGTGTTGATTCCCACCCAGCTGCCGTTGATTCTGATCATCTCCCAGGTAAAGCGGGTCTTCCTTTTGGGATCCGTAACCGGTGAAATGGCCACCTCGGCCCCCTCGTCCAGGGCCGATTTCATACTGCCCGAATTGGTGCAATGCGCAATGACCTTCTCACCGCCCGCCAGCTCAATATCCGCCAGAAAACGCTTGTACCGGCGAATCAACCGGCCCCTCACCAATTCCTGCGGATACGTATAAATATATTTGGACATAATATATTGTTTTAACAATCAATTTTTACGGACGTTGCATCGGCTACGGATTTACATCGGCTACGGATATTGCACCAGCTACAAACGTTGCACCTGCTACAAACGTTGCACCTGCTACAAACGTTGCACCCCTTCGGGGTGGATT
>CAYXEH010000036.1:6877-26927 GCA_964463915.1 uncultured Bacteroidales bacterium | reverse complement strand
CAACTGGAAGGTACTTTGTCGGGCTGCCGGCATGCAGAACCGGAAATTGTGACGATGCTGAAGCGTTATCAGTTGCTGGACGGTCGAAGCAAGGCTTTACCCCCTTTGTTGTCAGGCTTGTTTTTCTAAACCGGTGACCGATTCCGGCTCCCGGCCGGGGGTCTACCTAATTACGCCCTGGTTGTATCTTTATTACCGGTCGTTGAATGGGCTTCTGACCGTTTCACTGTAACGGTTTCGCCTTCCCTGGCAAGAATGGTCTCTGGAAACACCGTGGATGCTTCCCTGAGGAAATCTTCCAATTCTTTATAGCGGGCCGAGTAATGGCCGATCATCAGGGTACCGGCTTCGGCTTTTTTGGCCAGAGTGGCTGCTTCTATGGTGGTTGAATGCAGTTTTTGCCTGGCAATACCGGCTTTGTCGTGCATGAAGGTGGCTTCGTGGTAGAGCAGGTCTGCATGGCGCACCTGTTCAATAAAGGATTCGGTATAGGCGGTATCTGAGCAGAATGCATAGCTACGCGGTGGTGGAGGGGGCAGGGTGATTTCTTCATTGGGGATGCGTGTGCCATCTTCCGTGATCAGGTCCTCTCCCTTTTTGATCCCGCCTCGCCTTGCCACGGGGATGCGATATTTTGAGAGACTTTCTTTGCGAATGGTTCTTTCTTTGGGTTTTTCCCTGAACAAAAAGCCGAAAGTGGGAAGGCGGTGTTCCATTGCAATGGTTTCTACGGTCAGGAAATCGTCCTCATAAACCCGGGTTTCTCCCTCCAGCAGGTCGTGGTACCGGATTTGAAAAGAAGGGGTCAGTCCGGCAATTTTGTATTGCAGATTGATCATCTCTTCCAGCCCTGGGGGCGAATACACATGCATTTCCTTTTCTCTTCCCAGCAGGTGCAGGGAAAACAGTAATCCGGGCAATCCCAGGTAATGATCTCCGTGCAGATGACTGATGAAGATATGACTGATCTTCATCAATGGTTTTTTGAGCCTGCGAAGCTGCATCTGACACCCTTCCGCACAATCGATCAGGAAATAGAGGTTGTGGTATTTCAGCAGCTGGGCACTGGTATGCCTCAGGGATGTCGGAATGGCTGCCGAAGAGCCAAGTATGGTTGTTTCAAAGATGGCTGACATAATTGTTGGTTGATGCCTGCTTACCTGAAAAGCCGCAGTACGTCGTTGAGGTTCACCAGGAGTATCAATGACAACAGCAGGAGCATCCCCACCATTTGGGCATATTCCATGAACTTCTCCGGGGGCTTCCTTCCGGCAATGATCTCATAGAGCAGGAACATTACATGACCACCGTCCAGGGCGGGAATCGGTAAAATGTTCATCACCGCCAGGATGATGGACAGAAATGCAGTCATTGTCCAGAAATGGACCCAGTCCCAGGTGGGGGAGAAAATGCCTCCGATGGTGATGAATCCGCCCAGGCTTTCTCTGGCACTTACCTCAGGCTTGAAAAGAAGTGCGAGATCACGGAAATAATCCCGGGTGGTGTGGTAAGCCCTTTCCACACCGGCAGGGATGGCCGCAAAGAAAGAATAGTTACGCGTTTCGGTCTGCAGGATTTCAAAAGGATCCTTGAGGTAAGCCCCCACCAGGGCTTCTTCCGGTATGTTGATGGGCAGCTGCAGGGTTTGCCCGTTGCGCTCCACCATCAATGTGGTTTCTTCCCCGGCGTAGTCCCCGATTGTTTGAGCAAATTCTGTGAAGGACCAGGTTTCCTCTCCCCCGATCCCCCTGATGTGGTCGCCCACTTCCACACCGGCCTCTTTTGCTGGTGAGCCCTCCAGGAATCCATCCACAATAAAGGGATAGCGGATCGAGATGAAATTCTGCCCCCGGGCAGAGATCAGCTTCCCGAAAAAGTCATCCGGAACGGACATCGTGACCAGACTGTCATCCCGTTTTACGGTGACTTCCTCTACTTCGCCGCGGGCAAATTGACTGCGTAGCTCCACCCAGTCACCTGGCTTCTCCCCATTGAGGGATACGATATGGTCTCCGGTTTTCAGGCCGATATCCCTGCCCAGTTCTTCTGCCACGATGCCATATTCCATATTATCTACCGGCAGATGTTCCTCTCCGATGAAAAACATCATGAAAATATATATCAGGGCGGCAAGGATCACGTTGAAGAAAACCCCGCCCACCATCACGATCAATCTTTGCCAGGCAGGTTTGGCCCTGAACTCGTAAGGTTTTGGGGGCTGTTTCATCTGCTCCTTGTCCATTGACTCATCAATCATGCCTGATATCTTCACATAACCGCCCAGTGGGAGCCATCCCATGCCATAGGTGGTATCTCCGCGACGAATCTTGAAAAGAGAGAACCATGGGTTGAAAAACAGGTAGAACTTCTCTACCCGGATATTAAAAAGACGGGCAAACATAAAGTGGCCCATCTCATGGATGACAATCAGGATTGAAAGGCTCAGAAAGAACTGCAATGTTTTTATCAGTATTTCCATGGTGTTTTCAAAAGTTTATAATGTGCATTATATTCCGGATTAATTGCCGGAGGTTGAATTGCTATATTTTTAAAGAACGTTTGGGTTTCTTTTTTGTTCTGTCAGTTCAACGGCAAGGGCACGTGCTTCATTGTCTGTCTCCCGGATATCCTCCAGCCCCGGGGTATTGATATGTGTGACCCGTTCCATGCAGGTGGCAATGATCTCCGGGATCTGCCCAAATCCGATCTTGCCATCCAGAAAAGCGGCCACGGCGATTTCGTTGGCGGCATTCAATGTACAGGGGCTGTTCCCGCCTTTTTCCATGGCTTTGTAGGCCAGCCCGATACAGGGAAAACACTGTTCATTCACCTGCTCAAAGGTCAGTGCGGGATAATCTGTAAAACAGAAGCGTTCAAACTGTGACCGGATGCGCTCAGGATAACCAAGGGCATATTGGATGGGGAGCTTCATGTCAGGCAGGCCCATTTGTGCCTTCATGCTGCCGTCTTCAAACTGTACGACGGAGTGAATGATTGACTGTGGGTGGATGACCACCCTGATCTGATCGGGTGACAGGCTGAATAACCATTTTGCCTCTATCACCTCCAGACCTTTGTTCATCATGGAGGCAGAGTCGATGGTGATCTTGGCACCCATGTCCCAGTTCGGGTGCTTCAGGGCCTGTTCACGGGTGACACTTTTCATGGCTTCCCTGCTCATACCCCTGAATGGCCCGCCGCTGGCAGTGAGATAGATTTTTTCTATGGAATTGTGCGCCTCACCGGCAAGGCACTGGTATATTGCGGAATGTTCCGAATCAACAGGAAGAAGTGTGACCCCGCTGGCCCGGGCCATTTCGGTGATGATGTGGCCGGCTACAACCAGGGTTTCCTTGTTGGCCAGGGCGATTGCTTTCCCGTGCCGGATGGCATTGATGGTCGGACCCAGCCCGGAAATCCCCACCATGGCACTGAGTACCATATCTGTTTGCGGCGATGCAACAGCCTCTTCCAATGCGTCTTCTCCGGCGGTTACATGCACGGAAGTGGGTGCAAGGGCCTCCCTGACCTGTCTGTAGTGATCAGGATTGCCGATGACGACAGTGCGGGGAGAAAACTCCCGGGCCTGTTCGATCAACAGGGAAGTACTGTTTTTGGCACTGAGCATCTCAACGGAGAACCTTTCGGGTTGTTGCCGGATCACCTCCAGTGCCTGTTGTCCGACAGACCCTGTGGAACCTAATATCGCTATATTTTTCCGTCTGCTGGCTGTCATTCCACTATTATATAGTCAAGAGGATTGATCGGCACCCCATTCAACCACAATTCAAAATGAAGGTGTGTGCCTGTGGAATAAAGACCGGTGTCTCCAATCACGGCGATGGCTTCTCCGGCTTCCACAAAACTGCCTTGCTCCTTGAGCAGGCCGCTGTTATGCTTGTAAACCGAGATAAGATTATGTTCATGCTGGATGCCGATGTTATATCCTGTCTCCATGGTCCAGGTGGAAAAGATTACCGTACCGTCAAGAGTGGCCTTGACCACCTCCCCCAGATCTGCCACAATATCCACCCCGAAGTGCCCCCGGTCTGAATCAAAATGGCGGCTTACCATTCCCTTAAGGGGAGGGAAAAAGGTAAGGTGGATGTTGGGTTGCGTTGGTCCTGCATTTTCTGCGGTCAGCTGCCCTTCCTCAAAGGGGAATTGCTGCTCCATCTCCGCCCTGAGCAGGGAGTCCTCACGTGAGCGTGACATATCCTCCACGGGCAAAACTTCGGAACCGGAGATGCTGTCGGGAATTTCCTTAATGATTTCACGGCCTTCCACAATATTCCGGATATTCATGATATAGAGGTCTTTCTGCCTCAGGTCTTTTTCGAGAGAGTCGGTTCGTAGTGAAAGTTCACGAAGTACCTGCCTGGTGTTAAAGTCTGCATATCCCGGAATGTATTCCCGGAGCGGTGTGAAGGCGATCAGGTAAATGGTGGCTACCACAAGGAAAACAGCAGCAGTACCGGTAAAAATAAACACATTGAAACGTGTCATTTTTACGGTCAGCTTTTTCTCCAGGGTATCATCGTTCATGATCACCAGACGATACTTGTTATGAAGCTTCTGTAAAAAACTGCGGTGATCCTTTTTTTGCTGGGTTGTTTTTTCTTTGTCCATATCAGGGACCTGCCTTTTGTGCTGCAAAATTAATCATTTATGGGGAGCCTCTGGCCGCAATATGCAAAAATACCATTATGGGGCAAATGCAGCTCCGTTAAAGGAAAAATGTGGATTTGATGTGGCCGGTTATTGTGAAGTTCCATAAATGCCACCTTGAATGTAATCATCATCGTATACAAACATCATAATGGGCAACCATCATAATATGCAATCAAACGTCGTATTAAATGAAATGACACCCCGGATTTCATAATATTTTCATGAAATGAGAGTTATATTTGTGGTGAAATTTTGAAATCTGCATGCTGAACCTATTTATAAAATCCCGTAGGCAACTTTCATTGTGGCTAATGGTCACTGTTTTGCTTTTATTCTGGGGGTGTTCGACCCAGAAAAATTCTTTCGTGAATCGAACCTATCATACCGTCACTGCCAAATACAATGGCTATTTCAATGCCCGGGAAGCCTATATGGAAGCCCTGGAGCAATTGGATGAAAACCATACTGACAATTACGAGGAGGTGCTGGATATCTTCCGCTATGGCAATGAACAGGAGCGGGAAACTGTCCGGTCCAACATGGAAGTGGCCTATGAGAAGGCCAGCCTCGTGATCAGGCGGCATTCCATGAATATTCGGGGAGTGGAGCGCAATAAGTGGATTGATGAATCTTACTACCTGATTGGTCGCTCACAGTTTTTCCGGCAGGAATACAACCTTGCCATCCTGACTTTTGAATATATCATCAGAGAATACGACACTGCCCGCAGTTATGATTCAATGGCCTGGATCGCCAAATCCTATCATGAGATCGGAAGGTTTGACCAGGCACAGCAAATGCTTGAAACACTTGAGCGTCGCTATCAGGACGGATTATTGAATGAGAAAAGTATTATCTTGTTTCGGAAGACTTATGCCGATCATCACCGCAGACTGGAGAATTACCAACAGGCTGCCCGGCAGCTGGAAATGGCAATAAACCATGTGGATAGTAAGAGTGAACGGGCCCGCCTCACCTTTATCCATGCTCAGCTTCATGAGCATGCCGGAGATTATGCAGCTGCACAGCAAGCGTATGCCCGCGTACTGGATATGCGCGGGGCAGGGTACCAGATGCGATTCCAGGCAAGAATCGGAATGGCCATGGCTTATGATCCTGATGTAGGTGGTGGCGGACGCATTCGTGAGGAGCTGTTTGATATGCTTAACGAAGACAGGTTCTCGGAGTTCAGGGACCAGATATATTACGCGTTGGCACAACTCTCATTGCGTGAGGGCAATGAGGAGGAAGCCGTGGAATTGTTCAGGCAGTCTGCCGGGGTCAGTGAACAGAATCCTGTGCAGAAAGGATTGGCCCATCTCAGGCTGGGAGAGATCTTTTTTGAACGGGGTGACTACCTTGAGGCGAGCGATAGTTACAGTGATGCGGTGACCCACCTGCCTTCCGACTATCGGGATTTTGACCGGATCATGCAACGCCATGAGGTGTTGTCGGAACTTTCCGGGTATGAACAGATCATTCAGCGGGAGGATTCATTGCAATCCCTGGCCGGCTTATCCAAATCCGATCAGATCGAGGTGGTGGATGGGATTATCAATGAGATCACTGAACAGGAGAGGATGGAAGATGAAGCAGAACAGGCACGCAGACGGGAAATGCAGGAAGCCGGGCAACGGGCCAGGCAGGGAGGGAGTCAGCGGCAGGAGGGGGGCTGGTATTTCTATAATGCCAACGCCATGAGTCGTGGCCGGGATGAGTTTTTCAGCCGTTATGGCGACCGCCCCCTGGAGGATTACTGGCGGATCAGCAATATGCAGGTAATGGCATCTGTTGACATGGACGGAGACTGGGACGACATGGACCTGGATAACACTGATCCCGGGGAGGTTGAAGATGTATATGACAGGGATGCTTACCTGGCGAATATCCCCAATACGGAAGAACAAATGCTTGCTTCCAAGCGCCGGATGATGCAGGCCTATTATCGGAAAGCCATTGTATTCAGGGATCATTTGAATAACAGGGAGAACGCCATTGAGAGCTTTGAGGAATTAATCAGGCGCTTCCCTGGTTCAGAAATGGAAATGCAGGCTTATTATTATCTCTATAACCTTTACCAGGACGTGGGCGATCACAGCCGGGCCGAGCAGGTAAAGGAAGATCTGATTGCCGCCTATCCTGACAGTGAACTGGCAAGAATGCTTTCCGACCCTGATTACGCCGAACGGATTCGCCATCGTCAGAGTTCTTCTGAGCGTTTGTACCAGGAAAGTTACGAGGCTTTTTTTGACGGGAGGCATGAAGTGGTTCGGCGTAATTACCAGGCCCTGGATACCCTGGATGCTTCCAGGGAACTGAAGGCCCGTTTCACTTACCTTCATGCCCTGTCCATTGGTAAAACTGAGGGAGACGGGTATCGGCAGGAGTTGGAAAAGGTGGTGGCTGAGTATGAGGATACCCCTGTGTATGAACCTGCCCGGGTGTTGCTTGCCTCACTTGACTCATCCGAAAAAACTGCCGAACCAGCGTCTGCCGGAGAGTCTGAAAGGGAAAATAGAGGAGAGGCGCCGTTTGAGTCTCCGTATACCTTTGATCCCGAACAGATACACTTCTTTGTGATTGTTCTGAATACAGATCATGCGGATCCGGCTGCACTGAATGAGGAACTGGCGAATTTCAATAACCAAACCCGGGAAGAAGATGCACTTTCGGTTAACAATGTGTTTTTCGGTGATGGGAAACAGCTGATCACTGTAACCAACTTTCTGGGGAAAGAGAGCAGTATGGCCTACCTGGAAGAATTGCGCGGGGCTGAGGTTATCGGTGAAAATCGGCCAGATGAAATGGAGAGTTTTGTGATATCCGTGGATAACTATCCGGTGCTTTACCAGGAGAAAGAGCTGGAGGCCTACCGAACCTTCTTTCGTTACTATTACCTGGAAGAGTAAGGGGCTGCACCACTTCTTTTTTTTTCTTACTTTTGTCTGATGTATCGAGCATGGGTGCAAGAAATAATGTTTAATTTTTATATAAGAAAAACAGTATGGCAAGACAGCAAGAACCTGATCACACAGCAATTAACCTGGTTGGTAAAGGTACTGTAATCAAAGGAGAGATCCAGTCGAAAGGCGATGTCCGGATTGACGGGAAGATCATCGGAGAGATTCATTCAGAAGGAAAAGTCGTGATTGGGGATACAGGCATGGTTGAAGGAGACCTTTTTTGTAAAAATGCGGATTTTTCCGGAAAGGTGCAGGGCAAAGCGGATGTATCAGAGTTATTGACACTTAAAGCTTCTTCCACCTTTCTCGGTGATATTGTTACAAACCGGCTTTCCATAGAGCCCGGAGCCAGGTTTTCCGGCACCTGCTCCATGGACAGGGAGTCTCCCCAGGCAAAAACGGAGAAACCCAAATGAACTTCCGGCGCTTTACGAAGCAGTTGAGTATTTATGCAGTATTGCTTTTGCTGGCATACCTGGTGTTTGTCTGGTTGGCGCCTGCAAACCTGGTGTCTGATGTTTTCTGGCTTTTTGTGCCCTTTTTCTATCTGATTGTCTTATTGTCCAAATACCTGATTTATCTTTTGGGTATCAGATCCGGGCGACGGTTTAATGATGTATTTCTGGCAGTTACAGTGGTGAGGTTCATTATCTATTTACTGGCTATCGTGTCTTATGCATTCTTGTTTCCGGAAGATGCCCTTACTTTTGTTATTACATTTTTAGTGTTCTATTTTGCGTTTACCGTGTTTGAAGTCATATACCTGTACCAGGATCTGAAAAAACCATAAGGTTCTTTTATCCTGATGACTGTTAGCGCAAAGGAAACTTCTGAATCATCAAGTCGATGTGACCATGAGTATAACTGGTAAGCGAAAATCTGCACTTTTTTCATTTGTTGTCGTTTTGTTCTGGATGACGGCATTCAGCCTGGCTGGCATTGAAAGTGCGTCTGGCGCCAGTGATCCTCAAACGGAATTTCCCGGAGATACTACAGATCTTTCTCTGGTGGTGGGTGATGAAATTGACGATGCGGAGCAAAGTGCCCCCGCATTTGATGCCAGGAAAGTGATCATAGACCACTCGTTGGATGCGTATGGCTGGCACCTGGCTGACATTGGCAACAAACATTTCTCCATCCCTTTGCCGGTGATCCTGTTTTTTGAAGGTCAACTTTATGTGTTTTCGAGTAATCGGCTTAACACGGGGGATGGTGTTTACAAAGGATTCCGCATTGCACCGGAGGGACCCGGAAAAGGACGGATTGTGCGGGTGGGGGAGGATGGGTTAATTCCTGATTATCATACGTCAACCATTTACGATTTTTCCATTACAAAGAATGTGGCGTCGGTTTTTATTGCCTCTTTATTGATCTGTTTGCTCTTTATCAGTATCGGACGCCAGTACAAAAAGAGAGAGGTGTACGACACCCCAAAAGGTCTTTCGGCTTTTTTTGAACCCCTGATCGTGTTTGTGCGTGATCAGATCGCCATCCTGGCTATAGGTCCTGATTATCATCGTTTTATGCCCTATCTTTTGTCGGTGTTTTTCTTTATCTTTTTAAGTAATCTTTTGGGGATTGTGCCTGTATTTCCCGGGGGGGCCAACATGACGGGCAATATCAGTGTAACCTTTGTGCTGGCGATGTTTACTTTCTTTATCACCCACTGGTATGCCAACAGGGATTACTGGAAACATATGTTCAATATGCCGGGGGTGCCCCTGTTTTTGAAATTTCCTGTGCCGATCCTTCCCGTCATTGAGATCGCCGGAGCACTTATCAAACCATTTGTGTTGATGATCAGGTTGTTTGCCAATATTACCGCGGGGCATATGGTTCTGTTGAGTTTTACTTCACTGATCTTCGTGCTGGGATCTATGAGCCTGGTACTTGGTTATGCCATTTCGCCCCTGAGTGTCATATTTTTGATTTTTCTATATTTCCTGAAAATACTTGTCGCATTTTTACAGGCATATATTTTCACTCTTTTTAGTGCATTCTTTTTCGGTGTGGCTGTGTCAAAGACCAGCCACTGACCTTTTGTTCTATTATTAACTTTTAATTATGGATCTGATGTTTGTATTACTTGAAACGGTCAATGTGGCCCATGAATGGATGAAAATAGGAACTGCCATTGCAGCTGTAATTGCTGTGTTTGGCGCAGCCTATGGGATTTCCGGAATTGCCCGCAGTGCCCTTGAGGGTATTGCCAGGCAGCCCGAGGCGGGAAGCGACCTGCGTTCATCCATGGTGGTGGCAGCTGCCCTTATTGAGGGGATCACTTTTTTCGCCCTGGTGATTGTGTTGCTGACCCTTTTCGTGTAGGAATCATAAAGGGTGTGGGTATTTGCTTTGCCCTTGGGGTTCTGCAGGATCTGATCTGTGTGCAGCGGACTGGTCAGCCGTTACAGTTATAACCTTTAAATTACCGGATTATGGAACTGTTAATGCCCGGAATGGGCCTTATTTTCTGGATGACCCTGGCCTTTGGATGCGTACTGTATATCTTACGCAAATATGCCTGGAAGCCCATTCTTGAAGTGCTGAATGAAAGGGAGAAATTCCTGGCCAAATCGATCGGGGATGCAAAAAGGATCGAGCATGAAATGACGCAGCTGGCCACAGTGAAAACGGAAAAGCTGGCTGAAGCGGATCATGCCAGGGCGGAGATTATTGCCCGTGCCAAAGCGGAAGCAGAACGCATTATCGAAGAGGCAAAGGAGAAAGCAGGTGAAGAAGCCCGCAGATTGTCTGTGGATGCCGAGAAGATGGTGAAGAAATACAAAAGAGAGGCCGTGCAGGAGGTTAAGGATCAGCTTTCTGCCCTGTCTGTTGACCTCGCGGAAAAAATTCTGAAAGAGGAATTCAGTGATAAAAAACGGAATGACATTTATGTGCGAAAGTTGCTGGATGAAGTAACTGCAAACTAAATTTTCCCAAAAAACCGGATTTTTATGCCTCCTGAAAGCCAGATCCTTCATAAACGCTATGCCAGGGCTTTGTTGATGCTTGCCGGGGAAAACGAAATCCTGGAGCAGTCTTATGCGGATATGAGATTGGTGGATGCGGTTTTGAACGGGCATAAGGAGTTGTCAATCAGTCTTAAAAGCCCCATCGTCCGCGTCAGTAAAAAGCAGAATGTGATCAGACGGTTGTTTGACGGCCGCATCAATCCGTTGATCCTGCAGTTTATGCTTATTATTGTGAGGAAACAGCGTGGGAATATCCTGGGAGGAATTGCTTCGGCTTACCGTGATGTGTATAAGAATCACATGGGAATTGAGACAGTACGGATTGTTACTGCTCAACCATTGGATGAGAAGCTGCGAAAGCGCGCCATGGCAGCTGCAAAGAAACTCACCTCTTATGCCATCGAATTTGAAGAATCAATCGACCCCGACATCATTGGCGGGTTTATCCTGATCCTGGGTGACAAGCGCTACGATGCCAGTGTCAGAAACAGACTAAACCAGGCAAAAAAACATTTGGGATTGAAAAAAGTGCATCCATATGACTGAAATAAAACCTTCTGAGATATCGGCCATACTGAGGCAGGAAATGGCCGGTTTTACCATGGAAACCGAGCTGGAAGAAACGGGGATTGTGCTCCAGGTCGGTGACGGAATTGCCAGGGTTTACGGCCTGACCAATGCCTGGTCGGGAGAGATGATTGCCTGCAATGATGACGGGCTTAACGGGGTGGTACTGAACCTTGAGGAAGACAATGTCGGCGTGGTACTTTTGGGTGACTCCCGGGGTTTAAGGGAGGGAGACGTGGTGAAGCGTACGGGACGGATCGTTTCGGTGAAAGCCACGGAATCCATGACCGGAAGGGTGGTGAATACCCTCGGAGAGCCCATTGACGGGGAAGGCAAGCTTGAGGGGCCTTTCTATGAAATGCCCCTGGAGCGCCGCGCACCGGAGGTGATTTATCGTCAGCCGGTAAATGAACCTCTGCAGACAGGAATTAAGGCCATTGATGCCATGATTCCCATCGGGCGCGGACAGCGGGAGCTGATCATTGGCGACAGGCAAACCGGAAAGACAGCCATCGCGCTGGATACCATCATCAATCAGCGACGTTTTTATGAAAAGGGCCAACCGGTTTACTGCATATACGTGGCCATCGGGCAAAAAGGTTCATCAGTGGTGAATATGGTGAATTATCTGAAACAGCACGGAGCGATGGATTATACCGTGGTGGTTTCAGCTACGGCAAGTGATCCTGCGGCCATGCAATTCTATGCCCCTTTTGCCGGGATGGCGATCGGGGAATATTTCCGTGACACAGGGCGGCATGCACTGGTGATCTTTGATGACCTGTCTAAACAGGCCGTGTCTTACAGGGAGGTGTCTCTTCTGCTGCGGCGCCCTCCCGGGCGGGATGCCTTCCCCGGTGATATCTTCTATCTGCACTCAAGGTTGCTTGAACGAGCCTCAAAGATCATTGCTTCCGATGAAATTGCAACTGAAATGAATGACATCCCTGAGTCTGTGCAGTCGCTGGTCAAAGGAGGCGGGTCCCTGACCGCTTTGCCGATCGTTGAATCACAGGCAGGTGATGTCTCGGCATATATCCTGACCAATGTTATCTCCATTACTGACGGTCAGATCTTTTTGGAGGCGCATCTTTTCAACGCGGGGATACGTCCTGCTGTCAATGTGGGAGTTTCCGTCAGTCGTGTGGGAGGGAATGCCCAGATGAAGAGCATGAAAAAGGTGGCTGGTACCCTGAAAATTGATCAGGCCCAGTACCGCGAACTGGAGGCTTTCGCCCGCTTTGGAACAGACCTGGATCCGGAAACAAGGCGAATACTTGATAAAGGGGCACGGAATGTCCGTGTGTTGAAGCAGGATCAGTTTGCCCCGATGCCTGTGTCAGAACAGATCGCTATCCTGTATTGCGGCACCAAGGATTTGTTGATGGACCTCCCCATCGAAAAGGTTGAGCAGTTTGAAAAAGAGCTGATTGCCCTTTTGCACGAAGAATATCCCGGTCTTCTGGAGCAACTGGAGAATGATGTTTTGGATAAGAAGGCGGAAGAAACCCTTCAGCAGGCGGTGAAAAAGGTAAAAAAAGGCCTGCTGTCGCCACAGGCCGGTGAAACCGGAAAATCTGCCGGTCGCGCTTCCCGCGAGGAAGAAAACGACAACACCTGACAGATATGGCCAATCTGAAAGAGTTACGTACCCGCATTGCAACCATCCGGTCTACCAGGAAGGTGACCGGATCTATGAAATTGGTAGCAGCATCCAAGCTGCGTGGTGTGCAGGATCACATTCTGCACCTGCGTGAGTACGCCGGTAAGTTACGCCAGGTATTGGGAGAGGTGATCATCCGGCTTTCCTCTCCACGCAGCCATCCATTTATGCAACCGGGGGCATCTAAATCGGTCCTGCTGATTTGTGTGGGGTCTGACAAAGGACTTTGCGGTACTTATAACCTTGAGGTGATCAGGGAAACCCTCAGACAAATGGAGGCCCTGCAGGAGGAGGGCTACAAGGTCAGGCTGATGGTACTGGGCAAAAAGCCCGCCCGTTTTTTTGAGCTGAGGGAATTCGAGATGGAAGCCATCGATGGCGAAATTATGCGTAAAGTCAGTTATCAGTCAGCTGATGCTTTTGCAAGACAGATCTCAGACCTTTACCTGAAAGCGTCTTTTGCCAGGGTGTTGTTTGTTTATAACCGTTTTGTAAATGCCGTTATACACGATATTACCACAGAGCAATTTCTTCCTTTATCGGTAGAACGGCTGAGTGGCAAATCCCCGCAGGATCGGGCCGAAGCGGGGGAAGTGATTCTTGAGCCCGCCCGGGATGATGTGGTGGACTACCTGACCCTGCAGTATGTCAGTTATAACTGTTATCGCATTCTGCTGGATGCCTCTGCTTCGGAACACGGCAGCCGGATGACAGCTATGCATAATGCCTCGGACAATGCGGATGATATGCTTAAGGATCTTAATCTTCGCTACAATAAGGCGCGTCAGGCCATGGTAACCAAAGAATTGATGGATATCATGGGAGGACAGGGAACCCGTACAGTTTAACTGTAATAAAAAAGGCCTATCTTTATGGCAGTGCTCCATTTAACACCGTGGCATGTGATATAACGCATCCAGGATGGCCTGCAGGAAATAACAAACAACCAAAACAAATTTGATTAATATGAAAAAACTGTTATCCGGAAGCTGGCGAACCTTTTCCTGGCTTCTGATCATGGCTTTTCTGGCCGGGTTTTCTTTTGCCAGGGTGGAAGATATATCATTGGATACCGTCAGGCAAGCGGGCAGGTTGCTGGGTTTCTCTTTTTCCCAGGCAGAACTGGAAAATATGATGCCTTCGGTGCGGATGCATCGGCAGGCAGGTGAGGCTATCAACGATGTAAATCTGGAGAATTCAGTAAGTTCTTCCCTAGAATTTGACCCCTTGCCACGCGGCTTTGAATTGCCGGTACAGAAGGGAGATATTCCCTGGGAGTTACCCGGGAATGTTTCTCTGCCGGAAAACCCTGAGGCACTTTCTTATTACAGTATTCCGGAGCTGGCTTCCTTGCTGAAGAACCAGGTCATCACCTCAGAAGAACTGACCTTGTTTTTCCTGAACAGGCTGGAGGAACACGGGGATACCCTGGAAGGGGTGGTGACGATTACAAGAGAGCGGGCCCTGCAACAGGCCCGTAAGGCTGACCGTGAAATTGCTGCCGGGAACTACCGGGGGCCGCTTCATGGGGTCCCTTATGGAGTGAAAGACCTGATTGCGGTGAAAGGATACCCCACCACATGGGGGGCCATGCCCTTTAAAGACCAGATGATTGATCATACAGCCTCTGTGGTTGAACAACTGGATGAGGCTGGGGCGGTGCTTGCCGCCAAGCTGACTTTGGGTGCGCTGGCTATGGGCGATGTCTGGTTTGGCGGTAAGACCCGAAATCCCTGGAACCTGGAAGATGGATCCAGCGGTTCATCGGCAGGATCGGCGGCCGCTGTTTCAGCCGGGCTGCTTCCTTTTGCTTTGGGCACAGAAACCCTTGGAAGCATTGTTTCTCCTTCTACCCGTTGTGGCGTGACCGGGTTGCGCCCCTCCTACGGCAGGGTGAGTCGTGACGGGGCCATGGCGCTCAGCTGGAGTATGGATAAGATCGGCCCCCTGGCCAGAAGTGCGGAAGAATGTGCCATGGTACTGGAAGTCATCAATGGTCCCGACGGTAAGGACCGCAGTCTGGTGGATGCCGGTTTTAACTATGATCCGGCCCTGGAGATCACCGACTTGCGGGTGGGGTATATTTCCGGATTTTTTGAGGGAGAATATGCCGGAGCGGAAGCGGATAACCAGGTTCTTACGGATCTGACCAATATGGGTATTGACCTGAAGGAAGTGGAATGGGGCTTTCAATTGCCGGTGAATGCCCTTCGGATCATTCTTTATGCTGAATCCGCTGCTGCATTTGATGAGTTGACTGTTTCCGGCAGGGATTCATTATTGGTCAACCAGGCCATGAATGCATGGCCCAATCTTTTCCGGGCGGCACGTTTCATTCCGGCCGTGGATTACATCAATGCCAACCGGGTCAGGAGTCTGCTGGTGGAAGAGATGAATGAACTTATGAAGGATTACGATGTTGTTGTTACACCTTCATACGGTGGCAATCAACTGCTGGTTACCAATCTCACAGGGCATCCGGCCATAGCTTCCCCGAATGGGTTTTCTGAGGGAGGCTCACCCCTGAGTATCACTTTCCTTGGCCAGTTGTACGGAGAGGGCAAGCTGGTGTCACTGGTCAGGGCCTGGCAGGAATACAGCGGGCATCATACCCAAAGACCCCCCCTGTTTGATCAATTATAAGCGAAAAGCGTGCTGAACTTCAGCAAAAACCCGGCGCCCCGATTTACCGTTCAGTCATTTTTTTAATTTTAAGAATCGCAATAGTAAGAGTATAGAGAGCAATGAAGGCTGAAAAGTATCCTTTGTATATCAAAGTACCCATGGTGATGCTCACCCTGGTTCTCGCAGTGCTCATTATGATCACTGCCAAGAGCATTCTTGTGCCATTGATGATTTCCGGTTTGCTGGCCGTGCTGATCAGCCCGATGGCTTCCTGGCTCGAAAGGCTTGGCATTCATAAGATTCTGGCCTCCATGATGAGCCTGATTGCTCTGATCGGCATTCTGTTCGGACTTGCGTTTTTCTTTTACAACCAGTTACTTGGCTTTGCCAATGAGTTGTCAATGCTTGAACAGCGTATGGCTGAATTACTGGATGTATTCAATGAATTTACGGAACAGTACATAGATGGAGCGGTCCCTCTTTCATTTGATGACATCCAGGGAGTGGCCTTCAGTTACCTTTATGATAACATGAATACCCTGACCCAGGGTGTGATTGCCACGGCCACCACTGTGACCATTGTGTTCATTGTCCCTGTTTATATTTTTCTTTTTCTGTATTTCAGACATTTCCTGATCGAATTTATTTTGCGTGCGTTCCCTGACAGGGATCTTCCCAAGGTGCAGAATGTGATTCGCAAGGTGAAGACGGTCGTGCAGAATTACATTGTGGGGATGTTCCTGGTCATCATTATTCTGGCCATTCTGAACAGTGTCGCTTTATATAGTCTCGGACTCAGGCATGCCCTGCTATTTGGTGTTTTTGCCGCCCTGCTGAACGTGATTCCCTTTTTGGGGCCGTTTATCGGGGCCACCCTGCCCATTCTTTATGCTTTGCTCACCAAGGATTCTTTGTGGTATCCATTTGGGGTCTTTTTGGCTTTTTGGGTCATACAGATGGCTGAGAGCAATCTTTTTACCCCCAGGATTGTGGGGGGGAAAGTATCCATGAATCCATTAATGACCATCGTGGCCCTGTTTGTGGGTAATTTTATCTGGGGGCTGGCCGGAATGATCCTGTTTATTCCGGGTATGGCCATGATGAAGGTTCTCTTTGATGAGATTGACGGGATGGAACCCTATGGTTTCCTGCTGGGCGATTTACGCACTGCCGGGGAGAAAGATAAGGAAATTGAGGGTGCTGCCAGAAAGAAAACCTCCCTGTCTGAAAAGATAGATTCTTTAGCTAAAAAGGCGAAAAATATCAGGAAGAGACCGGAGTCTTAAATAACGGTATAGGGGTATTGAATGTCTGTCAGGTACAAACCCCAGGCTGGTGCAGAGTACCCGGCACTTCGCCTGTCTTTTTGCCGGATGATCCGGTCAAAGTCTTCAGGGCTTATTTTGTCCTGGCCCACATCCATCATGGTTCCCACGATGGCCCTCACCATATTACGCAGGAAACGGTTTGCTTTAATTCTGAAACATAGGAGGTGGCTGTCACTTTCCCAGGTCGCCTGGTGAACCTGGCAGATATTGGTTTTTACCTGTGTGTTTGACCGGGCAAAGCTGCTGAAGTCGTCATGGGTCTTGAGTATGTGTGCGGCTTCTTGCATGGCCATAATGTTTAACGGACGCTCATATTGCCAGGCTCGCTGATACCAGAACGGGTCTTTTTTTGTGCATATTAAATATTGATAAGACCGGCTGATGGCATCGAATCTGGTGTGGGCATTTGCAGCCACAGGAAAAACTTCATGTATCGCAATACCCGGCGGAAGCAAACGGTTTGATTTATAAACCAGTTCCCGGTTGACAATCAGCTCGGGAGAAAGGGTAGTGGTAAAATGGGCATAAAAAACCCTCGCATGTACCCCGGTATCGGTCCGGCCCGCCCCGGTCAGCCTTATCTCTTCTTTCAGGAGCAGGGATAAAGCCTCTTCCAGGGTTTGCTGGATCGTGGGAGATCCTGGCTGAATCTGCCATCCATGAAAACCTGTGCCCAGGTAACTGAGTTTGATAAAATAACGGAACAGTGATTCTTCCATGGGATGGGTTTTTTGCAAATATACACACTGTGGGAAAAATTCTTTAGAAAGGTTCTAAATTTCTGCCTTCTGCATCGGTAAATCTTCCCGCATATGCCTGCAAGCTCCTCTGTCGAGATTTAAGTATGTTATGAATATGACAAAGTTAAGTTGGTTTGTGTTTTAAGGATGTGAATAAATTCACAACTTTATTTGTTTTTTGATTTACAACATTTTATCTTTGTACCATAATTGCATATCAGGTTGGGATTATCAGAGAGAGAAGCAATTATTCGTCGGACAGGCACCAAAAAACATCGCCTATGAAGGTCAAAGAAATTGCCCGGTTACTTGATGCCCGCATTGTTTGCGGACAAGAACGTGAAGATTACTCCATTGACGTGGCTTTTGCCTCAGATTTGATGAGTGACGTGCTGACCTTGAAAAATGACAATGTATTGCTGATTACCGGGCTGGCGAATATGCAGACAATCCGGACGGCGGAGATGTCAGACATTCAATGCGTTGTTTTTGCGCGGAATAAAAGAGTTACGCCTGAAATGACCGCTTTGGCTGAAGACAATGACCTTGTGGTACTGGAATGCCGTTACTCTGTATTCAAAACATGTGGTCTGCTTTTTCAGGCCGGAGTGAAACCCATTTTTTAATAAGTCATGGCTGAACGGATGCAATTTGAATACAATGTGGAAGGGGGTAATTTTACCCGTGCCGGATTTGCATCCAGCGAGATAAAGAAAATTCTTAAAAAACTGAATGTTGATATAGGGATTGTAAAACGAACAGTGGTGGCCACTTACGAAGGTGAGGTGAATATTGTGGCCCATGCTTACAGTGGTACCATATATGTGGACATAGACACGGAGCGGATCAGCATCACACTGAAAGATGAAGGCCCCGGTATTCCGGATATTGATCAGGCCATGGAGGAGGGATACTCCACGGCAAGCAGCGAAGTCAGAGAGATGGGTTTTGGCGCAGGAATGGGGCTTCCCAATATGAAGAAAAACGCTGACCAAATGAAAATAAGCAGCGAGGTTGACAAAGGGACAGAGGTGAATATTGTGATGTATCTGAACAATAATGACTAGGGAAATGGCCAAATTTTTTCATCATGCGCTGAAGTTCAGGAAGGAGATCTGTATCGGGTGCTCCCACTGCATGAATGAGTGCCCGACCCAGGCCATTCGTATCCATGGGGGCAAGGCAGAGCTGACTGATAACCGCTGTATTGATTGCGGCAAATGCTACATGGTTTGCCCGGTCGGGGCCATTATCGTGGAAGCGGACGATTTTAGCCGGATTTTCGATTATACCCATCGCGTGGCACTGATTCCCAACATCCTGCTGGGGCAGTTCCCTGCAGGTGTGTCAATCAGCCAGATCTGCAGCGTACTCATGGAGGCCGGCTTTACCCATATTTTTGAAGTGGAACATGGCACAAGGGTGCTGGAGGATGCGATGACCAGGATGATGGGGAAAGAAGAGCTTCCCCGTCCGCTGATCTCTACATTCTGCCCGGCGATCGTACGCCTGATCCAGGTGCGCTTTCCCATGTTCACAGATAACCTGATGCTGCTGAAAGCTCCCCTTGACATTGCGGCCATGTATTATCGCCGCAAACTGGAGGAAGAGGGTGCCAGTCCGGAGGATACCGGGGTGTTCTACATCACTCCCTGTGCCGCCAAGATTGCTGCGATCAAGAGCCCGGTGGGTGAAGAAAGCTCCCCCATTACCGGCGTGATCAATATGGATTTTATTTATAATAAAGTATACACCAAGGTGAAGCAGGGCCTCTCCGGAAAGGGCAGTTGCTGCCTTCCTGCCATGCAGCCTTTGCAGCCTGAAGAAATGGTATGGTCACTCACTGAAGGTGAATCTGCCCGGATGCCTGGACGAACCCTGGCCATTGATGAGGTGTCGAATGTGATTGAGTTCCTGGAGAAAATAGAAAACGAGGAGATCAGCGACATCGATTTTCTGGAGTTAAGGGCTTGTGACCAGAGCTGTGCAGGTGGTATCCTGACAAGTGGGAACCGGTTTTTCACCGTTGAGCGGTTGCATAAGCGTGCGGAGGAAGCTGCCATGGGCAATGATTCGATGATCTATGATATGACCGGTGATTCCATCCGTGATCATTCAGATTACCTGAATGAGCATCTGAAGGTGACACAGATCAAGCCCCGGTCCATGGACAAGCTGGATGAGGATATGGAACAGGCCATGCTGAAGATGCGAAAGGTGCAGGAGATTATGAAAGATCTGCCTTATGTGGATTGTGGCATTTGCGGATCTCCTACCTGTAATGCTCTGGCTGAGGATATTGTACAGGGGAAGGCAAATATGAACCAGTGCATTTATGTGCAGAAGCGTTGGGAGCAGGATGGTAAACTGCAGCCCAAAGAATCCATGGAGATTTTGAAGGAGATATGGGGGGAGGGAAAGTTTTAGTCGGGTGCTGCGCACCCTCCGGTTGTTGGTTCTCATGAGCTGAGTGAGGGGGGAGCTGGCAATAGTCTGGAAACGGGCGGAGAGGTTGTTGGTT
>CAYXEH010000036.1:0-6777 GCA_964463915.1 uncultured Bacteroidales bacterium | reverse complement strand
CCCGGAGGGGTCCAACGTTAGTAAAACACTAAAAAACTATAGATATGACTGTTGCGGATGTTGTTAAAGTGCTTGGGCTGGAGGTTCTCAGCGGTGCTGGGGGTCTTGACCGTGAGGTAACGGGTGGTTATGTATCGGATTTGCTGAGTGACGTAATGGGGAATGCGGATGCAGGAGAGCTTTGGATTACTTTGCAAACGCATAAAAACGTGATGGCAATTGCTTCGCTAAAGGATCTGGCTGCGGTAATACTGGTTTCGGGACACGAGCCTGATGACAATACAGCTCAGCAAAGTGATGAAGAAAATATCCCGGTTTTGGGTACTTCAATGAGTACCTTTGAGATCACCGGGAAATTGTATGAATTGATTAATAAATAATGAGAAGCTATCGTGCCGATCTGCATGTACACACGGTGTTGTCGCCCTGCGGTGACCTGGAAATGAGCCCGGCCAATATCGTGGAGGCGTCAGCTCGTAAAGGGGTTGACATCCTGGGTATTGCAGATCACAACAGCACAAAGCACGGAATGCTGATCAAAAAACTGGCAGAAAAAGAGGGGATCTTCGTATTGACCGGAGCGGAAGTTACCACAAAGGAAGAAATCCACTGCCTGGCGTTCTTTGAAAACAATGATTCCCTGGAGGCTTTCCAGGAATACCTGGATAAGCACCTGCCGGATGTGAAAAACAAACCGGATGCTTTTGGTTACCAGGTGGTTGTAGATGAAGAGGAGATGATTGTTGAGGAGGTCGATAAACTGCTGATATCCGCCCTGGATCAATCTATTGACCAGGTGGAGAAGAAGGTGCACAGCCTGGGTGGTCTGTTTATTCCGGCCCATATTGACAGGCCGAGTTTCAGCCTGTTCAGCCAGTTGGGTTTTATTCCCCCGGATCTGAAAGCGGATGCCCTGGAGATATCCGGGAAAAGCGGTGGTCCGGATAAAATGCGGGCGAAATATCCTGAATTGAAGAAATTTTCAATAATCCAGAGCTCAGATGCCCATTTTCCTGATCAGGTGGGAGATACACGGTGTTATTTCTTGCTTAAAACCCGTAGCTTTGCAGAAATAAGAATGGCGTTGAAGGGTGAGGAGGGAAGGAAGGTTGAAGTTAGAAGTTAGAAGGTTGTTAATTGTTGGTTCTCATGGGCAATGGATTGGGAAAGGTGCCTTTGGTCTGGTAAACGGGCGGGGCGGTTGATGGTTGTTGGTTTAATTGATCCCGAAGGGATCACATGTTAATAGGATTACATGTTAATATGAAAGATTTATCTTTACATATTCTGGATATTGTACAAAATTCGATCACGGCAGGAGCGAAGGATATTTCCATCACCATTGAAGAGGATACCAAAGTCAATACGTATCGGATCAGGGTAGAGGATGATGGTTGCGGGATGAGTGAAGAAATGCAGGAGAAGGTGCTGGATCCTTTTTTTACTTCCAGAACCACAAGGAAAGTGGGGTTGGGGATCCCGCTTTTCAAACAGAATGCGGAGCGTACGGGCGGGCACCTGAGTCTGTGGTCGACTCCGGGAAAGGGAACAACGATTGAGGCGGTGTTTGTACACGACAACATCGATCGCCCTGTACTGGGAGACATCGCCGGGGTAATGGGGCTGCTGATCGGTGGCAACCCTGAAATCCGGTTCCGGTATACGCATCACAAAGATGGCAAAAGCTATGAGGCCGATACCAGGGAAATTACAGAAGCACTTGACGGCATGCCTGTCAACGATCCGGAAATCCTGAGATTTATAAAGGAGATGATCCGGGAGAATCTTGCGGAATTACATGCCAACTGACATATAATAAACTGAATAAGTAACAACTAACGGGAAAAAGAGTCATGACAAAAATCAAATCTTTGGCAGATTTAAAAAAGAAAAAGGACGATCTGCAGTCGAAGATCGCTTTGAGGGAAAAGAGCGATAAGCCTGAAGGCCGCGTACAGGTAAAAGTGGCCATGGCCACCTGCGGGATTGCATCCGGATCGAAGGATGTGATGGAATACATGGTGGATGAACTGGAGAAACGCAATATCGATGCCATCGTTACCCAAACGGGTTGCATGGGATATTGCTATGCGGAGCCGACCATCGAGGTTACACTCCCGGGTCAGGAGCCTGTTGTCTACGGGTATGTGGACAAAAAGAAGGCGGATGAGATCATTGAAAAATACATCAGGAACGGGGAATTGGTTGACGGAATCATCCCTGTGAATTATCAAACCATTGAAAAAAATAAATAAGGAGGGATAAGGAAATGGCAAAATTCAATATGCATCTGCTGGTTTGTGCAGGCACCGGTTGCCGGGCCTCTTCCAGCAACTTGCTGTATGAAAACCTGAAAAAAGAGATACAGGAACAAGGGCTCGGGAATGAAGTACAGGTTGTGGAAACCGGATGTTTCGGCTTCTGTGAAAAGGGCCCCATCGTAAAGGTGATCCCCGACAATACGTTTTATGTATCGGTGGAACCCGAAGATGCCAAAGAGATCGTGGCTGAGCATGCCATCAAGGGTCGCCAGGTGGAACGCCTCTTGTATACCGACCCGGTAAACAAGGAAAAGATTCCCGATTCCAGGGGGATGGGATTCTATAAGAAACAGATCCGTATTGCCCTTCGCAACTGTGGCTTGATTGATCCTGAGAACATTGATGAATACCTGGCAGCCGATGGCTATGAAGCCATGGGACGTGTAATGACGGAGATGACTCCTGAAGAAGCCATCCAGGAAATGATAGATTCCGGTTTGCGTGGCCGTGGTGGTGGTGGTTTTCCGACCGGTATCAAGTGGCAGATCGCCAGCAAAGTAGAAGGCAAACAAAAATATGTGGTGTGTAATGCCGATGAAGGTGACCCCGGTGCATTTATGGACCGTTCCATCCTTGAGGGTGACCCGCATTCAGTATTGGAAGCCATGGTGATTAACGGATATTGTATTGGTGCTGACAAAGGACTGATCTATATACGTGCGGAATATCCCCTGGCCATTAAGCGGCTGAAGATAGCCATCAAGCAGGCACGCGAATTAGGCCTCCTTGGTAAAGATATCCTGGGTAGCGGCTTCAATTTTGATGTGGAGATCCGTTACGGTGCCGGTGCATTCGTCTGCGGTGAGGAAACGGCACTGATCCACTCAATGGAAGGAGAGCGGGGAGAGCCTACTTTTAAACCTCCTTTCCCGGCACAGAGCGGTTACCTTGGCATGCCCACCAACGTGAATAATGTGGAAACCTTTGCCAATATTCCTGTGATATTTAATAAAGGTGCCAAATGGTTCTCCGGGATCGGAACAGAGAAGTCCAAAGGTACCAAGGTATTTGCCCTGGCAGGAAAGATCAATAACGTTGGTCTGATCGAGGTACCCATGGGGATTACCCTGCGTGAAGTAATTTTTGAAATTGGCGGTGGCATCAAGGATGGTAAGAAATTTAAAGCCGTTCAGACAGGGGGTCCTTCAGGTGGCTGTTTGACTGAGAAGCACCTGGATACACCCATTGACTTTGACAACCTGGTGGCAGCCGGTTCTATGATGGGGTCGGGAGGTATGATCGTTATGGATGAAGACGACTGTATGGTGTCGGTATCCAAATTCTACCTGGACTTTACCGTTGAAGAATCCTGCGGTAAATGTTCTCCCTGCCGCATTGGTAATAAACGCCTGTACGAACAGCTGGAAAAGATCACCAAAGGACAGGCCACAAGGGAAGACCTGGACAATCTGCGTAACCTTTGCGGTGTGATCCGCGATACTTCATTGTGTGGACTGGGACAAACTTCCCCCAATCCGGTGCTTTCTACCCTGGATAACTTTTATGACGAGTACCTGGCTCACGTGGAGGAGGAGCGCTGCCCGGCAGGTTCCTGTAAAGACCTGATCCGTTATGAGATCATTCCGGAGAATTGTGTCGGTTGTACCGCGTGTGCCCGTAACTGTCCTGTGAACTGTATCGCCGGAGAAAGAAAACAACTGCATACCATCGACCAGTCATTGTGCATCAAATGCGGTGCCTGCCTGGAAAAATGTAAGTTTAACGCAGTAGCAATCATTTAAAAATTGTAAGAACTCATAAGACATGGAACTGATTAAATTAAACATAGATAACAGGACTGTCGAGGTTGAAAAGGGGACAACCATCTTTCATGCAGCCAAAAAGCTGGGTATTGAGATCCCTACGCTTTGTTACATGAACCTCGGCGATTTGAAGATTGAACATAAGCCCGGTGGCTGCCGTGTCTGCGTTGTTGAGGTAGAGGGCAGGCGCAATCTTGCTCCTGCTTGTGCAACCGAATGCAACGAAGGCATGGTGGTGCATACCCACAGTGTACGCGTACTGAATGCCCGTAAAACGGTACTGGAACTGATCCTTTCTGACCACCCGTTTGACTGCCTGATCTGCGCCAAAAGCGGTACCTGCGATCTGCAGGACATGGCCATTAAAATGGGGGTACGCAGCATTCCCTTCCAGGGTGAGAAATCGACCTACAAGCCGGATTTTTCCCCGGCCATTATTCGCGAAATGGACAAATGCATCATGTGCCGTCGCTGTGAAACCATGTGCAATGATTTCCAGACGGTAGGTGTGCTTTCGGGAATCCACCGCGGTTTTGAAGCGGTTGTAGCTCCTGCGTTTGAGCGCGACCTGGACCACAGTGAATGCACTTATTGCGGACAATGCGTGGCTGTTTGCCCGACCGGGGCGCTCACCGAAGTGGATCATACCACCCAGCTGATCCGTGACCTGGCCGATCCACAGAAAAAGGTGGTTGTACAGACGGCACCTGCCGTGCGTGCAGCGCTTGGTGAAGCATTTGGCATGGAACCCGGTACACTGGTAACCGGTAAGATGGTTGCAGCATTGAGGAGGCTTGGGTTTGATTACGTATTCGATACCGATTTTGCTGCCGATCTGACCATCATGGAGGAAGGTACAGAATTGCTGGATCGTCTGACCCGTTTTCTCGGTGGCGACAAAGAGGTGAAACTGCCTATGCTGACCTCCTGCTGTCCGGGCTGGGTAAACTTCTTTGAGTATCATTTCCCGGATATGCGCGACATCCCGTCCACAGCACGGTCTCCGCAGCAAATGTTCGGATCGATTGCAAAGACTTACTTTGCCGACAAGATCGAGACCAGGCGTGATGAAATGGTGGTGGTGAGTGTGATGCCATGCGTAGCTAAGAAATACGAATGTACACGTGAGGAGTTCAGCGTAGACGGCAATCCGGATGTGGATTATTCCATCTCTACCCGCGAGTTGGCCACTCTGATCAAGCGCAGCAACATGGACTTCAACAGCCTGCCTGAAGAAGACTTTGACAAGCCCATGGGAGAGTCAACCGGAGCGGGTGTCATTTTTGGTACCACCGGTGGTGTGATTGAAGCCGCTGTGCGTACTGCCTATGAAGTACACACAGGCAAGAAGCTTGAGAAAATCGATTTCGAGCAGTTGCGCGGACTGGAAGGTACTCGTGCTGCCAGTGTTGACTTTGCCGGAACGGAGATCAGGATCGGCATTGCCCACGGTCTTGGTCAGGCACGTGAGTTGCTGGAGAACATCAAGGCCGGAAAGAGCGATTTCCATGCCATTGAGATTATGGCATGCCCCGGTGGTTGTGTCGGTGGCGGTGGTCAGCCCCTCCACCATGGCAATCCGGATATCATCAAGGCCCGCCAAAAGGCCATCTATAGAGAGGATGCCGGAAAAACCATTCGCAAGTCGCATGAAAACCCGCATATCATTAAACTCTATGAGGAGTTCCTGGGTAAACCCATGAGCGAGAAGGCGCATCAACTGCTTCATACGCATTATTTTGACAAGAAACATAAAGATGTGCTTCTCGACTAGTTTGTGGCGGAAGGAACCCAAAGTTGTAATCAAAAAAATAGCATCATAATGACATCCGTAAAATTAAAACTCAAAGACAGCGAAGTGCAACAACTGAAGGATGTTGCCAAGTCGTTCAATAATGAGCCTGGTGAGTTGATCAATGTACTGCACAAAGCGCAGGAGATCTTTGGCTATCTTCCTGCTGAGGTGCAGGAAGTGGTGGCTCAGGAACTGAATGTGTCCGTGGCCAAAGTATATGGCGTGGTTACCTTTTATTCGTTCTTTACCATGCTGCCCAGAGGTCGTTTCCCCATCTCTATTTGCACCGGTACCGCCTGTTACGTGCGTGGTGCCGAGAAGGTACTGGATGAATTCAAGCGCCTGCTTAATGTGGAAGTAGGGGTGACCACCGATGACGGTAAGTTTTCCATTACCTGCCTGCGCTGTGTAGGTGCATGCGGACTTGCCCCAGTGGTGATGGTTGGCGATAAGACCTATGGTCGCGTGACCACCGACGGGGTAAAGGGCATCCTGAAAGAATACGAAGAGGAAGAATAATTGATGAAGTGAAAGACCGGATCATGAACCAGGGTTAATGTCTGATTATTGCTGAAACTGATTAAGACTAAAGACAAAGACCAGGTTGAGATTCAGTTTATTAGCAGGGCTGTTCCATCAAATGGTGGAACAGCCCTATTTTACTGCCTTTTCAGAAGAACTGGGAAATGCATAAAAACATAAAAAAACCTTTGCAGAATTGATTTTCATTCCTATCTTTGCAACGCCTTAGAAACAAAAAGGCATCGTTCTTAAAAATCCGGTCCGGTAGTTCAGTTGGTTAGAATACATGCCTGTCACGCATGGGGTCGCGGGTTCGAGTCCCGTCCGGACCGCCAACAAAAAAGTTAAGCCTCTGATTTTCAGGGGCTTTTTTGTT
>CAYXEH010000035.1:10300-27009 GCA_964463915.1 uncultured Bacteroidales bacterium | reverse complement strand
AAGAATTTTTTTAACCCTCAACCCACCCTGCACTCATCTCATCCCCCAAACCGTTTCATATTCCCCAAACCCCTGCCAAATGAGCCTAACCGTTTAACAATCTAACCACCCCAACAGAGTTTCATTTTATATTTTGACCCCAATTTACCGGGGTCGGATTATCATTTAGGGCGATTGTTAAGCTTGGTTGTGACTTCTTTGCTGCCGATTATGACAGAACCCGGATTTTGATGCACCGATCAATGACAAAAAAGACCAATATTGCGCGCAGCATTCTCCAGTATGGAGTGATGGCCTTGTTGCTGCTGGCGGTAATCCGTTCCTTTTTCATCGACCTTCGATTCGATAGTGCCGCAACTTCCGATGAGGTGCATTCTTTTTACAACCATTTGAACAACGGCAACCTGGCCTGGTCCATGACGGCGGTGAACCTGCTGCTGGTGGTGTTGCTGATTGTGGTCATCATTTTTGTAGGAAAACTCTTTTGCAGTTATATCTGCCCCCTGGGTACGATCTCGGAATTTTTCGGGAAGATCGGACAGAAGCTGAACGTCCGCTTCGAGGCGGGCAAACGCACCGATAAGGCCCTCAGGTCGTTGAAGTATATCTTTTTGTTTCTTACGGCTTATGTGGCCCTGGAGGCTTCCACCTTGTTTTCGGTAGAGGTCGATCACAACATTGCCGGCATCAGGCTGTTTAACCTCGACTTCAGTTACATCACCGGCGGGCTTATCCTGGGGGTGTTCGTGGCGGGGTCTGTTTTCTCACGTCTTTTCTGGTGTAAGTACCTTTGCCCGGTAGGGGCCATTTCCAATATTTTCAGGTATTTTCTGCTGATTGTGGGTCTGGGGGCTATGTATGTGATCCTCTATTCCTTCAACATTCATATTCCCATTCTGCTGTACATCGGGTTGGCCTGCCTGATCGGATTTATTGTCGAGGTTGTGGGTTCGCCCCTGCAGAAGGTCAATATGCTGAAGGTAACCCGGCATGAGCTCATTTGCACCGAGTGCGGCGATTGTACTCAGAACTGCCCCCAGGGCATTGATGTGGCCAACGAGACCAAGGTCACCCACCCCGACTGCAATATGTGTGGCGATTGTGTGGATGCCTGCCCGGAAACCGGAGCGTTGACCATTAACAACATTCGCATTAAATGGTTTCCCCTGATTCTGGTTTCACTGCTGATTATCATGGTAACCATTGCCGGCCACCGGGTGGAAGTGCCGGCCACGGAAGATTACTGGGGCAGCGGAGATCACCCGGAGGAGGCATTCTTCCTGTCTGGCCTTGAGCAGATGGAATGTGTGAACATGGCCAGGGATTATACCCGGCAGTTCAAAGATATTGATGGCGTGGTGGGAGCGGCCACTTACCTGCGCTCCCATTCGGCCAAGGTCATTTATAACCCGGAAGTGACTTCTGAAAAAGAGATCCGGGAATCCTTTTTCATCCCCATAAGGACATTTATTAAAGAGCCGCCATCGCATACCGATACAATCATTGTATACAAGTTAGGGCTTGACAACAACATCAGCTCGGGTGAGATGGACGAAATCAGTGGCCTGCTGGAAAGCAAACCGGTTTATCAGCTGGAAACCCAGTTTTCAGATGAGCTGGAGTTGCTGGTGTTTGCCGGAGAGAGTGTAGATGATACAACCATCGTGAATCGAATTACGGACAACCGCCGCACCATGTACAATGTAACGGGTGTGGACCGCTCGCCGGTGACCATTTCGGGGCTGGAACTCAACCGCCGCAATTTTGTAGAATTCCGTCGCTTTTTCAACGATGCCAGCGAGGTGCCACGCAATCAGGTTGAAGTGGTTTCTTTTGAGTTGACGAAGTATCCGAGGAACCGGGGGCAGTTTCATTTCCTGGTCAACTACGTGGGGCGCAACAACCCGAACGTGATCGGGCTGGAGGTGTATTACGACACCCGGCCCACAGCCGACTTTTTCCTCATCAAAGACAGCATGAGCCCCGAACGGCTTCGCGACATTGTCAACGTACCCGAATATGAGGTGGAGTATACCGATGGCAGCCAGGAGGTGGTGGAAAATCAGTACAGGTTCAGATTGCATGACGGTATCACTGATTATGATCCCAGAATTGAGCATGTCCGCAGCACGGGGCATGACACAAGCATGGAACATGTCAGCGGCACTGAATGAAGGAGAACGACATCGGGCATGATAACGACACGAATTTGAATAACTTATTACTTACAGCAATATTCTGTGATGAACATGAAAAAAATATTTCTTTTTGCTTTGCTTTTCCTTGCCGGCCTGGGTGTCCACGCCCAGGTGACTGTTACCGGTACCGTAAAGAGTGCTGAGAGTGAGGAGACCCTGCCTGGTGCCACCATACAGGAAGAGGACACCAACAACGGGGTGATGACAGATATCGACGGGAACTTTGAGATCACTGTGGCCTCTGAGGAGGCTTCACTGATCATTTCTTTTATGGGATATAAGAGTCAGACCCTGGAAGTGGGGGAGAAGCGCGAATTTGAGATAACTCTTGAATCGGAAGCCAGCCTGCTTGATGAAGTGGTGGTGATGGGATACGGGAGTGCGCAGTCGCGTGAAACAGTGGTAGGAAGTGTGGAACAAGTGGAAATGCAGGATCTTTCCAGGATCAGCCTGGCCACCTCAGCTGACCAGATGCTGGAGGGGCAGGTCGCCGGTGTGACGGTGGAGTCGGCTTCGGGTGACCCTACCTCCCCGGTGAGAGTGAGGATTCGCGGTGAAAACAGTTTGCCTGAGATAGGTTCCGGCAGCTTTGTGGCTTCCGGTGAGCCATTGTATGTGCTGGACGGGGTGCCACTGGTCGACATTTCTGACCCCAATGTCCAGTCGGGTGTGGGTCAGGCAGCGGAAACCGTGGTAAACCCGCTGACGTTTGTCAACCCGGATGACATTGAGACCATTACTGTGCTGAAAGACGCATCGGCCACGGCCATATACGGGGCCAATGCCGCCAACGGGGTAATCCTGATCACCACCAAAGAAGGCCAGCGTGGAGCCACCAGGGTGTCTTTGTCGCAGCGGGTGTTGATGGAGCAGCCCATTAACCTGATGCAGTATCTGCACACCGACCAATATGTGGAACTGTTGACTGAATACCATATGAGTAACGGGATGTCGCAGGAAGAGGCAAACAATTCCATCAGCAACCAGGATGTATACACCAACTGGCGCGACCAGACTTTGAAAACGGCGGTTTCACACCGGACCAACATGAGTATTTCCGGTGGAAACGGTGGGACCACTTTCCGTCTGTCTTTCGGCCTGCAGGATAACCAGACCACCAGCAAGGGAAATGATTTTACCAATATCACCTCACGTTTTAATTTGTCTGCCGAACTCTTTGAGAACGTACGGCTGACCTACAACGGGGGAATCTCCAGTTTCGAGCGGGATGCCTATTCAGGTTTTGCCACCTACAATTTCCGTCCCAATATTCCGCTTCGCGATGAAGACGGCGACTATACCCTGATGGACGGGATTGCCCATCCGCTTGCGGAACTTGAGCAGAACATCAACAATGCAGAGCGTTTTTATACCAATAACAGCCTCGAACTGACCGCCGATATCACCGACCACCTTACCTGGAAAGGGAACTTCGGGCTTGACTATACCAATTCAAAGAACTTCCGTTACCGCTCTGCAGAGAACCGCTCAGGTATGCGCGATAATGGGAATATCCGCGAACAGCGGAGGGATAATTTCAACTGGACAGCCTATACCCAGGCGGATTATAACCGTGAATTCAACCAGCACGGGATTTCAGGCACACTGGGTGTGCAGATCAGTGAAGACAACACCACCCGCACCACGGTAACTGACCGCGACCTGATCTCCACCATCGTGATTTTGCCCGGAGTAGGAGCGGATCAGCAGCAGGACGTTGCCTCCTATGTGAACCGCAGTGCCATGGTGTCAGGATACAGCCGTCTGAATTACAATTATGACGGGCGCTACTTCGGTAGTATCAACTTGCGCCGGGATGCGTCATCCTATTTTGGGGGTGACCACTCGGTAGAGGATTTCATCTCCGGAGGGGCCTCATGGAATGTGTCCAACGAGGAATTCTGGCCCGCCAACAATGTGGTCAATTATTTAAAATTTAAGACTTCTTTTGGAAAGACCGGGAATGCCCGGATCGGTTCTTACGCAGCCAGGGGATTGTACAATTACTCCACCAACGCAGCCTATAATGGCCTTGTGGTGGTGACTCCCAATACAGCACCCAATCCCGACCTTGGCTGGCAGTCTTCCTATAAGTTCAATGCGGGGTTCTCGGCCCATTTGTTTGACAAGCTTCGTATGGAGGTGGAGTTTTACAAAAACTGGAATGTGGATGCCATCATGTCGATGGATGTGACACCCGAAACCGGATGGCGGGATATTTCGGTGAATGCGGCCAACATGACCAATACCGGTCTGGAAACGACACTCCGGGCCAGTGACCTGGACCTGGGCCCGGTGAAGTGGAGTCCCAATTTCAACATTGCTTTCAACCGCAACGAACTCACCAAACTGGCCAACGACCAGGACATTGTGTTTACCAATACCGGCCTCATCGTGGGGGAGTCTACCAATTTGATCATGGGCTTTGAATATGCCGGGGTGAATTCCCAGACCGGAGATCCCCAATGGTATTTGCCCGATGGAAGCATTACGGAAGACTATAGTGAAGCGCGTAACATTGATAACCGTATTGTGATCGGAAAGTCCAACCCTGATTTCTCCGGAGGCTTCACCAATGGATTCCGTTACAGGAACTTTACCCTGACCGTGCTGCTCACTTACGAGTACGGCGCGGATTTTTACCTGCCATTTGCCGCCAGAAACGCGGAAAACACCAGGCAGCTCAACCTGTTCAATATGAGTGTCAATACCATGGACCGCTGGCAGCAGCCCGGTGATGAGACCGATATTCCGCGCATTTCCAACGATATTCCTTATGACTATTACAGTTCCAGGTGGCTGTTTGATCGCTCCAACATTGACCTGCGTTCGCTCTCCCTCAATTATACCTTGCCTAAGGGGTTCAGCGAAAAGATCAGGGCAAGGTCCATATCCGCAGGCCTGACGGTGAGCAATATTTTCACCTTCTACCTGGACGGCACAAGAGATGACCGCAACGGCATTGCAGAATACCGCTATCCCATGCCGCAGGCAAGAACTTATTCATTTGAATTTTCAATTAACTTCTAGAAACACCTGCAACAATGACTATTTTCCAATATTTAAAAACCGGTTTTCGCATCAGGCTACTGCCTTTTGCTGCCCTGTTGATGCTGTTTTCATGCAGTGATTTTCTGGATGTGGACGAGCAGACCCGTATTTCCAACGATAAGCTTTTCAGTACCGTGGAGGGAAATGCTGAAGCATTGAGCAGTGCATACTACATGCTGGGTGAGGCCAATTACTATGGAAGGAATATGATGGTTGTACCCGGCATTAAGGGCGGGAACCTGAAGATCCACGACATTGACAACTCCAACCCCATGAGTTTTTATTTCAGGCCATCCTATGAGTTTAATCATTCAGAAGACCCGGAAGATGATTATACCGATGATATCTACAGGAAGATTTACGAGGTGATCATGACGGTCAACAACATCATTGAATATGCGCCTGATATCGGGGATGCCTCTGAGGAGGAAAAAAACCAGATCCTGGCCGAAGCCAGGGCCATCCGGGCTTTGGCGCATTTCGATCTTACCAGGTTGTTTGCTCAGCCTTACATTTATTCTGACAATGCACAGCATCCCGGCGTGGCTTATATTGACCGGGTACTGGGCTATAATGAGCATTTCGGGCGCGATCGGCTGTACCAGAATTACAACCGCATCCTGGAAGACCTTGCATTTGCCGAGGAGCACATTGGTACTTCACTGGCACAGGACTATGCGTCGGGTGCCATGGACTATTATTCTTCGGCTTATTTCTCCAAACGGAGTGTGCAGGCCCTGATGGCCAGGGTATATCTTTATAAGGGTGATTGGAGCAGTGCCAGGGAATACGCCTCCGAGGTGATCAGCACGGGCGGTGCTTCCCTGCAGCCTCATGATGCTTTTGTGGAGCGCTTCGTGTCTAACGATCCGTCGGGCGAAGATCTGTTTATCATCAACAATGAGGGCAGCAGCAGCGGGGCTCCCCTGGCCTCCATTATGGGAACCCGTGATGATCGTAATACCAATTACCTGGAGATCAGTAATGACCTGCTCAGCCTTTTTGACGAAAAGGACCGCCGCCTTGACTATTACATCCACGAAAATGATGGCATGGTCTCGCTGAAATATCCTGAGTTTGACGGCAACAAAGACCATTATATCCCGATGATCAGGCTGGCAGAAATGTACCTGATCCGGGCGGAAGCCTCGGTGAACCTGCCGAACCCGGATGAAGTGCAGGCACGTTCTGACCTGAATAAGATCAGAAGGCGGGCCAATCCGGATGCCCCCGGCATAAACCTGACGGGCGAAGCCCTTCGGGAAGAAATATTCCTGGAGCGAAGGAGAGAACTGGCCCTGGAAGGCCACCTGTTTTTTGATATTGCCAGGCAGGGCAGGAATGTGCGGCGCGAAGACGTGAATGCCACCATGAACCGCAACCTGGATTATGGAGATTATCGCTACGTGCTCCCCATCCCGCAACGAGCGGTTTCATTGAATGATCAAATGACCCAGAATGAAGGTTATTGATATAATCACCCAATCAATCATTTTATTAATCAAAAACACAATCAGATGAAGAAAAGGATTTTTAGCTTATTTGTGATGGCGATCGCCGTATTTGCCTTCACTGCATGTGAAAAAGACGAACCGGAACCCCCTGTGGTTTCGTTTGAACAATCCTCGGCCGAGGTTATGGAAAATTCTACCTCTGCCCTGCAGGTGGTGGTCCGTGCCGATAAAGCCATCAATGAAGCATACGAGGTCAGCTATACCATTTCCGGTACAGCGCAGGCTGGTGTGAATTATGAAGAACTGGATGGTTCGGTGACCATGACCGCTGGTGAGAATGAAGCCGTGATCTTTATCAATCCCATCAATGACACAAACATCGGGGAAGATGAAACACTGATTCTGAACCTGGAATCAAGTGAGGATTACGACGTGTCTGCCGAAGACTATCAGGTTACTGTGAATATTCTGGACAACAAAACACCCCCGTCTGATGCGCCTGAAGTGTCATTTACCACGGAAAGCACCTCAACCAACCCATACCTGGAAGAGGAACTGGAGATCACGGTAGGTATCAGCGAGCCTGTTGACACCGACCTGCCCGTTATCATTGACCTGACTGACGCTACCCTTGCCGAAGGCACTGACTATGAAGTAAGCGGACTGGAAGCTGACAACCAGCTTATGTTACCGGCCAATGAAACCAGTGCCAGTTTTACCATTCACATTAAGAATACCCATGACCTGGGTGTTGACGAGGTGTTTGAGATCGGTTTTGCCGATCCGGTGGTGACTGACTATGCGGTCAGTGAATCAGCCGACAAGGCGGAGATCCGTGTGACGGACCCCGTGGTTGATCTGTCCACATGGTTCAATGCCGATACAGAGTTTAACTTTTTCTTTGCTTCGGGTCCTTCGATAGCCTACAGGACCGATTTGCCGGCGCACCGGATTAAAAGATATTACTGGAACTCAGAAGAGCAGGACTGGTCGGTATTTCCAGGAGCACACTATTTCTATTATGCGGAAAATGATGAGAACCAGTGGAAAGAGGTAATTAACATTTTTCACAAACAGGAGGGCTGGCCCGGGGTCACTGCCGAATCGCAGGCTCGCTGGGAAATCAATGGGGGTAATGACTTTCTTGGTCTCACCCGTTTTATCGAAAACGATGCCAGGTACATGAGAAACTACGTGTCTTCCGGTGACAATGGCTGGATCCGCTTTGTGGCCACTGAGGAAGATGCAAGCGAAGGAACCATCATCATTCCTGAACAGACCATCCCGGTGTATAAGGTCAGGGAAGGATTTAACTGGGACGAGAGCCTTGAGGATGAAGACGGCAATTCTTACAAGGCCTGGTATCCCGATTCAAGGGAGACTGAAGGAAAAATCTGGGAATCAAGTAACGTAACTGTTGTAGAGGTAGCCGTCGAAAGAAGTGAGGGAACGTTCAATTCTGCAACCGGCGACATTGAATTTGATGTGGTATTTACGGTGTCTGATCCTGACTTTGAGATGGATCCCGAATATTATACGGAAAGGGATGGAGACACTTACACACTGAGGCTTCGTTATATTCCGTTTTAATGAGTAAACAACGGTTTCGGGATTGAATCCCGGACCCGGAGGCTCCCCGTCATGGTGGTTCTGACCATGACGGGGGCTCTTTAAAAATAACTATTGGTAATGAAAACAAGACATCTGCTGTTTTTGCTGCTTTTTTTACTGGGTGGGAGCGCACTCTCTTTTGCTCTGTCCCGGCAAATTGAACAGCTTCCGGATGAGTTGAAGGACAAGGTCCACGAGTCTGCCGAAGGCTTTATTACCGTCCATCACAGTGAAAAAAAGATCTATTTTGAGATTCCTGACTCCATCATGGGACGGGATTTGCTGCTGGCAGTGAGGGCTTCTGAACTGAGCAGCAATCGCCGACATGTGGCAGCCGGGCAGATGCGTCATAACCCGCTTTTGATTCGTTTTACGGCTGATGAAAACCAGGTGTACCTGCACCAGCTGGTGTCCAGTGAGCATGCCGCTTTCAGTGATCCGGTCAGAAAGTCGCTGGATCGCAACAACCTGGTGCCGGTGATTGATGCTTTTCCCATTCAGTATCGCAGCGGTCAAAGCTGTATTATTGACTTTACGGATTATCTGAATGAACCCATAACCCCGGTGTCGCCCTTTGCCGACAGGGCCAGGCCTGGTACACTGAATCCTTCCCTGACCAGTTTTCTTGATGTCAGGGCATTTGAAAAAAATATTGAAATTAAAACCCGCCTGGGTTTTCGCGGCAGGGAACCTTTTCTGGCCATCATGCAGCGTTCGCTGGTTTTGTTGCCGGAACAGCCCATGCAGCCCAGATTGAATGATCCCAGGGTCGGTTACTTCAATGAAGGCCAGCGTCTTTATGATTCCGATCAGTTAAGCGTGGAAAGTTTTGCTTACATCAGCCGTTTCGACATCCGTCCGGCGGAAGAAGACCTCGAGGCCTATAAGAGGGGCGAACTGGTTGAACCGGACAGGCCCATTGTTTTTTATGTTGATGATGCTTTTCCGGAAAAATGGCTGCCCTACGTCAGGGCCGGTGTGGAAGACTGGCAGCTGGCTTTTGAGGCCATCGGGTTTAAGAATGCCATTGTGGCTAAAGACTGCCCGGATGATCCTGATTTTGATCAGAACGACATCCGGCACAATACCATCAGGTATGTGACCACTTCTTCGGCCAATGCCGAGGGGCAGCGGTGGATCGACCCCCGCTCGGGGGAGATCATCCAGGCCGATGTGGTCTGGTACTCCAATGTGACTGAAAAGCTTTATGAATGGCTGTTTGTGCAAACTGCTGCCGCCAACGAAGGAATCAGGGGTGCACGGGTGTCTGACGAGGTGATGGGTCCCGCCATTCGTTATGCCATTGCGCACGAAGTGGGTCATACCCTGGGCCTGGCCCATAATTTCCGCTCGCATTATGCTTACCCCGTAGATTCACTAAGGTCCGCCACCTTTACGCAGGCCCACGGAATCTTTGCTTCTATCATGGATTATGCCAGGAACAATTACATTGCCCAGCCCGGCGACGAAGGGGTGCAGTTCACCCCGCCCATCATTGGCCCATATGACATGTTTGCCATTAAGTATGGATATAAGTTAATACCGGAGGCAGCCGACCCCTTTGAGGAAAAGCCGGTGCTAAGAAGCTGGATTGACCAAATAGGCGATGACCCTGTTTATTGGTTCAGGCGAAATCGTTCATTTTCCGACCCTTCATCCCAGTCGGATGCACTGGGTGATGATGTGGTGAAGGCCGGCAGATACGGCGCGGACAATGTGCGCGTGATACTGGAGAATATGGTGGACTGGATGGAGTTGGAAGACGGAGATTACAGCCGGCTCAGATCCATGCACGATGCATTGATGAAGCAGTACGGCCACTATTTGCGCCATGCTTCTGCCCAGGTCGGCGGTGTTTATGAATTTGAGGGAGTGTATGAGGAAGAGGGCAGTCTTTACCGCCCTGTTTCCAGTGCAAGACAGCGCGAAGCACTGGTGTTTATCCTTGACGAATTGTTCATCCAGTTTGACTGGATGGATCCCATCCATATTTCTTCCAGAATTGGAAGCAATGAACCTGAGATCCGCGACATGCAGCAGTCAACTGTGGAAACGCTGTTTTCGCGCGACAAATTCCTTCATCTGAGGCAGTCAGCATCGCTCTCGGATGATCCCTACACCATCCATGAATACCTGGAAGATCTCACCAGCATGATGTTTACTGAGCAAGAGCCCCGCGTAAGCCGGTCGGTACAGAATGTGCAGCTGGAGGCAATTAATCAGCTCAGGCATATCCTGGACAATCCGGATGAGTACGAAATGGTCGAAAACGCTTTGATGCCTGCCCTTTATCATCACATTGAGATCATCGAAAATGACTTGCAGCGAAAAAGAAAACGGGCCGGTGGCGAATTGGCTGCGCATTACCAATACATGTTGAATACATTGACAAAATAAATCCAAACTGCCCGGTACAAATTCATGCGTGCAAGGCCTGAGGGCTTACCTTGCATAGAAACAATACGGCCGGGACGCAAATATTTAAACTTACTTCTGAGAAATGCGAAAACTACACCTGACGATTACCCTGTTTTTTGCCGGGATCTTTTTCCTCCAGGCAGACGAAGGCATGTGGAGGCCATTCCGGCTCAACGATGTGACCCTGGAGAATATGAAACAGGCAGGGTTTATGTTAACCGAATCCGATGTTTATAATGTGGATGAACCCAGTATTCATGATGCAATATTGGGAATGGCGCCTTCCGACGATCCTGTCGGGTTTTTCGGTTCTGCCTCTTTCATCGGTGAAAACGGTCTGATACTGACCAACCATCATCTGGCACTGCGCTATATCCAGGAGCACAGCAGCCCGGAGAATAATTACATCCGTGACGGCTTCCTGGCTAAATCAGAAGAGCAGGAACTCCCGGCCCACGGCCTGAGTGTGTCCAGGCTGGTCAGGGTGGAAGATGTGACAGATTTCATCACAGCCGGTTTCGATACGATCCCTGCCGGGCAGCACAGCAATGTCATGAACCAGCGGGGCCAGCAGCTGGCTGAAGAACATGGGGAAGACGGTAAATACTTTGTGAATACCAGGAGTTATTTCTCAGGAAATCAGTACTTTATGGAGGTATATAAGGTGTATAATGATGTCAGGCTGGTGGCTGTGCCCCCCCTGAATATCGGGAAATTCGGTGGCAACCGTGACAACTGGCAGTGGCCAAGGCAATCGGCTGATTTTGCCATTTTAAGGGTATACCACGAAGAGCTGGACATGCCGGTTTATCCGAAGAAACACTTGTCGGTTTCCACTGAGGCTGTCAATGAAGGGGATTTTACCATGGTATTCGGGTTCCCCGGCACCACCAAACAATTTCTTACCTCGGCGGCTGTCAGGCAATTGGCAGAAGTCACCAATTATCACTCCATCAACATCCGTGAAGAAAAGGTGCAGATCATGGAAGAGGCCAGGGCGGCTGATGAAGAAATCTGGGTAAAGTATGCCAATTTGCACGCCAGTGCGTCAAATCATCTTTTGCGCTGGAAAGGGGAAAATGAAGGTATTTACAACCTTGACCTGGTAGCACGGAAAAAGCAGTTTGAGGAAACATTCCCTGAAGGCCTGGGCGAAGATGAAGCCGCATCCTACCATGAAACACTGGAGGCCATCAAAGGGATTGTGACAGAGCTGGACACCCTGGAGATGATCAACGCCCATATCATGGAGGCTGGCATTGGCGGAGCAGAGATCACGGCTTTTGTGGCCCTTTTTGATAAGCTGGGTGCCATGGCCACAAGTTATGCTGAAGCCGGGCAGCTCGATGAAGGAGATCTTCAGAAGGAAACTTTCAGGCTCAGGGGGATGGCGGAAGAATTTTTTGAGGACCATGACCTGGAGCTGGAAAAGAAGATTTTGACGGCGATGGTCCGTCATTATGACCAGAACGTACCGGACTCCTATAAAACGAAGGTGGTCCGTGAAAGGCTGGCTGAATATGACAACCATGACAATTACATCAGGGATATTTTTGAGGAGTCGATCTTTGGTTCAGAAGAGCGTCTTTACAATTTTCTGGATAATTTCACGGTTGAGGATGGTGAACTCCTTGAGCAGGACCCGGTGTTCCAGCTTAACCTGGGCTTTTACTTCGTGAACCGTGACCTGGTTTTCCCGAAACGGCAGCAACTCCGTAGCCAATATGCTGCCCATCACGAAGAGTACGTGCGCCTGATCAGTGAAAATTCGGATGGTCCGGTTTTTCCGGATGCCAACAACTCACTGCGACTTTCTTTTGGAACCGCCAGGGGGTATACCATAGATGGAGAAACATATTCTCACAGGACCTACCTGCCGGAGGTGCTTGAAAAGCATTATACGGGCATTGCCGATTATGAGCTGCCTGAGGATTATGTATCACTGTTGGAACAGACGGAAAACGCTGACCGGGTTCCGGTGTGTTTTATCAACGACAGCCATACCACCGGGGGCAGCTCCGGCAGCCCGGTATTGGATGCGCACGGAAACCTGATAGGCATCGGATTTGATCGCTCCCGCCATGGGGTGGTATCTGACCTGGAGTATTTCCCAGATTACAGCCGCAATATTGCCGTTGACATTAATTATGTATTGTTCGTGCTGGATGAGTATATGGGAGCGGATCAGCTACTGGAAGAGATCTCCTTTACCACGGAGAACTGATCGTTGGCCAGTGGCGGTGAGTTTTTGGAAGTTGGAAGGATAATAAGGATGCCGTGTGTGGTGATGGCCCTTATTCGGGTGCCTCTCAGTGAGGCCTGGCCTCTATTTCCGGGTGTCCGGAGGTATGATGAAGGCCCCGCCCCGGTACCTGAGCCTCCATCAGGGGGCGATTTCATAACAGTTTTCGAAAGGCCGCAGGGGCAACGTGCTTCTGCGGCCTTTCGGCTTTTATGCAGGGGGTGACTTTTTGGAAAGCTCCTGGATGTAGGCCGAAGGGGTTTGGTTGGAGAACTGTTTGAATGCCCTGTTGAAAGTGGACTTTGAATTAAATCCGCACTCCAGGGCGATTCCCAGCAGGGTATTGGTTTTATGTTCCCCGGCTTCGATCTTTTCAAGGAAACATTGCACGCGGTAAGCGTTAATAAAATCAGAATAACTTTTGTTGGCTTTCCGGTTCACGGTTTCTGAGATCAGATGTTCCGAAAGACCCGTAAGCGAAGACATTTTTTTTAGCGTGAGGTCCTTATCCAGGTAAGCTTCAGACTTCTCAAGGAAATTGGTGATGGTGGCGTAGTTTTTATCCAGTTCAGTTTCCTCCAGCCCGCTCTTATACCGCTCTTTTTCTTTCTCATATATCATCGGACCTAGCAGTACAAAGGAATAGCGGTTCCAGATGTAGATAAAGGTGAGGATGAAAATGGTCACAATGACATTGATCAGGCTTTCTTTGGCCACGGCAAATGGGATGTCAAAATAAAAAAGGACTTCAATGAGCAGGGTCAGGGAAAGCAAAAAGACCACTCCCCTGATAATGCTTTCCAGCCAATTGTAGACAGAAATTTTCTTCTTCTTGTCCAGCTGGGTGTTATACCTGACCTGCCTTACCAGCGATGCCCCGGCAAACGTATAGGCGGCCAGGATGCCGAATTTCATGAAGGTGGAAATACTGCTGTATGCGTTGTCTGTAGATTCCATTTCTCCACCGGGTGCGCAGCTGGCCAGGCCCAGCAACTGGGTTATGCCATGGTAGGACACGTAAACGGCCACCGGGATCAGATGTATGAAATCTTTGCGGCCGAAACGAAAGCTGTCAGAGATGAAACTGCGGATATAGAAATACAGGATGGGACCGTGCAGTACATGGGTAAAGCACATCAACTCATGGTACCAGAAAAGATCGGGAAGCAGGCCTTTCTGGGAGATAAAGAAAGACAGTACTGTAAACAGCAGCAGCACCATCCATCCGATGAAAATTTGGACATGCAGCGGCTTGGGTTTTCTATTCACATGGGAGAGAATAAAAAACAACAGAATGGCAATGCATACAATGAATAGATAATCCATCAGGCCTTCCCGTGTTAAATAGGGGACTTGCAAAAATACCTAAATTTTTACATATTGTTTTTGGGCGCTTCTGGCCTTCCAACTGGTGTTCGGCGGAGTGTTGCCTGGCGTTCGGCGAGGGATTCCCGGGTGTTCGGCAGGAATGTTCCAGACTTTCGGCAGGATTTTTCCGTGAGCCGGCCCCGGTGTTTTCTTATTTGGTGAAAGATTATCCGGGATTATTTCCTAAATCTAGCTGTTTTATAATGGCTGGCCGCTTTAGAATGGCTGGTTCTGTATAGGACCGGTTTGAATGATATGGCTTTTAGAGTTTGCTTCTTTTGACAAAGACATTATATCCGTTTTTGGTTCTGATAGTTATACTAAAGCATTCATCCTTTCATGAGTTTATTCATTGCCACCAGGCCGGTACCGTTGAGCCGGTTTTGCGTCAAAACCTATCCCTTGTACAGAAACCCCCGAAAGGAATATGGTAAGCCGGCGCCGGCCTTTTAACCGTACCGCCATTTATGCCGGTGGTGAAGCCTGGATTGCCCTGATGGGGGAAGAGGACCCCATGCTACTTACCGATCTGGGAGCTTTATTTGAGAGGATGATGAATGGGGTGTGAGCACCATATAGGTCGTTCAAACCAGCAATTATGGCCAAAGTTAAAACAGCATATTCAGAAGCAATCCCAACAAAGCACCCCCCAGGATAATCCATACGGCTCCTGGTTTCCGCCGGCTGAAGGCCACAAGAAGCCCCAGACCCAGAATAAGGGCAGTGCCCCAGTCTGCCACCACCTCAAAGCCCATCTGGATGCTCACTGCAAGCATGACTGCCACAGCACCCATATTGACTGAATCGAGAAAATTTGCTGTATAGGGGCTCTTTCTTAAACGGGGGATCAGCGGGTAAAGCAGGAGGATGAAAGCAAAGCTTGGCAGGAAGATCCCCATTGTGGCAACAATGGCTCCTGTCCACCCTTCCAGGAGGTAACCAGTAAAGGTGGCGGCTGAAAGGATCGGGCCAGGGGTGAACTGCCCGATGGCAATGGCATCCAGCAATTGCTCCCGTGTGAGCCATCCGGCTTTCTCCACCAGTTCTCCATCCATATAAGCCACCAATACATAACCGGTTCCGAAAAGCAAGGCACCGATCTTGAAAAAGATCCAGAACAGTTTCAGGGTGGAATACTGGGTGACTGCGACAACGGTTGCCTGCAGCAATACGAAAGGAGCCAGGGCATGGGTGTTTTTCCCGCCTCTGAGGCGGCGGAAAAGGCTGCTCAGGAGGCTGCTCCGGTCGTTGCCTTCTGAGTCACCATGGGATTTGTCGTCGGAACCACTCCGGAAACCGCGCCGGATGGCATAGAAGGTCATTCCAGCTATGCCGGCACCGAGTATGGCCATAATTTCGTTGAGGCCGAGCAGGTTGGCTCCCAGTACGATAACTCCCAGCATGCCGAGCCAGATATTCTTAAAGGCTTTCTTGCCCATCTTGTAGATGGCTCCGGCGATCACGGCGATTACGGCTGGTTTGATCCCGTAAAACAGGCTTTCAATGGCCGGCACCTCCCCCAGTCGTACATACACTACGGCAAGAATGACGGTGATCACTGCCGCAGGAATAATGAATCCAAAACCGCCGGCTACCATTCCTCTCCAGCCTCTGAGCTTATAACCCACCAGCATAGTGAGCTGGGTGGAGTTCGGCCCGGGTATCAGGTTGACTGCACCAATGTAGTCAAGGAGTGATTGTACGGTGATCCATTTTTTCCGGGTAACCAGCTCGTGTTCCATAAGTCCTGCATGTGCGGCAGGGCCACCGAAAGCGATTGCCCCGATCTTGAGGAACTGCAGAAATATGCCCCGGATGCTGATGGTTTGCGCAGACTTATTGTCAGTTGTGGACTTGGGTTTCTTCATCGATCAGTGCATTTTTTACCGTCTGCCGGCAAATAAAGTAACCCTTTACTCAAAATTCGAAAAACATTCAGTAGCGGTTATATCCGTACAGTTTTCCCGGGTCTTTCCGGATTTTTTTGCGGGGTTTTTCTTTGGCCGGATACCCCAGTGTGATCAGCAGCGGGATGCGGCGTTTCTTTGGAATGTGAAGCAGGTCGCGGATTTTCTGCTCATCAAACCATCCGATCATACAGCTTCCCAGCCCCAGATCGGCTGCCTGCAGGCAGAAATGGTCGGCCACAATGCCGATGTCCATCAGGTAGTAATCTTTGTCTTTGATGCTGCTGCCGATCTTCGACAGCCAGTTGGGGGGTTCGGCCACCAGGGCCACTATCACCGGTGCCTGGGGGGCGAAACGGTTAAGGGGCATGGCCGGGCCGGTGGTGACGCGGGCCACCTTGTTTTTCAGTTCCCGGTCGGTAACAACCACAAACCTCCAGGGCTGGGAGTTGCAAGCCGA
>CAYXEH010000035.1:0-10200 GCA_964463915.1 uncultured Bacteroidales bacterium | reverse complement strand
AGGTCAGTAATGACAAAAAAAGGATAATTCGCTGATATAATATAATTTATCCTTACATTTATCCCGATCCTGTAAGTTATTATTCTTCCATAAGAACGATGTGCCGTTAATTGACGGTGAATTATCCCGATAACAAAAGAAAGAGATGCTTTTCAGATTAAACAGGAAACGAATTCAGGGCCTTGCGCTGATGGTTTTCCTTATTATCCTGATCTCCTTTGCCGGCCGATTCCATAAGATGATCATGGCCGGTATCCCCGGGTTGCATGACCATGAGAAATTTCCTTCCAGGGTGCTGGAGCCTGAGGGCGCTTCAGTGTTTGATTTTAATGAGACGGGGCAGGTATTGGATGAAATTAACTTTTCAGCAGTCATAGACCTGTATAACCAACAGGAGGACGAAATTGAGCGGCCCATAAACAGAGATTATTCCTCATTTGAAGCCTTCCTTGAGGATGTGGAGTCGGTGGCCTTTATCATAATCCGGGCCGATACCATTGTGTATGAAAATTATTTTGACGGGTATTCCAGGGATTCAGAACTTTCTTCCTTTTCACTCACAAAGTCACTGCTTTCCATTTTAATCGGATGCGCCATTGATGACGGATACATCGGGGGAGTGGATGACAGGGTTGGTGATTATATCCCTGAACTTGACCGGAACGGTTTTTCCCGGGTCACCATCAAACACCTGCTTCAAATGACCTCCGGGGTGAATGTGGATGAAGTGTATTATAATCCGTTTTGGGGCCCGGTCGATCTGTATCACAGCGATGACCTTTATGAGGCGACCCTTAAGATGGAAGTGAAAGGTACGCCCGGTACAGCGCACAATTACAACAGCGGTGACAGTCAGTTGCTTGGCGTGATACTCGATAAGGTATTGGGAGAGAAGAGCATTACTGCCTATATGCAGGAGAAGTTATGGGGTCCGCTGGGCATGCAGTACAGTGGAAACTGGCTGGTTGATAAGAAGGAAGATGGCCTGGAAAAAACCTTTTGCTGCCTGAGTGCAAGGCCGATCGATTTTGCCAGGTTTGGCAGGCTCTATTTGGAGCAGGGGAACTGGAACGGGCGTCAGATCGTTCCTGCATCCTGGGTGAGAGAATCGGTTCGGGTCGATACATTGGAGGGCAGTGCCGCTGGTTATCAGTACCACTGGTACGTTGCTGACAATTACTTTTCGGCATATGGATATGCCGGGCAGATTTTATTTGTGTATCCTGAACGGGATATGATCATTGTCCGTATGGGCAATGACCGTAGCAGGCTGAACTGGCCTGTGTTACTCTCGGCCCTGACTGAAGTCATAGCCGGGGAAGGGCAGGAACCCTATTTGTCGGTCATTGACTATTGAGTTACTGTTCTTCCCGGGGCAAATCCGGTGGGTTTCCCTCTACAAACTCCAACTTGTTCCCGTCATATCGATAATAACAGCTTGAGGCGTCCAGTATCTTCTGGTTCATTTGATTGGGACGGTAGGCTACCTGGTCGGTATTAAAGCGGAACTGGTAACGGCCGTTTTCTTTTTCTATGACCAGGTAATTGCCGATGGCAGTATAAATTGGGTCCAGGTTCCGGTCAACCTGGTAACGTGCAATGTGCAGGTCCCCGATTTCACGGACACGGCTGTTTTCAAGAAAGTAGATTGAGCCGCCATGGCTGCCCAGCTCGCCGGCCCGGGAAGTGACAATGATCAGTGGCGCACTGTAATCAGGGGTATGTGAGTCCGGATCCAGTTCGTGGGTGGGTACATAGCCATCGGTGGTGTACCTGAATACATCGGCCTGTATGCTCCGGGCATCCCTGTAGCCGGGGGACACATACAAAAATTCATTGTCCTGATTAAGCACAAAGAACCGGAGGCCGTAATCTCCTGATGAGCCCGCGCTCACTCTGGATGAATCCGGACGCACTTCTGCCTGATCCGGGGTCACTTTTGGTTGGTCCGGCTCCGGGTATTTGCCTCCCGCAAAAATATAGTCTGAAAAAGGTTCATCCATGCGGAACCACAGTTCGATCTCTTCGTGATCCAGCTCTGACAGGTCGGGCAGCCCCTGAGGTCCACTTTCGCTTTCTTCTTCGTCGGTAAGCTGCCGTTTGTCTTGCGCAGTGACCTCCGGGTTTGTCTCAGGCTTCTTCTCTCCAGGGGGCTTTCTGTAAGCGGTCTGTGAGGTATCAGTACCAATGTCCATGTCGTTTGGATCTGCCGGGGCAAAATGGGCGCGAAGGCGCAGTGGCCCATCCACTACAATGGTGTGCAGGGAATCTTCGGATGCTTCGGTACCCCATCCCTCCCAGTGGTCAAAGTGGTAGCCGGGATCGGGGATGGCTCTCAGGGTAATGGTGTCACCGGCGGGATAGGCCCCTTGTCCTGCTACCTGTCCGTTTTTGCTTACGGCCATGATATGGTGACCCTGCCCGTCAAAGATCGTCCATCGGTTTCGCTCAATAAGGTTTCTCCTTGCGGATGCGGCCCTCTCTGAAGAGTAGATGCTCTCCCCGGCATGGAAGGTGACATTGACTCTTACAGGCAGTGAGGTCCAGCCGGTAAGGAGATCGTTGTAGTTTTCCGGTGACAGCCTGCCGCCCCTGAACATGTTTTCCATATTGGTTACCAGGCTGATATCCCATTGCCCCAGTGGCTGATCAAAAGAAACAGCGTTACGGAACATCCCGGTCATGTTGGTTACATTGCTTACATCCCATTTGCCAAGGGGTTGGTTGAAGGATTCTGCGCCGGCGAACATCTTCTGCATGGCGGTGGTCCGGCCCGTGTTCCAGTTATTCAGGGGCTGATTGAAGGATGCGGCCCCGCTGAACATCCCGGTCATGTTTGTCACATTGCCGACGTCCCAGTGACCTGGCTCCAGGTTGAACAGTTCTGCGCCGGCAAACAGCCACGACAGGTCGGTGACTGAGGCGGGCAACGAGTCGGGCAGGCTCACAAGCAGGGAAACCTGGTTAAAAGCTCCGGAAAGGCTTTTCAGCCCCAGGTTGCCAAAACTCCGGACCCTCCGGAGTTTTTCCACATTCGGATAAGGGGTTTCTCCTGTTCCGAAATGACTGAGTGATCCGCTGATGCGAACGGTGAACCTGCCGGCTTTCCCGTACGAATGGGTGACGGGGCCCGGTTCGTTGATGCGCGCTGTATGGCCATCGCCCCAGTCAATGTGTACATCCACTTTTCCCGTCAGTGGCAGGGTGACGCTGTTTCCCTCCCCGTAGTGGGTGTTGAATATCAGGATCATGGGGTCACCGCTCCTTTTTGACGGTCCGCAGGAGACTATCAGCGTGGTCAGGATGGCAAACAGGATTGTGATGATGATTTTGTGGTTCATGCCTTGTGATTACGCTGTTTTATGGGTTAACTATGTGATGAGTAACGGGGGTTTATCCAAAAATAATAAAACAATTTCAATATGAACGGCATGAAAAAATAATCGGATGGCTGAATGCCTGGTAACCAAATAAAATAATAATTTTAAAGATTTAAGTTTCAAATGTAACTAAATTTGCCGGAAGGAATAATCCGGGAGGACACGAACAAAAACAGCCTGATTGGCATCGCCGGTTTCCGGGTTTGGTATTAAAGCAATATATTTGGGATTATGGAAGCTTCGGAGGTCAGCAGTGGGATCATCTATGTTTTTTGGGGCCTTATTGCAGCAGCCTTGTTTTATGGTGCGGTGACATCGTTTCGGGAAGGGGAGACCATCCCGGGACGCAAACTCCTGGCAGCTTCGGCTGTGGCACTGATTGCTGCACTGGCATTGGGGTATGTTGATTTCCCCGGCAAAATGGTGTTAGCCGGTGGGTTTGTCATTGTGATGATGGCGGGGGTATACCTGTTTTTCAGAAAGCCCCTTAGTGATCCTGCCGGGCAAGGCAGCCCACGCCGAAGGGTGGATGAATCCGATACCATGTTTGCCCGAATGGAGCTGATCCCGGGTTCCCCGGCATTCGAATCTTATTATGCGGAGAATCCTGAAAAAGCTCCGGAAGACGCCAAAATACGCAGTTTGCCCGGTCTTTTATCAGCAAATAGCCTGTTTTACCACCCTGTTTTGTTCAAAGAGGCGGAGGCCAATTTTGGACTGATCAAATACCTCCGTCAGGCAAACAAGAAGCAGCCCAAAGTGGATCGTGATTTTTTATCCGGGGGCGGGGAGGCGACCCATGACATCGACCCGGCATGGTTAACCCATTACCTGAAGAAACGGGCTTTGCAACTCGGAGCGCATAGTGCCGGGGTTACGCTGATCCGTGATTACCACCTGTATACCCACAGGGGAAGAGAAGAATCCAGGGGGCGGCCGGTGAAGATGCTGCATACCCACGCCATTGCCTTTACCGTTGAGATGGATTTTGACAGTGTAAGGACCGCCCCGGCTGCCCCGATTACTTTGGAATCTTCCAGGCAATATCTGAATTCCGCCACCCTTGCCCTTGAACTTTCGGAGCTTTTGCAGCGTCTGGGATATGATGCCAGGGCACATATCGATGGCGACTATGAACTCATTTGTCCGCTGGTGGCCAGGGATGCCGGGCTGGGAGAGATCGGGCGTATGGGCCTGCTGATGACTCCCCGTCTCGGGCCCCGGGTCAGGATCGCCGTGGTAACTACCGATGCACCCCTGGTGGCGGACGGGTCCCGGCACGATCCGACCATGATTGAATTTTGCCGGATTTGTGAAAAATGTGCGGATTGCTGCCCCGGAAAATCCATCCCGCAGGGCGAAATGGAAGATACAGACGGGATAAGGCGATGGAAGATCAACGCGGAGTCCTGCTACCGGTATTGGTGTATTGCAGGGACCGATTGCGGACGTTGTATGGCGGTATGTCCTTTCAGCCATCCCGACAATGTGATGCATCAGGTTATCCGCCGTCTTATTCGCCGCTCCGGCCTGATGGTGAAACTGGCCCTGGCCGGGGATGACCTGCTTTATGGCCGCAGGCCGAAACCGGCAATGCACCGCGCGGATATAAAAAAACTGCCATCTACAAAATGGTAAATGGCAGTTTCAATCTGGGTGCAGCGCTGCGGAAAACCTATCTCTCAATTTCAAAAGATATTTTGGCGTTTACCGCATAGGAAACGATTTTGTTGTTCTCTACGTTCGCGTTCATGTGTTTTACGTAGATGGATTTGATGTTTTTCAGGGTTTTGGAAGCTTCTGCCACCGCATTCTCTGCGGCTTCGGTAAATCCCTTGTCTGATACACCAATCACTTCAACTACTTTTACTAGCATGGTTAATCCTCCTTTTTTTAAGTGAGACAATTTATCCTGAATCAGTGGAAATACCATGCCATTTACCGGTTGTATAATCTGCTGTTGTACCTGAGGTCTTCATTTACCGGGCCTGAGGAGGGATCTGATCATTTTTCCGGGAGGATATAAAAATGAAGAAAGATGGCCTGCAGTGTGCAAATAATTCTACAATATGTGTAATACTGTTCCGGCCGTCCTGGATGATTGGGTATTGCCTGGATCCGGGTATTCTGCGACCCCTGGTTGTCATTGATGCTGCGCCGGGATGATTGCTCTGTTGCCTGTCGGTCGTTCTGTCCGCCGGCGAGGCGGTACATCCTGAAAAGGATAACTAATGAACTGATTTCTCAAATCCGACAGGTCCTACTGGTTACCGGCGAGGCTGCGCATCCTGGACAGGACAAACAGCATATTGACAGCGATCACCCCGATTGCCATGTAATGGATCTGGTTGAAGCTTGCGCCCCTGTCAAGGAAGAAACTGTAAACCACCGGCCCCAGTGCTGTGCTGACCACCATCACAAATGTAAAAAGGCTGCGGACAGCGCCCAGACTCCGGGTGCCGAAAGTTTCCGCATAGAGGGAAGAGGTAACGGGGGCATTCATTCCGCCGGTGAAGCCCACCAGCAGCCAGTACAATGGGGTGGTGACCGGATGTGTGCCCACCGACAGTATCACAAGGCCGGCTGCCAGGGGTAGGAGCATGAATGGAAAGAGCCACCTGGCTGAGAACCGGTCGACGAGCGGACCGGCGATCATCGACATGATAATGGATGAGGCGGCGTAGGCCGTAATGCTTCCGGCCATCCATTCGGTACTCCATCCTTTGTCATCGGCAATGAAAGTCTGAAAAAAGAACAGGTTTGTTTGCAGGAAGCCTATCAGGAATACCGTAGGGGCAAACAGGTAGAACCAGGGAGTGCGGAATACTTCCCGCTGTTTCCATAACTTCTGAGCCTGTTCCTCTTCGGATGCTTTTCGCGACTCAGCTTCAGATTGCCCCTCGTAAATATGGGTCCGCTTTATGCGGTTCAGGGAAACGATTGTAAAGGGGACCAGTACCGTGCCAATGAGGACGGCACTTAATATCAGGGTTTCGCGCCAACCGAACAGCCCGATGCTGCTGGCTACCAATATGGGAAAAACTGCCTCGCCCATGGGGAAACCCAGGGCGGCAATACTCAGGGCCTTTCCCCGGGCACGGGAGAAGTAACGCGACATGGTGGTCATGGCCGTGTGCATCAGCAGTCCCTGTCCGAAAAACCGCATCGTATAAATACCAAAGAACAAGGCCACAAGGTTCCAGGAAGCAGCTGCCAGCAGGCAGGCAACCAAAATGCCGGTGACCACGAACAGGGCAAAGCGTTTCAGGGGGATGTAATCGATTTTCTTTCCCACAAAGATCAAAGTGGCGGCACTTAAGAGGGTGGCCACGGCATACAGGGTGCTGAAACCGCTGGCACTGATGCCGAATGCTTCCATGAACCCGGGAATGTAAAGCGAGACCACGAAGGTTTGCCCGAAACTGGAGAAGAATACCAGCATCATCCCCAAAGAGAGAATGCGTGGATTTGCTCTATATAGTTGAAGGTAATTCACGTTCAGCGATTATTTGCGGCGTGGTTTCCAGAAAAATTTTGCTGCAAAGGTATGAAAAGGACCCAAATGCAGGGGAGGGGATTTTCAGCGTCAAATGCATGGTTATTGTTTGTACCTTTGTGACACAGGGAGTTGTTATCAATTTACTCCGGTTTAATTCACTTAAATTTTACATAGTACATGGGAAAGCCGCAACAAACGGTCAATAAGAAAGAAAAAGAGAAGGCCCGTATCAAGAAAAGGAAGGATAAGCAAAAGAAAAAGGAAGAGCGCAAGGCGAGCGGAAGCAGCAGTGCGGATGAGATGATTGCTTATGTAGATGAGCACGGGAATCTTACGGATACCCCTCCCGATCCCGGCAAAAGGAAAAAGATTAAGGCTGAAGACATTCCACTGGGTACTCCTCCCCGTGAAGACGATGATACTGAAACGGAACACGTTGGCATCGTAACTTATTTTGATACCTCCAAAGGGTATGGGTTTATTAAGGACAGTGAAACCCGCGAAAGCGTTTTTACCCATATCAACAACCACCTGGATTCCATTGGCGAGAACGATAAGGTATCATACCGGCTTGAACAGGGCTTAAAAGGGATCAATGCGGTAGATGTGAAGAAGGTTGACTAACCTGCCTGACGCCTTCCTTTAACTGTTCGGAAACGATCAACTGGTGTCCCTTATAGAACACTCTCCCGGGAGTTCTCTGGTTATAGAACTGCTTAAGGGCTTATAAGATAGCAATCTACAGACATTGGCCTGGGATTTGTTATTTTTGTATTGTCTGACGTGCCCTTAACCATGTTTAAAATGAAATTCTTCCACACCTTCAAAATTGGTTTGCGGAATTTATTGCGTGAACGGCTTTATACGGTTTTAAATATTCTTGGTTTTGCCTGTGGCATTACGGTGTTTGTATTTGTAAGCATCTATGTGATTGACCAGTATATTTACGATCGTTTGCATGACGACGCAGACCGGATTTACCGTCTGGAGGCTTCAATGGATGCTGGTGACTGGGCCCTGACCGGAACCATGCAGGGTCCTTATCTGAAAGACAATTATCCGGAGGTGGAGGATGTATTGCGTATCAATGGGCATATATTCAGCCAGTCGGATGTGGTAGTTGAAGACCATCCCTACCATATTCCGGATATCATCATTGCAGATACCACTTTTTTTGAGTTCTTCCATGTGGAATTTATCCACGGCAGTCCCCGGCACGCACTTACAGACAAATATTCGCTGGTAATAACACGCCGGCAGGCGGAAAATATATTCGGTCACACCGATGTAATCGGGGAACGGGCAACCATTATGGGTCGCCTGCCCCTTCAAATTACCGGGGTGATCGAAAATCCCACACATACCCATCTGCCTTATGAGGCAATCGCCCCACTGGAATTGTGGGAGGATTTTAGCAATAATGAGGATGTGCTTTATTCATTCGGACAGTGGAATAATTTCACTTTCCTGCGTCTGCAGCCCGGCACCAATGTCAATAAGCTGGAGGAAAAAATTAACGCGGAGTTTCAGGAATTTTTCTTTGAGATGATCGGGGGTGAGATTGAAATAAACCATTATCTGCGTCCGCTCACAGAAATCTACTTTGCTGATGATGTGGCCTTTCAGTCGCCTGTAAAAGCGGGCAACCGCCGAACAGTCAATGCGTTTATTCTTATTGCATTTTTTGTGTTGGGCATTGCGGTGATCAACTTTGTGAACCTTTCCACAGCCCGGGCCTTTAGCCGTTCCAAAGAAGTCGGGATTAAAAAACTGCTTGGAAGTACAAGGCCTCAACTGATGTTCCAGTTTTTGGTGGAATCGGTACTGACCACCGCATTGGCTGTGTTGTTGTCTTTGGCCTTGCTTGAAATTTTCTTTCCGGACTTCAGGGATCTGACCGGTACCAATCTGCACCTGATGGATCTTGGTCTGCCCCGGGCGGTCCTGGTTATTGCAATGGGTGTGTTGCTGGTTGGGTTCTTATCGGGGATTTATCCCTCTTTTTACCTGACCTCTTTTCAGCCGGCTGCTGTACTTAAGGGGCAAAAAATCCCGGGGAAGGGGGGTGCATTGTTCAGGAAGTTGCTGATCGTTTTCCAGTTCGGCGTTTCCGTGGCCCTGGTTTCCGGAACCATCATTGTTTTTCAGCAGATTGACTATATGAAAAACCAATCCCTGGGTTTTGAGGCCGGGAATGTGGTCTTTTTTGATTTCGATTCCTCCGATCGGAAGGAGGCCTTCAGGGAGGCTGCCATGGAACATCCTGATGTGATAGAAGTCAGTTTTTCCAATGCGGTTCCCGGAGGGGTTCAATGGCAGGAATCGGTTGAGGTGAAGGGGACGCGCAAACAGGTCAGTTATTTGCCCGCTCATGCCAACTTCCTTGCCATGCTTGGCATAGAGCCCATTGCAGGTCGTCACTTTGATCCTGATCTGCGGTCTGAACACCGGGAAGTGATCATGATCAATGAATACGCTGTCAATGCGCTTGAGCTTGAGGGTAGCTATGATGAAGTGATCGGGCAGGAGGTCAAAGGCGCCCGGATCATCGGGATTGTGCCGGACTTTTATTTTAATTCTCCGCACGAGGCCCTGGGGCCGTTGTTGATCTACTGGGATGAAAACTCCTCCTTCAAGGCCTCGGTGAAGATGAGTGGGCAGAATACCCGTGAAGTAATGCAGCATCTGGAAGTTTTAAACCGTGAATTTATGCCCCACCGTACTTTCCGGGCGCAATTTCTGGATACATTTTTCAACCGGCATTTTACTGATGACGAAAGGTATGGAACCATCATGATGCTTTTTGCCGTATTTGCCTTGCTGATCGCCTGTCTGGGCTTGTTTGGTCTGGCCTCTTACATGGTGGGGCAGCGTACAAGGGAGGTGTCTATCCGTAAGGTGCTGGGAGCAGCCTCCATACGGATTTATGCGTTGCTGTTAAAAGATTTCCTGCTGCTTGTTGCCATAGGATTTGTCCTTGCCGTGCCGGTTGTATGGTTTTTTATGGATAGCTGGCTGGGTACTTTTCCGTATGCGATTCAAATAAGTCTTTCCCCGTTCTTGCTGGGCGGCCTGTTTGCCGTGGTGATCACCATCCTGACGGTTAGTTTCCATGCCCTGAGGCTTTCGCGGACCAATCCGGCGGAAGCGCTGAAATATGAATAGAGAAAAAGGTTAATACGGGGTTGGTGACGGATCTGATGCAGCATAGCAGTTGGTGTAGCATAGCAGGTCATAAAAACCGCTCACCAAAAACGCCCGTCAGGGATCCACGGATCCCTGACGGGCGTTTTATTGTGTGAAAATTGTACCCGGAGCCGG
>CAYXEH010000034.1:19674-27119 GCA_964463915.1 uncultured Bacteroidales bacterium | reverse complement strand
GATGAACACGCCCGGACAAACCTCAAAGGACTTTACGCCTGCGGGGAAGCAGCTTGTACAGGGGTGCACGGTGCCAACCGGCTCGCCAGCAATTCCCTGCTGGAATGCGTCTTTTTTGCCAGGCAATGTGCCACCCATATCAACCACAACCCCCAGACAACCCCGGCAGTGCCTGATCTCAGACTGCCCGAAAAAAAGAGAAACCTGGAAGAGGTGCAAGGCATGCGCCGTCAGATCCGGCAAAACATGCAAAAATACGGTGGGATCGTCCGTAACCAGTACGGCCTGCTCCAGGGACTGCGCACCATTAATTGCACCATCCGGAGGCTGGAAGAGGTGACCCTGCGTCCGCCGGAAGAAACCAGTGTGTTCAACATGGCCCTGGTGGCCAGAGAGATTCTTTCATCGGCGCTGGAAAGGCAGGAAAGCACCGGGGCACACTATCGTGAAGATCAATCATCCATTTAAAGCTTACTGCATATGCACGATTACATATATCTGGACCGCCTGATTATGCAGGCACTGGAAGAAGACCTGGGGTCAGGCGACATCACCACCAACAGTGTAGTGCCCCCTGAAACCAGGATCAGCGGACGGTTTACCATGAAGGAAGAAGGGGTGGTATGCGGACTTACCGTGGCCCAAAGAGTATTTGCCCGGCTTACCCCGGACATCTCTTTTATCCCACGCTGCAAAGACGGTGACAAAATGAAGGCCGGCAGCATGATCGCCGGGATCAGCGGACCCGCAAAAGGCATTCTCAGCGGTGAAAGGCTGGCTCTGAATTTCCTCCAGCGGCTATCCGGGATCGCCACCAAAACACAAAGCCTGGTCAGCCAGGTTGCCGCCACCGGCACAAAGATCGTCGACACCAGGAAAACCACGCCCGGGTTGCGTATCCTGGAGAAATATGCGGTACGGACGGGCGGAGGACAAAACCACCGAATGAACCTGGCCGACGGCGTCCTGATCAAAGATAACCACATCAGGGCTGCCGGAGGAATCATTCCTGCCATTGAGGCTGCCCGCGACAAGGCCCCACGAACGCTGAAAATTGAAGTCGAGGTGGAATCGATCCGGGAGGTCGAGCAAGCCCTGAAAGCCGGTGCCGATATCATCATGCTGGACAATATGCCCACAGAGCTGATGGCTAAGGCCGTGAAACTGATCAACGGGAGGGCCCTGGTAGAAGCCTCCGGAAACATGGACAACAAGGATCTGCGGGAAGTGGCCAATACAGGCGTAGACATGATCTCACTGGGTGCCCTGACACATAGTGTACGTGCGCTTGATATCAGTCTTAAATTTGACACTCCGGAGAACTGATCACTCCGCCCGGGCCAGTTGAAATACAGTACGGAAAGTCTGGGTCCTTTGCAGCTCATCCAGGCTGGCATTTCTGCCGGCTCCGCCATTGCCGCGCTCCGGCCTGTCGCCCGGCCATCCCATTATTGTTTCATCACGCCTGCCGGGCACCGGCCTGTAAAGCCCGCTGCCACCAGAACTTTCTGCCATCTCCTGACCCATATAGATGCCAAGCACCGAAATACGGATGGCCATGGCATCCCCTTCTGCCTGACCAGTCAACACCGAAGGAAAAAAGCGTAGTGGAAGAACTGCCCAGTAATACATATTCTCCGATTCATCCATTTGCATCCTTACCATGCCATTGCCGGAATGAACATGGTCAACCGGCCCGCTCTCCACTCCGGGAAAACCGGTCACATACATGGTAGTCCGCTCAGCCAAAGCACTATTTACAGCCACAGGACGGGAACCCTGACTGCCCGACAGAGGCATCTGCACGGATTCTGATGCCTTTTCCCCGTCCGGATAATAAGGGAAGCGTATTGCCATATGCGATTCTTCTCCGCCCAGGCTATCAATGTCAAGCTGCACTCCGGCACGCAACATTTTAAGTTGCATGGTCCTGTCAGCCGTCTTAAAATAAATATAGAGGTTGTCATTGTCATTGGAAATGGAATAACCCAGCTTACCTGAAGGATCTTGCTCCGCCGACGCTTCCCAATCGAGGGGAATCTGGTCAGGCTGCAGGGCGGTGGGCTGCCACCGGCTCTGATAAATGATTTTTTGAGAGCATCCCGCGGTCAGCATTACAATAAGGACCAACAAGGATAACCGCCGTGGGAAGCAACTGAATTTGTTCATCGCATCAGTTTTTTTGGGGTAACCCAAATTTACAATATTATTTTATAGTATTATAAACCTCATGCAAACAAAAACCGCTCTTTCCGGCACAGGTTTTTATTACCTTTGTGATTCATCACATGGCAGCTTGCATATGGTTGACAAAGCGGACAATACACGAAAGACCAACCCCTCGGCGCTGAAGGTCAATAAGGGGATTGAACAACCCTCATCTCTGAACGATCAGGCAGCAGATAGTTTCCGGATTCGCAAAAGGCCGGTACTCAACCCGGAAGACTATGTAAAAGGGATCCTGGCCGGAGACAGGGTCATGCTCAGCCGTGCCATTACCCTGATAGAAAGCTCATTAAGCAGTCATTACGCCCTGGGCCAAAAGGTCATCGAACAGTGCATCCCCCACTCGGGAAACTCTTTGCGTGTGGGAATCACCGGGGTTCCAGGCGCAGGAAAAAGCACCTTCATTGAGGCCATGGGGCAATACCTGATCGGTCAGGGCCACAAAATTGCCGTACTGGCCGTTGATCCCAGCAGTGAGGTATCCAAAGGAAGTATTTTGGGAGATAAAACAAGGATGGAAAAACTTTCTGTGGATGAAAACGCCTTTATCCGTCCCTCCCCTTCTGCCGGTTCACTGGGCGGCGTGGCACGTAAAACCAGGGAGATCATTATCCTGTGCGAGGCAGCCGGGTATGACGTTGTTTTTGTGGAAACCGTGGGAGTGGGTCAATCGGAGGTGGCCGTACATTCCATGGTTGACTTTTTCCTCCTGCTGATGCTGGCCGGCGCTGGTGATGAGCTCCAGGGGATCAAACGGGGGATTATCGAGATGTGTGATGCCATGGTGATCAATAAAGCCGACGGGGATAACCGGAATAAAGCACTTTCTGCCCGCTCACAATACGAAAATGCCCTTCACCTCTTCCCCCCGCCCCCCACGGGATGGACCCCGAAGGTCACCACCTGCTCATCCATCGAAAAAACCGGGATTGCCCATGTATGGGAAATCATCAGGGAGTTTGAGCAGATGATGAAAGAAAAGGGGCACTTTGCAGAGAAAAGAAATAAACAGCAGCGCTACCGCCTTTACGAAACCATTAACCAATCGCTTAAAGATCATTTTTACAATGATCCTGCTATTGTGAAGGAACTGGAAAAAACAGAAGAATACCTGGCCTCAAAAAAAATGACCTCATTCCAGGCGGCCACCCATTTACTGGACACTTATTTTGGCAGGAACAAAACGGAAACATCTTCAGATACCTCCACATGAAACGCTTTATCCTTTACGCAGGGCTGGTGTTGATTCTGGCTTCCTGGCTCCCCGGAAAACTGGTCTTTGGGCAGGACATCACAGACTCCCCCGGGCTGCAGGATGATGAAGGCCCCACACTGGTCATTTCCTACGGCCTGAATACAGGAGTATATTTGGCCCACAAAGGGACGGCCAATTACTACAACGGCAGCGGCCGTAACAGCCTGGAAGATGCCATTAACAGGCGACACAACTACAACCGGATCCGGGAATCACTCAACTATGATTTTGAATTGGACCAACTCCCCGCCGACATGGCCTATAGCCCGGCAATCATGGTGGGTATATTCGGGGGACTGCATTTTACAGAGGAAACAGCTCTTTACGGGACAGCCAACTTTACCAGGCTGTCAGCCCAGGACCAGTTCACCCTCGAATTAGAACGACCCAGTTTTATTGAGGGCGACAACATCGAAGCCTATTCTGTTTATGGAAAAGAAGAACGCTCAGAGATCTGGATCGGGCTGCGCCACACTTTTCATCAATCACAAACTTACCTTCATCCTTATCTTGAGTTTGGGGGAAGCTTGACGGCCACCCGCATACGCCAGAACAACATCCGCATTGAGGGCCATACCTACAGCATCAGAAAACCCACTGACACCTATTATAATGTCCGTGACGATGGCATTGGTTTTGGAGCCTATGCCGGGGCTGGGGCCAGGATGGATGTGGGTGACTCTTATGCCTTTGACTTAGGGTTCAACAGCAACTACGCCAAAATCAACCTGGGGGAGTACAACAGCTACCATCTGCAGTTTAGTCTGTTTGTCAGGCTGTACCTGAACCACGGACCTTCCCGGACAAGATAGCTAAGATGTTGTCTGCCATCTGAGGGTCATTTGCAAGGATCAGACGGTCCGGAATCAAGCGGAATCGGAAAGATTGAATTTCTCAGGACGGCGGGCATGTTTATCGCGGTAAAAATCTTCGATGACCTTAAAATCTGCTTCAAAATCACCGCTGGGAATAATCATTTTCCCCACCCCTCCCTCTTTTCTATGGTAAGCCAAAAACCCCAGAAAGATGGGAACCTCTGCCTGTAAAGCAATAAAATAAAAACCCCGCTTCCATTTATTGACGCGCTTTCTTGTTCCTTCGGGGGTGATCAGCAGGTGGAACTCCTCAGAACGCTCAAACATGGACGTGACCCTTTTTACGGTTTTCTGACTGTATCTCCTGTCAACGGGCACTCCACCAAGCCACTTAAGCACAGGACCAACCACAGGGGTAAATGCCTCTTTTTTGATGAGTATCTTGGGATGAATGCCATACATATAGAACGCCAGGCGACCTATAAAAAAGTCCATATTGCTCGTATGGGGAGCCATAATGATCACCGCTTTACGGACATCGAGTGATACCCTGGTATATATATTCCACCCCATCAGCTTAAGGATCAGGCGCGCAAAGGATTTCATTGGTTAGTTGCTTGGTTGAACCAGATATTGAATGAGAATCAGGCAGGACAAAGATACAATTCTTTGTCATTTACATCGATCCTTACCGCTAAGTCCGGCGGCACTGCCCCTGCGGACTCCGGCTGCCATCCGTACCGAACCCTTTAAACCGGCTGCAAACAGCCAGCAAACCAGCCACACACCCGGCCACAATACAGCAACTAACCAGCAACAAACAGGCAACGAAACGGTGCGCACAGGCAACGACCCGGCAATCAACCGGCCACGACACAGCAACGCACGTGACAAAACGATCGCATACCCCATCTGTTGGAAAAACAGAACCAATTCTTTAACTTTGACTCTCCCAAAGGGACGATCATGATCCAGATACTGTACACTCCCAAGCACATTTACCGCAACCTCAAGAGGCGCGACACTTACCCCTTTTAAGCCTCTTTACAGCCGGCCGGCTCCCTTGCTGACCCTGACGGTCACTTCTTGCCCGACCCGGCTGATCAACTACTTACCGGGTCAGGTCGGTCATTCCCGGCCTCATCCGGCCATCCATTTCATAATTATTAAAAATCTCAATATTCATCACCCCATTATATTGAACAGCTATGGAACTACCCTATGCAGAACCCTATAAGATCAAAGTTGTAGAACCCCTGCAGCGCAGCACCCGCAAGGAACGTGAAGAATGGATAAAACAGGCCGGCTACAACCTGTTTAACCTGCGCAGTGAGCAGGTATTCATTGACCTGCTGACCGATTCCGGTACCGGTGCCATGAGTCAGCACCAGTGGTCGGAGATCATGCTCGGAGATGAAAGCTATGCAGGAAGCAAATCCTATTATAAACTAAAAGAGGTCATCAATACCCTGCTGGGCATGCCCTTTTTTGTGCCCACACACCAGGGAAGGGCAGCTGAGAATGTATTGTTTTCGGCAATGATCAGTGAAAATGATGTGGTTCCCGGCAACTCCCATTTCGACACCACCAAGGGGCACATTGAATTTCGCCGGGCCACGGCCATCGACTGTACCATCGACGAAGCCGCCGACACCATGTTATACCATCCTTTCAAAGGGAATATCGATTTGAATAAGCTTGAAGACGTATTCAGGACCTATCCAAAAGAACAGATCCCCCTTTGCATTATCACGGTAACCTGCAACACCTCGGGCGGACAACCCGTTTCCATGGAGAACATCAAAGAAGTTTCCGCCCTCTGCAAAAAATATGAGATCCCGGTGTTTTTCGATGCCGCGCGCTTTGCAGAGAATGCCTACTTCATCAAAACCAGGGAAGAAGGTTATGCAGACAAGGACATCCGGGAGATCGTGCGTGAGATGTACTCCTGCGTGGATGGCGCCACCATGAGCAGCAAGAAGGACGCCATTGTGAACATCGGCGGATTTCTCGCCTGCCGCGACAAGGCATTGTTTGACAAGATCAGCATGTACTGCATCCTGTATGAAGGTTACCTTACCTATGGCGGGCTGGCAGGCAGGGATCTGGGTGCACTGGCACAGGGCCTGATGGAAGGAACGGAATTCAGTTTCCTGGAATCACGCATCGGGCAGGTGGCCTACCTGGGTCAAAAACTCAGGGAGTACGGCATCCCCTGCCAGGAACCCACTGGTGGTCATGCTGTTTTTGTGGATGCCAAAAAAGTACTGGCTCACCTGCCAAAAGAACAGTACCAGGCTCAGACCCTGGCCGTGGAGCTCTACCTCGAAGGTGGTGTAAGGGGCGTAGAGATCGGTGCCCTGCTGGCCGACCGTGACCCGAAGACCCGCGAAAACCGCTATCCGGACCTGGAATTGCTGCGACTGGCCATCCCCAGAAGGGTGTACACCAACAATCACATGGACTATGTGGCGGCCTGCCTGGCAAACATTTACGAACGGAGGGCACAGATCACCACCGGCCTGAAAATTGTCCGGGAAGCGCCCATCATGCGGCATTTCACCGTGGAGCTGGAAAAGGCGTAAATCTTGTATCTTTGCAATAAACTCCGCTTTCATGGACACACTCATTCTTTTTCTGCTGGCGTTGGGTCTGGCGATGGATTGTTTCACCATCGCCATCACCAACAGCTCTGTTTCCGGGCTGGTTAAACCGGGCGTCCCCCTTAAGACCGCCATTGCATTCACGTTTGCACACGTGGTGCTTGCCTTTGCCGGGTACTGGCTGGGAGGCGCCCTGCAATCTATGTTTGCGGGTCAGGAAAACCTGATTGCTTTCATCATTTTCGGCATCATCGGATCCAAAATGATCATGGAAGCCCGCCGGAAGCATCCGAAAACCAAAATATTCGACATCAACGAAGCACGGGTGATTATTGTCCTCTCACTGGCCACCGCCATGGATGCCCTCCTGGTGGGGCTGGCCATCGGGATCACCGGGCTCAATATATACCTGGCCGGGGTGATGATCGCTCTTACAGTGTTTATTCTTACCCTTGGCGGGATGGCAGGAGGAAAAAACCTCGGTGTGGATTTCGCCAGGCGTACGGCATATTTCGGGGGTGCCTTTATCCTGATCGCTGCCGCCAT
>CAYXEH010000034.1:17108-19574 GCA_964463915.1 uncultured Bacteroidales bacterium | reverse complement strand
GCTGATGCAGTTCCTGCAAAGCTGTCGTTATGATGCTGATGCGGTTCCTGTAAAGCCGGTGCCGTGTTGTTGCCCCGGGCGATGGGTATTCCCCAATCTGCGTACCGTTCCTTTGGCAGTAATGGTTTCTGTGGGGCTGGTATTGCAGGTGGTACAGACCGGACTGGGTCAGATCCCGGCACAACGTTTATAACTGGGCCATGAGGTTACACCCGCGAACTTCGCTGTGATCAAAACGGCCAAGTACTTCAAAGGTCCCGTCATAATGCAGCCTTCCCAAATCTTCCGTGCTCAGGAAGCTGCAAGACTGAATGTTGGCCAGATCCACCACGTTGATGCCACCGCTGCGAATCCTGTGGACATTCTCCTGCCGGCTTGCTGAATCCTCGTAAGGGTTGACCACGCCCTCATGCCTGCTGGTCCCGGTCTCATGCTGGTTGACCGCACCTTCGTTCCGGCCGGTCACTGAATCTTGCTGATTGGCCTTTCCACCGCGCAGGCCGGCAGAGACCTCCAGGGGGTCATTGCTGTCACGGATCAGTACACGCATCCACGAAGGGCACTCAAAACGGCCGGAACCCATAGAATAGGCCTGCGAAAAAAGCTCTGTCATCCCGTATTCAGAATGGATTGCGTTTTGCTGAAATGCCTTGCGAAGCCTTTCATGCAATTCCTGCCGGGTCATTTCACGCCTCCGGCCTTTCATCCCGCCTGTTTCCATCACAATGGTGTTATGCAATGGCATGGGGTGTTTCTCTGCAAAATCAAGCAGGGCAAAACTCACCCCCATCAACAAAATCCTTGTGCCGCTTTCCATGAGCTGTTTGAGCCTCAGCGCAAGCCCGTCCAGGTTGTCCAGGTAAAACCCGCTGTCGGGATGGCCGCTTTCACGGATAAGGCGATCCGCCATGTAAACCAGCGAGGACCCTTTACGTTCGAGGTAACCCGGCAGCAATGCCAGCACACAATAACGGGAAGGCAAACCGTAAAACAGCCGGAAGCCTTCCATGAAACTGCGCTCATAGACCGTCAGGTCTGTCACGAAATGGCGGGCAGGCACACTACCGGTAGTGGCCGAGCTTGTAAAAACATGGGTTTCAGGACCACTGAAGGATACCACCCGGTGCGATTTAAACAATTCCACCGGTAAGAAAGGGATCTGTTCAATACGGCCGATGCCGGCGGGTGTCTGCCCCAGCAGGTCACAATAACGCCGGTACACCACGTTATGTGCATACTGAAACCGAAACACCTCCAGGGCCGCCTCCTCAAAGGCGTTATCAGCCGATAAGGCGAAGATTCTATCCGTCAGTTGTTCAAATTCACTCATACAACATCAAAGATACATATTCATTGCCATAATCACCTGCACCTTCCCCATGAGCTTTCGGATGAAATAACTACATTTGTATCATAAGGATGCAATCAAGCTTTTAACCCATTATCAATGAACGAAAACCTGGATCCTGCTCCTGAGCGCCTTACCAATGAAGAGCGCATCATTGAGCAAACCCTCCGGCCCGGAAGCTTCTCCAGTTTTACCGGGCAGTTTAAAGTGGTGGAGAACCTGAAGGTCTTCGTGGGAGCTGCCTCGCAGCGCAACGAAGCCCTCGACCACGTGCTGCTTCACGGACCACCCGGGTTGGGCAAGACCACCCTGGCCCATATCATTGCCAACGAAATGGGGGTGGGCATTAAAGTAACCTCCGGGCCGGTGCTGGATAAACCAGGGGACCTGGCCGGCCTGCTGACCAACATGGAAGAGCAGGATGTGCTTTTTATTGATGAAATTCACCGGCTGAGCCCCGTGGTGGAAGAATACCTCTATTCTGCCATGGAAGACTTCCGCATCGACATCATGATAGAAACCGGCCCGAATGCACGCAGCGTGCAGCTGACCCTGCATCCTTTTACCCTGATCGGTGCCACCACCCGCTCGGGGCTGCTGACCTCCCCCCTGCGGGCACGCTTCGGCATCAACGCCCGCCTGAATTACTATGACGCCAAACTGCTGCATCGCATCATCAGGCGCTCGGCCGACATCCTGAAGGTACACATCACCGATGAAGCCGCCGGAGAGATCGCACGCCGTAGCCGTGGGACCCCGCGTATTGCCAATGCACTGCTCAGGAGGGTACGCGACTTTGCCCAGATCAAGGGCAACGGGAACATCGACATGGAGATCGCGCTTTACGGATTGTCCGCCCTCAATGTAGACCAGTACGGGCTGGATGAAATGGACAACAAGATTCTGTCAACCATTATCGATAAATTTAAAGGAGGCCCGGTGGGTCTGAGCAATGTAGCCACTTCAGTGGGCGAAGACGCCGGGACCATCGAAGAAGTTTATGAGCCCTACCTGATCCAGGAAGGCTATATCATGCGGACCCCCAGGGGCAGGGAAGCTACCGAAATCGCCTACAAACACCTGGGCCGGCTCAAAGCCCGCGGCAACAACACCCTCTT
>CAYXEH010000034.1:1703-17008 GCA_964463915.1 uncultured Bacteroidales bacterium | reverse complement strand
GCCCGGGCCACCGCCCTGGAAGAGTATAAGCCAGTGCTGGATCAGTGGCTCCAAAAGGGCTATCATGGAAAGATGGCATATATGGCCAATCATTTTACCAAAAGGCTCGACCCCCGGCTTTTATCGGAAGGTGCCAAAACCGTGGTGGTGGTGGCACAAAACTATTATCCCCCGGTTCACCAGCCCGGTTCGGCCGCCTACAAGGTTTCCCGCTATGCCTATGGGAAAGACTATCACATGGTGATGAAAAAAAAGCTGAAAAAACTGGCTGCATTTATCTCCGAACTGGCCGGAGAACACCACCACCGGGTGTTTACAGACTCTGCCCCTGTGCTGGAACGTTCATGGGCCATGGAGGCCGGACTGGGCAATACCGGGAAAAATGCCTGCCTGATCCTGCCACGTAAAGGCAGTTACTTTTTGCTCGGTGAAGTGATCACCAGCATTGAGGCTGAACCCGATTTCCCTTTCAGCAAGGATCTGTGCGGTAAATGCAGCCGCTGCATGGATGCCTGCCCCACTTCAGCCATCGTGTCACCCGGAAAGATCAATGCAAGCAAATGTCTTTCTTACCTGACCATAGAACTCAGGGACAGGATTCCTGAACCTTATCGTGGAAAAACCAGGGGATGGATCTTTGGTTGTGACATCTGTCAGGAAGTATGTCCGCATAACCGCCATGCCCGGCCGCATAATGAAGAAGACCTGGAACCGCTGACGCCAATTACTGACTGGACAAACCATCAATGGAAGTCATGCACAAAAGAGGAATTTAACCGGTCTTTTAAAAAAACAGGGTCAGCCCTGTCAAGGATCAGCCATGACAAACTAATGGACAATATCAGCTGCGCGGACGAAGACTATCGATGAGCATCTCAGGGACCCGTTCCTTTCTTACCCGGATGAAATCCTGGAAATCCGCCTCGCTGAAGTTATTTTTATCCATCACCAGGGCACGTATGGCAAAGGGAAAAGCGATCAGCGAAAGCATATCCACAAAAAACTGGGTCGGATCAGTTCGCCTGATGTGGCCCTTCTTCCCTTCTTCAAGCAATTGTTTGGTAAACTGATCGGTGGCATAAAGGCTGCTGATCACTTTCATTTCAGTGATCCTTTCGCGGCTGCGATGTAAAATCGCCATCACAAATGACACAAGCAGGGGGTTGTCAGACAACATGTCGATGTACACACCCACGTACTGCCGGATCTTCTCGTTCAGGGACAGGTCACTGTCCAGTATACGGATCAACTCCTCAGAGTTTTCCTGAACCAGCCGGGTAAAAATGGCATAAAATAAATTCTCCTTGCTTCGGAAATAGTAATTCATCAGGGCCAGGTTGATGCCCGCCCTGGAGGCAATCTCTCTCACGCTGGTACGATCGACTCCTTTTTCCAAAAACAGCTCGGTGGCTGCATCAAAAATCTTTTGCTCTGTATTCTTGCTTTTTGCCATAGCTGCGGTGTTTGCCGATACACAAAAATAACAAATCCCCGGATTTAAACACTGTTTTAAACGAATATCCTTACCTTTATCCTTTAAAATAACGCAACACCCATGTGGAAATTCATCCCGGCAAACAGGCGCCTGTTACTTGCTCTGGCCACCGGATTATTACTTTCGCTAAGCTGGCCTGCGCGGGGATTTCCTTTTCTTTCTTTCATTGCATTTATTCCCCTGCTCTTCCTGGAAGAGGAATTTTTCAGGCAGCGTAAAACTTACCGTGCCCTAAACTTTACGGTATACGCCTGGGTGGCATTCTTTATCTTCAACCTGCTTACCACCTGGTGGATTTTGTTTGCCACCATCCCCGGAATGATCGTGGCCGTTCTGCTGAATTCCATTTTCATGACCATTCCCTGGTGGCTCATGCATACAGGGCGAAGGTTGATGGGAAGCAAACAGGGGCCGGCACCCCTGGTGATATTCTGGCTCGCCTTCGAGTACCTGCACGGGCGCTGGGAACTAAGCTGGAGCTGGCTCGACACCGGCAATGTATTTGCCGCTTACCCGGCATGGGTACAGTGGTACGAATTCACAGGAACCGCCGGAGGCACATTCTGGGTGCTGGCTATCAATCTCTTGCTTTTTGCCGGATTGAAGCAGTATTTCGAACATGGCCTCTTCACAAGGAAATCAAGGTGGTACACCGGCCTGGCCATTGCAGTTTTCCTTTTGCCATCGATTATGTCGTGGTATATGTGGCACACCCATGAAGAAACTTCTGCACCAGTGGAAGTGGTGGTCATTCAACCGGCTGAAGATCCTTATGGCCCGGCTCCCACAGAGGCAGAAGCTGCCCGGAGGGTAGAGAAAATGATCAGTCTGGCCAACAGCAAAATCACCCCCGACACCCGTTTTATAGTCGCCCCTGAGGCCGCCAATCCACGTGGAATATGGAAGCATCAGGAAGAATCGCATCCCACGATTATCAGACTGAGAGAACACATCAATCAACATCCCGGACTGAGCTGGGTAATGGGTAGCTTCACCTACAGGCTTTACCCACCGGGCGATCCTCCCTCCCCTACTGCCAGGCCATACGGCAGTACCGGGCAGTATTATGATGCCTTCAATTCTGCCATTATGGTGGAGCAGGATCGGCCCGTACAGTATTACCACAAATCAAAACTGGTCCCGGGCATTGAACGAATGCCCTATTTTACGCTTCTTGCACCGCTGAGCGGACTGGTAGACCGTTTCGGCGGAATTGCGGGCAGCCTGGGGACCCAGGAAGACAGGAGCGTATTTGAAACTGAGGACGGCATTGCGGTGGCCCCGGCCGTTTGCTATGAATCCATCTACGGAGCGTATATGGGACGATATATGCAGAAGGGAGCCACCCTGCTGTTTATCGTCACCAATGACGGCTGGTGGCGTGACACCCCGGGTTACCGCCAGCACAACCAATACGCCCGGCTCAGGGCCATTGAATCGCGCCGCAGTATTGCCAGATCGGCCAGTACGGGTATCTCTTCTTTCATCAACCAAAGGGGGGAAATAACCGGCGAAATTGCCTGGGGAAAATCCGATGCCATGGTTTCCACGCTGAACGAGAATCAGCGACTCACCTTCTTTACCCGCACTGGTAATTACCTGGGAACTTTCGCCGCTTTCCTTTCAGCGCTGCTGTTGTTGTACCTGATCAATCAGTATATCATTCAGCGCAGTCAACGAAAATTGTTTCGGGGTTAAACATCGGGTGGCGGACGGAAGCCATTGCAAAAAAGCAATCCTTAAAGATATCCGGGATATTTCCGAAAAAATCCGGCCGTGTTTTCAGCTGCTTCGCTGATGGGCCGGAACCGGATACCCAGGGCTTCCTTGATTTTCTCATTGGAGAAGTACCGCTTGTTGTGGGCGTTGCGGGCCGTTTCTTTTGACAGCAGGGGCTTGCTGCCTGTCAGGAATGCCCGGCCTGTTTCCATCCGCCATGCCAGCTCACTCATCCAGCGGCCAACACGATACTTCGGGGGTTCCACTCCTGCGGCAAGGGCAAGGTAATCGAATAATGTTTTAAACGGCAGGTTTTCACTGTTGGCGATAAAGCGTTCATTTACCTGGTTGCCTTCCATAAGCAGCACCATGGCCCGGGCCACATCACGGGCATCCACAAAGCCATTCACCCCGGGGGTATAAAACTTCAGCCCTTTATTCACCGACTGGTATAATTGGGCGCTTGATCTGGAAGGGTCTCCGGGACCAATGACCACCGTGGGGTTGATGATCACCACATCCATTCCCTCCTGCGATGCCCGCCAAACCTCGCGTTCGGCGCCGTACTTGCTGATGGCATAATAGGAGTGACGGTGGGATGTTTTCCAGATCAGGGATTCCTGCACCACTTCGCCTGGCAGGGGTGTCCCCAGGGCGGCCACACTGCTGCAATGACAAAACTTTTCCACCCCGCGTTGAAGAGCCACATTCACCAGGTTGGCCGTTCCCTTCACGTTGGCTTTCATCATCACCTGCCGGTCGCGGGGCTGAAACGACACCGTGGCCGCACAATGATAAATATACCGGATATCACTGACGGCTTCCTGCAGGCTGACTATATCGCTGAGATCGGCATCAACCCATTCTACCTGCCCGAACAGGGCCTCTCCCTTATGTGGATCATACCAGGAAAAAAGGTCCCTGATCAGCTCCAGCCGGCTGTTTTCTCTTTTTGTGGCACGCACCTTCCGGCCTCCTGAAACCAGTTCATAAAGCAGGTGGGACCCGACAAGTCCTGTTGCTCCGGTGAGTAGTATCATACCTACAAAAGTATGGAAAAGTTGTGAGTATACTCCCGGCATACCGGAAGTCGCGCTGCCACGGCCATTCGGCCCTTGAATGCGCCCCGGAAAGCCATTGCCCGGTTGTGTTGGCACCCCGGCAGACCGGAAGTCGCGCTGCCACGGCCCTTCGGCCCGTGAATGCGCTCATTTCCGGTCTGCCGGGGTGTGATACGGGCTGTGTTTTATCTGGAAGTTTACCTTTTTACCTGGGCCAGACTGGCTTTCAACTTTCACGGCTTCATATTATATCCGACCTGACTGACTCTTTCAAACCTGCCCGGACCACCCGGGAATATTCATTTCGCCAGAATGCAGGCGTAGTTTTTCCGAAGCCGGTATACCATATATACGTTCATGGCCATCATGAGTAACCCGAAGGTGGGAATACCGACGATAAAGACATCATACATCAGGATGTTGGTACTCACGGGCAGGATCAAAAGCCAGGCCAGCGGGCGGCGGATGTTCAGCAACAGCATGATGGTCACGGCAAGTTCAAGAAACTTAACGGCCGTCATGTAGCCGGTGGTTCCAAGTAACGTCATATATTCAAGTGCATTTCCTTCAAGCACAGGCATGGGCAAAAATCCGAGAAAGTAATTCAGGGCAAAAACCAGGTATATAATGGCAAACAGATAAGTGACAATGGCATCAACGGTTTTCATATCAATAATATTTAGAATGTGACAATTTGATAAAGTGAAACAAGGTTCTTAACCGGGTGTTCATTTCATTCAGGAGGACAGGTATCCCGAGGTCCGGTTATGCCGCGCCAGAGATTGGTCTGCCGGCATGGGAATTAAACAATAGGGCCCCAGCCCGGTTGCTCTGGTATAAACAGGAACCAGAAGTGCAGTGATTTCGAAACATATATGGGATCGTGATGAAATGTGGAGTATTTTAAAAAAAATCTTGTGGAATAAAAAAATTACTGTAAATTTGCACCCACAATCGCAGGGCGCTTAGCTCAGTTGGTTCAGAGCACCTGCCTTACAAGCAGGGGGTCACTAGTTCGAATCTAGTAGCGCCCACAACTAAAGATCAGCCGTTTACATTTAATATGTGAGCGGCTTTTTTTATTGCTTTGTATCCCTCTGCCTTCTCCGCAGATGTGTTAATCAGCATAAAACCATGCGGTTCAAAGCGGCAGTCAGAGCCCGCAAGGCCCCCGTGAACCAACGCTGCAGCGGAAGCAGGCAGCTGCGCGGCTGGATCCCGGGGGTTAATTCATTCCACTTTTACCCCTAATCTTCAGGCAATTCAATCAATTCAACCCGTCTGTTTTGTGCCTGACCATCTTCGTCTTCATTGCTGGCCACAGGGGCAAGAGGGCCTACCCCATAGGGAGCCCGAAGCACGGGCGCATTAAGAGGGAATGATTAAAGATATGTCGGTTCCCACCCGTACCCGAACCTCTTACCGGAGAGGTTATCACTTAATAAGTCGGGTCAAATGGAGTGCAGTTGTTTTTTTTGATATTTTTTTGCTTTATGAACAATAGTTCTTTATATTTGTATCGAGCATTTGTTCATAAAGGGCCATTGTATTGCTGGATATTGCCCGTAGAGGCACCTACGCAAGCCAAATAATATCAGGAGCCTCTGGTTATTGCGCAAAACCAGTTCGAAATCTGAATCTGAAGGAAATGAAAACAGCCATTGCATCAACGGGAAACACACTAGACTCAAAAGTAGACAGCCGTTTCGGTCGCTGTGCTTTTTTTGTAATCCATGACTCTGAAACCGGATCCACGGAGTATATTCCAAACCCACACAAAAATGATGAGGGCGGAGCAGGACCTGCGGCTGTGCAACTTATCTCTGCAAAGGGAGCAAAGCAGATTGTATCGGGTGAATTCGGAATAAAAATTAAGTCCCTGCTCGACAGCCAGGGCGTTCAAATGATCTTGATGCAGAATGAGGGTAAATCAATCAGTGAAATCATCGATTTGTTAAACCATAAAAACCAGAAGTGATGCCACGACTAGACAAATCAGGCCCTGAAGGACAGGGCCCCCTTACCGGACGAGGTTTGGGCAACTGCAGTAAGCTTAGCGAAAAAGAAAGATTGGAAAAACTTGGCCAGGGGATGGCCATGCGACGCCAGTCAGGCGGAGGCAAAGGCCTTGGTAAACGATTCAGAAACGGAAATCAGTAAAAACATGAACAGGAAAATTGCGATTCCGGTAGAACGGGGTACACTCAGCCCGCATTTTGGGCATTGTGAACATTTTGCCATTATAGAGGTAAATGAAGGCAGGATTATTGGCATAGAAACCCACGTGCCACCAGAACACGCCCCGGGCTTGTACCCCCAATGGATTGCCGGACTGGGCGTAAGCGACGTTATTGTAAGTGGGATGGGAAAGAAAGCCATCGCTTTATTTAACGACCACAAGATCAATGTTTTTATGGGAGCACCGCTAAAAAGCCCGGATATTATCGCAGAAGACTTTCTTCGTGATAAGCTCTCATTAAACGCAAATACCTGCAATCATGATGCCGGTCATATCTGTCATAACAATTAGCTGAATCAATGACCATCGCCATTGCCAGCGGAAAAGGAGGAACAGGCAAGACCTGGCTCGCCACAAACCTGGCAGCCCTTTTTAGCCAAAGCCGGCCTGTCCTTCTGGTTGATATGGATGTAGAAGAACCCAATGACCATATTTTTATTGCCGGCGATACAGTCAGCACGCTTGATGCCCGAAGAATGATTCCCGTGTGGGAACAAAACCAATGCATATTCTGCGGGGAATGTTCCGTACATTGCAATTTTAATGCGATCATACAACTTCACCAAACCATTGCCATATTTGATCAGCTTTGCCATGGTTGTTTTGCCTGTGCTGAGCTTTGTCCAACCAATGCCCTTACCATGAGGCCGCATCAAATCGGCAAAATCACAGAAACGGTAAAAGACAATCTCCGGCTTATTGAAGGCTGCCTGAATCCAGGCGAAGAACAACCTGTTCCTCTCATCCACCAATTGCATCAGATGGCAACACTCAACCATGGCCGCTATCCAGTTCATCTGTATGATTGCCCCCCCGGGACTTCCTGCCCGGTGGTGGAAGCAACAAAACAGGCTGACTATGTTATTTTGGTGACTGAACCCACCCCTTTCGGGTTAAATGACATACACCTGGCTGTAAAAACCATGCGTCTGCTGGGGAAGGAATTTGGCGTGGTCATCAATCGCGACGGCATTGGTGACAACCAGGTTGAAACCTACTGCCTGAGAGAAAAAATTAAAATTCTCGGGAGAATCCCCTACCACAGGCAAATCGCAGAGACCAGTTACCGGGGTGAACTGATGTTCAACCATCCTGTGATCGCAAAAAAACTTCAAAACATCATTGATGCAATACCGGGAAAGTCATGAGATTGTAGTGCTATCGGGTAAGGGAGGGACAGGAAAAACCTCCATTGCCGCGTCGCTGGCAGCATTGGCAAAAGATACGGCTGTAGCAGCTGACTGTGATGTGGAGGCCGCCAACATGCATTTGCTGCTAAAACCCGACATTGAACAAACATTTGATTTCTTCAGCGGACAATATGCCGTGGTCAGAGAGGATCTATGTGACCTGTGTGGCCTATGCAAAGAAAAATGCCGGTTTGGAGCCATTTCAGCAGGCAAAGAGAGATGCCATATTGACCCTGTCGATTGTGAGGGATGCGGTTACTGTGCGCACATATGCCCCAAAAGCGCAATTGAGATGAAACCGGTAAACAGTGGCAAAGTTTATATCTCACATAACAGGTTGCACATGCCCATGGTACATGCTTCACTGCAAACTGGCCGGGGTAATTCAGGAAAGTTGGTGGCCAGGGTAAAAACTGAAGCCGGAGCCCTGGCAAAAACACACAATAAACCGTTTATCATTATCGATGGGCCACCTGGTATCGGATGCCCTGCAATCTCATCCCTGTCCGGTGCAGGACTGGTGATATTGGTTGCAGAACCGGCTGCTTCTGGCATCCATGATCTGAAACGGCTGGTAGAGGTAGTCAAAAAACTCAATCACAAAATGGCCTGCGTGGTCAATAAATGTGACATCAACAAGGAGAAAACCGCTGAACTGAAGAGCCTGCTTCACCAGCAAAACATCATTCACCTGGCAGACCTCCCGTTTGATGAGACATTCACCAGGGCAATCATGACAGGAAAAACAATGGCAGAAATACCCTCACCCATAAAACGCACACTAATGCATCTATGGCAGACCATTCAGACAAATTTTCCTGAACAATAAGATTGGTCTCAGTGCACGGGAATTGTGAAATAAAACACAGAGCCTTTGCCGGGCTCACTTTCAACCCATATCTGCCCGCCCAGCATTTCCACATAGGCTTTTGAGATGGACAGTCCGAGGCCAACACCCTGCATGGCTTGCTTGTCTTCAATGTCGGCCTGAACAAAGCGGTCAAAAATTGCCTGCCTCCGATCCCCGGGAATACCAATTCCCGTATCCCGGACAAAAAACTTATAGAAAGATCCTTCCTTCCTGCAGCCAAATTCTATACGCCCCCTGGGGGTATATTTAATCGCATTTTTAACCAGATTGGTCAACACGGCGAATAGTTTTTCCCGATCCGTATATGCGTTTGCCCATTTATGCGGAAGTTTTACGGAAAGATCAAGCTTTAGCCCCCTCCCCTTAGCTTCAGGCTCAAAGAAGTTATATACATACTCAAGCTGATCATTGATATTCGATCCGGCAAGATTCAGATCAATCAGGCCAGCCTCAATCCTGGAAACATCCACAATGTCATCGATGACATTGAGCAACCTATCGCCGCTTCGCTCAATGACCTGAAGATATTTTCGTTGCTGCTCATCTGAAAGGTTCGGATCTTGCAGTAATTCGGCAAAACCCATTATGCCATTCATGGGGGTCCGGATCTCATGACTCATATTTGCCAAAAATGCTGACTTAAGCCGGTCGCTTTCCTGGGCTTTATCTTTGGCCTTCACCAAATCTTCAAATATTCTTTGCCGCTGAATGGCCAGGCTCACCTGGTTGGAAATAAACTCCAGGATCTCCCTGCTTTCTGTATTGTATGCCTGCGGGTCATGGTAATCCTGTACAACGATGGCCCCGATCACTTCCTGACCCATAAACAGAGGCACACCAAGCCATACTTCACACATATTGCCTATCATGTCAATCTTCCCCGATTGAACCAGCTCTTCAATCTCCCGCTTATGAATAAACCAGGCCTTCCCTTCTTTAACAACCAGACCGGTCATGGATTTATCGGCAAGCCACGAATAAATATTGTCCTTCTCATCATGCTCATAGGGAATGGAGAGCATGCCACTGTCCTTATCATAAAGGGCAATATAAAAGTTGCTGGTGTTGATCAAACCCGACAAATGCTCTTTGATTTGTGCGATCAACTCTTCCAGGTCGCTTGTAACAAAAGTAGCGTTGGCGATCTCATACAATATTTTTTCCCACTGTTCTTTTTGTTTTTGCCGGGTGATGTCGATAGATGTGGCCAATATCCTCTCTACATTATCAATCGTAATGGGGGTAAGAGTGACCAACTCCCAGAATGTTTCACCACTTGTCTTTATACTCTTCCATTCAAAAACCTGAGTCCCTTCACGGCTGGCTTTCCTGATCAAGTTAAGTGCATCCGTCGCTGAATAAGGTGACTCTCCCCAGAAATTGTTCGCTTGCAATTCTTCAAGGCTGTTGAATCCATAGGCGATAAACCCGGCCTGATTTGCATCAATCACCTCACCGGAGTCTTTGTCATGAATAATAATTGATACGGGCGATTTTTCGAAAAGGGTTTTAAACCGCAACTGAAGCTCCTCTGCTTTGTCCTTGGACTTAAGCAGTTCTTCTTCTGCCTGCTTACGCTTGGTGACATCCATCACCGTTGAGATCATAAGCCCCTCTTCTTCCAGGGGAATGTTCCGGGCGGAAACATACCTCACAATCTTCCCATTTTTGGTAATGGGAATATCGGGCCATTGCATTCTTTCAGGGTCGCCACTCTCCATATCGGAGAACACCCTGCTTTTTAACTTTTCCCTGAAATGTTCATCCTCATAGGCAGCTTCCCAAAATGAAACTGTCGTCGACAAGGAATCTTTGTTTACATCATAAATCCGGGTGAAATTGTCGTTGATTAACTCAACTTTCGGTATTGGCTCCATGGTATTGACTGCAATTCCTATAGGTAATTTTTCCAATATCGTAGTAGTCAACCGCTGTTGCTTTATTAATTTTTCCTCGTTTCGTTTTTTTGCAGTAATGTCGTCAATCACAGCATATACCTGGTAGGGTTTATCCTCTCCAGGCAGGAACAACGGGGTGGCTGTAACAGATAGCCACACATATTCGTTGCGCTCAGGAATGAATACCCCCCTTGTTACCGGGCCAACTATTTCACCTGTTTTCAATGCAAGCATCGCGGGATGTTCATCCCCGGGAACCGTCTCTCCTTCTTCGGTGATCATTTTCCAGCGGGGATCCATGGAGGTTTTTCCTTTCAACTGGTCCAATGACAGGCCCAGTATCCTTTCAGCTGCCGGATTTGCAGAAAAAATATGGCCGTCAGCTAGCTGGTAAAGCACGCCCTGCGACATGGTTTCAAAAAGTCTGCGGTGTTTTTCTTCGCTCTCCCGCAGTGATTCTTCCATTTGCTTGTATTGGGTGATGTCCCTTCCCGTAGACTGAAATCCTATATATTTTCCCTCCCGGTATAATGGAGTTGCATTCCACTGAACGAATCGCCAACCCAGGGGGGTCTTTTGTCGATTAACCAGGTCTTTAATCGGGCTGCCTGACTGAGACGTCTTCAGTACAGAGGCAAAGGTCTTTTCCATGTCTCCGGGGTGAAGGTAGTCTGCGAATGACCGACCCAGCAATTCCTCCCTGGATCCATCCCAAAAATCACAGGCGGTGTCATTCAGATAAGTCCAGCAACCCTCCTTGTCGACCCGGACAATGATGTCTCCGGTCAGGTTGGCAATGGTATCATATCCTTCTTCTTTTAGTTTCCGCAACTTTTCCAGAAGGTCTCGCTTTGCCTTTTCAGCCATAACACAGGAATTAATTCAGGGTGGGACCCCTTACCTGCAAAGTTAATTATTCTTGCATGGCTTTCCGGCATGCACTTGTTTTGTATCAGGGCAAATACCCGGGCCATTCCCTCATCCGGGATTACTCACAATCACCTTCACCATGCTGCAGGGGGAGGGAAAAGCGAAACTCAGCACCCCTGCCGGGTTCACTGGTCAGCCAGATGCGTCCTCCCATCATTTCCACAAAGGCCTTGCAAATGGATAACCCGAGACCGGCTCCCTCATGACCACGGGAAAAAGAATCATCTACCTGGTAAAACCGTTCAAAAATCATTGTTTGCTGATCTGCGGCAATTCCTATCCCGGTGTCTTTTACATACCATATCAACGTATCATCTTCCCGGAAGCAACCAAAAACTACGCGCCCTTCCCTGGTAAATTTTTCCGCATTCCTGATCAGGTTTGTCAGCACAGAATGAAGTTTATCCCGATCCGTAACAAAACGTATATCTTCCTTCGGTAAATCCACAGACAACTCCACCCCAGGTTTTTCTTTCTCAAAGATCGGGGCAAAGAAACCCCACATATCGTTCAGGGTTTCATGCACGCTAACCTCCGAAACATAAAGTTCCTGGTGCCCGGACTCAATCTTTGACACATCGATAATGTCACTGATCAGGTTGAGTAAACGTTGTCCACTCTTTTCGATCACATCAATAAAATGCTTCTTTTGTTCCTCATTGAGTCGCGGATCTCTCAAAATCTGGGCAAATCCCAGTATTCCGTTCATTGGAGTACGGATCTCATGACTCATATTGGCCAGAAAAGCTGTTTTGAGCCGGTCACTCTCCTGGGCTTTTTCTTTGGCAGTCATCAATTGCAGCTCAATGTTTTTCCGTTCCGTGATTAATTCTGTATATACAATAAACCCACCGATCTCACCATTCGCTTCAAACCAGGGACGACACTCCCACCGGGTCCACTCCACTGTACCGTCATCCTTGTAATAGGGGTCATCTTCCGCACCGGTTACTTCGCCGTCCAGGGCCCTTCGGTGTGCCTCCCGCCATTTCTCGGGCAGATCAGGAAAAACTTCATAATGGTGTTTGCCAATCACGTCCTCTTCCCTGACTTTGTAATCGCTCAAATAACGCTTACTCACATAAATATACCTGCAATCTTTATCGTGCACTGCAATGGCACTCCGGTCATGTTCAATGATATATCGCATCAACTCGTGCCAATGACATAAGGCTCTTTCGTTATTCTTACTTTCCGTAACATCCACCATGTGGATAATCCCACACGCTTCCCCCTGGAGGGTCAAAGGTACAACCGATAAGATCACATCCCGATTTTCCCCGGATCTCGTTGTTAAGGATATCATTTCATCCCGTATACTTCCATCATTGTCATATTTGTTCACAAGATCCCAACGGACGTTTTTGTCAATCAGACCAAGTTCCCCAATGGTGTGTCCAATAGACTCTTCGCAGCTATATCCGGTTAAGCCAAGCCATGCATTGTTTACCTCCAATAACCTGAGTCCATTAAACCTGAGCAGGGAAGCAGGGACCGGACTTTCTCTGAATATCGCGTAAAAGCGGGATTCACTCTCGGTAATTAATTGCTCCAGGTTCTTTCTCTCTTCCCGGTTGCTTACATTGGCCATCTTGATCCTGGCCATGGCCTTGAACTGAGCCCGGAGTTCAAGCGCATCGACGGGTTTTGCCAGGAAAGCTTCCGCTCCGGCGTCAAGGGCTTTGATACGGTCTGCCTTGTCCCCGTTTAATTCTGTCAGGAAAACAACCGGTATCTCTCTCAACAATGGATCGGACTTAATTCGCCTGCATATCTCAAAGGCATCAGGGCCCTTCTCCAAAGTGGCAAGCAAAACCACATCCGGGTCATTTAACTCTGTCAGTTCCAAGCCTTCAGATCCGTCCGTGGCCGGAAAAAAAGAGGCTCCGGGAAAGGCCTCCCGGATCAATGCCTGAAATGTAACCAGGTTATCCCGGTTATCGTCTATGGCGACAATTTTTAGCTTTCCGAAGTCCATGACAGGCAAATTATTGCAGAATGCGATCAATGCGATCCAGTTCATGCCGGGTAAAGGGAGCACCGGACAATGCCTCCATATTTTGCTCAAGTTGAGTGACACTGCTCGCCCCAATAAGCACCGAAGTTATCCTTTTATCTTTCAATAACCAGTTGATAGCCATCTGTGCCAGACTCTGACCGCGTTCATTTGCCAGTTCATTCAGCTGTGCCACTTTCCGGCGTACCTCATCGGTGACCTGTTCCGGCTTCAGGAAACTGGCAGGCCTGGAGGCCCTTGAACCATCGGGAATCCCCTGCAGGTATTTGTCGGTAAGAAGTCCCTGTGCCAAAGGCGAAAAAGCGATACAACCCACCCCATTGTTTTCAAGCATATCCAGCAGCCCCCCTTCCACCCAGCGCTCAAACATGGAGTATTTCGCCTGGTGAATCAAACAGGGGGTTCCCATTTCACGAAGCATTTCTATGGCCTTTTCAGCCAGATCGGCAGGATAATTGGAAATCCCTGCATAAAGGGCTTTCCCGTCACGGACCACCCGGTCAAGGGCCTGTATGGTCTCCTCAAGGGGGGTATGTGGATCAGGCCGGTGATGGTAAAAAATATCCACATATTCCAGGCCCATACGCCGGAGGCTTTGATCCAGGCTGCTGACCAGGTACTTTTTTGAGCCTCCGTCTCCGTAGGGACCGGGCCACATATAAAAACCGGCCTTTGTCGAAATGACCATTTCATGGCGCAGAAAACGAAAATCACCCGCCATCATCCGTCCGAAATTCTGCTCTGCACTACCCGGAGGCGGGCCATAATTATTCGCAAGATCAAAATGAGTGATGCCTGCATCAAAAGCCCTGCGAAGGATCCGGCGGCCGTTTTCAAACACATCCACATCACCGAAATTGTGCCAGAGACCAAGGGAGAGTGCCGGCAATTGAATACCGCTGCTGCCGCAACGATTATACTTTGCCAGATCGTAACGATGAAGGTCAGGGGTATAGCTCATAAATTTAAATTTTCGTCTAAGCTAAACTACAAAAATAACCACAAATAACCATTTTTGTAATTTGTATATCAGTTATCGCGGCAACCCGGGGGTTTCAACATGGGGCAAACCGGAGTTCCAACATGGGGCAAGCCGGGGATTCCAACATGGAGCAAGCCGGAGGTTCCGATCATGGCGGCAACCCGGGGTTTGAACTTTAGCCCCCGGAAGTTGTTAGAACTTCCTGAAAACATGCCTTTAACCTGATTATTCCAGGTAAATTATACGAATGATTGGTCTAAAAAGACAACAAAAAGACAACACGAAAGGATCTTGTACTGATTTATTTTACAAAAAACAACCAATATGGCTATGATGAGAGTTTTGGCATTAATAATTATCGGATTATTCTCGTTGAACCTGCATGCCCAGGAAACTGAAGACCATTCTGACCAGGACAAACTGGTGGTATTATGGACCAGTGACGACCCTTATGTGGCTGAGCGTGTAGCCTTTATGTACACCCATACAGCCAGGGCTGCCGGATGGTATGATGAAGTCACCCTGATCGTATGGGGTCCTTCAGCGAAACTTTTGGCTGAAAACGTCAGGATCCAGGAAATGGTAAGGGATATGGAACGAGATGGGGTGGTCATTGAGGCCTGTATAACCTGCGCCAACGATTATGGCGTATCCGCAGATCTGGATGAACTGGGGTTCGTGAATCTGAAACCCATGGGAGAACCGCTTACCGAATATATTAAGTCAGGGGCTTATGTACTGACCTTCTAAGAACCTGATCTTCTGCTCAAAGAGTTCGGTAAGATCCAAAATCGTTCAGGTCAGATCACTGAAAGCAGTACCGTTGAAAAACAAAAAGGGTTATCGCCAAAACCGGCTTAAAAGTAACCCTTCGGTTACCACTTCGGCCTCCCTCTGTTTGAT
>CAYXEH010000034.1:0-1603 GCA_964463915.1 uncultured Bacteroidales bacterium | reverse complement strand
AAAACCGGCTTAAAAGTAACCCTTCGGTTACCACTTCGGCCTCCCTCTGTTTGATTGGAGGTACGCGGATCGTCTTCGCCATGACCTCCCGTAATAATCCGGTCTGCACTGATCCCCTTCTCCACCAGGTAATCTTCGGCTGATTGCGCACTCCTCCTTGTTAATCCCGCATTATATTCAGAGGAACCTGTGCTGTCAGTGTGTCCGTGTATCTCCAGCCTGAGGTCAGGATGCTCCCGCATCACCTGGTAAACCATCTCCATCACATCGTGATAAGCCGGGCGAATCTCTGTGCCATCCACAGTGAATAAGACATAAGTCACCTCCGGATCAAGGGCATCAATTACCCCCTGAACGTGTCAGTGTAATGATTCTTTTCATCATGATGTTGTTTTGGTAAATAAAACCAGTTCATTTTTGGGGAGAAAGAAGGCTTGCAGTGAAACACACTGTTAAAGACCAGGAACAGCAGTCTATTGTTTTTCTCATTAGCGTCTGTAAAAAGTTAATTATAAGTAAATAATCAGCCTGGTAAAGATGTATTTAATTTTTAATATCTGAATTACACTATTTGAAAAATATATTACATCATTTCAATATCTGGCAATCCCATCGGTTGACTTCAATTTCCTTCGAATTCAGTCAACACGGGGTCATCATCCTCGCGGAATAAAACAGGCAATAACAGGAAAAACAATCCCAAACGAATAAAACTTCTGAACGAAAAAGAGCTTGTTTCTTGTAGATTGTAAAAAATCACTGTACTTTTGTTAAAACTTTCACTACTTCACATAACTTAATACAAAAAAATAATAATAAATTCATTACCCCGTGAGTTCTTCAAAAAGAAACGGCATTCCTGCTGCAGGAAGCAAACCCAATGCCCAAAACATAAAGAAGCTCCTTCTTAAAAAACAGATAATTGAAATCTTTTATAAAGAAGGAATGAAAACCATCGCCGAGTTGTGCGAAACCACCAACAACAGTGTACCCTCCATTACCAATATCATGAACGAGATGAACAAGGAAGGCTGGGTGAACAATTTTGGCATCGGGGAGTCCAAAGGAGGCCGGAAACCAGCCATTTATGGGCTGAATCCGAGGGCCGGGCTGATCGCGGCCATTGACCTGAGCAGGAAAGACAGCAGGCTTGGCCTGTTCAATCTGCATAACGAGCAGGTGAGTGATATTGTGGAGATCAATGACGGGCTGGATACCACCGACAACATTCTCTCCATCCTCAAAAAAGAGATGGATGGTCTCTGGAAAAAGAATCATATTCAAAAAAAGGAAGTACTCGGACTGGGCGTTACCATTCCCGGGCTGATTGATATCAAAAAGGGCGTAAGCTACAGCTACCCCCTTTTTGGCAACAGACCCCTTACAGAGGTATTCGAAAAGCAATTTGGCCTTCCCGCTGCGATTGAGCATGACACCAAGGCGATGGCTGTCGGTGAGTCCTGGTTCGGTCTGGCCAGAAACAAGTCCGATGTATGGTTCATTAATATCGGGTCGGGTATAGGTCTTGGAATTATCATCAACGGGAGGATTTACCAGGGCCATTCAGGATTCAGCGGGGAGTTCGGTCACATTCAGATGGATC
>CAYXEH010000033.1:0-28110 GCA_964463915.1 uncultured Bacteroidales bacterium | reverse complement strand
CGTCAGAAGGTTCTTCGGGCACCTAAATGGGATGGCGACACCACATTGCTATTGGATGGTAGCCTCGTCAGAAGGTTCTTCGGGCACATCACTCTTTACCTCCTCCATGGCTTTAGCCAGTGAGGTTTCTTTTGTGTAGAAGCGCCCCCATTTACTCTCCGGATCAGGCCTTGTGGCAAGTGATACAATGATCAGTGTCAGGATGGAGGCTGCTGCTGCAGGCAGGATGATGTATTGCTCATTCAACAGCTGTGTTCCGTACAGACTGTTCATGATGGAGTTGACAATGGTAATGATCAGGGTGACACCCATACCGGTAGCAATGGAAGCAACTCCCCCTTGCACGGTCACCCTTTTCCAGAGAAATGCGGCCAGCAAGGCTGGTGTCAGCCCGGCCCCCACCATGGTATAGGCAGTCAGGGCCATGGCCAGGATGGTCTCAAACTGGGTCAGTATCAGGTAGGCAAGCAATCCGAGCAATACCACCATTGCCCGCTGGAAAACCACGATTTTGTCAGGGTTGGCTGCCTTATTGATGAAACGCTGGTATACATCCCTGGTCAGATTGGTTGAAGGGGTCAGCAGGAAGCTGTTGCCCGTGGATGTGATAATGGCCACCGAAGCAGCAATCAATAGTAACCCGCTCCAAATAGGCAACCCTACCTCGGTGCCATAACGTGCCGTGTGCAGAATGATCCGCTCTGCATTTTCGCTTGACAGGAACATTTCATTGGCGTGATCCAGTACATTAAAATGGCTGAAGGCAAAAATGGCCAGTGAAGCCAGGGCTGTTTCCACCACGATGGTACCGGAAACCCAGAACAGCACCGCTTTTTTGGCCGATTTCTCGTTTTTGGCTGAGAAAAATTTCTGGTACATGTTGGATTCGCCAAGTAAGAGAAAGAAGGTGGGGAGGAATATCCCCATGGCCCAGAAGAAGTTGTTCTCCCCGAATATCTGGAAATGGGAGGGGTCGAGGGCAGTGTTAAGGTGTTCAGCCCCCCCGATGTGAAAGTAGACCACCGGAGCAGCGATCAGCATGGCCACGGTGATTACGGCTCCATTGATAATATCCACTGAAACAATGGACATCATTCCGGCAAGTGCGGTAAAGGTGATGATGAAAGCCGCGGTAAGCAGTACGCCCTGCCATTCAGGGATGCCTGCCACCAGGTCCAGAACGAAGCCCCCGGCCTTGAACTGGTATCCCACGATGGTTGTATATGCAATGACGATTACGACGGTTCCCAGTACCCGGGCCCATTTGTTATAGCGCAATTCCAGGATGTCGGGAACTGTATACTCGGCAATACGCCTTACCCTGGCGGCCAGGAAGAACACAATGATGATCCCGACCCAGGCTCCCGCTGCCATCCATAGCTCGGAAAACCCTACGTTGGCAGCAAGTCCGGCTCCTGCCAGCAAACTACCTGAACCCATCCAGGTACAAAGCAGCGTGCCTACCAAACGTGCCGTGGAAACGGAACGGCCGGCAACCATAAAATCCTCCTGGTTTTTGACCATGAAACTTTTGTAAACGGATATACCCATTAACAAGACGAGATAGCCGACAACAGCCCAAAGGAATATCATAATCTTTGTATTTATGGTTAACAAATAGATTCCAACGCAGGCAAAGGTAAAAAAAAATAGATATGAGCCCCATTAAAAGCGCAGCCGCAGCTGGGCCTTGATCTCGGTGCGCGCGGGCCCCTCAATACGGTCCGGCCCCGATCCTGAATGGGTTCTGTTGATGAAGGTGGTGCGGGCCAGCCGGGCATACAAATCCACGTTCCGGGATAATCGCCATCTTGCTACCATATAGGTTCTTAACCCCTGATCCGAGTAAAAAGGAAAAGAAAACGCATACAGCACATCGTGTTCGTAAGCGTATATCCTGGAGTTGAATCCTGATGTATCAAATAAGGCGAAACGGAGCGTCATTGCCAGCGGATGGCCGGGGTTTCGGAACAGGATATCCTTGTAAAGCAAAAACCCTGACTCTTTTTTGTCTCCATGCCGGTGAACAAGGAATTCCATTCTTCCCCCCAGGTTTATGGAAGGTGAGATCTGATAACTGACGTTCATCCTGTATTGCGACCTGCACACATCCTCAAGGACCCGGACATGATTGTTTTCCGTCTGATGAATGCCGGCCTGACTTTTATTCAGGGGTTTGTTTTTGCGTCTGAACCGGAATGAAATCTGGCTTTCGCCCGATGGTTCGTAATCCAGGTTAAACTGGTAGTCATTCCCCTGTGATGGCATGTAGGTACGAAACCTCATCCAGGGGAAGGCAAAATGATCGGTATATCCATACATTTTCAGTTGGGGGGAAAGGTGCATGATCACCCCGAGGTACAGTCCTGTTTCATTGGTTGTCCTGCTGTTTTCGCCAAAGGCAGAAGCAAAGGGCGAATGATAGGCAGGGTCGTAATGCCGGTGCAGGAGTGCGAGGGAAAACTGCCTGTGCAGGCTGATCATCACCCCATTGACAAATGCCATTTTCCCGTTACTGTTGATGGCTGCCTCCCCGAAGAAATGCATGTTTTGATGCAGGTAGCTGTAATCCGCTCCTGCTCCGCGGCAGAGATTGCTGCTGAGATCAAACTGGTTGTAAAATGACAGGTTTCGCTGATATTCGGCTACCAGCCTGAATAGATATCCTGTGAACCCCACTTTCAGGTTGTTGTGCCGAAAGGTAATGTTGCCTCCCCCGATCCTTTCCTTTACGGCATTTTTTCCGCCCAGTTCCCCGCTGGTCCGATGCAGGCCGCTTTGCCGGAGGCTCGTGATGACCAGGGGTTCACCTGCCAGGCTGTCTGAATGGGCTACAGAGGCATCCCTGTATTTTGATGAGTAAAAGACCGTGATGTCAAGCGGTCCGGTTTGAATGCCAATCCCGGCCCCACGCAGAAAATTGTTCTCATCCACCGAGGTATAGGGTCGCAGCCCCGGCCCGTTCTTCCTGATGCCTATTCCTTCAGTGCTCTTCCCAAATCCCATGCCTGACCAGAATGTGAGTCCCTGCCCGAACTGAGCCTGAAAGTCACCCAGCGATAATACCTTGATCCTTCCCATGTCTTTCATGAAGAAATGGCCCGAATAATAATCAAAACCTTTAGGCTGGCTGCCTCTGAAAAACTCTTCCCCGGGGTCTTTTTCGGCGGTAACTCCCAGGCTGATATTCTGATACCAGGTAAAACGATACCTGGCATAGAGACGGAACGGGCTTCCCTGGTATCTGGCATTGGGGTTGGCCGGAAATTCGTCAGCACTGAGATCGCTGAAGCCTTTCTGTTGCTCGAGCAGTTGCTGGTAACGCAGAAACAATACGTTCTGTCCTTCATTTAGGATGTTGGAAAGGGAGAAATGACGTCGGGGGTAGGCATCACTGACAGTCACAAAAGGTTCAATGGCCCTGATGTCGGAAGGGCTGAAGCCTTCAACGGCCTGAAGCTCATAAAGACTAAGCAGTTTGCCTTGACTGTTAATGTGTTGCATAAGCCGATTGATCTGCCATTCGCTCAGCAAAAACAGCTGCCTGAGTTCCCCGGCAGAAGCTTCGTTGAGATTCAGGGGATGGACCGCCAGAGATTCCAGTGTTTCAATAATGCTGCCGTAGTCCGCTTCCCCTTCCCGGGTGTCCAGCAGGTCTTCCACGTAATCAAAGATCAGTTGTTGCAATTCCTCTGTCACAGGGTTCTCACGCTCCCCGTAAACCGGGGGAGGGGGTGTTGTGTGGGCTGCCCGCAGGCCATGGTCGATCAATGCAGGAATTAACAACAGGATCAGGGCGCCGGCGACCATAAAATTCAGGTTTATATGCGGGGATGAATGTTCCATGTTGTTTGTCAGATAAAGGGTTTCGGGCCATCATTCGTGGTGCCGGTTCTGGGTCATTGCAGGGTATAAATGAAGGCTGCACACGGAGAATAACCAAGGGCATAATGATACGTTGCCGCCAGGTCTATCTTCAGGCGCCCTCTTTGGAATCCAATCCCGAAGGCATTCTGCACAGGCCTTGTACTGACTCCTGTCCTCAGCACCAGGGCATCTCTGACCACGTACTCCACCCCAGCCCTGAAGACCGGGGGGAAGCGGATGTCTTTGGTGGTCTCCAGGTTCAGGATGACGCTGTCGGAAAAACTGTAGGATAGGCCTGTTCGGATAATTGTGGGAAGATTGGTACAGGACCCTTCAGAAGGGCAGCCTGATAGTCCGGCCCTCGTTGGGTTGGAGATGTGGGAGCCGATCTGCAATCCGGGCCTTGGTTCATAAATAATTCCAAGCTCTGCCACAGCCGTACCAGTTTGACCGTATCCGTCAGCGAAGGCGGCAAAGTAGTAACTGAGCTTCACGCCTGCGGACAACCTGTCTCCAAATGATCTGGCGTAAGCGATGCCTGCTTTTCCTTCGCGGTAGAGGGAATTGCCGAAACCAGAAAAGCTCACCCCCAGGGTGCTGCCTGAAAAAGGAATAATTACAGCGAAACTTGCAAGGGATAATTCCGGAAGCAGGAAACGATTGTCTGTGTAAAAGGCGGCAGTGATATGCCCTGTACGCATCATCCCCGCCTGGTTGTGGCTCACGGACCAGGTATCGTAAATGGCCACGGAAGCATTGGCCATGGCTGCAGCCCTGCTTCCTGACAGGAACCGGTCTGATCCGTCAAGGTGCAGGGGGAGGAGCAGGAGGATGCAGGACAAAGAAAAAACGGAAAAGTAATGCATTGGCACAAATTATTTGCGCCAAAATAACTACTTTTCCGTTTGTATTATATATGGTTTCAGACTAAAGTCGATGAAAGGTCGAAAAACCCCCTTAAGCGACCCCTGAAAGAAACCATTCCTGCCGATGCAGATTCTAGGGCGTCTGAGAAGCGTCTGAGAAGAGTCTGAGAAGACGTCTAGACGATCCTGTGCCGGAAACTGACCTCCTTAAGGTCTTCGTTGGCTTTTACCACCTTATCTTTTAGCCCTGCTTTAAATGCATGGAGTTTTTCATTGATCTTCGCCTCACTTTGGGCAAGTATCTGGGTGGCCAGAATGGCAGCGTTCTTTGCGCCGTCAAGGGCTACGGTGGCCACTGGAATCCCCGAGGGCATTTGCAGGATGGATAAGATACTGTCCCAGCCGTCGATGGATAAGGAAGAGCGAACAGGTACACCAATCACGGGAAGGGTGGTTCCGGCAGCGATCACACCCGGCAGATGGGCGGCTCCACCGGCCCCTGCAATGATCACCTTAACCCCTCTTTTATGGGCATTTTCAGAAAATTCCATTACACGTTCAGGGGTTCGGTGGGCAGAAAGCGCGTTGATCTCAAAAGGGATCTCCATCTCATCAAAAAATTTGGCGGCCTGTTCCATGACCGGCATATCTGATGTGCTTCCCATAATAATACTTACCAGTGGTTTCATAGATCGTTGTTTTATAGATTATATAACTGAATTATTATTTTCCTTAACCGGAAGACAAAATTATTGTTTTTTTAAGAAGAAAACAGCCCTGATCTTTTATCCGGGTTTGTAATGGGTATTTGATTGTTGGTAAATCTTTATAACTTTAGGGCGGTAAAATCCGAAAAAGCTTTGTCAGTTTTAATTCTTCGGCAAAAGCAATTAATTTAAAATCGCTAATTGTTATGCATGCTAAACACTTTTTAATGGCTGTGGCCGTGTTGGCCTCAGTGATGGTGGCAGGAATCATTCCTGCCCAATCCCAAAATGAATTACCTCCTGTTCAGTGGAGTGATGTGGCAGACTGGAAATACATTTCAGGTGCTTCAGTAACAATGTCAGCCGACGGACAATGGATGGCCTATTGGTATAGCCCCAATAAAGGGGATTCGGAGCTGATATTGCAACATACCACTGAGGATATCAAAAAGACCTGGCCGGTCGGTGAGGCCGGCGGAAACGCCAGGAATGCCATTCAGTTCAATCAATCCGGCACTCATCTTGCCTTTGTAGTTTTCCCGACTGAAGAGGAGAAAAAAAAGGCTTCCCGGAATAACCAGCCAAAAGGTGCCCTGAAATTGCTTGACCTTGACAACTTTGAAGAGAAAGAATTTAAGAATCTTCGTACTTTTTCCTTCGGAGGAGAGGAGTACTCGAACTGGCTGGCAATTCATCTTGTCACCCCTGAAACGGACGATGATGATGAGGCCGGTCGTGGTACCGATATGTTGCTTCACGACATTGACTCAGGACAAAACTACAATATTGGCAATGTAAGCATGTATTCCTTCAACAAGGAGGGCAGGTGGCTCGCCTATATTGTGGATGCATACGGGAAGGCCGGCAACGGGATCTTCCTGAGAAATATGGAAACCGGGCAAACCATTGCTGCGGAAAATGATGAAGCATCCTACAGGTCGATGCGCTGGACCACTGAAGGTGATGGTCTGGTTGCTTTGAAACTGGTAGAAGATGAAGCATGGGAGGATGACATTTTCCATTTGATTGCCTTCAGGGATTTTGAAAACCATCCCGATAAAATCATTTTTAACCCCCATGAGGACGAATCCTTCCCCGAGGACATGGCCATCAGTCCGAATCGCCGGCCCTCATGGTCAGATGACCTGAGTCGCCTGGAGTTCGGGATTCATTTTGCCGAACGCAAGGAAGATGAAGCGGAGGCAGATTCAACGGATGCGAAAGGCAGCCGGCCACCGAAACCCGGAAATGGTGATAATGAGGAGGAGCCTGACGTGGTGATCTGGCACTGGCAGGACGACCGCCTTCAGTCGGTGCAGCAACGTCGCCGGAGGACAGATGAAAACCTTAGTTATGTATCTGTATATCACGTGGATGACGAACAGTTTGTTCAGCTGGCAGACGAGGATGTACAGACCGTGATGACCCACCCGGAAGGCCCTTATGCCATCGGTTATGACAACACCGACTATGAACTGATTAGCAGCATGACTGGTAAATCCTATCGTGATCTGTATAAAATTGACCTGCGAACAGGGGAAAAAGAGATGATACTGGAAGAATGGTTCAATGCGGGCGGAACCCCTGTTTCACCCGACGGAACTTATATGTTGTACTACCAGGAGGGGAACTATTACACCTATAACCTGTTGAATGATGAAATTACAAACATCACTGCAGATATCCCGGCTTCCTTTATCAATGAATTGAGTGACGTCAATGTGGAATATCCTCCCACTCCTTCCTGGGGCTGGACAAGCGACTCCGAATCAGTCCTGTTGCGCGACAACCATGATGTCTGGCTTGTCAGCGCTGATGCAGCGGATGCAGAAAACCTGACGATGAATGGCGCTGAAAACAATTGGGTATACCAGTTTCGCCTGAGGGTAGATGCAGAAGATGAGAAAGGCGTGGACCTGGATAAACCGCTTTATATGCGCATTATCGACAATGATACCAAACAAACCGGCATTGCGCGCATCACCGGCGGCCGTCCCGGGGCGGAGGTCCTGCTTTTTGAGGATGCCATGTTGGCTGGATTGTCAAAAGCTGATGAGGCCGAGGTATATACCTATGTTCGTCAGACCCCCCAGGATGCACCCGAATATTATGTAGCTTTCAATGATGCATTGCGTGATGCCAGGCAGCTTACCCATACTTATCCTGAACAGGAAGAATTTGCCTGGTCGCCTGGTCAGAGGCTGATCAGCTATGTGAGTGACAAAGGCGATACATTGCAGGGTGCCCTGTATTTACCCGCCGGTTACCAGGAAGGGGAAAGTTATCCGACCGTGGTATATATCTATGAAAGGCTTACCGAGAACTTTTTTAGCTATACCCGCCCGGCTTTTCCCGGCGGAGGCTTTAATCGCAGTATGTATACCAGCAACGGATATGCTGTACTGATGCCCGACATCGCCTATGAACTGAATGACCCCGGAATGTCGGCCGTTTGGTGTGTGCTTCCTGCGCTGGATGCGGCTGAAAAAACAGGTATTGTTGACCCGGATAACGTGGCCATTCACGGACACTCCTGGGGCGGTTACCAGACCTCGTTCCTGATAACCCAGACCGACCGTTTTAAAGCCGCGGTGGCCGGGGCCCCTCTGACCAATATGATCAGTATGTACAGTTTGATTTACTGGAATACGGGCGGAACAAACCAGGCCATTTTTGAAAGTAGCCAGGGCCGTTTGACTTCAGGTTACTGGGATAACTGGGATGCCTATCAGCGAAATTCGCCGGTGTATTTTGCAGAAAATGTGGAAACCCCGCTATTGTTGATGCATAATGACGAGGATGGAGCAGTGGATTTTACCCAGGGGGTCGAATATTATAACACGCTTCGCCGCCTTGAGAAACCGGTAATCATGCTGCAGTATGAGGGTGAGAACCACGGGCTCAGGAAACGTGCCAACCAGATTGATTATGCCTTGCGGATGATGGAGTATTTGGGTCATCATTTGAAAGGGGAAGAGGCTTCTGAATGGATCCATGAGGGAATCCCTTTGATAGAAATGGAAAAGCACCTGGAAGAGCGGCCTGCTGTGTTGCAGCGGAAGTGATCAGCGCTTCTGTTTTTGGTGCATTATTTAACTATCGCACTATATATTATTGCGGAATCGTATGAGAAGTCAACAAAAAGAAGCGCCGAAAGAACCGCTGGATCCAGTCTTGCGATCAGAGGAACATCTGATAAGCAAGAATAAATACTTTGATGTAGACCCCTGGGTGTTTTGGCCTTCAGCGGCTTTGATTTTGTTTTTCATTGGTACCACCCTGATTATTGGGGAGCCGATGAACAAGGTTTTTGCCGCCATACAGGACCGTATCTCACACAATGGCGGATGGTTTTTCATATTGGCGGTGAATTTCTTCCTGATTTTCTCCCTCGTAATGGCCATCACCAAATACGGCAATATCCGGCTTGGGGGCAGGCGGTCAAAACCGGAGTTCAGTAGGACTGCCTGGTTTTCCATGCTTTTCAGTGCCGGGATGGGTATCGGTATCCTCTTCTGGAGTGTGGGGGAACCCGTGCTCCATTATGTATCCCCCCCATATGGGGCCGGAGAAACAGCGCAATCATCCAAGGTAGCCATGCAAGTGACCTTCCTGCACTGGGGGTTGCATGCGTGGGGGATTTATGCTCTCGTGGGGATGGCGCTTGCCTTTTTTACCTTCAACAGAAAGTTGCCCCTCACCATCAGCTCTGTGTTTGAACCGCTTATCGGGAACCGCATTTATGGGGGCTGGGGAAAAGCGATCAATGTGTTGGCAGTAGTGGCCACCCTGTTCGGGCTGGCCACTTCGCTTGGCCTTGGGGTCCAGCAGGTGAGTGCCGGATTGAATCACCTGATGGGGGTCTCTGATACAGTGGCCACTCAGGTGATTCTTATCGGGCTCATTACCCTGGCGGCCACGGCCTCTGTTGTAGCCGGACTGAGCCACGGAGTCAAAAGACTGAGCCAGCTCAATATCATTATCGGCGGTTTTTTCCTGCTTTTTATCCTGTTCGTGGGCCCTTCGCTGTTCATCTTCAGCTCTTTTGTGGAAAACATCGGGGGCTACCTGGACAATTTCTTTGAATTGAGTTTCTGGACAGAAACTTATCAACAATCAGACTGGCAGAAAGACTGGACGGTGTTTTACTGGGCATGGTGGATCTCCTGGTCTCCCTTTGTGGGGATGTTCATCGCGCGTATTTCCCGGGGAAGGACCCTGCGGGAGTTCATTCTGGGGGTACTGATCGTGCCGACCATTATTACCTTTTTGTGGTTGTCAGCCTTTGGCGGCTCTGCCATATTCCTTGAAATTAACGGGCTTGCCGATATTTCGGGGGCCGTACAGGAAAATGTGGCCACTTCGTTGTACCAATTGATGGAGCAGTTTCCGTTAGGCACAGTGACTTCCATTGTGGGGGTGGTGTTGGTAATCAGTTTTTTTATAACCTCTTCTGACTCCGGTTCGCTGGTGATCGACAGCCTGACAGCCGGAGGTAAGCTGGATGCTCCCGTTGCACAGCGGGTTTTCTGGGCTTTGACTGAGGGGGCTGTCGCAGCCGTACTGCTGATTGGCGGAGGTCTGGCTGCCTTGCAAACGGCTGCCATCACTACCGGCCTTCCGTTTGCCATTGTGCTGATCATCATGTCCTATAGCCTGCTGAAGGGACTCAGGGAGGAGCATTTCAGGCTGATGCGCTTTGACCTGGAAAAAGAGCGGAAATCTTACCAGGACATTATTCAGGATCTGATCAGGAAAAGAGAGAAATCGTCGAAAAAAGAAAAATAGGCCATCATGCAATTATTCAAACACATTCTGGTAAGTCTGGATCTTACAGATATGGACGATACACTGATTAAGTATTCCAGTTTTCTTTCGAAAACCTTCCGTCCGGATTCCGTCACATTTATCCACATAATGGAAACTGTGGATATTCCGGATGAACTTGCCGAAGCTTTCCCGGATATGGATAAGCCGATTGCGGAAATTGTCCGTGAGGAGATCCAGGATAAGGTGGATGAGCTGTTTGAATTCTCTGCAGATCTGAAACGCGGGGTCAATGTGATGGTGAGTCACGGAAGCACCACTGAGGGGATTGTGGAATTTGCCCGTAAGAACAAAACTGACCTGGCCTTGCTGGGGAAAAAGATCGGTTATGAAGGTGAGGGAGGCGTGGCCAGGAAGATTGTAGGGCTGATCCCCTCATCGGTGTTGCTGGTGAGCGAGATCTCCCCCCAGGAGATCAGTAAAATACTGGTCCGGATGGATTTCTCCGATATTTCCGCCATGGCGATGAGAACAGCCAAGGGAATTGCGGAAATTGCCGGAGCGGAGGTAAATTGTCACCATGTCTATAAGTTGCCACTGACTTATTTTCCCCAGCAATCTCCGGCTGAGGTGCAAAAGCTCAAAAAGCAGCTGAGTAACTACGTGCAGTCTGCTTACAAAAGATTCCTGAAAAAGCATAAGCTGGATGAGAAGATTCCCTGTACTTTCTCCATGGACCTGCATGGTGAAGAAGCCCAGATTCTTTACAATCAGGCGATAAAAGCTGATTCGGATCTGATACTGGTTGGGAGCAAGATCAAATCACAACTGGCTAACGTGATGCTGGACAGCACGTCCGAAAAGCTTGCAGGTGCCAATAAAAGCATACCTGTTTTGGTAGTGAAGGACCGTAAACAGTCCATTGGATTTTTGAAAGCATTGTTTGACTAGAACTCCGGAACCATGAAAAAGTATTTGGTAGTTTATCTGTTGCTTTTTGGGGTCACTTTTGGTTGTGGTGCTCCTGACCCGCAGGATGAGGGGGACCGGGAAGTCTACCTGGTGTATACTGACTGGGCGGAAAGTGTGGCATTGACCACCCTGTCGGAGGTATTGCTCAGTGATTACCTGGAGTATAAGGTGACTACCCGTCTGACCGGGGTGGATACCGTTTTCAGTGACATTGCATCAGGACGCGCTGATGTGTTTGTGGATGTATGGGTACCCCACACGCATGCCGGATTTATGGAAATGTATTCAGCCGAGCTGGAGAACCTGGGACCTAACTATAACGAGGCACGTACCGGATTGGTGGTTCCTGAGTATATGGCCGTAGAAAGCATTCCCGGGCTGGAAAATTATTACAGCAATCCCATTGCCGGTATTGATACCAGCGCAGGCATTATGCGCAACACCGTGGAAGCGCTTCGGGCCTACGAACTTGACAATGAACTGTTGGTAATGTCCGATCCTGAGATGTCCGAAAAACTTGGTGATGCAATCCGCCGCAGGGAAAATATCGTGGTAACCGGCTGGGAGCCCCACTGGATCTTTCACCGCTATGACCTGAAGTTCCTGGATGATCCCCTGAATGTTTATATGGAGGAAGAGTCTATCCATACCTATGCCAGAACAGGATTTAGCGAAGATCACCCCAATGCAGCCACCTTGTTTGAACGGATGGTGTTGAGTGAGCGACAGATCAACAGCCTGCTTTATGAGATCCGCCTGGGTGAAGATCCTTATGAGGCGGTCAGGGAGTGGATCCGGCAGAATGAATTTGTGGTGAACCAATGGATCCGGGGGTTGTCGCCTGAAAGGGAAAAGATTATGTAGTCCTGAAAGATTATGTAGCCCTGTCCCAAAACATTTATTCGGGAACCTTTTCATTTCCTTCATTCCCACAGGGTTGAAGTCACCTCGTTTTGATGAGCAGGACTACTGGGACCTCTTTATTTCCTGCATTCCCACAGGGCAGTAACGCCGGTGAGGAAATGGATATAATCTGCGCTTTTGAAGCCCGCCTCAAGAATGATTCTCTTTAAATCCGGTGCCGTATAATAATCGATGGCTGAATGGGCCAGGTAACGGTAGGCGGATCGGTGGCCTGAAAGACGCCCTCCGACGGGTCCGGTAATATATTTCATGTAGGCATGCAATAATTTCCGGATCAGCGGGGAATCCGGCTGACTGGTATCAACAGCGATTAATGGGGCCCCCGGACGCAGCACCCGGAGTATTTCATTTAAGAAACGAGCCCTGTCAGGGTTTTTGTAGGTTAAGTTGCGGAAGGCAAAAGCAATTCCGATCCCGTCAAGGCTATTGTCATCGAAAGGCATGTTTGCCGCGTCTCCATGAATAAATGCAATGTCATTGAGTTTTTGTCCTGAGGCTTTGCTTCTTGCGAAGTCCAGCATTGGCTCGCTGAAATCCAGGGCAAGTACCGTGGTTTCCGGCTTTGCTTTTTTCCTCAGGTGAAGGGCCAGGTCACCTGTGCCGGTGCACAGGTCAAGGACCCTGGCCGGGTTTCCCGACAGCAATCGTTTGGCAGCTTTTTTTCGCCAGTATTCATCAATGCCAAAGGTCAGCAGCCGGTTGATCCGGTCATAAGAAGGCGGCACGGCCTGAAACATTTTTTGCAATGGCCGTGCTGCCTTCTCTTCTTTTCTGTGGATTGCGTTACTTTTCAAAGATTAAAGTATAAAAGGAACAAAGTACAACATTCTAAGGGAAAGATTCACGATCACCGCATCCCTGCCAGGGCTTGTTCTACGGCTTCAAACATGGGCCGGTTACTGATCTGCTCTCCAACGGCTTCATTCATCCAGTGTCTCGGAGTCCGTTGCCCGATAGAAAAAATGCGCAGTGTCTCTTCAGCAAAATCTTTGTCGCTGATAAAGTCATCCAGCTGGAATTTAATCAGGCGGCCGTAGGGATAATTGGACAGGTAAAGGGGTGATTGGATCATGTGCGAATAAATGGCCAGCAGAGGATTGTCGCGTGACTGGAACACATCGGCATAATATTCATTCCAGATATCTTTGGAGATTTCCAGCACGGCTTCACGCAACTCTTCCGGGGTGGCTTCCGGATTGTCATACAACCATTTCCATACATTCATGTCAACCAATGAGATACCCATCATTTCATAGTTATTCCAGAATACGTCAAGCACATCCAGGTGTTCCTGCATTGGGTTATTTCGTTGAATGCCAAGTAACTCAAGGTCTCTCTCCTGGTACATGAAAGCAAGGGCTTCCGTAAATGCGGTATTGGGAACCCCGTTGATGAAATAATTGTCCACGAATTGGGTGCTGATGGTCTGTTCCACATTGTGACCAAATTCATGGATGGCAATGTTGTATCCTTTATAATCCATTCCGTCGGCGCCGATCCTGGTGCGCAGGTGGGATGGCTTGCTTTGCATGGATGCTCCCCATGCATGGCCCGATCCCCTTGCAGGGTCAACCTCGATCTTGCCGGCAATGAACTCTGCCATGTCTTCACTGTGCCCCAGCTCTTTCAATATTCTCGGAAAATCCTGATTCAGGGCATCTGCATTGGGGTATCTGCGCCTGGTGATCTGGTTGAGTTCTTCTTCAGAAATTCCACTGCGGGCTTTAAACCCGTCATACCAGATGTCATAGGGCCGTAATTCACGGCCGAGGCGTTCACTGATCAGCCCGGCTGTTTCGCGTAAAAGAGGAGAAGCGGCATATTCCCTGAATAAGGCTTCTACCTCTTCCTGCGGGATCTCCATGCCGCTGTCGAAATTTCGTTTGATGTACGTGTCAAGATGCGGGTAATACGGATCCATATTGCGCAACGCGTTGAAGATATTCAGCAGGTGCGCATAACGACGGGTGTCTTCCGGCTCAGGTGTAACTGGTTCCTGACCCCTCCACACTTCATTGGTGTGTGGGTCCCATTCATATTCATCGCTGTTAATTACTTGTTTGGGGATGTCCTGGTTGATGATGCGCAACATGACCTGGTATAACATCTCTTGTTTCTCCTGTCCGACCGGCTGACCATAATTGGATTTGATCTCATCACGGATGTTCCAGTGGGCCAGCAATTTCATGCCTTCCGGGAAGGGGTTTTCGCCTGCCTCGTTCCGGAGTTTTCCGGCAAAAATATTGTATTCGGATATATATATACTGGCATCATTGCTTGCCTGGCTGTAGTCTTGCTGTACGGAAGCAGGTACCCTTGCGGTGAAGTAATCTCCCAGCCTGGCATAGCCCCATTCCCTGTCATTCCATGTCCTGCCCATCTCATTTTTCTCATCCAGTGTATAGTGGGGGAAATTCAGGGCAACCATGAATGCAATCTTGTTGTCATAAAGGTCGTCCTGTATGTGAGCTGCGGGGCTGTAGGCTCCGAAAAGCTGATCAATATAGTGGATCGGACCACGATCTTCATCCAGCTGGCGGTTCATTTCCAAACTGATGCGATTCATGTAACCGAACAGGTGCTCAAAATTATGCGCCAGCCGGTCAAACACCTCGTCCAGTTCTTCCTGATCGCCAATGAATCGTTCCATGCAGAATGTGTCAAAATCATCGGGTGTTCCGTCCTCCTCACGCCACAAGGTGGCAACCTGGGTCACACCCCTGCGTATGCGGTCTTCATGTGGTGCGCCATGCTGTTCAGCCAATTGTTCAATAACGCTTTCAATGGTGCGCTCGTCCACAGGGCTTTTTTCTCCTGTCTCATTGGCAGGACCACAGCCGGCAAAAAGTAAGGCAACGGATAACATCAAAATAATTTTTTTCATAGCTACATGTTGGGTTAGTTGGTGAGTGAACGAAATTAGTGCTTTTTTTCACAAATCTTTCAGGCCTTCGGTGATTGCTTTTGCGGGGCTTTCAGCGACGCAAGTTTATCCGGAATCACCTCGGAGGCATCGGCAAACGGAAGCAGCACCAGGTCAGCGCCGGCTTTTTCCATTTCTTTGGCCGTCCGCCCGGTATAAGAGGTGACGGCAATGCTACCTTTATAGCCGGCGTGTTTCAGGTATTTGATAAGGGCTTTGTTGACCTGCTTGGAATCCAGGCTTGAGATCACACATTGAGCCTCCATGGGGAGAATATCCGGGAGTTCCGGATCATCTGCGTCACCGTATTGCGCAACCCGCCCCCGTTTTTTCCAGCGCGCCACTGCACGGGGGTCAAAATCCACTCCGAATACCCGGAAGCCTTTTTCTTCAAGCTGACAGGCAATATTGGATCCGTACATGCCCAGGCCAAAAATGATCACATCAAATTTTTTCTTATGCAGTTCATCATCCGTCACCTCCAGGTAGGGGCGTTTCTTTTCAAAAATGGACAATGCAGGGGCGATCCTCTCAAATAGTTCATGTGAGTAAAGGATCAGGTAGGTACTGCTACTGATGGTGAAAAGCCCGACCAGGGTGATCATGCCAAGGGTCTCTTCAGTGATCTTTCCCAGACTCAGGCCCATTGCCGCTAAAATCAGCGAAAACTCAGAAATCTGTGCCACATTCAGCCCGGCCAGGAAGCCCGTTCTTTTCCGATATCCCATCAATCCCAGAATGGTCATTACAATCAGGGGGTTCCCGATAAGTACGAAAACCGAAAGAATCAACGCAGGAAAGACTTGCTGGCCGAGCAGGGGCACATTCACCTGGCTCCCCAGGTGGATAAAGAAGAACAACAGCAAAAAGTCACGCAGGGAACTCATTTTTCCGGAGATCACTTCCCTGTAGGGTGTGGCTGAGAGGGAAATTCCTCCCATAAAGGCACCGACTTCCTTGCTGAAACCCAGGTAGTCACTGAAGGCTGCCAATGCAATGGCCCAGGTAATCGCAAAAAGAATGAGGAGCTCCGGGGTACGTGCCATGACGCTGGTGATTTTATTCAGTACAAAACGCATCAGCAGTAACACAAACACCAGCAATCCGATTCCTTTGGCAAATACAAGGAGTATCTCCTCCCATACGGTGTAATCCGAAGAGGTGCCCATGGCTGACAATACAATCATTGCGATGATCACCACAATATCCTGTACGATCAAAAAGCCGATGGATATCTGACCATACAGGGATTGTATTTCCTTTTTATCAGAAAGCAGCTTTACAATGATGATGGTGGAAGAGAAGGTGAGTGCGACAGCAATGTAAACACTTGGAATGGGATCAAAGCCAAGGGCGATACAAATAAAATAACCGAACACCGAGGTAAAAATGACCTGGCCCAGTCCTGAAAACAAGGCTACCTTACCGGTAGACTTTATCAGCGTTACATCCAGTTTAAGACCCACGGCGAACAGCAGCAATGCAATTCCCATTTCCGAGAGCAGCTCAACCTTATCGAAAGACTCCAGCAGGTCGATCCCGTGCGGGCCTACGAGGAGTCCGACCGCAATGAAAGAAACGATCAGCGGCTGGCGGAGAAACCGGCCCAGTAGCCCGAGTACCGCGGCTATTCCGAGAATGGCGGCAAACTCAAAAAAAGTGTCACCGGGTAAATCCATTACTGTTGGCTCTTAACTTAGATATGTCTATTGTTGGCGCTTAATACCTTTTTTACCTTTAGCATCAACTCATCAAAAACCCACTGATTTGCAGCAAGGATCTCTTTACCGAAAACATAGTTTTCATTCCCTGAAAAATCAGTGACTTTGCCACCTGCTTCCTGAACAATCAGGCTGCCGGCAGCTACATCCCAGGGACTCAGACTGTATTCAAAAAATCCTTCAAAACGGCCGCAGGCTACATATGCCAGATCAACTGCTGCGCTGCCAATCCTTCGAACCCCGTGGGTATTTTCAAGACACCATGTGAAAAGCTCCAGATAAGGCTTAATAAGTGAATAGTCATAGTAAGGGAAGCCTGTAGCCAGCAAGCTATCGCCCATCGAACGAGCGCCGGACACTTTAATGGATTGTCCGTTCAGCCATGCTTCTCCGCCTTCCCAGGCATAAAAACATTCGTCATGGTTGATTTCGTAAACCACTCCCATAACTACTTTCTGGTGCCTCATTAAGGCGATGGATACACTGAAACAAGGAAGCCCGTGAATAAAGTTTGTGGTTCCGTCAAGGGGATCAATTATCCAGCAGTATTCATCTCCTTTCTTCTCAATACTGTTCTCTTCTGCGATAAAACCTGCGCCAGGAAGGAGGGTTTCCAGGTTCTTTACTATACGTTTTTCGGCCTCGGTATCGACATAAGTCACAAAGTTATGCAGCCCTTTGCTTTGGATGTCGGCTGTCTCGAGTTTCGGGAGTTCCTCACGGATAAATTCTCCGGCAGATTTCGCAACTTTACAGGTTTTTAAACAAATAGATTTTAAATCCATGTCAGCGGTGTGTTTTATTTTTCCACTACTTCCCACGACATACCCATACTTTCCCGTAGATATCCTGATGGAGTGGCCGGGTACATGAGGCTACACTATATAAACTCCGTTTTCGTCGATTATGTTCAGCGTTACTTCCTGTATCTGGTTGACCAGCCCGGGCTGCCACAAAGTTTTAACCTTGATATAATTCTCTGTAAATCCAAACATATATCCACCCTGTTCCTCTTTCTCCCAAAGAACTGATTCCCTGCGCCCCCGGTTTTGTCTGATAAACTGTTTTTTTTTCCGTTGCGAGAGTTCCTGCATCTCCCGTGAACGCTGCTTTCGCTCAGTCATATCGACCGGGGCCGGGGAGCTGGCAGCCTTTGTGTTTGCCCTTTCGGAGTAAGTGAACACATGAAGGTAAGAAACATCAATGCTGTGAATAAAATCAAGCGATTCTTTGAAGTAAGCCGTCGTTTCTCCCGGATATCCGACTATGAGGTCGGCAGCGATGCAGGCATGCGGAATATAACGGCGGATGGTGTCAACCCTTTCTGCGAAGAGTGTTGTGGTGTAACGGCGTCCCATGGCCCGGAGTATTTCCTCGCTGCCCGATTGAAGCGGAATGTGAAAATGCGGCATCAGCACAGGATGATCTGCCACCAGGCGTATGATCTCTTCTGTCAGCAAGTCCGGCTCCACTGACGACAATCGGATTCTTTCCAGGCCTTCAACTTTGGTCAGCTCTTTCAGTAGTTCCAGGAACGACTCTCCGCGTGGTTTGCCGAAATCACCAATATTTACCCCGGTGAGTACCACCTCTTTCATGTTGGTACCGGCAATTTTCCTGGCGGTTCTTAGGGTGCCCGCAATGCTGTCACTGCGGCTTTTCCCCCTGGCCAGGGGGATGGTACAGTAGGCGCACCGGTAGTCACAGCCGTCCTGAATTTTAAAAAACGACCGGGTTCTGCCATCCTGCGACCAGGTGGGAATAAAATCTGAAGGCGGCCGCCGGGTATCGTCAGACAAAAAAGGCTGACCCGGTTCAGCCCCCAACTCCCGGATTTGTTCAAATAAATTGAATTTTCCGCTATTCCCCATTACCATTGAAACTCCCGGCAGAGAAAGCAGTTCCTGTCCGGCGATCTGGCTGTAGCAGCCCACCACCACAATCTGTGCAAGTGGGTTGTGTTTATGTGCCTGGCGTATCAGGGCCCGGCACCTTTTCTCCGCTTTCCCGGTCACACTGCAGGAATTGATCACATAAACATCGGCAGGATCACTGAAATTCACCTCCCTGAATCCCTCCCCGGCAAACTGTCTGCTGATGGAGTCGGTTTCACTGAAGTTGAGTTTGCAGCCCAGGGTATGAAAGGCGATGGTTCGGGGCTTTCTCATAAATTTGCTTTCTTCCACACAAAGTTACCTGTTTGCCACTTAAAAATCATTTCTTTGCCGGTATTTGATTGATTTTTTTTGTAAAAAAATGATTTACATTTGCCGGAGAAAAACCCTTTTCCGAAACCGCAAAAAAAATTAATTGCTATGCGAAAATATCTATTGATTGCCTGGGGATTTTTTATCGGATTGTTCATTTTTCCGTCTCAGACAATCATGGCACAAGGTGGCAATTTTAGTAATGCCCGGATTTTTAATGCCGGGTTGTCACTGAATTATTCATATGATTATATCGGGAGCCGTAGTTTGCGTGTTCCACCCATGGTGGCTTTTTTCGAGGTAGGGATTCATCAGTATATTACCGCTGGTCCATACCTGGCTTACAGTAAGTGGATCTACTCTGAGCCTGAACGTACCCGTTCCTTCCTTGGTCTGGGGGCCAGGGGCAGCTTTCACCTTACCCCGTTTCTCAACGACCTGATTGACGGAAGCATCAATGAAGAGGAGTTTGATTTTTATGTCTCTATGATATCGGGCTTTGAGTTCAGACAGTATGGTTCTTACACGGAGCATCCGGTAAGCGATTTCTTTGACAATATCAGACTGTTCATTGGGCCGGTGGCCGGAGTTCGTTATTATTTCTCTGATGACCTGGCTGTTTTCTCAGAAGTTGGTCGCGGCGCACTGGGTGCCGTTGGTGTCGGACTTTCAGTAAACCTTTGAGCATCCATCACATGCTGATTCTCTGCGGAGGCTTATTGCTGCCGGGTTGACCCGGCAAAATCCTTCAGCTCTTCCGGAAGCTGTTCGTAATAGGGTGTTTTACCCGGTGACAGGGGGGGCTGCCCGGAGGCTTCCAGAATGCGTTGTCCTTTCTCCTTATCCAACACAAAAGCTGCGAACTTTTCAGCCATTTCCGGGTTCCCGACCTTATGGGGGATGGTCAGCCCGTAAACCATCGATTGCCCCTTTTCAGTGATGGTATGACCGGGTGCTGTGCCCAATGTCTCAGTACTTACCCGGGCATACCACTCATCCAGTTCCGGGTCACCCAGGCTGAGCTCTGGTGGCAGGGTTATATATTGAAGCTCATGCTGAATGGCCACGCTCCGGTATAGAAAAATATAGTCCAGGTGGCCGCTCTCAAGCAAGGCGATCAGGTCGGTTTCCTTGGGACGCATGTGTTGCCCGGCCCTGGTCAGCAGGTCATCAGCCAGGCCTTCCTCGTGATAATACATTTCGGCGAGTTTGGCGGTAAATACTGTCCGGACTCCGCAAGGATCCTGGTCTGGGTTGGCGCGTCCTGAGTTGACATCCGGGCGGCGCAGAATCTCATGCCAGTTATCGCGATTGATTTCCCCGGCATGACGTGATGATCCGGTATATACGATGGCCATTTCATTGGCGGCAAAAGGGATATACCATGAAGCATGATCGGGGATCAGCATGTTTTCAATGACCAGGTAATCGGCAGATAAAAAGAGGTCGGCGGGGTTGTCCAGTTCGATGACCCGGCGGGCCCCCGCCTTGCTTCCCCAGGCCTCAGTCCGGATGCGCACTTCCGGATATTCCTGTGAAAACGCTTCCGTCATCTGCTGAACCGGGTAAGTCAGACTTCCGGCATGGATAATATGTAGTACGTTATTTCCGTTGTCCTGTTTCTCGCGGTTACCTGCGCATCCCAGGAAGAGTAACATTACCAGTAAAAAGACAGTTTTTTGCATAATGGATATTGGGGTTAGCCGGACTCCCCTGGTAATGACAACCATCGCAAGTATGACGATTAATTGAAGTGATGGCAATGCATTGAAGTCGTGGCGCCAGGGAATTATTTTCAGGATAATTTAAGGGATGAACGGATAATATTTTTAAAGCAAAAGTAATATTTTATAATTTAGATGCCAATTTGAAGAGATGATGAAAGCGGGATGGTGATTGAACTGAAGGGCCAGGAAGGACCCGGGTTGTATTTTGTGGCAGAGCACCCCATTGTGCACTTAGATGAAAACGGAGACCGGATCTACAGTGAATTGTCCGATCACTATGTACTGGAGAAAGTGCCGGATGATAATCAATAGATATAAACAAATAATAAAAAATAATTAATCATGAAGAAATTGTCGGTAATAGCGTTTGGGGGGAATGCCCTGTTGCAGAGTGGTCAGAAAGGAACCATTGATGAGCAGGAGCAAAATGTGTATGACACGTGTCAGCATCTGGTCCCCCTGATCAGGGAAGGATATGACCTGGTAATCGGGCACGGGAACGGCCCCCAGGTGGGAAATGTGTTGTTACAGCATGAGGCCGGTTATAAAGCATATGGCATCCCTAAGCAGCCCATTGATTTTTGTGTGGCTGAGACCCAGGGATCGATCGGTTTCATGATTGAGCAGCAACTGAAGAACGTGCTGGCTGAGCACGGCATCAGGCGCAATATTGTTACCCTGGTGACTCAGGTGGTTGTTGACAGGAAAGATCCGGCATTTGAAAAACCTGCAAAACCTGTGGGACCCTTCTATTCAAAAGAGGAAGCAGATAAACTGGCTGCTGAAAATGGATGGGTATTTCATGAGGATCCCCAAAGACGCGGATGGCGTCGCGTGGTGGCTTCCCCCCGTCCGGTGGATATTCCGAACTGGGAGGATGTGGAAAAACTGGCCCGCGAGGGAACCATTGTGATCACTGTTGGTGGGGGCGGCATCCCGGCCTATATCGATGAAAAGGGCAAAATGGTTGGGATTGATGCCGTGATTGATAAAGATCTGGCCTCGTCCATGCTGGCGAATAAGATTCGTGCCGATGAGTTTTGTATCCTGACGGATGTCCCCAACGTGTTCATCAATTTCCATCAACCCGGAGAAAAGAAGCTTGAAAAGATCACGGTGAAAGAGATCAGCCAGTACCTGGACGAGGGTCAGTTCACAGAAGGCAGCATGGCTCCGAAGGTGAGGGCTTGTATAGAATTTGTGGAAAAAGGCGGGTCTGATGCGATCATCACTGAAGCAGAACAACTTGGGAAACCGGATGCGGGTACGGTGATTTTGCCTTAGTCGGGTGCTGCGCACCCTCCGGTTGTTGGTTCTCATGGGCTGAGGTTTGGGAGAGTTGCCTGTGGTTTGGGGAACGGGTGAAGAGGTTGTTGGTTGGTCGGGGGCTGATGCCCCTACGATTGTTGGTTGGTTTGATTTCGAGGGATCACACGTTACTGGCAAAGTGCATTAACAAAACACTAGTATAAACATTAAAATAGGAGATCACAACATGGCTTTTAATTTGAGAAACAGAAGTTTTTTGAAATTGCTGGATTATACCCCGCAGGAGATCAGGTTCTTGCTTGAGATGTCGGCGGATCTTAAAAAGGCAAAATATGGCGGTTTTGAACAACCAAAACTGAAAGGGAAGAATATTGCCCTGATTTTTGAAAAGGCTTCAACACGTACACGTTGCGCATTTGAGGTGGCGGCTTTTGACCAGGGAGCCCTGGTGACTTATCTCGGACCTACCGGAAGCCAGATCGGCAAAAAGGAATCCATGAAGGATACAGCCCGGGTACTTGGCCGGATGTATGATGGCATTGAATATCGTGGGTTTGCACAAACCACTGTTGAGGAGTTATCGGAATACTCCAATGTGCCTGTATGGAACGGGCTCACCAATGAATTTCATCCCACCCAGATTCTGGCAGACTTTCTGACCATGATGGAGCATAGTGACAAGCCCCTGAGCCAGGTGTCTTTCTGTTACCTCGGTGATGCCCGCAATAATATGGGCAATTCGCTGCTGGTGGGTGCGGCCAAAATGGGCATGGATTTCCGTGCAGCAGCACCCAAGTCGGTACAACCCAGTGAAGAATTGGTGGCGCAGTGCCGTGAGATTGCCAAAGAAACAGGGGCGAAGATCACCATTACTGAAGATGTGGATGAAGCGGTGAAAGGGGTTGATTATCTCTACACCGATGTTTGGGTATCAATGGGTGAGCCGGATGAGGTCTGGAAAGAGAGAATTGCCTTGCTGAAACCCTATCAGGTGAATATGGACGTCATCAGGAAAACAGGGAATCCCAAGGTGAAGTTCCTGCATTGCCTGCCCGCCTTCCACAACCGGGAAACCACAGTCGGTGAGGAAATTTATCAGAAATTCGGGCTCAATGGTATGGAAGTGGTCGAGGATGTGTTTGAATCTGAACATTCCGTGGTGTTTGACCAGGCCGAAAACCGTCTCCATACAATCAAAGCAGTGATGGTCGCCACATTGGGGGCCTGATAATATCACCGGAGATCCAGATAATTTATAAGAGGCTGTCTTAGAGGTAACTCTGCAGGCAGTCTCTTTTTTTTGAGGGGTTAGTTTGTCAGTGTAAGAAAAATATACGTACATTTGTGCGGAATTACAACCACAGTGATTATATGAATTTGAGCCGGATACATATTCTTTTTATCTGGGCCTGGTGGCCAGCCTCTCCGGCTGCCATACTATAACATATAAACCGCTTGGGAGCGCGCCGCTCCGTGATCATCCAAAAAAATTTCAATTTTCATTTTTTTTGCCGTACCCGGGTTTACGCCGGATAGCGGTCAGCACATTGTTTAACCATTTCAATTCATAATTACCCATGGAAAATAAAATCCAATTGTCAGAGCAGGAAATCCCCCGCTTTTTCTACAATATTATGGCTGATATGCCCAATAAACCGATGCCACCGTTGCATCCCGGAACCAGGGAACCCATTACACCGGATCTGCTGGAACCATTGTTCCCGCGTGATCTGATCATGCAGGAAACTTCATCTGAGCGTTACATAGAGATCCCTGAGGAGATCAGGCGTATTTATGCCAGGTGGAGGCCAACTCCACTGGTCCGTGCCCGGGGGCTTGAGAAAATGCTTGACACCCCCGCCAAAATCTATTATAAGTACGAAGGTGTGAGCCCTGCCGGGTCGCACAAACCCAATACGGCTGTGGCCCAGGCTTTCTATAACAAAATTGCCGGTACCAAACGGATTACCACTGAAACAGGGGCCGGGCAGTGGGGTACCGCACTGGCATATGCCTGTCAGGCGTTCGGAATGGATTGTGAAGTATACATGGTTCGTGCAAGTTATGACCACAAACCCTACCGGAAGGTCATGATGAATGCCTTTGATGCCCAGGTGTATCCGTCGCCGTCTGACCGGACCGAATATGGAAGACAGGTGCTTAAAGAAAACCCTGACTCCACAGGAAGCCTGGGAATTGCCATCTCAGAGGCCATTGAAAAGGCCGCTTCCGACCCGGATGCCCATTATGCCCTTGGCAGCGTACTTAACCATGTACTTTTGCACCAGACCATTATCGGACAGGAAGCCATTTTGCAGCTTGAAAAAGCCGGTGATATGCCCGACATGATCGTGGCACCATTCGGAGGCGGCAGTAATTTTGCCGGTATTGCTTTTCCTTTTCTCAGGATGAATCTTACAGAAGGACAGAACATTCGCTTTATTGCCGTGGAACCCAATTCCTGTCCCAAGCTGACCCGTGGCCAATTTCGGTATGACTTTGGTGACACCGCCGGAAAAACCCCGTTGCTGCCCATGTATACCCTTGGGCATGATTTTATTCCTTCGCCCATCCACGCCGGTGGGTTAAGGTATCATGGCGCCGGGGTCCTTGTGAGTCAGCTGCTGAAGGATGGGTTAATTGAAGCGGTTTCAGAGGCCCAGGACCGCTGCTTTAAAGCCGGCCTGGATTTTATCAAAGCCGAAGGGATCATCCCGGCTCCGGAAGCGACTCATGCCATTGCCACCGTGATGAGTGAAGCATTGAAATGCCGTGAAGAGGGCCGTTCCAAAACCATTCTGTTCAACCTTTGCGGACACGGTCATTTTGATATGTCAGCTTATGATGCCTATATGTCAGGAAGCATACAGGATGTGAATGTTACTGATGAGCAGATCGGCGCCTCAATAGCCGGTACTGATATGTTCCAGCCAGCCTGAAAGATTTCGGGCGGGAATAATTAAGCGGGGCACCCCTTATGCAGGGTGTCCCGCTTTGTCAATGTTGGCCGGGTTCTTATTTGTTTGGCCCGGGTTCTCATTTGGTTGACCAGGTTCTTATTGGTTTACCCGAATCCTTATTGGTCCGACTGAAATGTACTGATCATTACCGTTTTTCCTTTTCAGGTTCTTTCGCCTTTTCTCTTTCTGCAGCCTGAAGTGCCTCAAGGGTTATTCTCAGTTCTTCCATGGCTTCTTTCATTTCGCGCTGAAAATCCTCGTTTTTAAATTGTATCCGGAGCTCCTCCATGCCTTCGTGGAATGATTCACTGGCCTGCTGCATCTCTTTTTGAAACTCTTCACTCTGGAACTCCACCCTGATTTCTTCCATCGCCTTTCTCATTTCCTCTCCCAGCTGTTGCATCTCCTTTTGAAACTCTTCACTCTGAAATTCTTCTTTCAGTTCTTCCATGGCTTTACGGTATTCTTCCCCGACCTTTTGCATCTCTTTCTCAAAATCTTCATGCTGGTATTGCTCCTGAATTTCCAGCATCGCTTCCTGGAATTCCTGCTGAGATTGCTGTATTTCCCTGCGGAACTCTTCAGAATGAAGCGTTTCCTGCAATTCTTTGTTCATTTCCTGAATTGCGATCCTGGTCTCTTCGATGGCCCTGCGAATTTCCTCGCGGTCTTTTTCGCTCAGGGTATCCCATGTTATGACGGTACCGTCATGCAGGTGAATGTTCCTGATCTCCTCCCTTTTTTCACCAAGTTTCGTTCTGTCCATAATTACACTATCACGCTGATGGATGTCTCCGGATGAGAGTTCTCCCTGCCCGGTATACTGATCCGGGGCAGTTTCCTTTGGTTCCTGCCCGTCATACTGGTTCGCGACGGCCTGTCGTGGTTCGGGAACTACAGACTGATTCAAAGAGGATTGCTGTGATTCCAAACCGGCAGCCTTGCCGGTAAAGTCATCGTGTAGTTCGTCTTCCGGCGTCGGGTACATGTCGATATAGCTATTATTGCCCGAGGGAATGTTTGAAGTTTTGGCCGGGTTAATCCAGGCCACTGAAATAAAAGCAAATACCAGCGCCAACAGGGCCGCCAGTTTTTGCCCGGCATTGAATTTTCTTGTTTTCATGGTCATCAGGTGTTTAATTCTTGTGAATAATTGATTTTTTGACTGTGTGGCAGCCAGTGCCGGTTGCATGACACGGTTACCACGTTTCTCTTCCAGGCTTACCAGGGCCCGGGCGTATATAGTGGGGTTATTGATTTCTGCAACGATCCATTCGTCCACTCTTGATTCCCGTTCTTTTCTTATGCGCCCGCTGATCCACCAGGTGGCGGGATGGTAGAAAAACAATATTTCCAGCAAGGTTTGAGCGGCATTGATATAATGGTCTTTGCGCTTTATGTGATACAATTCATGAAGCAAAATAATTTCCACCTGTTCCGGAGGCAGGCTGCTCAGCATAGACAGGGGGAGAAGTATTACGGGTTTGAAAAACCCTACGACCATCGGGATGTCGACTCTCGAAGAAAGCCATACCGGTACCTGAATTTGTAAACCGGTTTTTTGTTTTAATTTCTGATATCGCTGCATCCATTCTTCCGGAACGGAACGAATATTTTTCCTTTTCAGGGAGAACATTCTGGAATAGGCAAATGCGGCATGCACTGCAAATAACGTCATCCCGGCAAGGTATAACCAGAACACCCAGGGGGTCAGGGATTCAAAGCGACCAAGTAAATCGGGATGCCCTTTGTCAATCAGGAAGAATTGCCGGCTGCCATCCATGGCCATCCATGCCATTTCTTCAAATTCAACTGAAACGACTTGCCTGGCGTTGCTATATATGGCATATTGTCTGAAAAAAGTGAAGACAAAACAGGCCGGTATTGCCAGCAAGGCGAGCAATGAAATGTTGTACCGGACATTGGCCGCATGTTTTTGGATCCCCTTCATAACCAGGAACCATAACAAGGCAATCAGTGCCACCTGCCAGAGACTATGGAGCACTGTCCAGCCCAGGGCATTGATCACAGGATGCGTAAGATGTTCAATGATACTCATAGCTGCTTATTTTTCAAACTGCTGTAAATATTCCCGGATCTCCCGAACCTCCTCCCGGGAGAGTTTTTCATGATCCAGTGCGCCCATTACCAACCGGCCCGGAGAACCGCTGAACAAACCGTCAATCATTTTGCCGAGGAATTGTTTCTGGGCCTTTTCTTTGCTGATATTCGGTTCGTAGATATGGGTGCGGCTGGATGTATCGCGCGACAACAATTCCTTCTCCGCCATGATCTGCATGGTTTTCAGGGTGGTGGTATATCCGGTATCTTTATGTTGCTCAAGTACTTCGTGGACTTCCCGGACAGTGGCCTGCCCTTTCTCCCATAATATTTGGAGGATGGCCAGTTCGTTTTCTGTGGGTTGGTATTTTTTTTGTTCAGACATTTGCGGGGGATGTTAGTTAGTTGTTGGTTGATGGTTGTTGGTTCTCACGGGCTATGGGTTGTGGGGGCTGCCCGTGGACGGTGGACGAAGTTGATGGTTGTTGGTTCTCATGGGCAAAGTGAAGGGGAACTCCGGGGGATTGGTAAACGGCCCACGCGGTTGTTAGTTTGTTGGATATTTGGATATTTGGTTTCATGGCATAAGTACGAAAGAATTCGTAGCAAATATAATACGAAGAATTTCGTAATGCAAATATTTTAAGAAATATTTTAAAAATAGTTGTAACTTCATCAAAGTGGTATTCTTTTAAGTGCTTCATCTTCTTTTATTTAAGCTTTATAAATCATGATAAAACAATACGACCTACAACTTCCTGCTTTTAAACGGGGTTTTCATTTAATTACCCATCATATTACAGATGCGATTGAATCCCTCCCTGATAAAGGATTGGTGAATGTGTTTCTGCATCATACGTCTGCCGGGCTGGTTATTAACGAGAACGCAGATGCTTCAGTCCGTACTGACCTGGATAATAGTTTTGATAAGCTCGCTCCTGAAGGAATGGCCTATTATACCCATATCATGGAGGGGGATGATGACATGCCGGCTCATATCAAATCGGCCCTGACGGGCGTATCCCTGACCATTCCCATATCAGGCGGTAACCTGAAACTCGGCACCTGGCAGGGAATATTTTTGTGTGAATTCCGTAATCACGGAGGCCCCCGGCGGCTGACAGTGACTGTTTATGGCT
>CAYXEH010000032.1:20103-29449 GCA_964463915.1 uncultured Bacteroidales bacterium | reverse complement strand
TATCTTTACATTAAACCAAAATCAATACATCATGGCACACCTCAATCTCACCCTTGACAACCTGGAAGAACTGATCCCCGAATCCCTGAGCCAGGATCAGAAAGCCAAAGTTAAAACCCTGTTTTATAAGGAACTGGCCCTTCGGGCTCACCGTTTTTACAATGGCAAGATGCAGACTCTGCCCAAAGCTCCCGTAATGGGTTTCAACTGGTTCAATGCCTGGTACACCCCCGGGGTATCCAGGATATCAACCACCATCCGGGACGACAACGACACCTCTTACGAATTGTCCGGGCGCGGCAACCTGGTGGCCGTAGTGAGTGACTCTACCCGCGTGCTTGGCGACGGTGACTGCACCCCCCCGGGCGGAATGGGTGTGATGGAAGGGAAAGCTTTTCTGATGAAGTACCTGGGCGGGGTCAATGGCATTGCCCTTTGCATAGACAGTCGTGGCCCTGACGGCAAGAACGATCCACAAAAAATCATCGACTTCGTGAAAATGTCACAGCACAGTTTCGGAGCCATCAACCTGGAGGATATCTCGCAACCCAACTGTTACAAGGTACTGGATGTATTACGGGAGGAATGCGACATCCCTGTCTGGCATGACGACGCCCAGGGAACCGCCTGTGTAACACTGGCCGGGTTATTCAACGCCCTGAAGCTGGTGGACAAAAAACTGGAAGATGTGAAGATCGTATATTATGGCGCCGGGGCATCCAACGCCACCATTGCCCGCATCGTGAATACTGCCGGGGCCGATCCGGCCAGATCCGTCATGTTCGATTCCAGCGGGGCACTGCATTCAGGTCGAAAAGACATCGAAGAAGACAAACGTTTTTACCGCAAATGGGAACTCTGCCAGGTAACCAACCCTGACAAAGTGGAAACCATGGAAGAGGCCATGCAGGATGCAGATGTACTGATCGCTCTTTCCCGCCCCGGTCCGGATGTGATCAAGAAGGAGTGGATCGAAAAAATGGCCGATAAATCCATCGTCTTTGTCTGTGCCAACCCTGTCCCTGAGATCTATCCTTATGCCGCCAGGGAAGCCGGGGCACACATTGTGGCTACCGGGCGCGGAGACTTCCCCAACCAGGTGAACAATTCCATCGGGTTTCCGGGGATCCTCAAGGGTGCATTGATTGTTCGTGCCAGCAAGATCACGGACAATATGGCCATCGCTGCCGCAGAGGCCATTGCACGCTTTTCCGAGAAAAGAGGCATCCACACCGAAGACATCATCGCAAAAATGAGCGAATCGGAGGTCTTCCCCTTCGAGGCCGCAGACGTGGCCATGCAGGCAATCAAAGACGGGGTGGCCCGTAAGGAAATGACCTGGCAGGAGGCCTACGACCTGGCCAAAGAGGACATAAAGCAGGCACGAGACACCACCCAATCATTGATTGATAACGGATTCATCGAAAAACCCCCGCAAGAGATGCTGGATGAGGCCATGGAAGTTGCCATCAAACAAGTTACTGGCTAAAATGAAAATCATTTACTACTTTTGCGGCGCTGTCTCATTCAATCAAGCATCTGACTAAATGATATCCTTCATACAGGGAACCATCGAGGAGAAAAACCCGGCCTTCGTGGTACTGGATTGCCATGGGGTCGGGTACATGATCCACATCAGCCTTTACACCTTCAATACCCTGCCGGATTCCGGGGAAGTGCGCATACACACCCTCCAGGTAATCCGTGAGGATGCCCACATGCTTTACGGTTTTGCCGAAAAACAAGAAAGAGAGCTTTTCAGCCATCTCATATCAGTAAGCGGGGTGGGGCCCAATACCGCCAGGATGATCCTCTCCTCCATGACACCCGGCGATATTCGTGAAGCCATTGTCAACAACAATGTCAATGCCCTGCAATCACTTAAAGGAATCGGGGCCAAATCGGCTCAGCGGATCATCGTTGACCTCAAGGACAGGCTTGAGAAAGAAGGCACGCTCAAGTCAGAAAATTTATCCTTCACAGACAATACAATTCAGCAGGAAGCGTTATCTGCTTTAGTAATGTTGGGTTTCACAAAAGGTGCGGCCCGGAAAGCCATTGCAGCCATCCTTAAAAAACACACAGACACGGCCATAAGCGCGGAATTTCTTGTGAAGGAGGCGTTAAAAAGTTTCTGATCCGATTTTTTAAACGATTGTGCCGGTGCGATTAAGGCGATTTTTATTCTTTTATCTTACTTTCTGCATCATCAGCATCCTTGCCCTGCTAACGCCAAAAGCTTCCGCCGGACAAGATGCACCGACCCAGGATACTCTCCGGACACCCATCCAGACCACCGGTTTCCCGATGGAAAGCTCCATATTGCTTGACCTGGAAAGCTTTCCTATTACCGGGCTTTCACTGACCAATCCCAAACCCCTCAGCACCCATTTTGAGTACGATCCGGCTACAGGATACTACATCATGACCCGACGCGTAGACGACATGGTGATCGGCCGGCCGCAATACCTGACCTTTGACCAATACCTGGAATACGACCTGGAGCGTGGAATGCAACGCTACTGGCAGAAACGATCCAAGCCCCAGGACTTTGAAAGAGATGACGGCCTGATTCCGGAAATCCATGTAGGGGGGGAATTTTTTGACCGGATCTTCGGGGGAAGCACCATCGACATTCGACCCTCCGGCTCGGCCGAACTGATCTTCGGAATCATGTCGAACTATCGCGAAGACCCGGCCCTCGACGAACAGCGCCGCCGTACCACCAACTTTGATTTTCAGCAGAAGATTCAGCTTGCCCTGGAGGCAGAGATCGGCACCAAGATCAACCTTGGGGCCAATTACAACACTGAATCTTCCTTTGATTTTGAAAACCGGATGAAGCTGGAATACCGCGGCACAGAAGATGAAATTGTCCAGCTGGTAGAAGCCGGAGATGTGACCCTGCCCCTGCCAGGCTCCCTGATCCGGGGAACACAGGGGTTGTTCGGGTTCAAGACCCAGCTGCAATTCGGGAACACACGGGTTACAACTGTTTTTTCCCAACAGAAAACAGAATCCTCAAGCATCGAGGTATCGGGCGGTGCACAAAAGACAGATTTCGAGATCAGTGCGGATGAGTACGAGGAGAACCGGCACTTTTTCCTGGCGCAATATTTCCGCAACAACTATGACGAGGCCCTTTCCACCCTTCCCACTATCAGCTCCAATATTGAGATCAGTCGCATCGAGGTATGGGTAACCAACGAAGGGGCAGCCACCGATGACAACCGCAACATTGTGGGTTTTGCGGACCTGGGAGAAAACAACCCCCACCATTCATCGGTTGACAGCCACAACCGGCCGGCGCCGGACAACAACAGCAACACCCTGTATCAAACCATGGCCAACTCGCCCATCCGCAATATCAGCCAGGTCAACAGCCATCTTTCAGCGGAAGGTTTTACCTCAGGACGCGACTATGAGAACGTAGAAAATGCGCGGCGACTCAGAAGTAATGAATATACCTTCAACCCCAAGCTGGGCTTCATTTCCCTGAACCGCACCATCAATCCCGACCAGGTACTGGGGGTGGCTTTCCAGTATACCATTATCGGGGATACAACCACCTACCAGGTGGGTGAATTCTCCAACCAGGTAAACGCCCCCGACGGATTGATCGTCAAATTACTCAAAAGCACCTCAGTCAATACCCGCATCCCCATGTGGGACCTGATGATGAAAAACGTCTATAACCTGGAGGCTTACCAGATCAGCCGCGACCAGTTCCGCCTCAACATCCTTTATGAGAGTGAAGAACTGGGGGTCCCGATGGGCTACCTGGAAGAAGGCCCGGTAGACGGAGAACCACTGATCCGTGTTATGGGTCTGGATCGCCTCGACACCCAGCTGGATCCCAATCCCGACGGGGTCTTCGACTTTATTGACAACGCCGCCACACAGGGTGGAACAATCGAGTCTGACAACGGACGTATTTATTTTCCTGTGGTGGAGCCTTTCGGGGAGCACCTTCGCCAGGCGCTCGAAGATGAGAGTCTGGGAGATAAATATGCTTTTGACTCTCTGTATACCACCACCAAATACCGGGCACAACAGGTGCCGGAAAAAAACCGCTGGCTGCTTGAAGGAAGCTATGAGTCAGATTCAGGTGCCGAAATTCCGCTCAACGCCATGAACATCCCCAGGGGATCTGTGGTGGTTACCGCCGGCGGGGTACCACTGGAGGAAGGAGTGGATTATTCAGTGGATTACTCATTGGGAAGGGTAAGAATCCTCAATGAAGGGATCCTCAATTCCGGTACGCCTATCCGCATTTCCCTGGAAAGTTCCGACATGTTTAACCTGCAGACAAAAACCCTGATGGGAACCCACATAGACCATCGCATCAGTGACAATTTCACCGTGGGAGGAACCATCATGCGGCTGTCTGAGCGCCCGCTGACCCAAAAGGCCAATTACGGTGACGAGCCCATTGCCAATACCATCTGGGGGCTTAACTCCACTTACTCTGTGGAAAGCATGCAGTTGACCCGCCTGCTTGACCGGCTTCCTTTTTACAGCAGCACGACCCCCTCCCGCATCACATTCAACGGAGAATTCGCCCATCTTATTCCGGGACATTCCCGACATATCGGTGGGGCAGGGACTTCTTATATTGATGACTTTGAGGGAAGCACATCGGCCATCGACCTCAAGAATGTGCAGCGCTGGCATATTGCAAGCACCCCCCAGCACCAGACCAACCCCGGCATGTTCCCTGAGGGCGCACCCGGCACGGGCCTGAGCTTCCGTCACAACGTAGCCAATCTCGCCTGGTACGTGGTGGATCCACTGTTTACCCGAAACAATAATCTCACCCCTTCCCACATCCGCAATGATGCCGATCAACGCTCCAACCACTTTGTACGCGAAGTGCTGGAGACCGAGATCTGGCCGAATAAAGAAAGCCCCACCGGCATTCCCTCACCCATTCCTGTGCTCAACATGGCTTTCTATCCCCAGGAAAGGGGTCCGTATAACTACGATGCAACTTCTTCTGCCTATAGCAGCGGAATTGCCCAGGACGGCACGCTGAATGACCCCGGATCACGATGGGGCGGGATCATGCGGGGATTGCCTACCACCAACTTTGAGGCCGCCAACGTAGAATACGTGGAGTTCTGGATGATGGACCCCTTTGTGTATGATGAAAACCACAGTGGTGGTGACCTGTATATTAACCTGGGAGACGTTTCTGAGGATGTGTTACGCGACGGACGAAAAAGTTTTGAAAACGGCTTGCCTGTTGATGAGGTGGTGATGAACACAGACACCACCATCTGGGGGCGCATTCCCTCGGTTCAGGACATGATAAACGCCTTCGACAACAATCCCGAATCAAGGGAGTACCAGGACGTGGGACTGGACGGGCTGAGAACCGAAGATGAGCAAAGCTTTTTCAACGAGAACTTCCTGCAGGTACTTGCAGACATGTACGGTACCAACTCTGAAGCCTACCTGCAGGCATGGGAGGATCCTTCGGCCGACAATTACCAGTATTACAGAGGATCCGAGCTTGATGCACAAGAGGTAAGCATCCTGGACCGGTACAAAAGATACAACGGGCTGGAAGGAAACAGCGCCACAGCAGAGCAATCACCGGAACCCTACCCCACCTCTGCCACCAACCACCCGAACACTGAAGACATCAACGATGACGGCACACTAAATGAATCAGAACGCTACTTTCAGTACCGCATCAGCCTGCGCCCGGAAGACATGCAAGCCGGGAAAAACTACATCACTGATGTGATGGAATCTTCCGTACGGCTGGCCAACAATGAAGTGGAAACAGTCCGCTGGTACCAATTCAAGGTGCCCTTGCGCGACCCTGACCGCCAGGTGATCGGAGAAATTGAGGATTTATCATCCATCCGTTTCATGCGGATGTTTTTTAAAAACTTCGAAGAGCCTGTCATTTGCCGCTTTGCCGCACTGGAGCTGATCAGGGGAGACTGGCGGACCTATGACAGTGAACTGACCGAACCCGGGGAATATTTGCCGGGTAATAACGAGGAAACCAGCTTTGAGGTATCTACGGTTAACATCGAAGAAAACGGACAGCGCTTCCCCAATCCCTACGTACTTCCTCCGGGTATTGAAAGAGAGCAAGACCTGGGAACCACCACCATGCACCAGCGCAACGAACAATCACTCGCCATGCGGGTAACTGAACTGGAAGACGGAGATGCCAGGGCTATTTACAAGACCACTAACCTGGACGTCAGGCAGTACCGCCATATGAAAATGTTCACTCACGCCGAGGCCATGACAGAGAATGCCGACCTCCGCGACGACGACCTGACCGTATTCATCCGCATAGGATCTGATTTCACCAACAACTATTACGAATACGAAGTACCCCTCAAACTGACCCCCTGGCACCCCAGAACCTTTAACCCGGAAGTTATCTGGCCCGAAGCTAACAACATCGATATAGAGTTTGAAAAACTCACCGACATGAAGCTCGAGCGGAACACGCTTTCCAGGGAAGCCGGATCAGGGGTATCTGTTACCCGGCCTTTCCGGTTAAATGATGGAGACAACACCATGACCATCATCGGGAACCCCACCCTTTCAAACATACAGGTGATCATGATCGGGGTACGAAATCCAAGGAAGACCCACCGGACCACCAATAACGACGGGATGCCCAAATCAGCCGAGATCTGGCTCAACGAACTCCGCTTGTACGAATTCAACAATGAAGGGGGTTGGGCGGCCAACGGCCAGATCGATGCCAACCTGGCTGACCTGGGAAATATCACACTGGCAGGATTCATGAGCACCGCCGGGTTCGGTGGTATCGAAGAAGAGGTGACCGAACGGCAACAGGAAGAGGTCATCAACTACGACATCGCTACCAATATGGAGCTGGGACGGCTGTTCCCGGATAACCTGGGACTTCGTATTCCTATGCACTTCAGCTATTCCGAATCGATCAGTAATCCACTCTACAACCCTATGAATCCTGATCTTTTATTTGAAGATGATCTGGCTTCATGGGAAACAAAAGCCGAGAAAGATTCCATTCGACGGATTTCACAAGATCTGGTACGCAGAAAGAGCATCAATTTCACCAATGTATCCATCACCGGCCTGGGAGATAAGCCAAGCTTTTACAACCCCCAGAATTTTGATTTCACCTATGCGTACACCGAAATGTATGCACGAAACATAGACATCAAATTTGATAAGCAACGTCACTGGCGCGGGGCAATGGGGTACAATTACAGCACCGACCCGCCAAACGTGACCCCCTTTTCCAATGTATCCGTTTTCCAGCATGACTTCCTTGCGCTGATCCGGGATTTCAATTTCCATTACCTGCCTCGCTCAGTGTCTTTCAGGACCACCATGGACAGGGGATATGCCGAATCACTGATGCGGGGCAAAAGTGCCGGAGTAATCGTTATGGAACCCAACTATGTCAAAACATTTGATTGGGACCGCATCTATGATATGCGATGGGATCTGACCAATGCCTTGCGTCTGGAATTCTCCGCCACCACACAGGCCCGGATTGACGAGCCTGTCGGGGCCATTGATCCAGACCGGGATGACTATCAGCAGAAGAGAGATTCCATTTGGCGCAACATCAGAAACCTGGGAAGGCCTACTTTCTATTCCCACCAGGCCGATCTGACCTACAATATCCCCACCAACAAACTGCCATTGCTCGACTGGATCAATGCCAATGCTACTTATGCGGCAGATTTCGATTGGATCGGTGCACCGCTTTCTACCCAGGACCTGGGTAACACAATCGAAAATTCACAGAATATCCGGCTCAACGCCAGGGGAAACCTTGTTAACCTCTACAATAAAATTGGCTTTTTACGAAGAATTAACCAGGACCAGGGTGGCGGCACACAAAGGGGCGGTCCCCGCCCTCCGGGTGAGACAGAGGAAAGGGACGAGGAAACGAATGTGGGCAGGATGATGCTGGAAACTTTCATGCGAGCGGTGATGGGGGTACGCAACATCTCCCTCACTTTCTCCGAAAGCCGCGGAACACACATGCCCGGATTCACACCAAACCCTTCACTCCTGGGTCAGGACTGGGATTTGATGGCCCCCGGCACGGGGTTCATTTTCGGGAGCCAGGGCGATATTCGTGACCAGGCCGCAGGCCAGGGATGGATTACAGAAAACCCCAACCTCAACACCCCTTACAACGAAAGTTACAACCAGCAAATTTCGGCACGTGCAAGGGTTGAGCCCATACGTCACCTGCAGATTGAGTTCAATGCAGATCGAAAGGAGTCCAGGAACCATTCCTCATATTTTAAGGCAGACAGCCTGGGTAACTTCGGAAACTTTAACCCGATGGAAAACGGCAGCTTCAGCATTTCTTTTCTGTCATTACGTACCACATTCGAATCGGTCGACAGCCAGTTCTATACATCTGAGAATTTTGAGAATTTCAAACAGCACAGATTGGATGTAGCCACGCGCCTGGCTGGAAGAAACCCGCATTGGGACGGTGCGGTGAACGACACAACAGGTTTCCCGGTGGGTTATGGCCCCACATCACAGGACGTGCTGATCCCGGCATTCATAGCTGCTTATGGAGGCACTAATCCCACCGATGCCCGGCTGAACCCATTTCTGAAGCTTCCCATGCCGAACTGGCAGCTCACTTATGATGGGCTGTCAAGGATTCCGGCCCTTCAGCAATATGTTCAGTCTTTCACCATCGGACACGGATATTCAAGCAGTTTTACCATTGCCAACTTCCAATCGGATCTTCGTTACCGGGAAATCGACGGATACCAGTCAGCCCGTGAGGCAGCTACAGGCAACTTTATCCCGGAACATGAAATCTCCCAGGTATCGATCAATGAACAGTTCAACCCACTGATCAATGTCGACGTCACCCTTGTGAATAACCTGATGACCCGGGTGGAATACCGGCGGTCAAGAGATATCAGCCTGAGTTTTTCCAACAACCAGGTCACAGACAATTACAGGAGCGAACTCATTGTGGGAGCAGGTTACCGGTTTCAGGATCTGGCCTTCAACATCACCAGCGGAGGCTCTACGCAACGCATGCAGAGTGACCTTGTGCTGCGCTTCGACCTCTCAATACGTGAAAGCAGAACAATACTCAGGAAGCTCATTGAAGACACCGATGTAATATCCTCGGGAAACCGCACTTTGGCCCTGAATACTTCCGCAGAATATCAGATCAGTGCCAGGGTCAATTTCAGGCTGTTCTTTGACCGGACCATCAACACCCCTATGGTTTCTAACCAATACCCCAACACCAACACCCATGGTGGTTTCAGCCTGCGGTTTACCCTGATGTAGGGTACGATCCCGTTTGCTCTCATGTGTGACCCCG
>CAYXEH010000032.1:2950-20003 GCA_964463915.1 uncultured Bacteroidales bacterium | reverse complement strand
CCAGTCACCCCAGGCACAAGCACCTGCGATCACGATCCCGAAGGGATCACACGCCAGTCACCCCAGGCACAAGCACCTGCGATCACGATCCCGAAGGGATCACACGCCCGTAACCACGGGAGCATGCACTTACCCTCCGACCCCTGCGGGGTCGCACGTTAAAAGGAAAACTTCTCCCTGAAACGCTGCAACTCGTCCTTAAATGAAACTTCCGGCAACTTAACCAGCGCCATGATACGATCATCAGATTGCACCTTAATCTCACGCATCACAAGATGCTGATTCACGAAAATCATATCAATGTCAGGATAAATTTCTTTGATAATATTGGCGATCTGTTCGATAGAGATGTTATGCTCACTGAAGTTATACTTCCCCGGAGGAAGATCATCATGAAGCAGGTTTGACAACATATTAACCACCTTGTCCACATGTATAAAAGCACGCTGCTGCTTCCCGTTTCCGGTGATCTGAATGCGGCCATTGAAGTTGGCCTCAAACATAAAACGGTTAATCACCGCATCAAAACGAACACTTGGGCTATACCCGTATACATTTCCGCAGCGGATAATCCATGCATCCATCTTGTCGAACAACCGCTCCACATGGGCCTCCCCCCGGAGCTTACTGCTGCCGTAAAAGGTTTTCGGATCCGGTGGAGTATGAATATCCGACACGTGCTCCGAGGCCCCGTAAACAGACGTTGTGCTCAGGTATATAAATTTCTTCACCGGGCTTTCTTCAACGGCATATACCAGCTCGGCAGTTCCCCAGTGGTTGATCTGCTCAAAAAGATGGGAATTTTCCGTGGCCAGGGGCGTAGATACCCTGGCAGCCAGATGATATACCACATCAATATTTTGCAGTAACTGCCGCATTCGCCGGGTATCCAGCAGTTCACCATAAACAAAACTCACTTTCCGGGGTTCGTAACGCGTATCCAGGAAAAGATTGTAATTCTTACGGCTCAGATTGTCGTATACAATCACTTGCTCCACCTCAGGGTCTTTGACAAGATCAAAAACCAGTTCATTGCCGATGTAGCCGGCACCTCCTGTAATCAGTACTTTCATAATAAAATGGTTAGCCGAAGGCTTCACCTCCACTGGTTAGTCGAGGCTGCTACCCCTCAGTCAGTCGGGAGCTATCGTGCCTCCGGTTGTTAGTTACGGCGCTGCGCGCCTTGTGGTTGCGGGGTCGGGGTCTTCAACCCCTGGTTGCTAACGTTTGATCCCTTCGGGATCGACCTTAGCTCACGTGAGTCAGCAACCTGTTTGCCTGGTCTACCGTTCATGGGCTTAGCCCCACTGTCCTCAGCCCATGAGAACCAACAACCATGAGAAGTGAAGCCCCGAATAAACCAGCAACCTACTTCCCTCCCAAATGCAATCCGCATTCAGTTTTTTTCATTCCGGTCCAACGGCCTTCCCGGGCGTTATTTCCGCTCGCCGGCCTGGTGCAAGGCTCACAGCCAATACTCTTGTACCCTTTCGCTTCCAGAGGATGCACCGGCAAGTCATAAACTTTCATATAAGCCCTCACCTCCTCATTGGTCCAGTCCAGCAAAGGATGATAACGAAGGATAGCGTCTCTGGTTTTCTGCTCTTCCCGAAACCCCTTTCGGATATGGTTTTGGGCCGCCCGCACCCCATTAATCCACACATCAAACTGCGGCATCAGTTTCTCCACAGGCTGCACTTTGTTCAGGTAACAACAATAATCCGGGTCATAAGTGAACAACAGGTCGCCGGAAGCATTGACCTGCATCACCTTTGGTACATGAGAAAACAGATCGATCACCCTGATCCCCAGCAAACGTGTAATTTCCTCTTTATAGGATATGGTTTCAGGGAAATGAAAACCGGTATTGATAAAATAGATTGGGATGTCTTTATCGATGCGACTCAGCACATGCAACAAAGTAATGCTGTTGGTTTGAAAGCTGGAAGTCGCAAACAATCGCTTCCCTTCTTTTTGATACTGAGAAATTTTATGATGTATCCGCTTAATATCCATTCCGGGCTCATATTTACACCGGCAAAATTACAAAATAATCCGTTCAGATTTAGTCCCCAACATTATATTACAGCAATCAACACTTAAAGTCGCCCCACAAGAACGCACCGGACTATTGGTCCTCCGCAATATATTACAGCAATCAACACCCCCCATATCAACAAGTTACCACCACATATCAGGAAGTTACCACCACATATCAGCAAGTTACGACCGCAAGCCGGCGAATCTTTTTTGCTAACTTTGTAAAAAAACAGGCCAGTGGCTATTTTATCTGACATATCGCCATTATCTGAATGGATCCCATTGAGCGATAACCGGTTATACATCGCCGGGCCCTGCAGCATCGAAAACCAGACTCAGCTGGCAGAAACTGTTGAGGGGATCGCAAAAACAGGCAACATACCTGTATTGCGGGCAGGAGTGTGGAAACCCCGTTCCCGGCCCGGACAGTTTGAAGGAAGAGGACCGGAAGCCTTTGCGTGGCTAAAAAAGATCCGGAAAGAAACCGGCCTTCGGATTGCTGTGGAAGTGGCGAGGCCCGACCATGCCATCCAATGTCTGGAGCATGAGGTAGACATCATCTGGCTGGGTGCCCGAACCACCGTCAACCCCTTCATGGTTCAGGAGATTGCCGATGCCATCAGCGGAACAGGCATACCGGTGATGATCAAAAATCCGGTGAGTCCGGATCTGGGTCTTTGGATCGGTGCCATCGAACGCATCCTGATGGCAGGATCCAATAAACTCATTGCCATACACAGGGGATTCAAGACCCATAAGCAAAGCGTCTATCGGAACATCCCCTTATGGGACATTCCGCTGGAACTCCGCCGTGAAATACCCGGAATCCCGCTGATATGTGACCCAAGTCATATTGCGGGCAATACAGCTTTGCTGGAAGAAGTAGCCAGGCAGGCACTGACTCTGTCAATGGACGGACTGATGGTAGAGGTTCATCACCGCCCCCAAAAGGCCCTTACCGACCGGGAACAACAAATTACCCCCAAAATGATGGATGAAATGGTATCTCGTCTCCCGGATATTTCCCATCAGCAAAAAGAATTTGATGCCCTGGAAGACCTGCGGAGATACATCGATGAAACCGACCACGAATTGCTGGCTATACTTGCACACCGCATGGGGCTATCCCGGCAGATCGGCGAACTAAAAAAACTGCGGAATGAAGAGATCTTACAACCAGACAGATTGAAGGACTTGTTCTCCGACCGACGGCAAAAAGGAGAGATCCTGGGCATTGACCTCCGGTTTTTAGAAAAATTTTTGCACCTCCTTCATGAAGAATCCGTCAGGATCCAGTCAGAAAGCGCATCGTACCGGCGGGAGTCCACGAGTTCAAACAGCAGCCTGAAATCGTCGCCCGGCAACGGTTCCATCCCCGGAGAGGAACACAATCAGCAGCCTTAACCCTGCGCCAGGGGCCAGCTTTCTCCCAAATCCATGAACAAATCCGAAAGAGCAAAGCTGCAGGAAGCTTACCGGTAACAACAGCAACTCCTTTTCATGAAATAGCATAATTTAGACAATAATAATGCAACCGAAAAAAACCACATCCCAGCTATGACACAAGACCAGGAAAGACCACAAGAACTAACCGATATTTCCAGCCTTGGCGAATTTGGTCTTATTGACCACCTGACCAAAGACATACAGCTTCGCAATCCGGAAACCCTTGCGGGCGTGGGCGATGACGCCGCTGTGATAGACAACGGGCCGATGGCTACCCTCGTCACCAAAGACTTGTTGATCGAAGGCGTTCATTTTGATATGGTGTATACACCGCTGAAACACCTGGGCTATAAAGCCATTGCGGTGAACCTGTCAGACATCTATGCCATGAATGCTCAACCCAAACAGGTATTTGTCGGGCTGGCAGTTTCCAGCCGTTATTCGCTGGAAGCCCTGGAGGAGCTCTATGCAGGAATGAAACTGGCTTGCGAACGCTACAATGTGGACCTGGCCGGTGGCGACACTACCACCAGCCCGGCGGGGTTGATGCTCAGCATCACGGCCATCGGACAGGCAGAGAAAGAACAGGTTGTATACCGCAGCGGAGCCAAACCTAACGACCTGGTGTTTGTCAGCGGTAACCTGGGCGGAGCCTATTGCGGACTGCTTGTGCTTCAGCGGGAAAAGCAGGAATTTAAAGCAAATCCCGAAATGCAGCCCAAAATCAAGAACTATTCATACGTCCTTGAACGTCAACTAAAGCCCGAACCACGGAAAGATATCATTGAGTTATTGCAGCAGGCCGGGGTGCAACCCACATCCATGATCGACGTTTCTGACGGGCTGGCATCCGACGTATTGCACATTTGCAAAAAATCAGGCACCGGGGTGAACATTTATGAGGAAAAACTTCCCCTGGATCACCGGATGGCCCAGACTGCGCATGAGTTCAACATTGACCCTACCACCTGTGCCCTCAGCGGCGGCGAAGATTATGAACTGCTGTTCACAATAAGCCAGAACGACTACGAGAAAGTCAAAGACATGGAAACCATTCATCCCATCGGCCATGTCACAGAGGCCGAACAAGGGGCGAACCTGTTCACCAGCTCCGGACAGTTGGTAAAGATTACCGCCCAGGGGTGGGATTCAATAAAGAAATAACGTTGGTTGTTGGTTCGCATGGGCGGAGGCTCGGGGGGATGCCCATAAACCGTGGCCGGAACCAGGCAGTTGTTGGTTGTTGGTTCGCATGGGCGGAGGCTCGGGGGGGATGCCCATAAACCGTGGCCGGAACCAGGCGGTTGTTGGTTGTTGGTTCGCATGGGATAAAGATGGTGAGGGTAGCCTATAAACACAGAAAGAGGCTGGCAGATTGTTGGTTCTCACAGGCCATGGCAAACAATAACTGGAGGGGGCGCAGCCCCCGACTAACTGACAGGCGAGAAGCACCGGAACCAACAACTGTAATGGCGAAGCCACGACTAACCGGAGGCGCGCAGCGCCGACCAACACCCCTTATTTCCGGCCGAAATCAGCAGGGATTTCGCCCCAGGCTTCGGTTTCCCACTTACGGATTTCGTTATCCCAACTGTTGTCTTCCAACCATTTTTCTGCCCGGCGGATCAACTCAAACAACGCTTGATTCTCACCCGTTGGAGTTACCTTAGTCCGGGCCTTTTTATTCCGCACCCAGGCCATGGCTGTGCGTGAATCGGTATAAACGGGCAGATGAATGTCGTGCTTTTTGCACCAGGCCAGCGCATGAACAATGGCCAGAAACTCCCCGATATTGTTTGAGCCTTTTTGGAAAGGACCCATTTTGAACAGCCGCGCCCCACTCTGGGTTTCCACCCCCTGGTACTCCATCTGACCAGTTACACTGTTACAGGCTGCATCCACAGAAATACTATCAGGATCGGGCTTACCAATGGCCTTGAGTTGTTCAGGAGAGAGTTTGCTTTCAGGTTTCTTATTGTTACCGATAAAATCGGCATAGTTGCCGTCAAAGGCCTTCCAGGCCTGCTCCTTATCGGGGAAGGATCTGTAGATAGCCCCCTGATAACCCTCAACGGCCTTACGACATTTTTGCCAGTTGTCGAACACCCCGGTCTGGTGACCGCGCCATACGGTATAGTATTTCTTACTCATAGTAAAGTGCAACCCAGGAAGCGTCAGAAGGGTGTGTGACAATTCCTGAGTTAGTAATGTGCGTCCCCTTCGGGATCGCATTAACGTGTGATAATCGGACAGACACCCCTTTGGGGTCTAAAGTAACGTCTGATGGCCGGGGGCTTCGCCCCCGCCAATTATTGGTTCCGGCGCTGCGCGCCGTTAACCAACTAATCATCATAAAACTTGATATCTTTGACATTCAGCTGCATGTTCACCTGACCGTTCCACTCATTCTCCTCAACCTGGTAGGCCAGGTCAAAATATTTGCCTGATAGCATCTGCCGGTAATAATGCCCCTGCTGAAAAGCTATGGCAGGCAGCCCGCAATTGTTCTGGCCTTGTGCCACTTTAAACTTCAGGTGCTTGTTTCCAACTACCCTCACATTTCCATGCGTGCTGCAGCGGCGTGACACGAATACCGGGTTTGGATTTCCGGGACCAAAAGGAGCAAATTGCTTCAAAATCCTAAAAAACTTTCCTGCAATGGTATCCAGCTGTATATCAGCATGTACCTCAATCTGCGGGATTAACAGGTCATCTGTAATGGTATCTTCAACCACTTCAAGGAACCGCTCCCGGAATTTATCCAGGTTTTCAGGCCGCAAACTGAGGCCTGCAGCATATTTATGGCCACCAAAGTGCTCCAGCAGGTCGCTGCATGCATTAATGGCATCATACACATCAAAATCCTTTACGGAACGAGCCGAACCAGTGATCAGGCCATTGGAGGACGTCAAAATAATCGTCGGCCGATAATACGTCTCGATCAGCCGTGATGCCACAATCCCGATCACTCCTTTATGCCAGTCAGGATCATATAACACCGTAGCCTTGCTGTTTCGAAGTTCCGGATCACGGGCAATCAGCTGCATGGCCTGACGGGTAATCTCTGTATCAAGACTTCGCCGCTCGGTGTTCTGGTCATTGATGTCTTCGCTCAACTCATGGGTCTCCCCCATTTTCTTGCATATGAGCAGATCCACTGCCTTTTTGCCATTTTTGATCCGGCCGGCCGCATTGATCTTCGGGCCAATCAAAAACATCAGGTCACCAACGCCAATCTCCCGGGTAAAAGCGCTGAGGTGATCAGGTTCCGACTTGCGGAACACATTGCTGTAAAATAAAATAGACTCCAACCCTGCCCTTGGCTGAAAGTTTAGCTGCTTCAACCCATAGTGAGCCAAAATCCGGTTTTCACCGGTAATTGGAACCACATCAGCGGCAATACTAACCACCACCAAATCCAGAAATTTTTGAAGACGACTAAAAGAGAGGCCATTTTTCTGAGAATACGCCTGTGCAAGCTTAAACCCCAACCCGCAGCCAGACAGTTCCTTAAAAGGATACGAACATTCCGGCTGTTTGGGATCTACCACAGCTGTAGCCCGTAAAGGCTCATCGCCGGGGCGGTGATGATCCACCACGATAAAATCGATCCCATGGTCAATCGCATAACCAATCTGGTTGTGTGCCTTAATCCCGCAGTCTAACGAAATGATCAGGGAGACCCTGGTTTCCCGGGCATAATCAATGCTTTGCCTGGATATTCCGTAGCCCTCTTTGTAACGATCAGGAATATAATAATCGAGATTGGAGTATAATTCCCTGAGAAAGCTGTAAACCAAGGCAACAGCAGTGGTCCCGTCCACATCATAGTCACCGTAGATCAATATACGCTCACCCTTCTCCAGGGCCTTTTCAATACGTGCAACCGCCACATCCATATCTTTCATAAGAAAAGGATCGTGCAGTTTATCAAACGAAGGCCGGAAAAAGTCACGCGCCTCTCCAAAATTGGATATGCCTCGCTGAACCAGCAGCCGGGCAAGCGCAGGGTCTATCTTCAGTGTGGTGGCAAGGTCTTTAACGAGTTGTTCATCTTCGTCGTTTTTTTGCACCCACCGTTTTTGCAACATTTATGGTTTTTTCTGTAAAGATAAAAAAAATCAGGCTTGCTTTGGAGTTTACTTTCCCTGTGAGATCCAGGATCAATCCGTCGGGTGGCAAAGACCGGAAGCCTGCTGCGGCGCTTTCTTCCCTTTAAGATCCAGAAAAATCCCGTTCCCTACAAAAGTGCGCAGGCGAAACCCGGGTATATTGCGACAACAAATCCAGCACGGAAATATGCAGGCGAACCCCGGGGTGTATTGCCGCAAAACAACCCGGCGGCAAAGTACGCAAGCGAGCCCGCGGTGTTTTACTCTGTAAGAATGGTGATATGATTGTCCTTCACATGTACGACACCCGCAGAAAGTGTCAGGTAAGCGATGTTCCTGAGGTTGTCGATCACCTTGGTCCGGCCTGCGTCCAGCAGGGCAACCATATGAGCATGGTTTTCCAGGATCTCAAAGGATCCCAACGAGCCAGGCATCTGCACCAATCCCACTTCCCCTTTATAAAGAATTTTTTCCGGACTGATCACTTCAAGAAACATGGCTTGCCTGCTTGGGTTTACTACTCTCGGCTTTATCCCTGACTTCCTGAATATTTCCCGCCAGGTTAAAAGCGCCTTCTGGGAAATCGTCCATTTCGCCACTCAGGATCACTGAAAAACCCTCTATGGTTTCCTCCAGGGACACAAACTTTCCCGGTATACCGGTATACTGCTCAGCCACAAAGAACGGCTGGCTAAGAAACCGCTGCACCCTGCGGGCACGCTTCACCACAGTCTGATCCTCTTCAGAAAGTTCATCAATACCCAGAATAGCGATAATATCCTGGAGATCCTTATAACGTTGCAGGATGCTTTTTACATCCCGGGCGATACGATAATGCTTTTCCCCTACAATATGGGGCGAAAGTAAGCGCGAAGTAGAGTCAAGCGGATCCACCGAAGGGTAAATGCCCAACTCAAAGATCTTCCGGCTCAACACAGTAGTGGCATCCAGGTGAGTAAAGGCTGTAGCGGGCGCCGGATCCGTCAGGTCATCGGCCGGCACATAAATGGCCTGTACTGATGTAATTGATCCCCGCCTGGTTGAAGTGATCCGCTCCTGCAACAAACCCATCTCTGTGGCCAGCGTAGGCTGATATCCCACAGCCGAAGGCATTCTTCCGAGCAGGGCCGATACCTCAGACCCGGCCTGTGTAAAACGGAAAATATTGTCAATGAAAAACAAAATATCGTTGCCACCTTCTTCTCCTTCCCCGTCGCGAAAATACTCAGCCATAGCCAGGCCAGACAATGCAACCCTTGCACGGGCACCCGGGGGTTCATTCATCTGACCGAAAACCAGTGTCGCCTGGGAGTTCGCCAGCGCCTTACGATCCACCAGCGACAAATCCCATTTACCTTCCTTCATCGATTTCCGGAACGCATCCCCATAATCAATCACACCCGATTCAATCATTTCACGAAGCAGGTCATTCCCTTCCCGGGTGCGTTCACCCACACCTGCAAACACACTCTTTCCCTTGTATTTGCGGGCAATATTATGGATCAGTTCCATGATAAGGATGGTCTTGCCCACGCCGGCACCCCCAAAAAGGCCGATCTTCCCTCCCTTGGGATAGGGCATCAGCAGGTCAACCACCTTAATCCCCGTAAACATCACTTCTTCGCCGGTCTTCAGATCCTTATAGTCTGGAGGATCACTGTGTATATCGTAGCGTTTTTCGGTCTCCACCGAGCCCAGTCCGTCAATGGCATCTCCGGTCACATTGAACAAACGGCCTCTTACCTCCGGACCGGCCGGCATGGTGATCGGACCACCGGTTCGTTTTACCTCAACGCCACGCGCAAGACCATCGGTAGGATGCATGGCAATGGTCCGGACCGTGTCCTCCCCCAGGTGCTGCTGGCATTCAAGAATAACCTCACGGTCATTCTCCGCAACTACCTTCAGGGCCTCATAAATGCCCGGCAGATTCTTATCCCCCTCGAAGGTCACATCGACTACCGGCCCGATCACCTGAGACACTTTTCCTTGTCCGGATGGCTTATTTTCCATATCAGTGTGCTTATAAACTCAGAGAATTGAAATTGCTCACAGCAGGGGCTGTTCAACACCCACAGAACCCCCGGCAAACAAGGCATATTTGCATTCAGAGCAAAAGCCCTTCCCTGTAATTTTGGCTATCGAATGTACAAATTTTTACAACAATGAAGTGGTCATAAGCCCATTTATTTTTATAACTTTACCTCACTTTCAACTGCCTTTAACCACATTACACTATATGACAACCAATAACACCATGGATCCAAAACAACTGGCTGCACCTGTCACAGAAGAGCAGCTTGCACAGGGCAATGGTTTCAGGGTAACCGTTTTTTCGGATTTTGACGGCATGCTTAATCACCATCATCTGTTGTTGTCACATGCCCGGGAAATGGCAGGCCAGGACCCTTCCCGGATCCTGGTGGTACTGTGTTATAAGGATTATGCAGGAGGACAGGTCGCATCCGGCCGACGCATCCTGCTATCACCGGAAGAACGTGCGCGGCTGCTGTCAGACATGGGATATCAGCACATCCTTCCCTGGAGTTTCTCCCAGGGAACTCAGCAACAAGCACCGCCGGAATGGCCTGTAAACCCGGAGTTGCTAAAGGACAAAGGAGGCCGCCTTGTCCCCGGAGCTGACCTTTGGTCGAAAAGGTCTTTCAGGAAGTTGTTCAATGAGACAACAAAAAGTGACCAGCACTTCCGGGAACAAACCGACCAGACTTTTTCAGAAACAGATCCCGAAAGCAGAAAGCACCACAAACTAATCGGTCTGATAGAAACCGGAGAATTGACAGAGGCGGCGCATGAAATGGGCTTTGCCTATCCGCTGAGCGGCCACGTGGTAGAAGGAAACAAAATCGGCAGGACGTTGGGTTATCCAACCGCCAATTTACGCCTGACAGATTATTCAAAGGTACTGCCGGGACAGGGCGCCTATGCAGGGATGGTCCTGGTGGCTGGCAACTGGCATCACAGCATGATCAACATCGGGATCCGGCCCACCATTGACGCCGAAAATGTGACCATCGAAGCCCACCTGTTTAATTTCCGCAATGAAATTTATGGGGAATTTGCCACCATTGCTTTCCTTGCAAGGATTCGGGACGAGATGCGTTTCAGTTCTCTGGCAGACCTGAAGCATCAACTGGACAAAGATCGTCACCAGGCAGCCAACATCCTGCACTACCTTGCCCCGGAAAACACCGATAAAGGGTTTATTTTTATGCAGAACAGGATCAGGTGGTCATAATATTGACCTCCCGGGCATATTAACCACGCCGCCATGCATATGGGTGCGGTGAAACAGGATCAGATGGTCATAATATCGACCTCTTTGGCTTCCACCATCTTATCCACCTGCTCAGAAAATTTATTGGTCAGATCCTGAACATTGTTTTCAAAAACCTTGACTTCATCCTCCGGAACCCCTTCCTTTTCAAGCTTCTTGGCAGCATCAAGCACTTCCCGCCGGACGTTGCGAATACCCACCTTGGCATTCTCCGCCTCACCTTTCACCTTTTTTACCAACTCCTTACGCCTCTCTTCGGTAAGTGGCGGTACAGTGATACGGATCTGCGTACCATCATTCTGAGGGTTGAAGCCCAGGTTGGCAGCCTGAATGGCTTTTTCAATGGGCTCCAGCATATTTTTCTCCCAGGGCTGCACAAGGATATTTCGTGGGTCCGGGGTGTTGACGTTCGACATTTGGGACAACTTAGTAGGTACACCATAATAGTCAACCACCACACTGTCAAGCATCTGCGGGTTGGCCTTCCCCGCGCGTATCTTCACCAGTTCCTTTTCCAGGTGTGAGAGCGACTTACCCATTTTTTCCTCCGCTTCAGCTAATAGAAAATCCAAATCTTCATTCATGTTGCAAACTTTTTGGTTAGTAGACACAAATTTAATAAATAATGTTGATGTAGGATGGTTGTTGATTCTCATGTGATGAGGATGGTGGGGGTAGCCCCATACACGGTGAACAAGGCTGGGTGCTGGTTGGTTCTCACGTTACTCACGCAAAAATTTTGTAACTTTCGCAGGAAAAACCATCAACCCCCCCGGCGCGTCAGTGCCGGAACCCACAACCGTAGGAGGCGAAGCCTCCGACTAACTAGCAACCAGATAGGGCGATAGCCCTCGACTAACTAAAGGCACGAAGCACCGACTAACCAACCAAATATGACACAATATAAACGAATCATGCTGAAGCTCAGCGGCGAGTCGCTGGCGGGACCAAAAAAACTGGGGATCGACGCAGATGCCCTGAACAGTTACGCAACAGATATCAGGAAGCTGACCGACCACGGAATTGAAACAACCGTAGTACTCGGCGGCGGAAACATTTTCCGTGGGCTGCAGGGAGTCGCCAGCGGAGTAGACCGTGTACACGGAGACCAGATGGGGATGCTGGCCACCATCATCAACAGCATGGCCCTTCAATCAGCCCTGGAAGGCATGGGTCTCAAAGCCAAAGTATTGTCAGGCGTTACGGTAGAAACCATGTGTGAGAAAATGAGCCGTAAAAAAGCCCTGTCATTACTGGCAGAAGGTTATGTGGTGATCATTGCAGGAGGCACGGGCAACCCGTTTTTTACCACCGATTCGGCAGCAGCCCTGCGGGCATTGGAGGTAAAAGCCGATGTATTCCTCAAAGGAACAAGGGTGGATGGGATTTATTCAGCGGATCCGGAAAAAGACAAAAACGCCGTGAAGTATGAAACCCTCACCTACGACGAAGCCCTGGAGAAAAATCTGAAAGTGATGGATTCCACCGCCTTCGCCCTATGCAAAGAGAACACCCTTCCCATTATCGTTTTCAACGTCAATGAAAAGGGTGCCTTATATGATATAGTCGTAAAGGGACAAACTTACGGGACACTGGTTACACCAGTGACAAACGCTTGAACTTGATCACTTTCAGCTCTTTGTCAGCAGCCTGGAGCATTTGTCCGACTGTTTTCTTACTGTCTTTAATAAACTCCTGGTTGATCAGGGTACTCTCCTTGTAGAACTTGTTAAGTTTGCCCATGGCAATCTTCTCAATCAATTCCTCCGGTTTGCCTTCTTCACGCGCCTGATCCTTACCAATCTCCAGTTCTCTGTCAATCAACTCCTGCGGGATACCATCCTTGTCAATGGCTACGGGGGCCATGGCAGCAATCTGCATCACCACATCTTTACCGATGGTATCAATATCAGATACATCAGCTTTATTCAGCGAGGCAATGGAAGCAATTTTGTTACCGGGATGGGTATAGGCAAAAGCTTTTTCGCCGGCCACTTTCTCAAAACCACCAATGGTCATTTTTTCACCGGTTTTGCCGATCATGTCCGTAATGTTCTCTTCTACGGTACGACCGTCCATCTCGGCAGCCAACAGCGCTTCAGCACTGTCACACTCTTTCTCAGCACCAAGATCCAGCAATACATTGGCAAAGTCGATTACTTCCTGATTCTGAGCCACAAAATCTGTTTCACAATTCAGCATCAGTGCAAAAGCCTTGGTTTTGTCCTCAGTGGTTTTGCTGATCACCACACCTTCATTGGCTTCTCTTTCCGCACGACGGCTGGCAAGTTTCTGGCCCTTTTTACGAAGAAGGTCCGTTGCTTTTTCAAAATCACCTTCTGCTTCCACAAGGGCTTTTTTACAATCCATCATGCCGGCACCTGTCTTCTTACGCAGGCTGTTCACTTCAGCAGCAGTTATCTTAGTCATATTTATCTGGTATTATTCGGTTATACAATGGGATTCCTGGAAAAACCCTGACTACTGTTTCCTGGGACGCTTACCGGCAGGACGCCTTGAAGCAGATCTCCCACCTTTCTCATCCCTTGATTCGTTATCCTTCATCTTGGCCTTCTTGGCCAGGCGGGCTTTCTTTTCTTCCAGCTCATCTTCAGACAGGTCTTCATCCGCAGCATCTTCCAGTGCCTTCAGCCGCTTTTCCTCGCGGGCTTCTTCCTGCTCCCTTTCCTCTTCCTCTTCGGCCGCTTTGTCCCTGTCCAGTTTGCGCTCAGCAAGTCCTTCCTGAATGGCTTCCACCATCAGTTTCACAATAATGTGAATGGATTTGGAAGCATCGTCATTGGCAGGAATCGGGAAATCAACCTCAAGCGGATTGGCGTTGGTATCCACAATAGCAAAAGTGGGGATGTTAAGCTTCTTGGCTTCCTTCACCGCAATATGTTCCTTGCAGATGTCTACCACAAAAATGGCGGCAGGCAAACGGTTCAGGTCGGCGATACTACCGAACTGCTTCTCCAGCTTGGCCCGCTCACGCATTACCTGCAGACGCTCACGCTTTGCCATGTTGTCAAACGTACCGTCAGTGGCCATCTTATCAATGGCACCCATTTTCTTGACCGCTTTACGAATGGTGGCAAAATTGGTAAGCATTCCACCGGGCCATCTCTCTGTAACAAAAGGCATATTCACCTCTTGCACCAGTTCCTTCACCGTATCCTGGGCCTGTTTCTTGGTAGCAACAAACAGGATTTTCTTTCCCGACCTGGCTATCTGTTTCAGGGCATTGGCTGCCTCATCTACTTTGGCAATGGTTTTGTTGAGGTCAATGATATGGATCCCATTGCGCTCCATAAAAATATACGGCGCCATATTGGGATTCCACTTCCTCCTGAGGTGTCCGAAATGTACACCCGCCTCTAAAAGTTCATTATAAGTTGTTCTTGCCATGATACGAAATAAAATAAAATGTGATTAACGTTTGCTGAACTGGAATTTCTTCCTTGCCTTCTTCTGGCCAGGTTTCTTTCTTTCAACCATCCTCGGATCCCTTCTCAACAGGCCCTGGGCCTTCAGAGGCGGTCTGTGTTCAGCATCCAGTTCAACCAGGGCTTTTGAAACAGCCAGGCGAAGTGCTTCGGCCTGTCCTTTGATCCCGCCTCCATCAAGGTTCACGGTAAGATCAAACTTCCCTTGATTGTTGGTAATCTCAAAAGCCTGCGTGACAATATACTGGAGCACGCTGGTGGGAAAATATTCTTTATAATTCCTTGCGTTAACCTGGATCTCTCCATTGCCCGGCTTCATATAAACCCTGGCAACAGCTGTTTTCCTTCTACCTGAGGTATTGATTACTTCCATGCTATTTGAGTGTGTTGAGGTTGATTACTTTGGGTTGCTGGGCCTGATGGGGATGCTCGCCTCCTGCATAAACCATGAGATTTCTGAACAACTGACGTCCAAGTTTGTTTTTGGGCAACATACCGGACACAGCCTTTTCTACCATCGCAGTGGGCTTCTTATTCATCAGCAGACGGGCATTGGTAAAGCGCTGGCCACCCGGATACCCGGTATGCCTGACATACTCTTTCTGATCCCATTTATTGCCGGTCAGGCGGATCTTGTCGGCATTGATAATGACCACATTGTCACCACAGTCAACATGTGGGGTAAAGCTGGGTTTATGCTTACCACGCAAAAGAATAGCGACATTGGAGGCCAACCTGCCTAGTGTCTGATCTGCGGCGTCAACAAGCACCCATTCTTTCTCGACTGTGGCCTTATTGGCCGAAACGGTCTTATAGCTTAATGTATTCATGGGTTTGACTTAATTTGCTGTCTCTGTTTGATTAATACACCAAATACCCCTTCAAAGGGGGGTGCAAAGTTAAAATTTAGTTTCGGTTTCGACAAATTTATTAACAGGAAATTGTTAATAAGTCGCCGAGGGTCATATTCAGATATTAAACGGGCTCAAATTCAGGCTGCAAAGATAGCAAAAAAAATACGTTTTTTACTAATTTTGTCGAAAAGCGGCTTTCGTTTAATCCGGCCTCCAGTCCTTTATAAAAGTAAATCAAAGTAAATGAACAAACTTACAGCAACCGTTCTGGGGATCTTTCTTCTGCTATTGGCGGCCGGCAGTCAGGCCGCACCATCCAAACTCTCACCGGAGGCCGAGATCGCCCTCCTCACAGCAGGACCTGGCAAAGACCTTTACGCGGTATTCGGCCACAGTGCCCTTTGGGTGAGCGACCCTGCCAATGACATTGATGAAGTGTACAACTGGGGAACCTTTGATTTTGACACCCCGAATTTTTATTCAAAATTCCTTCAGGGGAGGTTACTGTACCAACTGAGTGTATCCCCTGTAAGAGATTTCCTTGTTTCCTACGACAGGAGTGGACGTTGGGTCGAACAACAAAGCCTGAACTTATCCACAAAAGAAAAACAACGCATATACGATTTCCTGCAGTTAAACCGCAGGCCGGAAAACATCCATTACCTGTATGACTTCTTCTATGACAACTGTGCCACGCGGATCAGAGACATCCTGGATAAAGAACTGGACATGAACTGGGGAACCAACCTGGCCTCACCGGGGATTGCCGAATCAGGTTCGGGAGAAAAGAGCTTTCGTGAACTCCTTCATCCTTATACAGCGCACATACCCTGGACCGCATTCGGCATTGACATTCTCCTGGGAATACCTGCAGATAAAACAGCCACAGGGTGGGATGCAATGTTTTTGCCAGATCATTTGTTTGAATCGGTCCAGGGCGCCAGACACGCCGACGGAAGGCCCATGGTGAAAGCCCAAAGGGTAATTGTCACAGAAGACTATACACCCGAACCGCAAGGATTATTCGGCCCTTCATTGGTCTTATGGGTATATTTTTTCCTGGGATTATTGGCCCTGACCTCAAAGCGTTTAATCAACGTATACGCAAAATTCCACTTTGTTATTTTGGGCTTGCTTGGCATTGTGGTGTTTTTCATGTGGTTTTTTTCTGACCACATTGCCACGGGAATGAACCTGGATCTCTTGTGGGCATTGCCTACGCATCTGTACTTCATATTCAGGGTAAACATAAAAAAGCCCGGCCAATTGCCCGGGCTCTATTTTAAAGTGATCGCGATCGTATCCCTGCTTTTTCTGGCTACATGGCCAATTAATCCGCAGGACTTTCATCCTGCCACATTTCCCATGGTCGCATTGTCAGCAGTGCTTGCAGCAGCGATGTCAGGATTGATCAAAACCCCGGTTTCCCTGAAAAGCCTGACAAAGCGGAGATAGCTTTAAAATCTTTGATGGAAGATACAATTCCTGAGTGTCCGTCGCTATCATGAAATACCCGCCCGGTTCCATCCGGAATCCAATCATCCTCATTGCCACGATTATCCAGCATGAAATTGGCCACATGAAGGTTTTCTATTCCATCCGAAACAAGCTCCCCGGAAAACATCAGTACAAGTTCGGCGGTGGCTCCTCCATGAACTGATTCCAGCTCGGCAAATACCGTGAAGTAATCCCCATCGCCCACTACAAAGCCTCCCAACCGGGGCCATGAACAAAAAGAGTGCAGCAATGCTGAATGTCAGAAGCTTTTTCATAGGTACGTTTTTAAGGGTTAATGGAGATTTACAAGGGGTATAAAGATGGGTTTTTAACCTCCATTCAAATATAGTAATATTTTTTAAC
>CAYXEH010000032.1:0-2850 GCA_964463915.1 uncultured Bacteroidales bacterium | reverse complement strand
GCAGCGACATATGAGGCAAAAAAAAAGGGAGACCTTTCGGCCTCCCTTTTTGGTTATTGGAAACAAATCCTGATTAGCGGGTTACCTGTACCCTTTCAGTAATAAGTCCTTCAGAAGTCAGAACCTGTACAAAGTAAACACCATTGTTATAAGCATTCACATTGATCTCGTGGGTCCTGCCCTGTACGGTTTGTGAGTATACAACCTGTCCGAGCATATCCACCATACGTACTTCTTTAATTTCGGTATTGGCTTCAATGGTCAGCTGGCTGCTGGTCGGATTCGGATAGAATGACAAGGTGACCTGGTCAATATCGATGGTTGGTACTTCATCATCGCTGTAAGCAAAGATGTTCTCAACCTCAATATCTCCGGTAACTTCAACCTCGCGGTAGTCTTCACCAGGCCATTCACCGCCGTCCCAGCCTTCATCAATCAGGTCAGAGAAGTACTTGTACTCATAAGTACCTGCCGGAACATTGAATACTGCGCGATAAATGTCAGGATCATCCGTTGCCTCCATTAAAGTTACATCATCCGTACCAGGCTCTACCCAATCAATCATTTCACCTGAGATAAGGATGTTATGTTCAGCAGCGTCGAATCCTTCGAGATCAAGGAATTCAATGGCCGGACCGATATCAACGAGGAAGGTCAGTTCGTAAAGCACTTCTTCGAAGTTGGCAGTCAGTGTCACATCGTGTTCTGGCATGGTATACATGAAGGTCGCTTCATCGCTCACTTCTTCACCATCTTCATCAGTCCAGTTCACGAATACCCAACCTTCGTTGGCAGTGGCAATGACCTCGGCTTCATCATCAACATCATAAATGCCTGCACCTTCAACTGTACCTGCGTCTTCAGGATTCACCTCAAGCATCAGTTCAGCATAGGGCGGAGCCTCATACACAGCGATGAAGGTTACATCATCGTTTACAGTGTGGTTGAAGGAACGTCCGGTGATGTCTGTTCCGTCTTCCTCTGTCCAGCCGATGAACTCGTATCCATTGGCTGTCTCAGGTGCAGAAATATTGGCCACATCTTCATATTCGTAGTAGCCGGCACCCTCAAGGTCAATAACTTCCACATCCTCTATATTGGTGTAGTCACCTACAGCTGTAAGAAGGGTCACTTCATATTCCACTGCAGACTCTTCAAACTGGGCATATACATTCATGTCAGCTTCTGCAGCTTTAAGCGCTTCAGGAGTCCAGCGGAATGACGGGTCTGTGATTGGCTCACCACTAATCACAACTGGTTCCTCACCATCCTGATCAAGTGTCCAGCCAACAAATTCATATTCTACACCAGCGGTGGGTTCTTTGGCTTCAGCAGTCAGTCTGATCGGATCATCATCCATGCTGTAGGTAGTTGTAGCAATTGCTGCAGCAGGAGTAGCATCACCAATAGCAACGTATCCAAAATCAGAGGGTTCTGCCTGAACCATCAACAAGTACTGTTCAGTATCATAGATAGCAGTCAACTCATAATCCTGGTCTACCTCCATGGCAGATTCAGTGGCTGTACTGGTACCTACTTCTTCACCATCGGCATCAGCAATATGCCACTCAACAAATTTGTAACCAGGAGTTACATCTTCAGTGTCGACAAAGAACTCTGCAATAACACCATAGGGATATTGTCCGGTATAACCGGTTTCACTATGCTCGCCTTCGTTGACGGTAAAGTCAAATATCGGATAATCTTCTTCCGCTGATTTTGACTCATCTCCCAACTCAGCAAATACAGCTACCAGTGTTACTTCAGCTCCGGGGGCCAGTGCAGGAATCTCATAATCTACATCTGTCTGATCACCACCAGGAATCTGGTAACCTTTGTAGGTATCTCCGTCTTCAACTGCAAACATCCAGGTTACAAACTGGAATCCGGGGTTACGTTCAGCAGTAAGGCTAACAATGTCACCGAATTGTGCATCATCAACATCAGCGTTGGCAACACCAGCGTAATCTACAATGTTGAAGTTCTCATAGGAACCATCAGAACCATATTCATAACCAACAGCCATCACATCGATGTCATGCTCTGTGGGTTTGAAATTGGCTTCCAGATTCACATCACTGTCTTCCATCACGAAAGTCACGGAAGTATCAGTTGAAGTACCGATGAATTCAGCACCTGTCCAGTTGTCAATTTCATAACCGTATTCTGCCTCTGCAGTCACAGTAATGGTTTTTGTTTCACCTTCGGGGATTGCAATGATCATGCCTTCTTCATCATAGGCATCGCCATCTACCTCGAAAGTAGCAGCACCTTCAGGATCTGCATCCACATGAAGCATATACTCGGGCATATCCTTCAGGCTGAATACAGCAAGGATGTCTGTGGCATCGGTGATGGGTTCACTCATATCAAATTCAACCGTAAATTCACCATCCTCATCTTCGGTGAAGAAACCGTCAAATTCATAGTCCTCGTGAACTTCCACGTCCATATCCAACTGTTCACCATGAAGCACATAGCCTTCAGCATAAGTATCGGTTACAACACCAGAAGGAATTGTTTCAATCGGATCATCAAACAATGTGGGAGTTACCACACCTGTTCTGGTGATGTATTCATTGTTGATCAGACGCATGCCTTTGAAATAATCCACATAGTCAGAAGTTTCATAAGCAGAGCCTTCTTCAACAACAAGTTCGCCACCTTCATAATTGGGTTCAATGACATTATCGCTCACTGCCATACGTACCAGACGACGCTGTGCCTCAACCTTCGGCTGCAGTGCGATGTCTTCACATCCACCAATTTTCATGGTCCAGGTAGAACGACGCTGTCCGTCTTCTTCTGTGGTAAACTCAACCGATTCGAAAGTTGAACTTCTGCTGCCCA
>CAYXEH010000031.1:25979-30454 GCA_964463915.1 uncultured Bacteroidales bacterium | reverse complement strand
GAAATAAACGATCCATCGCGATTGCTACGAACGTTGGACCCCTTCGGGGTCGAAAATATACGTTCATTGCATCGAGCTACGAACATTAGACCCCTTCGGGGTCAAACCAAATAACCATACAATCAAAGACGCAAAACAACGTTAACCATCAGGCGCGAAGCGCCGAAACCAACAACCGGAGGGTGCGCAGCCCCCGACAAACCAAAAACTATGAAGTATAATTTCCACACGCACTCGCATCACGACGACGGAAAAGAACCGCTTGAACTTTTTGTGAAGGAGGCCATTGAGAAGGGGCTGGAGGCGATTGGGTTTTCCGGCCATTCACCGTTGCCTTTTTACAATGAGTGGAGCCTTCCCAAGGAGATTTTTCCGGATTACCTGGCCGAGGTGCGGCGCCTGAAGGAGCAGTATAAGGGGCTGATTGACATTTACATGGGATTGGAGATCGATTATATCCCGGGGTATTCGGACAATTTCAGGAATTTTATGGAGGGGGCGGGGCTCGATTACTGTATCGGGTCGGTACACCTGGTGATGAAGCCCGGAAGTGACGACTGTAGCGACATCTGGTTTATCGACGGTCCCCGCGAAGGGTACCTGAAGGGCATTGAGGAGATTTTTAACGGAGATGCGCGGGCGGCAGCGGAGGCGTATTTTGAGCAGTCGCGTGAGATGGTTGCCACACAGCGTCCGCACATCATCGGCCATCTTGATAAAGTGAACATGCACAATAAGGGGGACCTGTTCGATACTTCCGAAAAGTGGTATCAGGATGCGATCCACCGCTTGCTGGAAGCTGTTGCGGCGGCGGGTACCATCGTGGAGCTCAACACCCGCGGCGTATACAGTGGCAAAACTGACAGTTATTTCCCCACCACGCCCATCCTGCAAAAGTGCCGCGAATTTGACATCCCTGTAATGGTAAACACCGATGCCCACCACCCTTCGCAGGTCGACAAGCTTTTCGCCGATGGGGTGAAGTTGTTGAAAGACATCGGCTACGAGAAAATGACCACCCCTTTCTTTGAGGTCCGGCTGTAGATTGTTGACGGGGTTTTCATTATTTGCTTCCGCGGGATGGGAACGCCGGATGTCCGAAACCTGATCCTGAATTTACCTCAATCTGTCTTCTTGAATCGCCGGCGCCACGTTGTTGCGCGGCCGGGTGATGATAATAGCTTTCTGGTAAATGTCTTCATCCCGCATGGTCGTTTTGATCTCATCGAGGGTCTCCCGGGCGGCGGTCATGTCGGGCAGGGGAACTGTCCGAAGGGTGTACAACCCGGTGAGTTTGTCGTATTCAACCCGGATTTCCATGTCGAGTCGTTCCCGGGCAAGGGAAAGGGCCCTGTTGGCCAGGATCTCACCGCGGAAAGCCATGAGCTGCACCTGGAACTGCATGGGTTCCTCTGTCTGATCGTCCGTTACTTCGGGGTCTCCGGTTACCGGCTCTGTGGCCTCTTCCTCAGGCTTCTCTTTGGTTTCGGGTTCTTCCTCAGGCCTCCCCTCCGGTTCCTTCTCGGGTTCCTCCTCCGGATCGGATTCTTCCTCCGGTTCACGGGGCTCCAACACAATGTCAAGTCCTTCCACGAAGTCGCCCTCTGCAAGGGCCTGGATCTCAAATTCCAGGGGGCCGCCTTTTTGGTTGACGTTCAGGAAGTTCAGCTGCGACGGGTCCACTGTGGCCGTGTAGTTACCCGGTGGCATGTCCATGGCATAATAGGTGCCGTCGGAGAAATTCCGGATGGTTTCATCGAATTCCACATCCTTTCCTTCGATCTGGATGCGAAGGCCGCCCCGTGGTTGTTTTTCTCCTTCGCGCATGATGTAGACGGTTCCGTCAATCACCCCGGTACGGTAAAACGGGATCTCGATCCGTTTGTACTGGTTGGGATCGGCCACAAAGCTGAATTCATCCCTGCCGGGTGCCAGCAGGGGGTTGGGTAGGGCCTGGCGTATCACCTCCAGGTTGTAGCGGTAATAACTCTGCAGCTGGCCGATGCGTATCACCCCATCGCTACCTACCTTCATCTGGGAGGATCGATCAAGACGTATGGCACGGTGGGGAATGATCTCATCTCCTTCATCATAATTGCCTGAATTGTTGTTGTCCACGAAAAGGATGACCGATGCCCCGGCGCGGCCCACCTGGTTGCGGTTGGAGGTAACGATGCGTTCGGGATTGTGGTCAAACCCAAGGGAGCCACGAAGGTTTTGTCTTACGCTGGCCCTGTCGCCCCGCACATCCACATGGGTGGTGCTGCGTAAGGGCTGCAGGTCCATGATAAATCCCAGGCGGACATAATGCTGTTCACTGCGGAAGTCATAGCCTGCATTGAGGTTGATCCGTGCGTCGTCCCTGATGCTCCGGGTAAGCTGGAAATCAGCCTGATCCAACTCGTTGTCGACGGTATTGTAGGTAACGTTGGTGCGCAGAAACATCCCCCGGGCAAAAACAGGAATACCGGGGGAACGCATAAAGGTATAGGTCAGGCTGCCGGTGAGTTGTCCCTGACCAAATTCGTATTCCTTACCGCTGTAAAAAAGCACGTCACGGTAGTTCATGCGTACATTCATACGGCCGATGCGGAGGCTCAGGTCGCTGCGGTAGCGGGTGATGCTGCTGCCGGCCATCCTTGAGTGGTCGCCCCCCAGGCGAAAACCCATGGGCGTGTTAAAAGCCCGGAAAGGGAAAAAAAATGTTCCGTTCAGATCGCGGTCGGCCCCCCGGTAGTTATAAATTGATTCTCCCTGGTACTCGGTATACTGAAGATTGAAGTTTCTTCCTGACGGGAACATGACACTGGCTGTGCCACGGTAAAATGCATCAGGGGCAATATCCAGGTTGACCAGGTACTGGGAAAAAACCCGTGCTGAAAGCCCGCCATAGAAGAAAGGGCGGTCGTCATTGATGTTTTCGATATATTCAGAACCTACCCTGGCCGTGAGCCAGTTGGTTAAACCCATTGCCACATCGCCGTGGCCAATCCTGTTTTCCTCCACATCGTCGCCAAGGAAAGTTTCAGTAAGCCCACCCTGGATATTGTAGGATACCTCGCCGGGTGGAAGAAAAGTGAAGGGGATTTGCAGTTGCCGGTCAATGGTGCGGCTGTCACCTGTGGGGGTGTATATTTGTATGGATAACCGGGAGGTTCCGTAGGTGAGCGGAAACTCAAAACGATAGTACCCGTTCTCATCGGCCCGATTGAAATCAATCAGGCGGTTGTTCAGATAAAGTTCCACCTCAGAATCGGGTTCCGTGTAGCCGTCGATGTTGTAGGTCTCGTACATCCGTCTGGGTTCCAGAGGGGTATTGGAAATGGCGGCACCCCTTATGGATCTGGGCTGAAGCCCTGTGGTGGATAGCTGGCCGGCCGAAAAGGTGCTGAACCAGGGGTTTTCGCGTACCACGTATCGCCAGCGGAGGTTGTTGCTGCGAAGGCGGTGGTCATCTTCAGACAAATAACCGGTGAGGCTGCCCTGCAGGTCACCTCCTAGTAATTCCGCTCCGCCAGCGAGGTTATAATTTAAACTGGGATCGTTGTTGCTGTAATTGCCGGTGATGTTGTAATCGGCAAAACCAAAGCCCGCTACCCTGCGATTGCGGTCATATTCCAACGGGTAATGTTCACGGGTCACCTCCCTTGTTTCAACAATCCTTTCCCGTTCCCGCTCGGTAATCTCTACTACCGGCATGGTGTATTCGGTTTCCAGCGAAAGGGTGAGCAGGTTCATGTCGACTGTGAAATACAGGCCGAAAACCTCTTCCATCACCTTTGGGGACACAAAATAATCCATCTCACCAATACGAAAATCATTGGCTTCAAAAGTATACGTGCTGTCCTCCAGGATGACCTGTTGCTGATTGAAAAAAATGCGAAAGGGTTTGTCGGGCGACAGGTAGGTGCCTGAGAGGGTGAAATCTCCTGAGCTGTCCTCCAGGTGGATCTTCAGCAGGTTGAACAGCTCCATTACCGGCAGGAACATCTGATCCAGCTCATAATCGAATAAACCGGTTACGTATACATTGTCAACACCGCGGTAACGGAAAGTAAGCAGCACTTCTTCGGTTTGTGCGGCATTTGATGCCATCACTTCATTCCTGTTGCCCTTGCCCGGGTCGGCGACCTCCATAGCATGGACTGTGGGTAAGCCCGTTAAGGATGCCAGGGTCAGCAACCAAAATAAATAGATATATGTGGAAATATGCAGCCTCAATGGTAAATCAGTTCATATTTGATGGCTCCTTTATTGGCGGTGCCATAAGCATAAGCAATCAGGTGGTGACAAAGACATTGATATTGCTTCCGGGCCGCCGCCGGATATCATTATAGCCGTCGGACATCATTGCCGCCGCCGGTTTTCACTTCTTTCGGTGTTTTGGGCCCGGCAGGGCATTGCCTGTACCAGGCATTGTTTCGGTGTTTGGCATTGTCTCTGTGACGGGCATGGTTCCGTTAATTTGCAGGGCA
>CAYXEH010000031.1:24633-25879 GCA_964463915.1 uncultured Bacteroidales bacterium | reverse complement strand
TTCGGTGTTTGGCATTGTCTCTGTGACGGGCATGGTTCCGTTAATTTGCAGGGCACTACGGAATGGACACGTTGATCGTTTCTGTGATCTCAGGTGCCTGTACCAGGTCAGTGGGTGAAATGTCCCCGCGCCTGGTCTCGAAGGTGAGTTCCACACGATAGTCGCCGGGGGAAAGGTCAGAGGTGTCCATCTCCAGGCGGCGTATTTCTTCAAAATAAGCCGTGGTGGTGGTTTGTTGCTCTTTTACCAGATTCCCGTCAGCATCGTACATCCTGGCCGTCATGCTTCCGATGAAAGGGGCGTTTCCGGTACGTTCCATATGGGGCATCAGGACGGTTTTGTCATCAACATGTCTTACTTCTACCTCCTTAATGTTCAGCCCGGTGGTTACATTTCCCTGCTTGTAAAACGCGGCAACGATCTGCTCAAAACGGAAGGTGATGCGGGTGGTGATCTCCTCTTCTTCCGTCACTCCGATGTCAGCTTCACGGGGGTTGGCCATGATTTTGACCCTTGTCCAGTACATGCCGTCCTCACTGCCCGGGTCGGGTCTTACCTGGAAGCGGACGGTTTGTTGCTGACCGCCGTCGAGTACAAAGGAGCGGGGGAAGGCCCTGATCCTTTCATTGACGGCGTATTGATCAAAAGCCACGGAATCCTCGTAATTCATGACCAGGTTGCCTTCCTCGTCGGATGAAGGATACCCGAAAGCGAACTCAATGCTCACTTCCTGGGGTTCATCGGAACGGTTTGATACGTAAAGGGTACCGATGTTAGTCTGGTCATCGATAAAGACCGTGGAAGGGGCGATGGCTACCTGGGCCATGGCTGGGTTTGTGGCCAGCATACCCAGAGCGATTATCGCAACAAATAATGAAAAGCGTTTCATAGCGCGGTTGTTTTCAGATTGTCTGTGTGTCCTGATCCTGTGGGATATCCTGGAATGTTATCGTCCAGGTTTGCCCGGGATTTTTATGGCAGTACACCTTCTTAAGGGCTATACCGCAACAGCAAATATATAGATTTTTTCTTTGCTCCTTGTGTTGATTTTGTGGTTTTTAGATTACCCGCAGGTGCTGCTGTTTGTGTATAGGCTTTCTGTAAAGACTTCATTCCCTGTCCCCGTTCAGTTTCGTCTTTTGTTAAACTGTGCCAGGCTGTGGTCTTGATCCATGGCCTTTACCCCGGGGCCCTGATACAAAAAAAGCCCGCTGAGGGGCTTTCTTTGTGATTTTATCTCATATTG
>CAYXEH010000031.1:16042-24533 GCA_964463915.1 uncultured Bacteroidales bacterium | reverse complement strand
GTGATTTTATCTCATATTGCGTATACGCCGTATACTAGTTATATTCTGCGGTGAGTTTGATTTCTGCGGTATAGGTACCTGCTTCCTGATCTGTAGTGGGTTTTGCTGTACCACCCAGGAACACGTAGATGCCGTTTTCACCGCTAAGGTCGTTTGTGGGGAATGTAGAGATAGTTGATTCTGCAGCTTCAGTCGTAGTAATATCGTTGGTTGCATCAGTCCCATCCTCCGACTCGCCCCACGCTGAGGTATAGGTTATATCCATGGTTGATTCGCTTGCCTCATTGGTTAATTCTGTGGGTAAACTTTCATAGCTCAGGGTAACGTTGGATCCTGCTCCTGCTGAGACTAAAAAACGGCCGGCTTGTTCACCTCCGATGGAAGTACCGTCTGAGACCTTTCCTTCAAAATCTATGGTTTTATTCACTCCTGGTGATACCAGGTCAAACTGCAGGTCTTGCTCGCCGTTTACCGAAATCTGCTGAAGTACGGAGGCATTGGCATTAATACTGTTTTGCCCCACTGCACTCGTACTAAATCCTGCGAAAATTGCTACTGCGAATAAAATTTTTAAAGTTTTCATTGTTCTGGGTTTTAATAGTTATTTTTTCAGTTTCTTTTGTTTTCGAATTTTGTTTTGTGCTGCGCTGCCTAATTGTATTCAACTCTTGTGCCAAAAAACGTAAAAGACTGAAAAACAAACAACTAAAAACAGAATGGTTTTCTCGAATATCTGTATTTTTGCATTTTCGAAGAGCCTTATTTTCAAAATGAAGCCTTTTTTGCCTGATCCGGCATTCCCGGTAGTATCTTCTTAATGCCCTCAGGACAAGTCCACGCTTGACAAGATGGAGCCAACCTGATCCGGCATCCCCGGTACAATCACCCCTGTAATCCTGCCAGGCTTATTCATACTCCACCCTTACTGTAACGGTGCCACGGTACACGCCGGGCCGGATGTCTCCGGCGTAAACGCCTCCGTAAAATAACAAGTGGGCTTCCGGTTGGTGGTGATCCGGATCCATATTCTCCACCAGGCAACCGCAGTTGCTTAAAGCAAAGGTCGCTGATTCTCCCGGGAAGGGAATGGCGTTTCGTGGGTTTTCGGTTCGGTCGTTTAAATAGGCAACCCTGAGGTTCAGGGGCATTAAGTTGGCCGCATCCAATACCAGTTCGGCGGGAGCGTCCACCGACACTTTCACATTAATGTTTTCGGGGGCACCAATGCTGAAGCGGCCGGCAAATTCATCGGTAAGCCCCATTTCTACCCAGCCGGCACGGGCCGGGATAGTTCCCGGATCCATTTCGCGTGCCCTGCTTACCCCGGTTTCTTTCTCCACCACAAGCTGAAGGCGCAGAAACTGGGCGCTGGCCGTGGTGCCGGATGCCAGGGTGACCAGGGCAAAGATTACCCATGGTAAGAAAGAAAAGGCGAGTTGTTCAGTGGAGCGTAACTTCAATTTCATTCATGTAGATTTTATTCCTGCATATAGGTTGAATATTCCACATGCACGTTGATTGTGCCTGAATAAGGGCCTGCATTCACATTGCCCACCGTCAGATCCCCGTAAATGTAAAGATAAGCTTTGGCTTTGGGCGGGATATATCCGGCGTGGGGTGGTACGGGAGGTGGTCCCGGGGGGCCGCCCGGGCGGCGTCTGATCTGAAAGGTGGCGGTGTTCCCCACCACTTCCACCGCTTCTGTCTTGGCCTGTCCTTCAGTGATTCCTTCCTGGCCCCTGTTGTAATAAGCCATCCGGATGGATACCGGCATGCTGCTGCTTTCATCATTAAGGTTTTCTGCATCTCCCATCAGTACCAGCTGATCGCCCTGGGGGGGTTCCAGTGTGACAGTTACGTCCAGGTAGGCAACCCCTTCAATCTCGATGGGAACGGTTTCGTTGTCCTGGAGCTGTACCTGCACGATCCCTTCTCCGCTGTTCCGGTCACCGAAGTTTAGCTCATCGGGGACGAGGGGGGTCAGGGTCAGTTCATAACCTTCGGCAAAAGTACCGAAGTTCACCTGCTGTGCCGATACAGGGTTCCAGGGTCCTGCCAGTATCAGCAGGAATGTAAAGAACAATATATGTTGTTTGCTTTTTTTCATGATGTTTCCCGGGGTAGCCGGTTTGTCAGATTCTCCACGGCATTGCACCGGCTTTACTCTCAGGTATCCGACCGGATCCGTTACCAGCCCGGATCTCATAAGTTGCTGCGGACGTGGTACCTGTCCGCGGACCCGGTACCAGCCCGCGGACGCGGTACCTGTCCGCGAATTCCTTTCATGGGCACCCCTCTTACATATATTCTATCTCTATGGTGAATTCCCCGTCGTAGTTGCCGGGCAGGGCATTGCTTAAGTCGACCCGTCCACCGATGAAGAAATAGTACACCCCGTCTTCATTAAAACGAAGCTCCCGCTCAATCTCAGTAAGGAGTTCGGATTCGCGCTGGTTGTCACCGGGAAAACCGCTTACCTCGTAAACAAAGAACAGGCTTCCGGGGCCTTCACGGCGTGCCACTTCCATCTCTTCCAGGTAGCTCACACGTATTTCTGCATGGGGCACCCCCCTGGCTCTCATGATTCCGGCCTCGGGGTCAAACACCGGGTTGATATAAATCTGGTCATCTTCCTGTAGTGCCTGTGCTTCGAGTATACCCATATCACTGATGGTCTCCAGCTCAATGTCTGTGCCCACCACCGTGGCAGATGCAGTAATGCTCACATTTGTGCTGCGGCCGTTTCTTTCCTGTGCATACAGGGCAAATGGCTGTAGCAGCATTAACAGCAATAGCAAGCGTGGCAATGTGTATATGATGCGGGATAATCCCATTGGGTTAAAATCTTTTGAGTTATTCGTATAGAATTAAGTTTGCCGGTATGAAATTCTGTTGAACCGGAATGACTTCCATTATATTAATCAATATTTATGCCACGAAAGCTAAATGTTTGTTATTTACAAATATGGGTTGTGCTTTCATGTGGTATGTTGTTTTGTGGTAAGCCCATATTGTAACCCGGAGATCATCCTGTATTGTAATCTTCCAGCTTTTGGAGGGTTTCCGGGAAGGCACCCAGGATCTCTTTAATCTGTTCAAGATCAAGTGAGTCAATGGCGCTGAGTAGTTGGTCTGCGTATGCTGTGAGCGTATCCAGCCGGTGGTTTGCACCAAATTTGCGTAACTGAAGGGCAAAGTCTTCGATTTTGAAGAGTACCCAGTGGTCTTTGATCTTTTCCCAGTCTGACATGTACTGCTGATGCAGGATGTCCAGCAGATGGGGGAGTTGCTGGCGGGTTTCCTGCGGAAGTGCAATGGGAGCTTCCACTTCAGCAGGGTCTGCGGGAGAAGAGTCTCCTTTATTGAGTTTTTCCCTGTTTTCCCCTGGCTTTTGGGTGTGCCCGAGATATCGTCCCAGGGTACGGAGCAATTCTTTTCGCTTAATGGGTTTATGAAGGCGGTCATCAAAAAGACCGGCCTGTTTGTTGTTTGGTTTGTCGTGCAGGTATGCCGTAAAAGCGATCAGTGGTGTGTTCCTGAACCGGGCATCTTCCCTGATTTTTTTGGCAAGATGATATCCGTCAATATCAGGCATCAGAATATCAAGCACAATAAGATCGGGTTGATGCGTTTGCAGCATATCCAGGGCTTCGTGGCCTCCCTGTGCCCTGAGTACCTGCAGTCCGGTACCGGTCAGCATTACCTCAAAGAGTTCAAGGTTTTCACTTACATCATCAACGATCATTACCGTGGCAGGATCAAAATGAATGCTTCCGGTGTCTTTATCTGATGGGGATTCCTGACTTGCCTCCTCTCCGGCCGTCAAGCCGGGGATACATACTTTAAACCTGGATCCCTTGCCTGGCCTGCTTTCCACTTCTATACGTCCGTGCATCCTTTCTACAAGACGTTTGGTAATGGCCAGCCCCAGGCCGCTGCCCCCGTGTCGCCGTGTTGGTTGTCCATCCTGCTGATAAAACGGTTGGAAGACGTATTCCTGCTCTTTTTCAGAGATGCCGGTTCCGGTGTCGGTTACACTGATCACCAGCTCGCCCTGGGTTTGATTACAGGGGATAAAATCAATTTGGATCAGCACCTGTCCCTGCCTGGTAAATTTAACCGCATTGCCCACCAGGTTGAATAATATTTGCCTTACCCTTACCTCATCCAGCTTGATGTTGTCCGGGAAGGTTTCGGGGAAAATGGTACGCATCATAAGGCCTTTTTCACGCGCCCTGGGTTCGTAAAGCATTTTCATCTCCCTGATCATTTCCTCCATGTCGGTTTTCACCGGTACGATCTCCATTTTGCCTGCTTCCACCTTCGAAAGGTCCAGAATGTCGTTAAGCAGTGTCAGCAGCAGTTTGCCGCTGGAGAGTATTGACTGCAACATTTTTTTTTGCCCCGGATCATCAATCCGCTCATACAGGGTTTCACTGAACCCCAGGATGGCATTCATGGGGGTGCGGATCTCATGGCTCATGTTGGCCAGAAACTCACTTTTTGACTTGTTGGCTTTTTCGGCTGATTCTTTTGCCTTTTCCAGCTCCTTTATGGTGTCAACTTTTTCTGTGATGTCCCGGCCTACGCCAATCAGTCCTGAAATCTGCCCATCGTGATCCAGCAAGGGGGTTTTGGATGTAAGCAGCCAGGTGGTTTCTCCGCGTGAATTGGTGAACTCTTCCTCTTGGTTGGTTATTTCTTCCCCGTATTGAAGTACCCGTTTGTCATCCGCTTCAAAACGGGCAGCTATTTCCGGTGGATAAAGCTCCCTGTCCGTTTTTCCGATCACCTCGTCTTCGGTTTTTCCGAGCATTTCCATCTCCGCTTTGTTTGCCAGTACTTTACGTAAATCCTTGTCTTTTACATACACGGTGGCGGGCATGTTGTCGATCAGGGTACGCAGCAGCCTGCGTTCTTTTCGCAATTCATCGTTCATGTTCAGATGATGCACACGGCTTTCAAACAACAAGGCCAGCAACATGGTGCTTAGCGGGAGAATGACCAGCACGGGGAAGGTTATCTGGGGAAGGATCTCCCAGGTAACCGGTCCGGGAAGCAGCATGGAATAAAAAATCATGGCGATATGGATGGCAAACCCAAGTATGAGGTAAGCCGCGGGAGAAGAGGCAGCGGGGTAACGTTCTTTAAGCTTGTAATGGACTATACCCAGCAAGGGTGAAGTGATGATGATCATTACCCCCATGGTCATGCCGGCGCCTCCGGCCCAGATACGGTATGCAAGGGCAATGACCATGGCTACCCCTGCCACGATGGGGCCGCCGAAAAGCCCGGCCAGCCCCAGGATTACAGATCGTCCATCGAAAAAAATTCCTTCCCGGATCTCCAGGGCACTCATCATCCCCACCATGGTAACCAGTCCGAAAAGGACACCGGATATCAGCCGCAGCCGCAGGGATTCCTTACGGAACCATTGCAGCATAAGGCTGTAAATCATCACCATGGAGATTAGCAGCGCCACATTATGGATGAAAGGCAGCAGGGTCATATGCCGATGTCATATTTTTGCATGCGCCGGTATAACGCATTCCACTCAAGGTTCAATAGCCTGGCCGCTTCGTTTTTGTTGTAGCCGGTTTTTTCCAGGGCCTTGCGGATGGTTTGTTTTTCAAGCTCTCTGAGGTCAAAATTCTCTTCCTGGTTATCCGGGGCTTCGGATGCAGCAGGTTTCCCGGCCTTAACCATAGGGGGGAAGTGATTCGGTTGCAGTTCCTTGCCTTCACAAATGATAATGGCACGCTCCATCAGGTTACGCAACTCCCGGATATTGCCTGGGAAATCATATTGCTTGAGCATGCTTTTGACCTCCGGGTGCACCTTTTGGGTATCCTTTCCCATTTTCTGCACCAACAGGTTGAAAAAGTGGTCGACAAACAGGGGGATGTCTTCACGGCGTTCACGCAAAGGCGGCAGGTAAATGGTAAAGGTGCTCAGGCGGTAATAAAGATCGTTGCGGAAATCTTTCCCCACGCTCATTTCCTCCTCGGTTTTGTTGGTGGCTGCCACAATGCGGATGTCAAATGATTGCTCTTTCTGCGTGCCGATTTTGGTAAAGGTTCTGTCTTCCAGCACACGGAGTAGTTTGACCTGCAACGACTGGTCCATTTCACCGATCTCATCGAAAAACAGGGTGCCTTTGTGGGCCATTTCGAACCAGCCGGCCTTATCTGTCACTGCCCCGGTGAAACTCCCTTTCTTATGACCGAAAAATTCGCTTTCAAAGAGGGTGTCGGGTACGGCAGACATGTTGACGGCTCCAAACATCTCATCCCGGCGGTTGCTCAGGTTGTGAATCCCTCTTGCCACCAGCTCCTTGCCTGTTCCGCTTTCCCCGAGGATCAGCACCGAAGTGTCGTGGGTTTTTGCCACCTGCTCCATCTGTTTGCGAATATCATTCATGGCGGGGGTTTTTCCCACAAGGTTGCTGCCTGATCTCTCGTCAACCAGTTTCTGAAGGTATTGGCTGCGCGATTTATAGTTTTTCAGGTTATGGTGAAGTTCGGCATACTTCCTGGTGCGCTCAATGGCGATCCACAAATCTTCTGCCTTGAAAGGCTTCCGGAAATAATCTACCGCGCCCTGCCGAAGTGCCCCGATAACCGTATCCATATTGCCTTCGGCACTGATCATGATCACCTCTACGTCAGGATAATCTTCTTTGACTTTTTTAAGCACCTCCAGGCCATTCATCTCGGGCAGCATGAAGTCCGAAATCAGGATATCTACCGGCTCTTTTTTCAGGATGGTAAAGGCCCTGGAAGGTTTGTCAGCCACATAGAGCCGTGATTGGTTCTTCAGTATGGACTTCAGGAGGTTGCGTATGATAGGATCATCATCAAGTGCGAGGATGTTCAGGATTTTTTCTTCCATTTTAAACGGGTTTAGTCCAACGGGAACTTCACGGTGAAAGTGCTTCCTTCATCCACCACGCTTTCTGCTTCAATACTGCCGTTATTTTTCTGCACAAAGTTTTTTACCAGCAATAAGCCCAATCCACTTCCCTTTTCGTCGCTGGTGCCCCGGGTAGTAAGCTGTCCTTTGTCCTGGAATAGTTTTTGGAGGTTTTCTTTTGGGATGCCTACCCCGTTGTCTTTTACGCGGATGACAGCCTGAGATTCTTCTCTGTGGGTACTCACACTTACCCTGCCACCCTCTTTAGTGAACTTGATGGCGTTACTGATCAGGTTGTGCAGTATGCTTTGCATCATATTGCGGTCGGCCTTGATTATCAGTGTTTTGTCGCCATGACACTCAAGGTTGACCTGTTTTTTGTTTGCCTGAGGATGCAATAACCGGCAGGTACTTTCGATGATTTCCCCGAGATTCAGTGGCTCAGGCGACTGGTGGAGGTCGCCGGTCTGTGAACGGGTCCATTGCAGCAGGTTTTCCAATAGTCTGTATGTTTCCTGCGTGGAACTGTTGATGCTTTGCAGGATCTCATCATACTCTTCCGTTCCTGCCTCAAGGTAACCTTCCGCCAGGGAAGAGATGAGCATGGAAATATTGGAGAAGGGCGACTTGATGTCGTGTGCGATCACGGAATACAGCCGGTCTTTGGTAAGGTTGATCTTGCGGATCTCTTCCGCCTGTTCCCTGACCTGCCGTTTTGCATGGGCAAGGGCAATGTGGTTATTAACCCGTGCAATCAGCTCTTCCCGCTGAAAAGGTTTTGTGATATAATCTACCCCCCCTGCCTTGAAGCCTTCAACCAAATCGCTGGTTTCCGTTTTTGCCGTGAGGAAAATAACCGGGATTTCTAAGAAATCCGGATCATTTTTTAATTGCCTGCAAAAGGTGAATCCGTCAATCCCCGGCATCATCACATCCAGCAAAATGAGGTCAATTGAGTTTGTGGTGAGGATTTTGCGGGCGTCCTCGGCACTGATGGCCAGGGCGATCTGGTAGCCCTCGGTTTTCAGGAAATTGCTGACCACCTTCAGGTTTTCCTTGTTGTCGTCTACCACAAGAATGGAGAAATGTCGGGGTTCAGGGGTTTGCATTATCCTTTTGTCTCTTTCAATAATTCAACAATATGCTGGGGTACCCTTGCTCTATAACAAATATAATGTTTATTTACCTCTATTTCCAGTTTTATCTGGCTGATCTTTTGAAAGTTGGGCTTTCAGGTGACTTACCCAGGCCGGGAAGGCATGAATGTGCTCTTCTATGGCCTCCAGGTCCAACTCATCCACATACTTATGAAGGATGTGGGCAAATTGCTCCAGACCGTGCAGCTGATATTTTGCGGCCAGGCGGCTGAGGTCATCGGCGAAATCCTCGATCTTGAACAACACCAGCTGGTCTTTGATATTGTTCCATTGCGGTATGAAGTTTTCTTCAAGTGCTTTTACCGCTTCGGGTAGTTGTGTCAGGCTTTCAGGCGCGAGGGGAGGGGATGTGGTGGGGTTCCGGGCAGATGATTCTTTCTTGGATGATTCTTTTCCTTCCTGGCTATAATCCAGAAAGACCT
>CAYXEH010000031.1:14744-15942 GCA_964463915.1 uncultured Bacteroidales bacterium | reverse complement strand
CCCTGGTTCATAATCCACGTACAGACGGATTTTACCCCTGGGGGTAAATTTAACAGCGTTGCTAAGCAGGTTGAATACGACCTGTTTGATCCTCACCTCATCAATCACCAGGGAGGTGGGCAGTTTTTCTGATATTATTAGGTCAAATGTCAGGCCCTTACGGTGGGCCTTCTCTGCAAAAATGGATTCAGAGTCCTGGAGCAAACTGTGGATTTTTGTAGGCTTTGGATCAATGGGCATTTTTCCCGCTTCAATTTTTGACAGGTCCAGGATATCGTTGATCAGTGACAATAGTAATTCGCTGGCGGAGGTAATGGAGTGGGTAAGCTTAATATGTTCTCTTTCAGACAGTTTTTCCTCAAGGATCTCACTAAAGCCCAGGATGGCATTCAGGGGGGTGCGGATCTCATGGCTCATATTGGCCAGGAACTCACTTTTTGCCTGGTTGGCATGTTCCGCCTGGTTTTTTGCATCGGAGAGTTCTTCCTCTGCCTGTTTACGTGTCAGCAGCAACCCGGTTTGTTGTGAGAATATATTTACTATATAGTCATTAATGTAGCTGTTGTTTTTGGGCATCACAAAAAAGAAGTCGCCGATGAGGGACCTTCCCTGCATGATTTTCAGTACGCAAATCTCTCCTATTCCGCCAATATTGTCGATGGCTTTTATCGCAAAACGTGGGAGGGCATGGCCGGCAAATTCTTCCAGGTTTTGGAACCGGGTAAGGGCCTGGTCACGAATTTTTTCGGCCCGGACAGGATCGTGGGGCCACCTTTTCCCCACAATGTCAAAACCCATCAGGGCAGAGATCCTTTTAAGGTGTGTGTCCATGCCGGAGGTGGCCATGGTGGTATAAAAAGCCTCGTTTTTATCGTACACATTGATGGCCACAAACCTGGCTCCACTGACATCACGGAAGGTATCGGCGATTTTTTGGTAATCAATTTGGTGAGCTGCCATTTGGAGGAAATCCCCGGCTACGGCAACCAGTTGCTTCATTTTTCTTAGTAATCGCGGGTCATCAGCGCCGGGAGTGCCCGGATTCGGGCTAGCTGTTTCAGGAGTGCCCGGTCTTTTTGCTGCGGCCCCTGATTTCGGGGCCGTACCCCTGGGATAAGTCATGTCAGGCCCCGGTTTCGTTGCCGTAGCCCCTGATTTCGTGGCCGTACCCCCGTGGTCGGTCACGTCAGGCCCCGGT
>CAYXEH010000031.1:0-14644 GCA_964463915.1 uncultured Bacteroidales bacterium | reverse complement strand
GGGGTGAAGCACAAATTGCTCCGGTAAAAGGCCTGTGAAAATATGTTGCGGTTTCTGACAGTAAATCAGACGGTGGTGCATCACAGGTTAGCCTGCTAAATGATCCGGCTTCCTGTCAGTCAGCGCATCAGGGTCATTTTAATGGTTTTGACATCCTCGCTGGTTCGAAGAATGCAAATATAAATCCCTGAATCAAGTCCGTCTGCTTTCCAGTTTGCTTCATAAAACCCTGCCTGGTGTTTCCCGTTTGCAAGCACATCTACGCGTTGGCCCATTACATTATACACTTCCACGCGCAATTCGTCTTCTTCTGCAAGGCCGTAGCGAATGGTCGTGGTTCCTGAAAATGGGTTTGGATGGTTTTGTTCCAGAAAGATACCCTCGGGAATTGTCGCCTCGATCTCCTGGTCCGAGATGATCAGGGTAAAACGTGGCTCTTCATTGTTTTGGTTTTTGAGGCGGTAATCACTGGAGCCAGGGATGTTTGCCGGGTAGAATCCTTTATCTCTGGTGTCTACCAGGTTAAAGTTATACGCTTGCTGTTCGCGTATGTTGATGCGTTCGCCGGTTTGGTGATCCACCAGGGTAAGTACCCAGTCATCAGGGATTTGCCTTAGGGCCGGCCAGCTGATGGTGTAGGGGTCGGTGATTAATACCTGGTTTTTGTAACCACCTACGTGTATTGGGATATACATCCTGTCTTCAAAGTTTTCCGGGAGATTATTCACTACCAATTCAGAACCGTCGGGCAGGGTTGAGAATAGTTCCACGAAGGAGTCGCTCAGCGGTAGCAGGCGGTAGCCGTCGTAACGGTCTTTGTCCCTGAGGGCTTCTTCACGGAAGGTGATGGTTTTATAGGCATCCATGCCGCCCGCCCTTGCCCTGAAAATGATACGCGGATTTGAATGCTGCGCTGCTTTAGTCCATTCTGTCGAATCCCAGTTCTTCGTTGTGACATGAGGGCTAGTGGCGAAGCTTTCGTTGGTATCGCCTTCCAGGTGGGTGACCCACTGGTCTGGATTGTATATGCCGTCTTTTTGCAGGAATGTCCCGCCGGTGGTTTTTGCAGATTTGCTGACTTTCAGCACCGGGTTGGCATCATTGGCTTTTACCCAGAAACCCTGGAAGGGGCGGATCAGTCCGCTGCCCAGGCTCCCGGAATTGCCATTCCAGGTAAGAAATTCTCCGTTGCCACCATTGGCGCTGGGGTTCCAGATATATATGGTGTTGTCTATGTTTGTTTTGGTCCATCCCGGTGAATCCCAGTTTAGTGATGCGCCAAAAGGGTTACTGACGAAATTCCAGCCGGTATCAGCTTCCAGGGTATAGGTAATATCGAAATCAAATTCTATTCCATCGCCTTCAAATTCCTGGCCTGTGACAATGAGGGTGTCTGGCAGGGGCTCGTTGTAGCGAGGATCTTCTGCCACATCGCCGAACACATACAGGTAAAGCCCCCTGCCTGCTGTCAGGTTAGCCGTGGCATTGTCAGGCGCCCGCCAGCGTTCGTTGTCTGTGCCGGGGAAGGTCTCATCATACCAGAATACATTGGGTTGCAGGGCTTCCCCTTCATTAGACGTACCCAGTGTACTGTTGGTGTAACCCTGTGTAAGGGTTCCGTCAAGCAGGTCATCATAGGTGGAGGCCACCGGCGATCCGAGCATACGCCATCCTTTTGGCCCGCTGATCACCCTCACAAATTGCAACTGACCGCCGGCAATGTTTTTATCATTGGCAATAAGTGCACGGTTATTGGGGATGCGGAGAATACCATCAATCAGATTCAGTTCTTCTTCCACAATCAGGTTGTTTGTGGCTTTTACTGTGCCGGGGTTGTCAACCCCCAGATTGGTGTAAGTGTGGGGATTGATGATTGATTGGGATGTATTGCCGTTGAATATTACAGTTCCCAAAGTAATTCCTCCGATGTCCAGGTCTCCGCCGATGCTGAGGGTATCCTGGTTACTGCCTTCCAACATCCCGTTTCCATTGATGTATTCATGCACGATCATGTTGATTCCGCCTGATAAGCTCAGACTGGCATCCGATTCGATCATGATCCGTCTGGCTTCAGTATCTGTAATGCTGACCACAGGGAATTTGTTGCCCACTGAAGGATTAGATGGAATTAAGACAGCACTTTCTGCCTCGGGCACTGTTCCGGTGTTCCAATTGGGTCCGTGTTCCCATTGGTCGGCCGTGGGATCGTCGCCCAGCGTGCCCTGCCATACGTAATCAAATTCGGCGAACATCACCTGGGCGGTATCATCCATCGGAGTGCCGTTGAGCGTTCCGCTGATTGTAGTTGTGGTTTGTGCAGTGGGGGATGTCAGTACAGCGCTGTAGGTGCCATCTCCATTGTCGGTAATTCCGCTTAAAGAACCGGCGGTGGTTGACAGGATCACTGTGCTGCCTCCGGTGAGAATGTTGTTTTCATAAGCATCTTTGAGTTGCACGGTAATATCTGAAGTACTTTGCCCGTCATTGATTATCACTGTCGGGTTGGCCGAGATGGTTGACATTTCAGCAGATGGAGTGCCCGGGCTGACCTGGAAATTGTTGCTGGTGCCACTCTCCGATCCCTGGCTGTATGTTGCTGTGATGTTCGTGTTACCTGTACTAATGACGCTGACCGTATGTGATGCCAGAACTCCGTTCACGAAATTGGCTGTTGTACCACCCCCTGTACCCAGGGTGCCGTTGGAAGTGATTACGGCCTGTCCGTTGAATTCTGTGTCTACGATGCCGTTCCCATCCACGGCGGAAATGGTCAGGTCAAATTGTTCACCGGCCGATTTGCTGGTGATGTTGCCGCCGGAAGATTTTTCGATCAGGAATGCAGTGAATTGCCCGTCGAGCACAATGTTGAACAACTCACTTTCTGCAGCAGTGATATTTGTGGCGTTAGCCGTGAGTTTTTTGTCGCCGGTGTCATCGACCGACAGGTCATCAAAACTTACCTGTCCGGAGCTGTTTGTGGTTTGGGTGAGCGTCCCCTGCAAGGAGCCGCTTCCCTCACTCAGGGATATACTGACATCAACATTGTCGGTTTCCACATAGTTGCTGTATTGGTCAACCAATTGCAGGCCTACTGCCGGGGAAATAGTCTGGTTAATGGTTGTGCTGGATGGCTGGGAGGTAAAGATCAATTTATCAGCAGCTCCCGGCACCATGGTAAGTGAACCGTAATTGGTTGAACCCGCCTGTCCGGTGCTTCCCGTATTGCGGATATTGCCTTCATTGGGAACCTCCGTGGTGGAAGGCCGTATTCGCAATCCCGAAAAGTTTACCTGGCCGATCCGGGAGCCGGATGACGCATTGGAAGCCTGAGCTACTGTGAATGTGACATATTTACTGTCGCGGGAGGTGAAACTGACCTGCAGATCGGTGATGCCCCCGTATACGGGGCTGATGGCTGCCTGGGGGTCTGTTCCGCCTGTATCCCATTCAAATCCGGCTGGCGCCCTGAGCTGGATGGTTTCTCCATCCACCAGTTCGCCCCGGAACCCTTCCTTAATAATCGGCCCGGTGAGGGTGGTGAAATCTCCGCCCGCATCGTCAGCGGAAATGGCTTCTCCGCCACGGGCAGGGGTCAGCCTGCGAATGGAAATGCCATATTTTTCTGATAAATAATCCTCGGTTTGTTCTCTTTCCTGTCTGGAGAGCAAGCGGTCATAAAGGATGACCTCGCCAATGAGTCCGTCCCAACTTGAATTATTGTTATCATCCTTTGAACTTTTACCGATCAGGGCTTTGGTGGCACCGAACAATGAACCCGTAGGCGGATCGTACAACAGGGAAGGATTGTTGACGATGCCATCCACAAAAAGATCATAGGCTTCTCCGCTTTTCCAGTGTACCATTACAATCTGACCGTCAGTTACCTGGACATCGGAATAACTTTCGATCTGGTTTTGTTGATCGTTATCTAAAATGCCAAGTTTAACATTGTTTACCGGAGCAGGATCGGCAAAGAAGCCCGCCTGATCGTAGCGGATGGTGAAAATGTCATCCAGATCGTCAGGATCTTTGGTGTGCCAGAAACCCCGGTCGGTATCTGTGCGGTCCGATTTGATCACGAAGAAAATGGTGAATTCGTTCAGTCCGTTGATATAGCTGTCGCCATCTTCATCAACCAGTTCATCACCGGTGCCTGCAAAACGGATGGCAGGCCGGTTGTTCAATGCTGTGGCTCCGGTTTCAAGTGTGGGTGGTGTGCCTGAAGTGCTGAAGACCCTATTGTTGCCGCTCTGGTCATGCCATTCGCGGATGGCTTCTCCCTGGCTGCTGGCCGGAGTATTGCCCCCCGTGTCCTGGTAGGTGCCTTCATCACCCTTAAGCCACAGGAGCATGCCAAGTTTGAAATCATCCACTATCTCAATATCATGGATGGCCGGGTCAAGACCACTGCCTGAGGCTTCGATGGTGTATAGGCCTTCATTGTCGTGGGTCCAGGAAAAGCTGACTTCATCATCACCTGCCGGAATATTGACCGCTGATGGATTCAGTTCGCCTGCATCGTTGCTTACGCTGATCACATCCGCAAATCCGCTGTGATCTGTGGTGGGGTTGTCATTGGCATCCAACACCTTTAATACAAAATCGGCCGGGGCAGAAAGGTTTACCGTAGCTGGGGCCTGGGCGAAGCTGAATTTTGCCGGGGGTCCTGCCTTAAATGCCACACTTGCATCATCCTGAACGGTCTCTTCGTTAATGATTCCTGTGACCATTGCTGATTCCTGTGCGGTTGATGCGGTGAGCTGGGCGGTATAGGTGCCATCTCCCTGGTCCGTGGCGGAAGAAATGGTACCGGCAGTGGTTGCAAAGGATACGCTGGCTCCGCCCCCGGTCAGATCTTCTCCGAATACATTCCTCGCCTGAAGGGTGATGTTAGCCGTACTGATGCCGTCTGCTGTGATCTCTGCGGGATCGGCTTCAATGGTACTTTGGCCGGGATCCGGGGGGAGAAGGGCCTCTGTAATGAAGCTTTCCGGGTTAGACTGGTTGTTGTATTTGGTTTTTACCCATTCGGCTGAACGGGCAGTGCCTGAGATACGTACCTCATCCATTACTCCTTCGTAGGATGCGGAAGATGACGAAATAAACAGATCGTCAGAAACGGCCGGAATGTTTGGGGTTGTCCCACCTGATGCATCCTCATTGCCATCGATATAGATCGACCAGCCGGAGGGATCCCTGGTCATGGTGAGATAACTCCATTGATTGTCAGTGAGCTGCTGACTGGATGAATAACTGTTCCCGTCGATGCTAAATACAAAATTGCCGCCATCCAGGTAGGATGAATACGATTCATGGGTGCTGCCCTTGCTCACCAGGTCGGGTCCGGCGGACACATTGGACGGTTTTATCCAGAGGGAAATGCTGAGCTCATCGGTGAATGTCAGCATATCGCTGTCTTCAACCTGGATGAAATCCCCTGGTGAAAAGCTGCGCGCCCCGTTTACCTGGCCGCCGGGTAGGGAAGAAGACCCGTTGTTGGATGCCTGATTGTTGGCCGTAGAGGCATCCAACAGGTTGCCGGCCATGTGCATGACCAGTTTGTAATGATCGTCCCAGGTGGTATTTACCGACAGGTCATTGCTTATCTGGTCGTTGCCGTAGTAGAGGAAGAACGGGGTGTTGGATGTGGCACTCAATGAGGGGATCCGTACCCAGGCGATGATGGTGCCGGCCACGGGGTCATAATATTCCAGGTCATGGTCCAGGGTGGTGCTGCCATCGCCTGCCGTAAAGATGATGTCATATCCGTTGTTGTTGGTGATGTGCCCTCCGTTGCTGGTGTGTCTGAAGTCATCATGGGTTTTGCTGAACAGCACCGGGAAGTCGGTCAGTGCACTGCTGCCGTCCACCTGGTTGTGGTCGGTTTCATATTTTCTGTAAAGGGAGAATGTGTTCGGGTCAATGTCCAGCAGCACCTGGATGTCGTGGCTGCCGCTGCTGCCTGCCAGTGCAGGATCACCGCTTTCCCGGGCGGCTGTGATTTGATGAATGCCTCCCTGGGTGTTGCTGTAGGTAAAAGAGGCCGTATTTTCCCCGTCAGCCATCGTGATGCTGCTGCCCGGGCTGAAGGAAGCCGTGGAAGGCTGGCTCGAGCTCAGACTGAATGTGGTGTTTTCCCGGACGCCAGTCGGATTGCCTTCACTGTCCACTACGGTCAGGGTAAAGTTGCCGCTGGTCTCGCCGGCGTCCACGCTGACAGGCCCGCTAAGGGTGATGCCGGCTGGTTCGGGCAGGGCGGCGAAAACCACGCTTGCCTCATCTGTCATAGACAAGCCGTTGACAGCCCCGGTAACAACTGCAGTTTCCGCATTGGTGGAAGCGGTCAGGCTGGCAGTATAGGTACCGTCATCGTTGTCTGTTACACTGCCCAGGGTCCCTGCCGTGGTTTCTAAAAGCACGATGTCTCCGCCGCTGTTTACCGGGTCGCCGTTGGCATAGTTGAGGCTTATGGTAATGGTGGTCTGGCTGCTTCCGTCTGCCGGTATTTCATTGTCTGCGGATTCTATGGTCGATGTGGCCGGATCGGGCTCGGGGATGTCCCAGGTGACTACGACGCGTCCGTTGGCACCGCTACCGCCGGTTTCATTTGTGTAGCCTCCGCCACCCCCTCCGCCGGGGCTCTCTCCGTCCTGAGCAGCCGAATCGTTTGTGCCACCGTCTCCGCCTGCTCCCTGGCCGCTGCCTCCGGAGGCGCCGCTTCCGGAGCTTCCACTGCCGGTTTCGGTGGCCGAACCGCCACCACCGCCACCCCGGCGACCACCCGGACCACCATCAACACCATCTGCCCCATTTCCTCCGGAGTATGTTTGCTCACCGGTGCCACCCTGGCCACCGGCACCCCCTCCGGGATTGCCGCCACCGCTGCCTCCGTCTGCCCTCAGTACCCCGGTGTTGTCAAAATAGGAGTCCCCTCCATCGGTACCTGCATTGCCGCCGTTCCCCACGGTCACATTGTAGGAGGTGCCTGATGTCAGGCCACCAAGGGTTTGCTTGGCAAATGCGCCGCCTCCGCCACCGCCGCCTTCGTTTGTGCCGCCACCACCGCCTGCGCCCCAGGCATGTACGGTGATCTCTGTAACGCCATCAGGAACTGTAAATGTACCGTTGGCATCAAAAACCTCTTCTTCCTGCCCGGCCACATCCCTGAAAAAGACGGTGGCGGGGGTTGCAATACCCTCTCCGTTGATCGATCCTGTGATGTCGGATTCTCCGGATGATTCGGGGGCGGTCAGCGTAGCCTGGTAGGTGCCGTTGCCCTGATCGGAAACCCCCGACAGGCTGCCCAGCGTAGTGTTTAATGAAACAGTGGCACCGCCGGAAGTCAGCGGATTGCCATAAGCATCCCTGGCCCGGACCTCAATGGTGGAGGTGGAACTCCCATCGGCGTTGATTACAGATGGGTTGGCAGTTATCTCTGTTTCTGAACCGGAAGCTGCTGCGGGTGAGATGCGAAAGGATGAGGAATTATCGCTGTTAAGTCCGGTTGCCGTTGCCTGCAGGGTATAATCAGTGGCTGCAATTTCAATGTACAGGTCGCTTAAGGTAGCCGTGCCGTCGGTGGCTGCAACTGTGGTTGTGCCCTGGAGGGTGGTCTGGCCGGGGTTGTTGTCGATGGCCAGGGTGATGTTGTTGTCGGCATCGGTAACCAGGTTGTTGTAGGTATCCAGCACGTTGACTGTCACCTCCGGACTGATAGATTCACCGGCCACGCTGTTAGAAGGTTGACCATCAAAAACAAGTTGGGCAGGGGCTGCCGGTGTGATGTTGAATGCGCCGGACACATCTGCAGACAGGGAGGAGGCACTGGCACGCAATGTATAGCCGTCGCCTGCTTTGTTGATCGACAGTTGGTCGAAGGTGGCGATCCCCCCGGATGCGGTTGTACTGACCTGTCCGCCCAGTGTTCCACCAGCCGGGTCGTCTTCGATGCTGATGGTGATGGTGTTGGAGGCGTCGCTGACCAGGTTATCGCTGTCATCCAGGATGTGGACAGTTACCGGGGGATTGATGTCTTCCCCGGCCTCGGTGTTTGAGGGTTGATCCACGAAAGACAGTTTTACCGGTGCACCTGTCTGGATGTCGAATGGCGTGGAGGTGACGGGTGTCAGTCCGCCGGAGGTTGCCTCCAGGGTGTAGCCATCTCCTGGAGTGTCGATGCTAAGGTCGTCAAAGGTGGCGATGCCATCCACTGCATCCCGGCTTTGTGTGCCCGATAAGCTTCCCCCGGAAGGGTTATTGTCGATGGCAATGGAGATATTGTCCGTGGCGGTTGTAACCAGGTTGCCCAGGTTGTCTTCGATGCGGATGGTAACCGGGGGTGTGAGCACTTCCCCGGGCTCTGTATTGGTGGGCGATTGTTCAAAACTGAGCTGTGCGGGCGTGCCGGGAGTGATGTTGAAAGATGCCGAAATATCCGGGGCAAGGGAGCTTGCCGATGCCTCAAGGGTATATCCTTCTCCGGTTTTGTCAATGCTCAGGTTGTTAAAAGTTGCCACGCCGCCTGTGGCTGAAACGCTGAGTTGCCCGTCAAGGGTGCCACTGCCGGCATTATTGTCAATGCTGACGGTAACCAGTGTGGTGGCATCGGTTACCAGGTTGTCAAATGCATCCAGGATGTGTATTTCTACCGGTGGGTTAAGCTGTGCGCCGGCGGCCGCATTGGTGGGTTGCGATTCAAAAACAAGTGTTTCTGGTGCGCCGGCCAAAAAGTCGACGGTGGCTGTTTCCGTAAGCGGATCTCCGTTCAATGTTCCGCTGATGGTAGCTGTTTCCACGTTGGTGGATGCGGTGAGTACGGCTGAATAGGTACCATCGCCGTTGTCGGACACATTGCCCAGAGAACCTGCGTCTGTGGAAAGCGTTACTGCATCACCCCCGGACGAAACAGGGTCGCCGTTCGGGTACCTGACCTGAAGTGTGACCACGGTGTTGCTGCTGCCGTCTGCCGTAACGGTCGGATCTTCCGGGGTGATGGTTGAAGAAGCAGGATCCGGCTCGGGAAGGGTGTAGGTAATGATGATGCGGCCATCGCCGCCTCTTCCTCCGCCTGAGCTGCTGCTGGCTCCGCCTCCGCCGGCACCGGGAGTTCCTCCCTCACTGCCATTGGTGCTGCCGCTTCCACCGTCTCCGCCGGTTGCCTCGCCGCTTCCGCCATTTCCTCCCTGCTGGCCGCTCTGCCCGTTTCCTCCATCTGAAGTACCGGTGGCAGAGCCACCTCCGCCACCACCAATTCTTTGGGGCGGTGGACCTCCTGTCCGTCCGTCTCCTCCGTCACCTCCAGAAAAAGTATTATCTCCATAGCTGTTTGTTGCTGATCCTCCTGTTCCACCCGGGCCTCCGGGTCCTCCACCCTGTCCGCCTTTGGCCATCAGGGTGGTGCTGCTGACAAACCAGCTGTCTTCGCCGGTACCTTCGGCGGCACCACCGGTTGCAACAAACAAATTGAAGCTGGTTCCACTGCTCAGGCCGCTGAAAGTCCGGCGGGCATAAGCAGCGCCACCTCCTCCACCTCCAGCATCATTCCCGACCGGATCAGATCCTCCGCCTCCACCGCCCCAGACCTCAACAGTAATGGACGCCACGCCTGCCGGAACGGTGAAATTTCCGGATCCTGTCTGGCTGATGGTTTCCGTGATCACTGTGCCTTTTGCCCTGGGAAGATCGTTGGTGACAGGAGCCGGCCTTTCTGTGTTTGACCATTCCAGCGACCCTGCCCGTTCCGTGGAAAATGTGCCGGTGGAAAAAGCCGGGCCCAGCAACAGCAATCCCATCAACACGGCAATCCCTTTCAGCGAAAAGAAAGCGGCTGATGGTCGCGGTTTATGAAGTTTGTGCCCCCCGCCGGGGCCAGAATGTCGGGTGTTACGTCTTTGAAGCATTATGGTGAACCGCGGGATGGTATTGTTTTTTGCAGTTTTGTCAAGGGATGCAAGGATTATTAACACCATTCGTTTTCATCCCTGATAAAGATACTATTTATAATGGTCGATTCAACAACCGGGAATTCCTTTCCCCGTTGCCCGGTTAATCAACCCGGGATTGTATCATCCATTGAAAAGGGTGTAATTCCCCACTTATATAATTATCAAAATGCAAGCCAATAAACCCAAAGGCCAAAAAATCAGAGGGTTAGAGTTGTAACAAAGAGAAGCCCCGGCCCTTGGTTCTTCGCTATTGAAGCTATAAGGCGCCCATTCGGGATTGTGATGAATGGTTGAATACGTCCAATCTTCGAAAACGAAGAGCGGGGTTTGCCGGGGAGTCAGGGCTTATGACGGGTCATCGATAAAATATACGCCATAAAGTTTTGCAGTGTTTGCCGGGAGTCAGGGTTTTTAACGGTGGGATGCAGTAACCGGTATGATTTCAGTTTCCGTTGCCTGTTCCCTGATGATCATCAGAAAGTAGATCCCTGCATTTGTGGGAGCCGGGATACTTTGAATATGGGTATTCCCCGGGGACCCCGTGTAATGCAGCTTTCCCTGCGTATCAAACAGCCTGAGCTTAACCAGGTCCTCGTTGGCCCTGATATAAATCCGCCCCCCGTGATACCATGCTGCCGGGCGGGCTGCATCTCCTTCCGGGCGGAGGTCCATTGGGAGTGCCTCCTGGGAAAAATACAGGGCAAAGCGGGGTTGGTCAACAGCTGTTTCCCCCGGATTGTCAACCAGGTAGGGGTTGTTCGCATCCAGTGTATGTAGGGTATTATGATGACGGTCGTGCAGGTAAAGAGGTCCGGGGATGGTGGATTCCGTCAGCCTGATCTCGTGGGCCGGGCTTTCCCTTGCAGGGCTGAAATGATAGTAGATCACCTGGTCTTCATCTGTGTGGCTGATGGAAATAGTGGAGAGTTCCTCCCCGTTTTTCAGGGCATGGAAAACCGGACCGTAGCCCGGGAGGAAGCGGGAGTCATATCGCGGATCAAATGTATCGGAAGTGCCGGGCTCAATGCGTATGACGCTTTGCTGGCTGACAGGGCTGTCTGGTGTTTTGGCCAGCAGATAAATGATGTCACCGTCCTGTTGTTTATGCCATGTGTCATCATGCAGGCGGGAGTCAGCAGGAATGGTCAGGGCGTTCACCGGATCTGTGACCTGGACAAAAAAGCCGTTCATGGACGGGATGATGCCACCGGGAGAAGTGATGTCGATATACCCGCCGTTACTCCATATTTTTGCCGTGTGCACAATATTCGACAGCCCCCAGGCTGAAGCGTCCCAGGTGACTGCGCTGGAAAAAGGGTTGCCCAGCAAATGCCAGCCGTCGCCCTCCTCTTCGGTGAGGCTCAAGTTTGTAAAACCCATGTCGGATACCACTGACTGGCCTGCAAACTCAGGGGTCAGGGTGTTTTCCCAGGATACCAGGTACCCCTTGTCCTGAGCAAAATCCTCACCGTTATTGTTTTCACCGCTGTTCCACTGGTAGAAGTTTGTTGCTTTATGGTTTTTCCAGAGGTTGTCGGGTTCACTCCAGCCGTAAAAGTCGTAGTCTCCTTCACCGGATTGCGGGATAAAATCTGCAATGCTTTGTTCCAAAACAGGGGCGCTGAGCAAATGCCACCCGCTCAGGGAGGTGGACCAGTCGCCCGTAATGTGTCTTTCCACGGTCAGGGGAACACCCGGGGTCTGGTGGATCAGGGTGGCCGTGGCTGCGGCATCTGAACAGAGGCGGATTCCTTCGGCCCCGCCTTCATGTATCAGTCGCCCGCTTACCGTCATGGAGCCTTCCGGTTCTATCACCAGGGCTTCCGCGTTGGTTTTTAGGGCATCCCCGGTGTCTATGGGTGTTGCCCCTTTGGTCATGACGGCTTCCATGACGTTCAGGGGTGTTTCCCTGTCAGTCCCGCGGACATCCCCGTTGGTTTTATGCTGAATGGAATGGTTTTTTCCCTCAGGGCTGTACCTTTTGCCGCTTTCATCCCCGGTAAGGAAATGGCCCCCAACGGTTAAAAACCCGTTTTCGCTGATGTTCAGCGATGCCCCCTGCTCAACCGAAAGGTTTTGCACGGAAACGGTGGAGGAGATTTCCGGAAAATGAGTCGTTGTGGCGGGGATGAAAACGTGTTCGCTGGTTGCCGGATCGCCGTACAGCCAATTTTGCGAGTCTTCCCACTCAGTCGTGCTTCCTGCAAAAGTGGTGGGAGCAATCCCGGTAATCACCAGGGAAAAGTCCTGGGTGCCTTCGGCAAGGGTGTTTTTGTGATCGATGCTCAGGGTGTATTTTTCGCCTTCAACGGGATTGCTGATGTGGATCTGTTCGATGTTGTCGCGGTAATTGTCCCCGGTAGTGGCCGGATTACCAGGGTTGGCGGGATCAAGTATGTAAGGCTCATGGGTTGTTTTACTGATGCTGGTCATGCGCATGTCCAGGTCGTTGACCAGCATCAGGTCGGGCGGGTTCAATGCGGGATCGGGCGGGGTGCCCGGGGGGTCGGTCCACACAATGGTGGCCTGCAGGGGGCCTTCGCCACTGGCATAGAGCTCTTTTTCAATGGCGCCGTCTTCTTCCAGCGTCAGTTCCCTGACCAGGAAGTTCCCGCCCATGCTGGCGTCTTGGCTCATGATGCCGGCAGCGGCTTCTGTATTCATCAGGCCCCAGCCAAAACGGTAATCGGGGCCGGGCGCTCCGCTGATATCTGTGTCGGCGCTGTGCAGTATAAGGGCTTTGACGGTGGTGGCGCTGATTTGTTTGCCGGGATGGAGGTTTTCCTGATGCTCCAGCAGCAGGCCGACCGAACCGCTGACCATCGGGGCGGACATGGAGGTGCCACTGTTATAGGTGTAAGAGTCATCACTACCAGTCGTGGTTGAATATACGGAAACACCCTTTGCCACCACGTCCGGCTTGATGCGGCCGTCATCGGTGGGGCCCCAGCCGCTGAATGAGGCCATTTGCTTTTGAGCGTCCACCGCACCTATGGTCATGAGGTTTTTGGCGTTTGCGGCATGAGAGATGCTTTGATGGCCGTCGTCTCCCCCATCTAATTCCCGTTCAACGGTGCTGGTTACCCAACCTGCTTCGTCCGGATCATATACATAATGTTCTGTGCCGGCAGCAGGTCCTGTTCCGCGATCATTACCGGCTGCTTTTACCATGAGGTAGTGGGGGGCATGATGGCCGATCTCATCCCAGTCTGCTGCCTGTTCGCTGTAAAACCCCCACAGGTAATCTTCGGTTTCGCTTATGTCCGGATCACCATACCAGTGCCAAGCAGTCTCTCCAGCCCAGTCTCCATAGGCCCAGCCAGTGATATATCCGTACGAATGCTGCGAAACTTCCAAACCCAACGCAGCAGCGTTTGCCATTTCTGCTTCATCCTCACTCCAGTCCCAGGCATCCAGAAAAGCACCTGGCGACATTCCTTTTGCTGCCGCATCGACCCCCGCTGCGATCATGGTGCCGGCCACGTGGGTGGCATGCCCGGAAAGATTAGTGGCATCGTCTTTTTGCGTTACGCGGGATTCTGCATCCCCCATGAATTCCCGGTGGCTGTCACGGACTTTTCCTTCATCCCAGATACCCAGTGTTTGTCCGGCACCTGTCAGGTTGAGACCTGCTGTTCCGCCCGGGTAAACCTGGTCGCTGTTGATCAGCTCTGCGCCCTCCTCATTGCCGGTAATATAATACATGGGCCGTCCCCTGTAAAAACGCATCAGTTCAGTCACGCGCCCGTCTGCCAACTCCTGCCTGACGGGAATGCCGATGGATTTGGCGAGCAGAACGGCGGCGGCTTTTTCAGCCGCAGACTCCTGCCGGAGTTGCCCGGAGAGGGTTTTCAGTTCCTGGCGTTGTTTGTCGGTTTGTGCATCCAGGTTCAAAGATATCAGTAACAGAGAAAGAAGTAAAATGCAGTATTTGAAAGCGGGCATTTGCATCAGGCGGGCATTGGTGTTAACTAATGGGAGTATGCTGGTACCGGATAATGTCTGTATTTACCTTGTTGTCATTCATTATAATGGGATGACCGCTCATTGTAATGGGATGACCGGATGAAAAAACACAGGGCAGAAGCTCTGCCCTGTCATTCAGTGGCATAAAAACCAGAAACACTTTCCTGTATAAAGTAATACAGACATAAGTTTTATCCGGGACTTTAGCAAGGTTAAAGGTAATTAAAATTTCTCTGTCTAAGCCTTTTTGCCGCTAATTTTTGCCGGACGGTTAAAAACCCGCCCTGAATAATGTTTTTTGCTGTAACTTTATATGCTGCTTACCCGTTACACTATTGCGAACCATAAAACAAGCTGTCCGAACGCATGACAACGGCCCAATACAATGAATGTGTAGACAGGTATTCTGATGGAGTGTATCGCTTCATTTTGAAGAATATCCGTGATGAGGATCGCGCACAGGATGTCGTGCAGGATAGTTTTGAAAAGATGTGGGTGAAGGTGAAGGAGGTCAGTTTTGAGAAGGCCCGATCGTATTTGTTTACCACGGCTTATCATACAATGATCGACTCAATACGGAAAGACCGGTACCAGACGCCCATGGAGGACGCCACACTGAATGACCATGGATACAGAGATGAATACGCCGGATTGCAGGAGATACTGGAGGAAGCCCTCTCGCGCCTGCCCTCTGATCAGCGATCGGTGGTGCTGTTGCGCGACTATGAAGGATA
>CAYXEH010000030.1:0-30842 GCA_964463915.1 uncultured Bacteroidales bacterium | reverse complement strand
TGCCAAATGTTTTATATACGATATTATGCGCTGAATTTTATATCATTTCATTAATCACGGTTCTAATTTCTTTGTCAGTTTTTTCTTTCCCATATCCACTTATCACTTTATTAACAACCCTATTCTCATCAAGTATAAAAAATACAGGAAATGATGTAATCGAATATTTCTTTAAAACGTCTTTTGTTGAAAGTAATAATTTGTAGTCAAAGTCATTACGTTTCATATAGCTTTTTAAAACATTCGTATTCTTACTGGTACATTCTATTGCGACAAAATCAAAATCGTCTTTTTTATAATCTTTTGACAATTCTTTTAAAAATGGGATAGAAGATTTGCAGGGTCCGCAACTCACACTCGTGAACTGAATCATAAGCACTTTGCTTTTCAAGTCAGATAGGGATATGTCATTTTTATAGTCAGTTTGTAAAGTCCATTCAGGTGCTTTTTCACCAATCAATTTATTAGGCTGGCTTTTTTTTCTTTTTTGTTCGTATTGCCTAATTTCATAGCCCTTAGGAAAATAATCAGAAGCAACAAAATTTTCAAGTTGTAGCTTATTGAATTCATAATCCGACACTGAACTAACAGAAATACTATGAGACATCTCTCTTCTCACTTTCCGAGGTAAATTTGATTTCTTATCTATCCACAATTCATATATTGATGTTGGGTCAAATGTATATGGATTCTTTGGTACATAATAAGCCTTACCAAAAAATTCAACTTGCCTATCCTCATAAATCGTTAATTTTAAATAGATTTCTTCTCCCAAATCTTTTTGCACTAATAAAGTACTATCATTGTTATCCAAGATATACTTAATAATATTTTCTGTGTAATTGAAAAAGGGAGGCGAGATAGGTCTAAATGGCGATTTCCTTACTTTGAAACTATCAATAACTATCCCTTTTACATCGTCATAAATAAGAGCTCTCATTTCCCCATCATAAGCGAATTCTAAATGAGACTTGTCTTCTGATTCAAAAGTCGCCCAACTTGAACCAATAGTCGAATCAGATAGATTTCTGTATGATTCGACATATTGATTATAGACATTGGATGCAGCCGTATCTCCAGGATGCCAATTTTCTGCTTGAACCCAAAATGTCGCTGATTCAATTTTTTCCATTCTTTTCACAACTTGTTTCAGATAATCAGTTGATGTATAATTTTCTACACAAGAACTAAATACAAGAACAATTAAGCTTAAAACAATTATTATTTTATTCATTATCAAATTTATTTATATGGTACTCAGCATTATAATTTTGCGCATAACACACTGACAGACTCAATGTAGTCAGGGGCAATTAATTCGTCCAGGTCGTTAAGGGCTTCACCACTTCTCAAATACTTCTCATCGCCAATCACGATCATTGCTTCCGTGGAAGATAAATTTCCTTCTTATTCTCCGGAGGGAGTTTCATCAGTGAGCAGGTTGAACCGCACCGGCATGTTGAACTGCACACTCACATCTTCTCCTCTTTGCGTACCAGGCTCCCATCGCGGCATGGCATTCACCACGCGAAGCACTTCCTTGTCAATATCAGGGTGCAATCCACGAAGGATCTCTGCATCGGTGATCGCACCATTGTGCCTGACCACAAAGGAAACAAACACGGTTCCCTGCACCCCTTCCTCACGGGCTGAACTGGGGTATCTCAGGTTCTCCTCAAGGTAAAGCTGCCTGGCCTCTTCACCGCCAGGGAAACCGGGAGGATTTTCCACCACGGTAAATACCACATCATCGGAATAGGCCGCTTCCTGTGCAGCTTCTTCAAGTTCCGCATCCATCGCCTCCTTGCTTACATCATCATTGCAGGAATGGATAAATAATGCCGTTCCGAACATCGGAATGGCAATTAACATACTGATTAGGGTTCTTTTACGGGAACCCTCAAAGGTTTTGTTCATCATCATAATTCGCTTTTTTAAAGATGGATAATTGAAAGGATTGGTAACGGGCAGGCTGAATCCCCGAAAGGACACATCCAGCAAGAGTTGCTGATAGGAAAGTTTATCTGCATGCTGATCAAGTACGTAACGGTCGGCTTCAAACTCATGCTGCATTTTCAGGTCTTTGCGCAGATACCAGACACCGGGATGAAACCAGAACAGCACGGTAAGGGCTTCCACAAAAACCAGGTCCAGTGAATGCCATTTGCGTATATGGGCCTGCTCGTGCAGAATGATCTGTTTGAGTTCCGGCCCCGAAAGCAGCTCTTGGGGAATAAAAACACAGCCAAAAAAAGAAAACGGAGCGATCCTTTTTTCCACGGGCAACACGGTGCAGCCATCAATGATCACCCGTTTACTTATGCGGATGCGGGTTGCCAGATATATCAGACTTACAAGCATCCGCAGGAAAATAAGTATTGAAACGGATGCAATGATATACACCAGGATCTTTCGGGCTGCAACCATTTCAAATAAACCATGCCGGGCATTCTCCAAACCTGAATAAGCACCGGAAGAGGCATTGACCACCACTTCGGGCAACCACATAGCTTCACCTGGAGAGCCCGCTGCCGCAGACAGTCCGCCTGCAAATTGCCCTGCCCCGGCAAACAGGAGGGAAGCGGACAATCCAATAATCACAAACCACCTGTTTTGGGTCGGAGTACCTGCTTCTTTTACAAACATGGCATATACAACCGCGATAATCGCCAGGTAAAGCGATGTCCAGAATAAATAACTGCCGATTGTTTCCATCGTTATATGTATTTAGGCATTGATTTTATTGCTTCGTGTTGATCTCATCTTCGATAATGCGTTTCAGTTCTTCAAGTTCAGAGGCGGTGAGCCCTTTTTCATGAGAGAAAAAAGACACCATCTGTCGCAAAGAATTCCCAAAATACCTCAACATGATTCCCTTCATCATTACCCGGGTATAGGTGGATTTATCTATGAGGGGGTGATATTCATGCGCCTTACCGTAAGCTTTGTGCCCCACGAAACCCTTTTCCTCAAGGATTCGTACGATGGTAGACACAGTGGTATACGCCGGCTTCGGCTCAGGAAAATGTACCAGGATATCTTTGACAAACCCCGACCTGATCTCCCAGAGGATCTGCATTACCTGTTCTTCTGCTTTAGTGAGTTCTTTCATATTTAGTTGGTTATTTGGTTGTTGGTTGTTGGTTGTTGGTTTTCATGGGCTGTGGGTTGGGGAAGATGCCAGTCGTTCGGGAAACGGGCGAAGCGGTTGTTGGTTGTTGTTGGTTGTTAATTGGTTTTGGTTTAAAAGCCTGGTACAAATATAACTATTTCTTTAGTTTTACAACTATTTTGTTAGTTTTTTATAAAAAACACAAATACCTTGCCAGTATTTCTGATGTACCAGCATCCGTCTCAAATATCAAAACCACAACTTATTAAAGAAAGCCTGCATAAACCGGTCTTTTTAATCTTGTATATAAAGATTAAACATCCTTTGGCACCAAATGAAAAAGACTCGTATATTTGAAAATAAACCATCGAACCAACAACCGGAGGGTGCGCAGCATCCGTTTAACCGGAGGGGGCGTCAGCTCCCGACCAACCAAAAGGCACGACAGCGCCGAAACCAACAACCGGCGGGGGCGTCAGCCCCCGACTAAATAAGCATTATGGCTACAAACCTGATCCACAACCCTGAAAAGATCCGCCAAATCATCGACAAATGCGATACATGCTATGTGGGCATGACGGATCCTGAAGGCAAACCCTATGTGCTGCCTTTTAATTTCGGATACGAGGAAGGGTTTATTTATCTGCACATGGCACCACAGGGGAAAAAACTGGGTATCCTGGAAAACAATCCGGATGTTTGTGTGGCATTCAGTACCGACCACAAGCTTTTTCACCGGAATGAAGAGGTGGCATGCAGTTATGGTATGCACTACCGCAGTGTACTGGCCCACGGTAAGGCAGAGTTCGTGGAGGATTACGATGAAAAGGTGAGAATCATGAATGTGACCATGCGCAAATATACCGGGAAGGATTTTGCATACAACCCGCCAGCCATTAAGAATGTGAGTATTGTCCGGTTAAAAGTGGAGAAAATTGAAGGGAAGCTTTCCGGTTATTTTTAACCAAAGACATTATTGCAGGGGGGAACCGTAATCTTCTCACGGATAGCAGGATGAATCGGGAAATACAGCCGCCGGATCATTCATTCATCATCTGCCAGAGACGATCTTTTAAAGACTCAATACCCATGGTCGTATGGGCTGATATATAGCTTTTCGCCACATCCGGCAACAAAGCGTCAAGTTTCTTTTTTAACGCGTCCAGGTCATCACCAGGAATCAGGTCACACTTGGACACAGCCAGCATTCTTCGCTTATCCAGCAATTCAGGGTTATAAGCCTCCAGTTCATTCAGTAAAACGTGGTACTCCTGTTCTATATTTTCCTGATCAGCCGGGACCATAAAAAGCAATAGCGCATTGCGTTCTATGTGACGCAAGAACCGATGGCCCAGCCCTTTTCCTTTATGCGCCCCTTCTATTATCCCGGGAATATCAGCCATGACAAAAGAACGGCTGTCGCGATAGGGAACCATCCCCAGGTTTGGTACCAGGGTAGTAAAAGGGTAATCAGCTATTTCCGGCTTTGCCGCACTGACTACTGACAACAGTGTGGATTTTCCTGCATTGGGGAATCCGACCAGCCCGACATCTGCAAGCACTTTCAGTTCCATGACAAACGAATGCTCCCGTCCGGGCTCGCCGGGTTGGGCATAACGAGGTGTTTGCCGGGTGCTGGATTTAAAATGCACATTGCCCCTTCCTCCCTTGCCACCAGGCAGCAAAACATGTTGTTCTCCATCTTTTGTAACCTCAGCAACAACCTCCAGGGTATCGGGGTCCTTTACCACCGTTCCCAGTGGAACCTCCACAATCACATCTTTACCGGCTGCGCCCGTACTTCTCTGCCTCCCTCCTGGCTTACCCGCTTCAGCGGCCAGATGACGGGTATAGCGCAAATGCAAAAGAGTCCATAACTGGCTGTTGCCTTTCAGAATGACATGCCCCCCACGTCCACCATCTCCTCCGTCGGGACCTCCTTTCGGAATAAATTTTTCACGACGCAGATGTGCAGATCCTGCACCTCCTTTACCAGACCGGCAATGTACTTTAATATAGTCTATGAAATTCGCGTTCATCAGGTCAATGTCTTTACCGCTCTGTATTGGAAACAGGAACTACCCCTTCTTTTTCGCCAGGAAACCATCCACAGCTTCGCATATCCGGGCGAATACTTCATCTACGGGTGCCATTCCGTCAATGGATACAATCTTACCCTGGGCCTTGTAATACGATATAAGTGGAAAAGTCTGGTCCTTATAGACCTGCAGTCGCCTCTTGGCAATCTCTGCAGAATCGTCAGAACGGCCGGAGTCCTCTGAGCGCCCCAGAAGCCGGCTAAAAAGCTCACCTTCTTCCACTTCCACGGAAATCACCAGGGAAATAGGAGCTCCTTTTTCCTGAAGTAAACAATCCAGGGATTTGGCCTGAACGATGGTACGGGGAAATCCATCAAAAATAAACCCTGGTGCATCAAGGTGTTGGGATACATATTCATATAACTCCCGCCAGACAATATCATCAGGAACGAGAAGACCCTGGTCAATATATTTGCTGACCTCTCTGCCAAGCGGGGTGTCTTTTTGCATTTCCTCCCTGAGTAATTCACCGGTTGACAAATGAAGCAGGTCATACTTCTGCACAATCTTGACGGACTGGGTCCCTTTTCCTGAGCCGGGAGGCCCGAATATGATAAGGTTTAACATGACATAAAAATTATTCCCGGGATATTAATTTAGATAGATTTCTTTATTCAACAATTTTGTAAATATCTCTGTAGTTTCTCCCCAGCCCGTTGTAGTCAAGACCATATCCTACGATGAAGTCATTGGGAATTTCCAGCCCGATATAATCGATCTGCACCTTCTTTTGCAAGGCCGCAGGCTTCAGCAACAAGCTTGCTACTTTTATACTGGTCGGGTTAAGCTCTTTTAAAAACTCCAGCAAATGGGCCATGGTCGTACCACTGTCAACAATGTCATCCAGAACAATCAAATCCCGGCCCGTCAAATCTTCTCCCAGCCCGATCAAAGTATTAACCCTTCCGGTAGAGGAGGTTCCTTCATAGGAAGCATACTTGATAAAACTTACTTCACAGTTTCCATTATAGGCCTTAAACAAATCAGCGGCAAACATGAACACCCCATTCAAAAGACACAGGAAAACAGGAGTTTTATCATGATAGTCCCCATATATTTCATCTGACATTTGCCTCACCGCTTTCTGGATCTTCCCAGATGAAATAAACACATCAAATTCTTTATCCAAAATCTTAATCCGTTCCATACACATCGAAAAACTGATACGGGGAAAAATAAAGCACAAAAGTACAAGATTAGCTACTGAACCCCACCATTATTCAGCGAAAATAATGAACAAATTATAAAAAACGGTCATTGTACAAAAGTTTTATTGACAATTCTTCATATTTAACCTGCCTGTCTGTACATTAAATGGAAAAATAATACCTTTGAAAACCGTAACAATTTCTTCATAAAACATTGTGTTGAACTAAAATGAAAAGAATTGGCCTCATATCTGATACCCATGGTTTTGTACACCCGGAAATCCCACGCATTTTCGCTTCCTGTGATGAAATCTGGCATGCAGGAGATTTCGGCAGCCTTGAGGTAGCAGAAAAACTTAACTCCATCAAACCACTACGGGGAGTGTACGGCAACATAGACGGATATGAGACCCGGCGGGTTTATCCACGTTTCCTCCGCTTCAAGTGCGAAGATCTGGATGTACTCATGACGCATATAGGTGGATACCCGGAACATTATTCCCCTGACGTAAAACCCATCATTGAATCCAGCCCGCCTGACCTGTTTATATCCGGTCACTCACATATTTTGAAAGTTATGCCTGATAACAGGAATCGACTATTGCATATCAACCCCGGTGCAGCCGGGCGCAGCGGAATCCATCAGGTAATCACCATGGTCCGTTTTAACATTGAGGGCAAAAAAATCAAAGATCTGGAAGTCCTGGAGTTTCAACGCTCCTGATCTTTCAGCGACTCCATCACTTCTTCTATCGCACGATCCAGCTGCGGATCATTTCCTTGCAGGCGATCATAGAATGTATTGCGTATCTCCACATGGGGGGCTACACCGGTCAGCTCAAGGTTTTCTCCTTCCAGACTGTAACATCCCCAGCTGGGCAGGCGGGTATATGATCCATCCACCATCGCTTTCCCCGAGGTAAATATGATCCAGCGATAGGTTTCTGTACCAACAATGGTGCCCAGCCCGAGTTCTCTGAACCCCTGGGCTGTCATTTCCGCATCGCTTAGGCTTCTTTCATTGATCAGCATCACCATCGGATTTCCGGAAGGAGCAAAATTGGGCTGAGGGGCATCTGACCCGCCTCTGTAGCGCCACTTCATATAGGGTTCCTGTGCCAAAAACTGCAATACATCGTCATGGACGTTGCCTCCGCGATTAAAACGAATATCAAAAATAAGCGCATCTTTTCCCCTCGCATGGGTTGACATATCAATCAGAAACTGATTCAATGCCCCTTCCGACATATTCTTCATAAATACATACCCAACCCTCTCGTTGGTCTTTTCAGCTACATATCGCCGGTTTGATTCAATCCACTCATCATATCGCAGGTTATCAACCTGACCCGGAGTATGGGGCTTCATCCTGACCACAACCTCCTCTCCACTTCGGTCAAAACGCATTTCCAGTTCTTCTGGCATTTGAGAGAAGTAAAAATACCGGTTACGGTTTTCGCAAGGATTAACCTCACGACTGTTTACAGAGAGAAGTACATCTCCCGGCCGGACCACAGGATCTGACAGATCCAGGTTACTCCCGGGTAATACTTTCTCGACCACAAAGGGATCATCACCAGAAAAAACAATGCCTGTCTCAGCTGTACAAGCAGCGTAATAAATATCTTCTTCTTCACCTGAACTGGAGAAACCTGTATGGGAAGCATTGAGTTCTCCCAGCATATCATTGACCAGTTTCCTGAGATTGTCCCTGGTCATAACATAGGGCAGATGACTTCCATAACGGTCACGCATCCTTTGCCAGTCAACACCATGAAAGTTATCCTCATAGAAGTTTTCATCCAAAGCTGCCCATGTTTCATAAAAAATCTGGGAGAATTCGTTGGAGAGGTTACGAGAAAAACTGTGACGTAAGTCAATTGCCTCCAGACGCCCGGAATCTGTATGAATCCTCTGAATATTGCCGCCTGCAAGGAGGTAGAAGTTATCTTCAGCTTCCACAATACGTAAGCCCATGCCCGGAGAAGGGCCTTCCAGACGCTCCGGCTGCAATCTTTCAAAAGGCTTAATTTCTGTCTTCCACAAAGACCACTGCCCTTTGTCATGGTTGGACGTAAAAAACATGACCTGGTGACCGTTATATTCATAAACCCGGGGAGCCCACTGTCTTCCGATATTCGCTACACGAATGGGTTCCCAACGCTCTGTGATCCCCTCCAGGTCAAACTGAATCATGGGGTCGACATCACTTCCTTCTTCGTCTTCCTCTGAAAACATGGCATCAAATTTTTCCGACTTGAGTGTTTCTGAAAAACGATACAAAGGGATGCGGTATAAACGATCCTGCGTATTCCCGCGGGGATAATTGGGCTGGTACCTGTCGGTGGCAAAATAAATATATTTACCGCAGGGTGACCAGGATGGAACCCGCTCAGACATGCCGGTATTGGTTAATTGGACGGTTTGACCTTGTTCAAGGTCATGAATGTGAATGTTTTGCTCAAAGTTATGATAGGCGGTAAATAAAACATATCTTCCGTCGGGTGAAAACCCCGGGGGGGAATTCTGAAAACCCCACAATTCCGCCTCAGCAATCACTCTGGTGGTATTCTCCTCCAGGTCCACAAGTTTTACCTGGTCCCGGCCATTGAGGTATACCCCCTGGGTACGGTCAGGGTTTAAAGAAAGTAACCGGCTCGTGGCCACATTCTCTTCAAGTGCAAGCTCACCGCCTTTTCCATCTGCTGAAATCGTAAACAGATTGGTCCATCCATTCACCGTGCGGAAATAATAAAGGGTTTTGTTATCAGCTCCCCATACAACTTCTGTAACCCTTTCAGCCGGGTTAACCTCCATTTGACGTATATAATTACCTTCAATATCGGACACAAACAATTCACCCCTTGAAACAAAAGCAAGTTTTTTGTTGTCCGGAGACACATCAAACCAGGTAATGTTGTTGTGCACATTAAAATTCTGATCAAGCGGCAGGGTATTTTTGTGGGAAAGGCGCACCTCAGGACGAGATGCTTCACCCGCAGCCACATCATACACATATAGTTGATAATCCCTTTCAAAAACCACTTTTTTTCCATTGGCACTCACCTGTGGTCGCCCGATGGAAGAATCAAACTGCGTCAGCGCCATCTTTCCATTGTCAGTCAGGGTGTATAAATTATATTCTTCATTCCCTTCATCTGAAACAAAATACAGATTGCCCTGGCGATCAATGGTTGGCCAAAGATCCTTGCCTTCAAAGTCTGTGAGCTGCGAATAATCGTCATTTTCGGCATGATAAGACAACAGGTCCGGGTTGTGTGAACCCCGGTAACGTTTTCTTTGCGGCTGATTCAGGCTTTCCCATGATTCAGTAAAAACAAGAGCCCCGCTTTGGGGATGCTCAACCACGTGATGGGGAATATTGAAATAATGTTCAAAGACCCTTTCCGGTGTTCCTCCGTCGATCTCTACCCGGTAAACCGAACTCATGTTTTCCCTGGAGGAATGGAAATAAATGTAGCGACTGTCCCATGACCAACTGTCTACCCTGTCAAAAGACTGATGGAAGGTCAGACGGGTGATCTCTCCTCCTTCTGCGGGCACCAGAAACACATTGGTATTTCCGTCGACTCTCCCGGAAAACGCGATCCATTTCCCGTCAGGCGAGTAACGGGGCAGGGATTCCCTTCCATCCATGGCCGTGAGCCGCAGAGCCTGACCGCCGTTAACCGGGACCTCCCAAAGGTCATCGTCATACACGAAAACCACCTGCTCCCCATCAGGTGACAGCGAAGGATCGGAAATAAACCGTACAGGTTGTCCGGATGCAAAGGCTTTCCCGGCCAAAACAAACAGCACAAGAGAGAGAAAAACACGGGTTTTCATGCTAGAATCAATTAGGCGTAAATAATACAGGTTGAACAAAAAAAGCAGCAGTGCAAAATCGCACTGCTGCCCAAATATATAAATATTATTAATTTCAAGAAGCTTTCCCCTGATATTTCAGCAAAACCTGAAAAATACGGGGTTGAAAAGTGGCTTAACGCCTGCGTACTTCATCGCTATCATCACGAATCTGGCGAAACTCATTGCCTTCGTACCAGTTAGGCCAGACATCACTGTTGGCCAACTCGTACCCAAGGTTGTAATACAACCACATGTCCTGATGCATGCCTTCCCAGACCCAACCATCATGCACCACATCACTTGGTGCGTGGTAGCGGTCGGCCATATCCGCTGCGACTTCTTCTGCATATTCTTCATCCTTGCCGATAAAATCGCTGCCTCCCTGTGCATAGATCATAGGTACTCCCTTACGGGCCAACCTTATGTGGTCTGAACGATAAAAATATCCGGCTTCAGGTGTGGGCTCCTCTACAAGGTAACGATCCTGATCATTCGCATGTTTCTGGAGATAATCTTCCATTTCCGAGTTACCATAGCCTATAACCTGCACATCCCAGGTGGGTCCATTGACATTTAGCGCATCAATGTTAATCCCACCCACCGTGGTTTCAAGTGGAAAAACAGGGTTGTCAGCATAATAGGCCGAACCCAGCAATCCTGATTCCTCGGCAGTCACGGAAATGAATGCCAGAGATCGTTTGGGCTGCTCCTCCAGATTGGCAAAGCGTTCTGCAATCGCAAGGATAGCCCCTACACCAGTGGCATTGTCCACCGCACCGTTATAGATATCCACACCATCTTCTGTCTCTACCGTTCCAAGGTGATCCCAGTGGGCCATGTATATAACGGTCTCGTCAGGATACTCGGTTCCCTCAATATAACCCATTACATTGTAGCTCTCAGCATGATCAAACTCATTATTGAAATCCACGCTTGCCGTCAACCCTAAATCAAAAGCCTGAAAATCGGGTTCAACCGCGTTTTCAAGAGCCTCATCAAGGTTAACTCCAGCCATATCAAATATCTCCCTGGCCACATCAAGCTGTATCCATCCCTCAGCCTCCAGTTTGGGGGCACCAGTTTCCTCACCGATGCCATATTGGGTTCCTGACCAGGAATTCCTGACCACGTCCCAACCATAACTTGCAGGTTCGGTCTGATGAATAATCAGGGCTCCCGCAGCCCCCTGACGGGCAGCTTCTTCAAATTTATATGTCCAGCGTCCGTAGTTGGTCATGGCACGACCTGAGAACAATGCTTCGTCTTCCAGCAAAAAACCGGGGTCATTGATCATCATCACCACAGTTTTGCCTTCCACATCCACACCTTCATAGTCGTTCCAGTCGTATTCAGGTGCAACCACACCATATCCTACAAAAACCAGTTCGCTATCCTCGAGGGCCGAATGATCCTGCAACCGGGTCGTTCCAACTACCATGTCATCAAGGTAATTGTAAGCAGTTTCGTTCCCTTCTCCACGAATAATTAAATCAGAAAAATCAGAACCTGTGATCTCCACCAATGGAACCGGCTGACGATAACTGCCATTTACCGCAGGTTTGAGACCAATGCGCTCCATCTCTCCTTCAATGTATTCAACCGATTTTTCCCCACCGGCGGTAGCAGGAGCACGTCCTTCAAACTCATCAGATGCCAGGGTTTCTACATGGCCTCGAAAGCTTTCTGAAAAAGTATCAATCTCAGCAGTTTCGGGGCCGCCACAACCATAAGGAAGCAGAAGAAAAGCCACCAAAGCAGCAGCCATTCCTTTCATTGTAAGGTGATTCATTACATTTTTCATAGTACAATCCTCCTGAATATTGGGTTTATTTCTTGTTGCTTTTATTATTATGCTTGTTTTTGTCCTTCATCATCAACAAGTCATAAGCAATGGGCGCTGAATTGAACAGTGAAGAATAAGTACCCACGGCCACACCAATCATCAATGCAAAGGCAAATCCACGAATCACCTCACCACCAAACAGGAAAATAATCAACAGTACAGCAATGGTGGTAGCCGAGGTGTTGAACGTACGAGACAGGGTGGCATTCAAGGCATTGTTGATATTTGTCTTAAGCTCCCTTCTGGGGAACAGGTTGATATTTTCCCTGATGCGGTCAAAAATCACCACCGTATCGTTCACAGAATAACCTATAATGGTCAGAATGGCGGCAATAAACGCCTGATCGATCTCCATGGTCCAGGGCACCACATTATATAAGAGTGAATATAGTGAAATCACAATGATGGAGTCATGGAACAGCGTGGAGATACTGCCGAGTCCGAACTGCCACTTCCTGAACCGGCTGGCAATATAGGTGAATATGATCAACAGGGCAATGGCCACACTGATTACGGCACCAACTTTAATATCACTGGCCACTGAAGGCCCGACTTTTTGTGAGCTCAAACGACCAATAACTTTATCTTCATCGTCCGCCACATACTCCTCATAAGTCATTGGTCCCTCAAAAAAGTCTTTGATCCCCTCATATATTTGCCGCCCGGCAATGGAATCCGCTTCCACTGAATTATCGTCGATCAGGTAACCGGTGGTGATACGTACCTGGTTGGAAGAACCAAAAGTAATTACCTCAGCGGGCTCTTCCAGATGAGAAACGAGGCTGGCACGAATTTCATCCGTATTGACATCTTCTTCGAAACGTACCACATAAGAGCGGCCACCTGAGAAATCAACGCCGTAGCTCAGGCCCCTGACTGCAAAGGACCCCAGTCCGAGCAGGATCACAATGGCGGAAATCACATAAAAACGCTTTCTGACGCCGATAAAGTCAAAGTTGACTTTGGTCAGCACATCTTTGGTTAATTTGGTATTAAACCGGAATTTTATATTCTTATCAAGCCAGTATGTAAAAATCAAACGGGAAAGAAGAATGGCAGTGAACAAAGAGCTAATGATACCGATAATCAATGTGGTCGCAAACCCCTGTACCGGACCGGTACCAAAAATATACAGTACCACACCGGTGAGCAATGTAGTGATATTCCCATCAATGATGGCAGAATAGGCATTGTTGTAACCGTCTGTAATGGCCAGCCGGAGTCCTTTACCGGCACGTAATTCTTCAATGATCCTTTCGTAAATGATCACATTGGCATCCACAGCCATCCCCAGGGTCAGTACAATACCGGCAATACCGGGTAAGGTCAGCACAGCACCCAGTGATGCGAGCACACCCATAATGAAGAATACATTGGCAACCAGGGCAAGATCAGCCACCATACCCGCACGGCTGTAATAAAACCCCATGTAAAAAAGGACTACGATAAAGGCAATGACAAATGACGTAAACCCTGAATTAATCGCTTCCTCTCCGAGAGAAGGACCAACCACCGCCTCTTCAACAATTCTTGCCGGTGCAGGAAGTGAACCGGCCCTCAGTATGTTGGCGAGGTCCTGGGCTTCCGGCACAGAGAATTGTCCGGTAATCTGGGAGCGTCCGCCGGAAATCTCATTTGAAACCGTCGGAAAAGAGTATACATAGTTGTCAAGTACGATGGCAATGGAACGACCAATGTTGTCGGCAGTCATACGGCGCCAGGTACGGGCACCCTCATTGTTCATTGACATATTGATCTGGACCTGCCCCGTGGGAGTAAAATCCTGACGGGCATCGGTAATCACCCCTCCGGTCAACGGTGCGGTACCGTCGCGGGTTGTTTCCCGGATGGCGACCAGTTCATGCAGGTTTTCTTCACCCCTGACCGGCTTAACATTCCAGTAAAGGCGAAGGTCACGCGGAAGAATATTCTGCACCTGAGGGTGATCCAGCATCCTGTTTACCCTGGCTGTGTCCTGCACAGCTGCATATCCGACTACCGGCCCCTGTCCCGGCAAATTATTGCCTGCCTGGTCCTGAACGAATGCAGGGGTCAGATAAGCAAACAGCGGGTTATCGCTGGCAAAATCCTGAAACTCTTCCAGGTCATCAAAGTCCTCGCCAAGCATATCGGCGATGCTTTCACTATCTTCAGGATCTACCTCATCGGGATCATCCGCAAGTTCTTCGATCAGATCGCCTTCTTCAATTGAATCAGTTTCTGCTTCGTCCTCTGGTGCCTGCATATCCGCCAGCCGGTCATTGGCATCCCAGAAGTATTCATAAATCTCGGAAAATTCATAGGTTTCCCAGAATTCGAGCTTGGCCGTTCCCTGCAGCAACCTGCGAACACGGTCCGGCTCTTTGATCCCGGGAAGCTCCACCAGGATCCGCCCGGTACCAGCCAGTCGCTGGATATTCGGCTGGGCAACACCAAAACGGTCAATACGGGTACGGAGAATCTGAAAAGAACGGTCTACGGCCTGATCCACCTCGCGGCGCAACACCCGGAGCACCTCCTCATTGGAGGATGTGACGGTGATATGGTCACGCATTTCGGGAGTGCTGAAAAAATATGCCAGGCTGGCACCCGGGTCAACTTCTTCAAGAACCCTTCCGAAAACAGTAACAAAGTCATCCCGGCTGGTGCGATGTTCCTCGATCGCCTGTTCCATGGCTGTTTCAAACGTCTGGTCCGTGTCATCAGCGGCAAGGGCCCTGACGATGGCCGGAACAGAGATCTCGAGTGTCACATTCATCCCTCCGCGCAAATCAAGCCCAAGGTTCAACTCACGTTCCTTGACATCCCTGAAGGTATATTGATGGAACCCCAGGTTGAATGCCGTCTGATTCATCATGGAATCGAGATAGAATTGCTTTTCTTTCTGGACAATGGAATCCATATAATAAGTCTCCATGGCCGGATCGCCATCAGCCAGTGAACGCGCCTTTTCCTGGGATTTTTCACTATGCGCATAGCTTTCGGCATTACGTTCCACCCTATTGGCAAAATACGTAAAGGAAAGCTGGTAAAGACACACCAATGCAAACGCAATGGCGAAAAACTTTATCAAACCTTTATTCTGCATGTTATCGCACTTTATGTTATCATGTTAAAAAACGACCGCAAAGTTAATTGAATTTTTTCTCAAAGGGAAAAAAACACCCGGCAATTTGCAGATTGATTAAGTACAGCCTATTTTCAGGGTTTTATTCGGGTAATCAATGACCGCATTCAGCTTTAAAAGCCAGTCACCGCCCATTACCATATCAATACGTGGGAGGTCATGCATGAGGTAAGATTTATTCAATGGTGACAAATCTATAAGAACCACCTCAATTTCTGACAGGGCTTGGGCTCCAATTCTGATCTCAGGAATCGTGGCCAGATAAGTTTCAATGTTATTGGCTCCCATTCCGGTGAATGATTTGTCAAATGGCTTTATGGCATGGTCGCCAAGATAATCCCCGGCCTTTCCAAGATCCATAACGGTTCTGGAAGCCCCTGTGTCAATCAGCACATTGGCTTTCGCTCCCCGGATCACCGCATGCAACATGAGGTGAAAGCCATTGGCTTCCATGGAGATCAGGTTAAGGGGAATATTCATGAAATAAGTAAAGATATGCAAAAGGGGCGCTCAGTAAATTCTTGCAGATACCGGCACCCCTTTTAAAGTGAAACAGCCACTGGTATTAGTCAGCCTTGTGCTCAATTTTAATGATGTCCATGCCTTTGTGGATGGCCTCTTCATTGAGCGGCACCAGGTGGTGATAACGTTCCGGCAAAACCTTTTTCAATCCATCAATCACATTTTTTAATTCCAAAATGGGCCTGACCTTCAGAAATCCGCCAATCACGATCATATTGAACACCTTGGTGTTGTTCATTCTGACGGATTCGTCATAAGCAGCAATTGAGCACACGTTAATGTCGGTCCGCCCGGGTTTCCTGGTCATCCCGTTTTCTTCATAAATCAACAGGCCGCCCGGCTTCACAGCATCCTCAAACTTGTCCATTGAAGGCTGATTGAGCACAATTGCCGTATCGAACACATTTAACACCGGCGAACTGATCTGTTCATCACTGATGATGGCTGTACAGTTGGCTGTTCCACCCCTCATCTCGGGTCCGTAAGATGGCATCCAGCTTACTTCCTTACCCTGCATTACTCCGCCATAGCAAAGAATCTGGCCCATCGAGAGAACCCCTTGACCGCCGAATCCGGCGATGATTATTTCTTCTGTCATAACAAATTGCTGTTTGATTATTTTTCAGGTACTTTAATATCTCCCAATGGATAATAAGGAAACATATTCTCTTCCATCCATTTATTGGATTGCACAGGGGTCATTTTCCATCCTGAAGGACAGTTGGCAACGACCTCAACAAAGCAGGTTCCCTTATTCAGTTTCTGGTATTCCAGTGCCTTTTTAAGTGCCTTTTTGGTCTTACGCACATTGGCAGGGGTATGTACCGATTGCCGGGTTACAAAATATGTACCGGGCAACTGGGCGACCAGCTCTGTGATTTTCAACGGGTTTCCCATGGTCTTCACATCCCTTCCCCTGGGAGAAGTTGAACTCTTCATTCCCTCAAGGGTGGTGGGTGCCATCTGACCTCCGGTCATTCCATAAATACCATTGTTGATAAACACAACAAGAATATTTTCCCCGCGATTGCATGCATGGATTGTTTCTGCAGTACCAATCGCAGCAAGGTCACCATCTCCCTGGTAAGTAAAGACATATTTTTCGGGAAGAACCCGCTTAATGCCGGTTGCCACAGCAGGAGCCCGCCCGTGGGCCGCTTCCTGCATGTCCACATCAAAATAGTAATAGGCAAGTACCGAACACCCAACCGGGGCTACCCCAATGGTGTCGCCCTGGATTCCCAGTTCATCAATGACTTCTGCGAGCATTCTGTGGGCAGTTCCGTGACCGCAACCCGGGCAATAATGTAAGACCCGGTCGGTCATCACGCTGGTTTTTTCGTAAACCAGGTTCTCGGGAGTTTTGATTGTATTTTCTGACATGATTATCCTCCAATGATTTTTTGTTCCAACGCTTCTAAAATTTCTTCCGGGCTGGGGATGACACCACCAAAACGGCCAAAATGCTCCACAGGGGTTTTACCGTTAACGGCCAGTCTCACATCCTCAACCATCTGCCCTGCATTCATTTCCACGGTAAGAATGCCTTTCATTCGTTCTGAAAGCTCACTGATGGCATCCGAAGGAAACGGATACAATGTCTGCGGGCGGATCAGTCCGACTTTAATCCCCTTTTTGCGGGCCATTTCCATTGCTTTCCTGGTGATTCGCGCACAAGAACCAAAAGCAGCAAACAAATATTCTGCATCCTCACAATTATAGGTTTCGTACCTCACCTCGTTTTTCTCCACCTCACGGTATTTGGCCTGCAAACGTAGATTAACCTTTTCCTGTTCTTCCGATTGCAACTGGAGAGAGGTCACAATAACACTGTCTTTACCCTCCTTTTTACCAACAGTGGCCCACTCAGGCTCCTCCTTGCTACGCGGCTGCTGTTCAAACAGTTCTACCTTTTCCATCATCTGGCCGATGATGCCGTCAGACAGAATCATTACCGGGTTACGGTATTGAAAGGCCAGTTCAAACCCAAGCTTCACGTAATCAACACTTTCCTGAACTGTGGCAGGTGCAAGCACGATCATTTTATAGTCTCCGTGGCCTCCCCCTTTTACCGCCTGAAAATAATCAGACTGCGAAGGCTGAATGGTTCCAAGTCCTGGGCCACCGCGCACTACATTGACCAGCACACAAGGAAGCTCAGCTCCGGCGATATAGGAAACGCCTTCCATTTTCAGGCTCACGCCGGGGCTGGATGAAGAAGTCATGACCCGCTTTCCGCAGCCGGCAGCCCCGTACACCATATTAATGGCCGCTACCTCGCTCTCCGCCTGAAGAACCTGCATACCGGTCCGATCGGCAGGATTTTCCCTCATCAGGTATTCTATCACCTCCGATTGTGGCGTAATGGGATAGCCAAAATAAGCATCAGCACCAGCCCGAATCGCAGCCTCAGCCAATGCTTCATTGCCCTTCATTAATCTTAATTCTTTCATGAGATTGCTATTGTTTAACATTAATTCAAATACGTGGAACCCGCCAATCGTTGTTGTATGTTTATTGGATACAAACCATATCGGATACTTCCCGGGTGACTTAAGCTAAATCCTTTAATCCGGGCCGGGTCCGCAATTATTTCTTTTTTTCCCTGTAAACGGTGATAACAGCATCCGGACATACAATGGCACAGTTTGCACACCCGATGCATTCTGAGTTAACTTTCATTGCATAATGATATCCCTTACTGTTAACCTCTTTGCTCAATGCAAGTACTTCATTGGGGCAAGCTGCCAAACAAACCTCGCAGCCCTTACATTTTTCTATGTTGATCACAACATCGCCTTTTCTTGCCATTTTTGTAATAATTTATGGGTGAAGTATTCGTTTTAAATAAAAAAATAACGTCATTTCCGTTGATAATGGACAAAACTATAATTATTTATTTAAAAGAAAAGTAAATCGATAAAAATATTTTAGGATTATTTTTTTTAGTGCCTAATTGTCAGTTTTTTAAAAAATAATGACTGCCAAACATCGTATTAATGCTTATTTTTATGGCATGTTAGGGAAGAAAAAAAAACGAAACCGGCAGAAATGGGTAAAGCGTGCTGTAGTAATCACAGAGGTCCTGTTTCTTACTCCACTCTTTATTATATTGGTTACCAATCTGATCATCAGGGTCTCTGCTGATAGTCACCTTTATGACTCACTTGAAAAGATTCCTTATAAACGGGTTGGTCTCGTACTTGGTACGTCTCACAAGATAATCAATGGCGGACCCAATCCTTATTTCCACAACCGTATGGAGGCGGCCGCCCAACTCTATCACAACAATAAAGTAAGTTACCTGATTGTCAGCGGAGATAACCGCACAAAATATTATAACGAGCCCATGCAGATGAAGCAGGCACTGATTAATCACGGTGTCCCGGCCGATGTGATCTATTCGGATCATGCAGGTCTCCGGACACTGGATTCAGTGATCCGGGCTAAAAAAATTTTCGGCCAGGACAGCATCACCATCATCTCACAACGGTTTCACAACCAAAGGGCAGTATACATCGCCCTGCGCCAACAAATGGAGGTAAGCGCCTTTAATGCACAGGACGTACCCATAGACAACACAGACAAAACAATAATCCGGGAGTGGCTGGCCAAAGCCAATGTGTTCTGGGACCTGCTTACCCGACGTGAACCCGGTCAAATGGGAGAAAAAATTGTCATTGGTGAATAACTGGTATTTTTGGGATGACCTATTCACTGGAACAAACATTCATAAAACAATTAACACCATGGATTCTCAGGAAAAGATTTTCAAAGCATTTCAACTGGCCGGCAAGGCACTTCGTCCGGGTGAGATCGCAGAATTGACCGGAATGGATGAAAAAGAGGTGCAGAAATGCATCAAACAAATGAAGGCAGAAGGGTCAATTCATTCTCCCAAAAGGTGTTATTACGACACCACAAAAAAATAACGATCAGGAGCCATCCTGTTTCCTTGCCGGAGATCTTTTGATAACAAGCCCTGACAGCAGGACAGCATTCACCCTGTTTCCTGGCCGAGGATCTTTTGATAACAGGCCCTGACAGCAGGGCAGCATTTACCTTGTTTCCTGGCCGAGGATCTTTTGATAACGGCCCCTGATTGCCTTGAGCATATCAGGGTTCAGGTGTTCTTTATAGATCCTGACCATTTCCTGAATGCGACCATTCCGGTAGGCACTAATGCGTGCCGCATCAAAATAAAGTATTGATGTATCGTTTTTCACCTCATAGGTCAGTGGTTTAAAGTCCTCCCAATTAACGTGATAAGGCAGGCCAAAGTAACCTATTCCCGTGTTTCGGACATCAATAAACAGGTCATCTTCAATAGGTTGTAGATATATAAATTTAAACAACCTGATTACGGTCATCCTTGAACTAATTCTTCGCTGCCGGGACTTAAACCCGATACCTGCATTCTTAAAGCCGGCTTGTATGTTAGCGATTTCAATATAATTGCTGATATGCTTTATGCGCATGAAATGGCAAACCTTCTTTCCCATGGATAATGTTCCTGTCGCCACATCAAAAGGATAATTTCTCTGTGTATTGATACTTTCTGCCGCACGGGCTACCTCCATAACGCTGTAAAAACCGTCCAGCACACAATAAACATGTGGCTCCGGTTGGGCCATGGGGCCATCCTGGTAGTAACCAAAAAAAGGGGAAACCGATTCCAGCACACAACTGTCAGCTTCAGTCAAATCCTGCTCAAGGGTAGACAACGGCTCTTCTTTGATCAATTCAGAAAATAACTCAATGGTTTGTTCTTTCATAACAAAAATGATTGACGAGGCATTTTGATCTTTTAAATGTACAACAATATCTATTTCCGTGCAAGAAGCTTTTCCTTCAAGTTATCAACCAGTTATTTGTAATTTGATATTACTCAAAAACAAAAAAACCGTAAATTTGTACTCCTTTTTTCAAAGATTCCTGTTTTGTATAGCGGTTTTTTTGCAGATACGGGTTCATTGATCGAAAGTCAAACCGATTGTGTTTAAATAAAAAGAGAGAAAATGGAGAAACAAAGTAAGAAGGTGTATTTTTTCGGAGGAAAAAAGGCAGACGGAGACGCCACAATGCGTAACCTGTTAGGCGGCAAGGGAGCAAACCTCGCTGAAATGGTCAATATTGGTGTACCGGTACCTCCCGGGTTTACCATTACCACCGAAACTTCCACCATGTATAACCAAATGGGGCATGATGGCGTAGTAAAGGCCATCGAGAAAGAAGTCAAAGAGAACATGCGCCGCGTGGAAGAAGAAATGGGCGCGGGATTTGGAGACAAAGACAACCCGCTTTTGCTATCAGTACGTTCAGGCGCGCGTGCCTCCATGCCCGGAATGATGGACACCGTCCTGAACCTGGGGCTCAATGAAAAGACACTGGAAGGTCTCAGTAAAAAGACAGGCAACGAACGCTTTGTCTGGGATTCATATCGCCGTTTTGTTCAAATGTATGGGGATGTAGTGATGGGGCTTAAACCAGAAAGCAAAGAGGAGGAAGACCCATTTGATGTGATCATGGATCAACTCAAGGAAGAAAAAGGAGCAGATACCGACCAGGACCTCAGCACAGATGACCTGAAAGAACTGGTGCAACGTTTCAAAAGAGCCGTCAAGGAGAAAACAGGAAAAGATTTCCCGGAAGATCCGTGGGAACAACTCTGGGGATCGGTAACGGCTGTTTTTGAGTCATGGAATAACCCAAGGGCAACCTATTACAGAAGAAAATATAACATCCCCGCAGAATGGGGGACTGCAGTGAACGTGCAGGCTATGGTATACGGAAACATGGGCGAAACTTCTGCTACCGGCGTAGCCTTCACCCGTGATGCCGCCACCGGAGAAAAGATATTCAACGGTGAGTACCTGGCAAATGCACAGGGTGAAGATGTGGTTGCGGGAACCCGCACACCCAGGCAGATCACAAAAGAAGGCTCCCTCCGCTGGGCAAAACTGCAAGATGTTTCAGAAGAGGAAAGAAAAGAGGTTTATCCTTCACTGGAAGAGCTTTTCCCTGAAATCTACAAGGAACTTGACCGCCAGCAGGAAAAGCTTGAAAAACACTACGGCGACATGCAGGACCTGGAGTTCACGATCCAGGAGGGCAGGCTTTGGATGTTGCAGACCCGCAACGGCAAGCGTACCGGTCCGGCCATGGTGAAGATTGCAATGGATATGCTTCGCGAAGGCATTATCAAGGAAGAAGAAGCCATGTTACGTGTGGAACCCGGGAAACTGGACGAATTGCTCCACCCTGTGTTTAATACTGATGAACTGGCCGAGGCCAATCTCCTGGCAAAAGGTCTTCCTGCTTCACCGGGTGCAGCGACAGGACAGATTGTTTTCTTTGCCGATGATGCTGCCGAGTGGGCAGCAAAAGGAAAGCAAGTTATTTTGGTACGCATAGAAACATCACCTGAAGACCTTAGCGGAATGGATGCTGCCCGGGGTATTCTAACAGCCCGCGGTGGCATGACATCTCATGCCGCGGTTGTTGCCCGGGGAATGGGCAAATGCTGTGTTTCAGGTGCAGGTGCCCTGAATGTGAACTACAGGAAAAAAACCATGACCATTGATGGAAAAGAGTTCAGGGAAGGAGACTTTATCTCTCTGAACGGAACAACCGGCGAGGTTTTCGAAGGCAAGGTCAAAACAATGGATCCGGAGATGAGCGGAGATTTTGCCAGACTTATGGAACTTGCAGATAAATATACCCGTATGCATGTTCGCACTAATGCCGATACACCAAAGGATTCAAAAAAGGCGCGTGAATTTGGTGCCAGGGGAATTGGTCTCTGCCGTACAGAACACATGTTTTTCGAAGGGAAGCGGATTACCGCCATGCGTGAAATGATTTTAGCCAAAGATGAAACCGGGCGTCGTAAAGCGCTTGAAAAACTTTTACCAATTCAGCGCGAAGACTTTGAGGGAATCTTTGAAGCCATGCATGACCTTCCGGTAACCGTGAGGCTGCTTGATCCGCCGTTGCATGAATTCCTCCCTCATGAGGAAGAAAACCAAAAAGAGATGGCCAAAGAAATGGGGATCTCTCCTGAAGAAGTGAAAGCCAACGTGGACGCCCTGCATGAAACGAATCCCATGCTCGGACACAGAGGTTGCCGCCTGGGCAATACCTACCCGGAAATATCTGAAATGCAGACAAGGGCAATCATTGAGGCCGCCCTTAACCTGAAAAAGAAAGGGGTGACAGCCATCCCGGAGATTATGATTCCTCTTACAGGGACCGACAAAGAGATGAAGCTCCAGGAACAGATTGTACGCAACACTGCGGAACAAGTGTTTGAAGAACGGGGTGACAAGGTACATTACCTGGTGGGTACCATGATCGAAATTCCACGAGCCACACTGATCGCGGATAAAATTGCCCAGAATGCCGAGTTCTTTTCTTTCGGAACCAACGACCTCACTCAGATGACTTTTGGTTATTCAAGGGATGATGCAGGACGTTTTCTTCCAATTTATCTCGAAAAAGGACTGCTTGAAAACGATCCTTTCCAGGTGCTTGACCAGGAAGGTGTCGGCCAACTGGTAAAAATGGGTGTTGAACGTGGTCGCCAGGGACGTCCGGGCCTGAAGATCGGTATCTGCGGAGAACATGGCGGAGAGCCAAGTTCCGTGGAATTCTGCCATACAGTCGGAATGGACTATGTCAGCTGCTCTCCATTCCGGGTGCCAATCGCACGGTTGGCAGCGGCGCAGGCTGTAGTGAAAGAAAAGATGGTGAAGGAAGGTGGATCCGCTTATTCCACCAACTAATCAACACTTCAGATCCTGAGATCCTGAATATGAATCAATGTCGCCTGTGTTTAAGCAGGCGACATTTTTATATATGCTTCCGGGGAGTTGTTTTGAATAAACACCTGGGCTTTATGCATTTCCCGGTACATCAGGGTATCATTCTGAATAAAAGGAATTTCTTTCCTGAAGTCATTGTACAATTCTTTCAGAATGGGAGCAGCTTTTGCGTTTTCACGAAATCCCAGCGCCTGACAGGCCGTCAGTAGCTCTATTCCCAACACTTTCTCCAGGTTGTTCAACACCGAGATGGTTTTTACCGCTGCATTGGCACCCATGCTTACGTGGTCTTCCTGGCCCTGGGATGATTCAATGGAATCGATGGATGCAGGGGTACAAAGCTGTTTGTTCTGGCTTACGATAGAAGCAGCGGCATACTGGGGTATCATAAAGCCGGAGTTAAGCCCCGGGTTGGCTACCAAAAAGGAAGGAAGATCACGGGCCCCGGATATCAGCCTGTATACCCGGCGCTCAGAGATATTGGCCAGTTCAGCCACGGCCATACTCAGAAAATCAAGACCCAGTGCCAAGGGTTGACCATGAAAGTTACCTGCAGAAATAATCAGGTCGTCATCCGGGAAAAGCGTAGGGTTATCTGTTACTGCGTTCATTTCATGCAGAAACACGCCGGCCACATATTGAATGGCATCCTTGCTTGCGCCATGTACCTGGGGGATACAGCGAAAAGAATAGGGATCCTGAACGTATTTCTTTTTCTCTTTCATAAGGCCACTTCCCTCCAGGATCTTTCGAATATTTTTCGCCGTTTCCATTTGTCCGGGATGATGCCTTATCCTGTGAACCTGTTCGAAAAAAGGATCTGAACGTCCCATAAAAGCCTCCAGTGACATGGCCCCGGTAAGATCTGACCAGAGAGACAGATCAAATATCCTGCTTAGTGCCCATACCCCATAAGCTCCCATAAATTGCGTTCCGTTCAGCAGGGCCAGTCCTTCTTTGGCTGACAGCTCAAGCGGGACCCACCCCATTTTTGTTGTCAGCGCTCCTGCATCAACCCGTTCTCCTTGATAATAAACTTCCCCAAGCCCGAGCAATGGCAATGACAAATGTGCCAGGGGAGCAAGGTCACCGGATGCGCCAAGAGAGCCCTGTGTATAGATCACAGGATAAATTCCATGATTAAAAAAGTCAATCAGGCGGTCGAGCGTTTCCATTCGTACGCCGGAATGTCCGTATGCCAGCGATTGAATTTTAAGAAAGAGCATGAGTCTGACAACCTCCTCCGGCACCTGTTCACCGGTTCCGCATGCATGCGACATAACCAGGTTACGCTGCAGGGTACTCAGGTCTGAACGTGAGATATTGTGATTGCACAGGGAGCCAAATCCTGTAGTTACGCCATATATGGGCTCATTCCCGTGTTCAATCCGATGATCAAGGTAATCCCTGCAGCGGATTACACGCTGACGTGCCTCTTCTGAAAGCAACAACCGCCACTCAGGATCAAGCACTTTTCGAATCACGTCAAAACCTATGGGTTGAGAATCAATATGGTGCGTCTTCATTCAATGTTATTATTTATGTGATTCTGTAGCGGTGATAATTTGCTCAACCTTCTCCGGCTCCAGGAGCTGCTGTTCCCCGCTGCGCATATCTTTCAGGGAGAATATGCCCTTTTTAATCTCTTCCTCACCCGCCATCAGCACAAATGGGATGCTGTTTTTATCCGCATACTGCATCTGCTTTTTTATTTTTACCGGATCGGGATACATCTCGCAGGGCACTCCTCTGTCACGCATTCGCTGAAGGAAGGGCAGGCAATAATCACGCTCTTTCTGGCCGAAGTTGATCGCCATCAGGCGGGTAAAGGTACCCAGTGTTTCGGGAAAAGAGTTCAGTGCCAGCATGACATCATAAATTCTGTCTGCCCCGAAAGAAATGCCGATTCCTGACACGTCCTTCAAACCAAAGATTCCGGTAAGGTCATCATAGCGACCGCCTCCGCATATACTTCCCATGGGAACATCCAAGGCTTTAACCTCGATGATCGCACCTGTATAATAATTTAATCCCCTGGCCAGGGTCAGGTCAAGTTCAAGCTTACAATTGAGCGGTGTACCTGAAACAATATCGAATACCTCCCCGATCTCTTCAAGGCCTTTTCGTCCGGTCTCCGTCTCTTTCAGAATTTCAAGCAATTGATCAATTTTCTCCCGGTTGGTGCCTTCCAGGCTCAGCACCGGCATCAGTTTTTCCACGGCCACATTATCAAGGCCCTTTTCTTTTAACTCAAGGATCACATTGTCCATCCCGATTTTATCCAGCTTGTCTATGGCCGTTGTCAGGTCTGTCATTTTATCCGCATGTCCGATATATTCTGCCAGCCCGGCCAGAATCTTGCGGTTGTTCAGTTTAATCACTACCTGAATGCCGAGACTGGCAAAAACCGTATCAATAATTTGGAGAAATTCCGCCTCATTGACCAGGGAATTACTGCCAATCACATCGGCATCACACTGAAAAAACTCCCTGTAACGGCCTTTCTGCGGGCGGTCTGCCCTCCAAACCGGCTGAATCTGATAACGTTTAAACGGAAAAGTAATCTCATGCTGATGTTGAACCACATAGCGTGCAAACGGGACCGTCAGATCATATCGCAGGGCCTTTTCGCAAATTTTGGCGGATAAAGACGTAGCATTTTTTGACTGCCAAAGGCTGTCGGGAACCTTGGCAACAAAATCACCGGAGTTCAAAATCCTAAAAATGAGACGGTCGCCCTCTTCGCCATACTTACCCATCAAGGTTGACAGATTTTCCATGGCAGGGGTTTCAATCGGCCTGAACCCATGCTTCCGGTACACCGCCTTAATGGTTTCAAATATATAATCCCGCCGGGCAATTTCAACGGGGTTAAAATCCCTGGTTCCTTTAGGTATTCCCGGTTTTTCTTTTCCCATATAATGTTCGTTTAAAGCTTACAAAAATACGTCCTTTTAACAAATATGCTAAACCCGGTGAATAAAATCCGGTAACCTATTTTTATTTGAAGGATTTTGTTTAGATTTGCATGAGTGTAATAGCCTTTTTAGGTCATGCGCATTGACACTAAAATTCATTTTTTTGAGCTTAAAATGTATTATTATCATATTAACAAATATTTAACATTACGCTAATCAAAACAACAATCCGATATAGCTAAAATATTCCCCTTTATAAATAATTTATCCTTCTTTATACCATATATTCTATGACTGAAGAAAAACTGCAAAAACTGACAAGGATAGGCGTATTTTATGATGGCAATTATTTCCTGCACGTAAGCAATTACTATAACTATGTGCATTCAAGACAGAAAAGGCTGAGTATCGCAGGATTACATGCATTTATACGACAACAGGTGGCAACAAAAGAATCCGCAAAGATGGAACTTTGCCGCATTACAGATGCCCACTATTTCAGGGGTAGAATCAGCGCCCAGGATGCTGCCCAACGGGGCAATCAATTGTATTATGAAAGGGTTTTTGATGACATCCTGATGTCTGAGGGCCTGGTCACCCATTATTTCCCGATCAAAAGTTTCCACGGAAAACGTGAAGAAAAGAACGTGGATGTATATCTTGCCCTGGAGGCCTATGACATGGCAGTATGCGGAAAAATTGATGTCCTTGTGCTGATTGCATCAGACGGGGATTTTGTACCGCTGATCCGCAAAGTGAATGCCATGGGGATCAGGGTCATGTTGCTGTGCTGGGATTTTGACTTCACCAATGACGAAGGACAGAAGGTCATTACGCGTACTTCCCAGGGCTTATTAAAGGAAGTGACCTATCCTGTCAAAATGCATGACCTGATCGAGAGCCAGAGCGCAAGTACCGACCCTATGCTGATAAATCTGTTTGTGCAGGATGAGTCGAACTCCGCCAACAAATCCGTATCACAGGAAGAAGATGTACATATCGGAGATGTACTCAGCCTGAAAAATGGCTATGGGTTCATCAGCTATCCCAACAATAACTTGTTTTTCCATTACACCGATGTGGTCAATATGGATTTCAACGATTTACTTGTTGGTGACACGGTTGAATTTACCATTGAGAAAAAATACAACGGTCAGGATGTGGCTAAAACCGTAACAAAGATCCGGTAATTCCTGACTATCCTTTTATCACAGCCATCGGGGTAAGTTCCACCATGATATCCACCAGGTCACGCTGAAGCTCCATCACCATGGAAATGTCCTTATATGCGCTGGCAGCTTCTTCCAGATCTCGCTGACTTCGAATGGCGTGTAATACCCCTTTTTCTTCGAGTTTCTTAACCTCAGTGGCCAGGTCAAGTGAACGAATGGCTTCCTTTCGGCCCATGATCCTGCCTGCGCCATGAGAACAGCTGTTAAAACTATCCGGATTCCCCTTTCCTTTAACGATATAGCTATTGGTACCCTGGCTCCCGGGAATGATTCCGATGGTATCCTTGTCGGCCCTGGTAGCGCCTTTTCTATGGATGACCACATCTTGACCAAAATGATTTTCAAAAGCCGCATAATTATGGGCAATATTGATCATCGGGGCCGTTTTAAAACCCGGGCCGGCAATTGATTCAACTACCTGAATGATCCGGTCCATCATAAGCCTTCGGCTGGCAAGGGCAAAATCAACGCAATAATTCATTTCACGGACATAACATCTTCCTTCATCGGTATTAAGAGGGAGATAAGCCAGCTGATGAGACCTGGGAACCGGACTTTTCCATTTTTCATTTAACTTTACTGCCAGCCTGTTGTAGTGATCCGCAACCTGCTTGCCAATATTCCGGCTTCCCGAATGGATCATGATCCAGACCTGCCCGTCAGAGCCCTTCTGAATTTCAATAAAATGATTGCCCCCTCCCAGGGTACCGATCTGGCGGGTTGCACTTCTGTATTCCCTTTCTACAACCGGCATGGGTATGCGACCCTTCATCCCGGGCATCCGCTCAGCATCCTGGCTTTTTTTATGGTGCAGATGCCCAAGAGGGATTTGTGAACGAATGCCGGTCAACAGTGAGATAAGCTGCTTCCCTGACAATTCAGACAGGGAAGTTTGTACCGCACACATACCACAACCAATATCTACCCCCACAGCATTGGGAACAATCACATCCCGGGTTGCCATCACCCCCCCGATCGGCATACCAAATCCCTTATGGCAATCCGGCATCAAAGCAATGTGCTGAATGGCAAAAGGAAAGTTAGCCAGGTTTTTTGCCTGCTCCATCGCACCTTCTTCCACATTATCCAGCCACATTCTGATGGGTAGTTTTTCTGTCACTATGGTTTTTACCATAAAAATAACATTTACGTTTTCTGATCTTTAAATTACATATTATTCTCCGGCTGCCCAAGTATAGATTTCAGGGCAAAATACTACAGGTTTTCATTTGTGCAATTTTGTACCTTTGCCCTTTCATAAATCTGAATCTTTATGGCATTACATTGCGGAATCGTTGGCATTGCCGGAGCAGGCAAAACCACTTTGTTCAACTCCCTGTCACGTGGCAAAAATACCACAGAACAAACACACGGTCGTACAAACCTCGGTCAGTTCGAGGTGCCCGATCCCAGGCTGGATGCCATTGCCCGGTTAGTTAAACCAGCAAAAGTTGTTCCAACTACTGTAAACATCATCGACATACCGGGACTGGCCAAGGGGAGCAGCAATATCAAAGGAGGCAATCAGTTTCTTGCTGATCTCAGGCAGACCGATGCCATCATCCATGTGTTGCGTTGTTTTGATGATGATACGGTTCCACATATGGAGGGAAGCGTCAATCCGCTGCGTGACAAAGAGATAATTGACCTGGAATTGGTTTTCAAAGACATGGAAACCGTGGAGAAAAAAATGGAACGCCTCAAAAAAGTTGCCGCCGTGGGCGACAAAGAGGCAAAACAGGGAACAGAAATCCTGGGCAGGCTGATAGACCATTTTGAAAACGGTCAGCCGGCACGCACTTTTGATATACAGGAAGCAGAAAAGAAATTTATCGATGATTGTTTCCTGCTTACCATTAAGCCCGTAATATACGTCTGTAACGTGGATGAAGCTTCCGCAGTAAAGGGGAATCACCATGTAGAAGCTGTCAAACCATCCATCCTGGCAGAAAACTCTGAGTTATTGATTATTGCAGCCCTTGCAGAAGCTGAGATTGCCAGCCTGGAAGACGAAAAAGACCGGCAGGATTTCCTGGAAGATCTGGGGCTTAAAGAGCCGGCGGTTAATAAACTGATACGGGCAGCCTACCGGACCCTGAACCTCCACACATTTTTTACCGAAGGGCCGAAAGAAGTCAGAGCATGGACCATCCGGGCCGGAACCCCCGCACCGAAGGCTGCAGGGGTTATACATTCCGACCTGGAAAGGGGATTCATTCGGGCAGAAGTAAAAAGAGTAGAGGACTTCATCGAACTGGGATCAGAACAGGCATGCAAACAAGCCGGCAAGTTCAATATTGAAGGGAAAAATTATATCGTACAGGACGGAGACATCTTTCATGTCCGTTTTAACGTCTGATCACATTCAGCTGGTTTGTTGCTTTCAAATAATCCTACAACCCTCGGCTTGGTTCTGTAATCCTCAGGTTGGTTCTGTAACCCTTGGGTTGGTATTGTAACCTTCAGGTTGGTTATGTACCCTCGGGTTGGCTCTGTAGCCCTCAGGTTGGTTCGATGACCTTTATCACTTTTCAAAAAATTCTTTCAGGGAGTCAAGGTAGGATTCATTCCAGCCTTCCAGCATATTGTCATATGCTTCTTCAGGAATTCCGGTGTGTTCAACTCTTACCAGGGTATTTGACTTATCCGGGAAAAGCTCGATCAGTACCTCGGAAGCATGATCCTCCCCAAAGAACCATTTTTGCCGAATGGATCTGTTGGGCTCAAAAGATACATTCTCCCCAACAATGTTCCCGTCCAGCATCGTAAATGCTGAACCGGGCTCATCACTCATCACCGCCGGGTCACCCGTCCACAGCTCAATGGTAAAAGGATTGATCAGGGCCCGATACACCTCCTCAGGACTGGCCTTGATGCGACGCCTTAACACGATAGATTTTGACATAAAAATATTTTTTCAACAAAAAAATCATTCTTCCATGGTCAGGGGTTTATTACACAACAAATCATACCCCGACTCACGGTTCAAAAATACAATTTCTTAGCGATTGTATTACACATTGGGAGATGGAAACGGATATTGCAGATAACTACGGGCAGTAAGGTGCAACCTGCCAGTAACGTATGGTCCACCAGAAACATGTGGTCCACCAGTAACATGTGATCCACCAGTAACATGTGATCCACCAGT
>CAYXEH010000029.1:0-31708 GCA_964463915.1 uncultured Bacteroidales bacterium | reverse complement strand
TCTTCGTCGTTTCCAATGCTTCCTGCAAAGAAGGCGGGGGTAAGATTCCGGCCAGCCTTCGCGCCAGCATTGTTTTCCCGGACCCCGGGCTACCCACCAGAAGCAAATTGTGGCCAGCCGCTGCCGCCACCTCCATTGCCCTTTTGACATTCTCCTGCCCCCTGACTTCCGAAAAATCAAAGGGATAAGCTGCTGCACGTGCACTGAACTCCGCCCGTGTATCCACACTTACCGGTTCAGGGGACGACTCCCCGTTGAAAAACCGGATCACCTCCATGATGTTATTCACCCCAAAGACCTTCAGCCGGTCGACAACAGCGGCTTCACGTGCATTCTGCGCAGGCAGGATAAAGCCCTCCAGCCCGTATTCTCTGGCATTGATGGCAATGGGCAAAGCCCCCTTGATGGGTTTCAGTCCACCGTCCAGAGACAGTTCCCCCATGATCATGAAACGCCCTGCTTTCGCGGGATTCACCTGCCCGGTAGCGGTCAGTATCCCCAAGGCAATGGTCAGGTCATAGGCTGAACCCTCCTTGCGGATATCGGCCGGCGCCATATTTACCACGATCCGCTTACCCGGGATTTTATAACCATTATGTTTTAACGCAGCCTCAATGCGATGGTGGGACTCCCTGACCGCACTGTCGGGGAGCCCCACCATAAAATAATTCACGCCAGCTGCCACAGAAACCTCCACGGTTACTATCGTGGCATGAACTCCCTGTACAGCGCTGCCAAATGTTTTAATCAGCATACCCTTGATTTTACACCAAAGATATGTTTTTAAGCTAATTTCATACCGCTTTAATCTTTATTTAAGATCAACAAAACCGTAAACGGTCAATTTTAGACTTTACTCGCAGGCAATGCAACTGATCTCCACATCGACGAATTTCGGCAAAGCACCTACCTGAACGGTTTCCCTGGCCGGCGGATCATCCTGAAAATAAGATGCATACACTTCGTTGATTTTGGGAAAGTCATGCATGTCGGAAATAAAAATGCTGCACTTGACCACCTTACTGAAATCCATGCCGGCTTCTTCCAGGATCGCACCCAGATTCTTCATTACCATGTGGGTTTGTTCCTGCACATCGCCTTTCACCAATTCACCGTCTTCCGGGTTTAAAGGAATCTGCCCGGAAACGTAAAGGGTGTCATTTACTTTAACTGCCTGGTTGTAAGGGCCCACGGGTGCGGCCGCTTTCTTTGTTTTAATAATGGTTTTCATACAATTGAATTTTTGAATTATTAATAGCTCCCCATGGGGGGTGCATTTCGGGTCAAAGCGGTATTATCCAAAATTAATTAATTTTGCCCTTCGCGGCACTTCAGAATCCATGCAAATTCTCATTATTGACAATTACGATTCATTTACCTACAACCTCTATCACATTTTAGAGGCTGTGATGCCCGAAAACCACCGGCTGACTGTCAGGCGCAATGACGAGGTCTCCATCCGGGAGGCAGGAAAATTTGACCGTTTTGTGGTTTCACCGGGCCCGGGACTTCCTTCCGAGGCAGGAATCAGCTGTGAACTGATCCGAAAATATGCCGGGGAAAAAAGCATACTTGGTATCTGCCTGGGGCACCAGGCCATCGCAGAAGTATATGGCGGAACGCTGATGAACCTCGATTCAGTAATGCATGGTAAAGCCATCAGCACTGTTGTAACGCAAAAAAGCGAACCCCTGTTTGCCGGGTGCCCGGCAAATTTCGAAACCGGACGCTATCATTCCTGGGTAGTGGATCCGGAATCCCTGCCCCCGGAACTGATTACCACGGCCATAGATTCACTGGGGCTGGTAATGGCCATATCACACAAAAACCATGATGTTAAAGGGTTACAGTTCCACCCGGAAAGTGTAATGACAAGCACAGGCAGGCAAATACTCAAAAATTGGGTAGCGCACGCCTGGTAACAATCCCCTTCATACCGCTACAGTCAGATAAACACAGGGTTTTCAGTCAGGATAACCGGAGTTAATATATTTGCCTTGCAGCACGGGAAACATAGAAAAACGATAAGACTATTCCTGGTAATAGATCCGTTTCACACGCCGCGAAACAGAAGTTAACACCTCATAGGGGATCGTCTCCAGGGCATCGGCCAGTTCAGTTACCGGCAACCGGGGGCCAAAAACAATTACCTCGTCTCCTTCATTCACATTCAGCCCCGTCACATCAACTGCACACATATCCATGGAGATCTGCCCCACCACCGGGGCCACCCTCCCTTTCACCAGCAACCTGCCTTTACCGTTGCCCAGGCGGCGGTTCAGCCCGTCCGCATACCCGACGGGTGCGATGGCCACTATCATGTCTTCTGTGGCAACCCCGGCACGTCCGTAGCCCACCGTTTCACCCGCGGGTATATGCTTTACCTGTGAAACCACCGACCGAAAAGTACTTACATGCCTGAGCAAGGTTTGAATTTCAGGGTCTCCACTGATCCCGTATAAGCCGATACCAAGGCGCACCATGTCAAAACGGGCATCGGGGAAACGGGAAATGGCCGAAGAATTACAAATATGCCTCATGAAAGGATAACCAAGCAGGCTTTCCATCCTGATGCAAACCTCACGGAATCTTTCGATCTGTTTCCGGGTAAAGGGATCGTGGGCCGGATCTTCACTGGCAGCCAGGTGGGAAAAGACAGAAGCGACTCTTATGTAGGGATTCTCCACGATCATTTCCGCCAGCTTATCCACCTCCCCGGGTAAAAACCCCAGTCGATGCATGCCGGTATCAATTTTCAGGTGTACAGGAAGCGGCTCCTGGCCGGTGAATGATTTATCCAGCTCGCCCATCAGCTTTTTTAGCACAGAAAACCCATAAATCTCCGGTTCCAGCTTATGGCGGATCAGGGACTCAAAACTCCTGACCTCCGGATTCATCACGATCACAGGCAAATGAATCCCCCCTTCACGGAGCTCTTTTCCCTCATCTGCATAAGCCACCGCGAGATAATCTACCTGATGATACTGCAGCATCCGGGCCACCTCGACACTTCCGCTTCCGTAAGAAAATGCCTTAACGACTCCCATCGTTTTTACCCCGGGAGTCAGTACCGACCGGAACACATTCAGGTTATGGACCAGGGCGTCAAGGTCCACCTCAAGCAAGGTCTGGTGATCTTTTTGCTGAAGCAGGTTACTTAACCGTTCAAATCCAAACACCCTGGCTCCTTTCAGCAAAATGGCCTCGTTATTAAATTCAGAAAAGTCTGTTTCTGCAATAAAAGTTTCGGTATCAGGATAAAACGAGGCGGGTAAAGAGAAGTTCTCTTTACCGGATGAAATTTCAGGCCCGATTCCGATAAGCCGGTCCACGCCCTTGGAGGCAAGCAACGACTGAACTTCTTTGTACAACTCAGCGGTTGGGATACCGCTCTGGAGGATATCCGAAAGAATAAGGGTTTTCATTTGATGCCGGGGCTGGCTGTTCAGGAAGTCAAGGGCAATGGCCAGTGAATGCAAGTCGGCATTGTATGAATCATTGATGATGGTGGAGTTGTTGACTCCCTCTTTCATCTCCAGTCGCATGGCTACCGGCTGCAACCGGGATAAGCCGGACATGATCAGGTCATCCCGGTAACCTGCATGTTTCAGATAAGCCAGGCAATGCATGGCATTTTCTACTGATGCGTCATCGGTGAACGGGATCGTGACCATCATCCCGCTTCCACGGCAACTCAAGGAAACCAGGCATTGCCCCTGTTCCTTTTCCATGCTGACAATCCGCAGGTCAGCTTCAGGGTGAAAACCCCACGAAAACAATTGCACAGCAGAATGTTCCCGGTGCCACACTTGCACTTCCCGCTGAACGGGTTCCTGGTCTGCACAAAAGATCAATGTGCCGACTTCATTGAACAACCTCAGCTTCTCCCGGATTTTTTCCTTTCTTGAGGCAAAACCCTCGTCATGGGCCGGACCAATATTTGTGAATATCCCGATTTCCGGAGACAAGATTTTCTGCAACCGTTCCATTTCTCCCTTTTGGGATATCCCTGCTTCGAAAACACCCAGATCATGTTGGTTGGTCATCAGCCACACCGACAATGGCACACCGATCTGAGAGTTGTAACTCTTTGGATTTCTTGCAATAAAACGCTTTTCACCAAGCAGCTGACAAATCCATTCTTTCACAACTGTTTTACCATTGCTCCCGGTAATGGCCAGAACCGGCACCTGGCAATTGTTCCGATGAAAGGCAGCCAGCCTTTGCAAGGCATCCAATGGCTTCGGCACCTTAATAAAACAGGCATCGGGGAATTGGCGGAGAAGCTGACGGGGTATATCTTCCACGACAAAGCAACGCACTCCTTTTTGTAATAATTCACTTATATAACGGTGTCCGTCATTTTGCCTGGTTCGCAGCGCAAAGAAAAGGGTTTCCTTCGGTGAGAGCAGCTGCCGGCTGTCAGTAAGCAGGAAACGTACGGTGTAATGTGCAGCAAACGGGCAATCGCAGTGTCCATCGAGCACAGGAGCGATCTTTTCCACAGAATAACCGGCAACCATTGCCATTATCACAGTTTTTTTCTGCTGATCAGGCCCTGCTGACCCATTCAGTCCTGATCATTGTTATTGTCATGTTCGTTTCCGGAGTGAAGTGGGTTTTTTGTGATCTCCTCGTGCATCTTCCTGTTTTTCACAATATCGATGGCCAGGTAAACCGATTCACGAAAAGCATCCGGAGCCGCCAGATTCTTTCCTGCCAGGTCAAATGCGGTGCCATGGGCCGGCGAGGTCCGGACAACCGGCAATCCTGCCGTATAATTCACCCCGCTCTTAAACGCCAGTGTTTTGAAAGGAATCAGCCCCTGGTCATGGTACATGGCCAGGATTCCGTCAAAATCATTAAATGAAGCAGATCCAAAAAAACCATCTGCCGGGTAAGGTCCGAATGCAAGGATGCCCTCATCAAAAGCCTGCTGAATAGCAGGGATACACGATTCCTCCTCTTCCAGGCCAATGACTCCTTTGTCACCTGCGTGGGGATTCAACCCGAGAATGGCTATTTTTGGTTTATGAATCCCAAAATCCTTTTTCAGGGAGTTGTTCAGCACACGAACCTTGCTTAATATCCCTTCATGGCTGATTTTAGCGGATACTTCTCTCAGCGGGATATGGCCGGTGATTACCCCGATTCGTATTTCATTGCTGACCATCAGCATCAGGCTTTCATCCGCCCCGAATTTCTTGGTCAGGTATTCCGTATGACCAGGGAATGCAAAATCTTCACTTTGGATGTTTTGCTTATTGATGGGTGCGGTAACCAGGGCATCGATATGTCCTTTGGCCAGGTCGTCAGTCGCCTGTTCCAATGATTGCAGGGCCGCTTTTCCGGCAATTTCCGTATTCTGACCAAGGTCAATTTTCACCTCTTCCTGGAAAATATTGATCAGGTTGGCTTTACCGGGCACCGCCTGATCAGCAGACCGGACCACATGGAAATTAAAATCCTGAATGTTCAGCAGCTTCTTGTGATAGGAGGCTACCTTGGATGAACCATATACAACGGGGACAAAAAAATCAAGTATGCGCGAATCACTGAGGGTTTTCATGATGATCTCGTAGCTGATGCCATTCACATCACCATGGCTGATCCCTATTTTGATAGTTTGCTGCTGGGTCTGTGCTTTTTCCATTCTCGCCTGCATTATTTGGTCTGATAATGAATTTCTTCCTGCAAAGGTAAATATATGAAGCCGAAAAGGCCATATCTTTTTGCGATAGTTAAAAAAAAAGCCCCGGCTTCACACGGCCGGGGCTTTCTAAACTAAACCTGACGGGTATTAATAACCCGGGTTCTGGGTCAGGTTGCTGTTTACATCAATCTCCCGCTGGGGGATAGGTAATACAAGACGCGGGTGATCCCAGGGCAACACAGTTCCCTGATCACTGCCCGAAGGAACAATCACATCTTCACGGAATCGCCGTATATCATGCAGCTGGTGTCCTTCGAAACACAGTTCGCGGTACCTCTCATCACGGATTTCCTGCAGATCCAGGTTGGCAGGAGCCAGGTCTTCGAGGCCTGCCCTGTGACGGATGGCATTGATATCTGCGATCGGTGCCGCTCCAATTGAAGTTCCGTCTCTGAAGTTTGCCTCAGCACGGGTTAGGATCATCTCTGCCAGGCGGATCACATTGATGTTGGCATCAAATTTTCCCCATTTGCTGCTCATGATATTGCCCGGGTTGGTTCCTACTCCGATGTAATACATCCCCGGAACATTGCTGATATCAACAATTGTCGGATCATCGGTCAGGGTGGTACGGAGGTCTCCTTCCTCAAAGCGCTCAAAATGGCTGGAACTGATATGCACATCTCCCCTTCCGTAGCCATCAAGGCTGGCGAAAAACGTTCCGATTCCGTCATTGGCCTGACCGGCATTGCTTGTGGCATTCTGGTTGATCATGAACACATCCTCGCTGGTATATCCATCATTGTTAAACGCCGCCCGGGGTATATCGTTCAGGGATCCGTAGCCACCCAGGTTATTGATTACCTCGTTGGCTTCTGCCGCAGCATTGGGCCAGTCTTCCATATCCATGTAGACCCTGGCCAGGAAAGCGGCTGATGTGGTCGGGGTGGCCCGTCCACCATTGTCCCCGGCTCCCGTTCCGATTCCGGCAGCAGTCAGCAGTGTTTTGGCACTGCCAAGATCTGTCAGGATCTGGTCGTAGACCGCAGAGACAGAGGACCTGGACACATAATCTTCCTCTGTAATGCCCGAGGTAGGGGTTGGAGTAAGCACCAGTGGTACACCATCATGGTTATTGGCACCGCCCGCGACGTAAGGGCTGGAAAAGAACCTGACCAGTTCCAGGTACATGATCCCCCGGATGAACTTGGCCTCACCTTCCACACGGGCCCTTTGCGCTTCATTGACCACCTCAAGGTTATCCAGCACATTGTTAACAATGTCAATGGCCCGGTAAGCCTGATTCCACTTTCCTGTGATGAACCCGTCATTCGGATCCATGGTCTTCCAGTTCATCTCCCGGTACTGGATAAACGTTCCAATCCAGTTCAGCTCTCCGGAATTGGCAACCAGGTCGCTGTGAAAAATGCTGGTTCCGGCATAAAAATTACTTCCGGCGACGATTGAATACGCACCGTTGAGGGCATTGACCACCCCGTTGTGGTCATCATAAACTTGTTCAGCATCGACTGCCTGCTGGGGATCGACATCCAGGAAATCTTCACAGGAAAACACCACTGCAGCCAGAAGCAGAACACTGATATAAGTGATTATTTTATTTGTCTTCATCGCTTAAGTTTTTTAGTTAAAAAAGTGTTCCATGTCCGCTATCAAATACCCACATTAATACCAAAAGTCAATGTCCTGGGCTGGGGTGCGGTATAAAAGTCCCATCCCTGCCTGATATTGGAGGCCTGGGTGCTCTGACCCGCGGTATCCGGTGCACTGGTTTCCGGATCCCAGCCGGGATAATCAGTGAAAGTAAGCAGGTTGTATCCCCTGAGGAATATTCGGACATTCTGCAGGTTTGCACGCGAAACAAATTCATTGGGAAGCGTATAACCCAGGGTCAGGTCTTTCAACCGGATATAGGAAGCATCGAATATCAACATGCTGGAAGTACCATAACCGTTCCCAAGATAAAACCTGGGTTGCGGATAGTAAGTATCATCCCCGGGTTGCTGCCAGTGGTCTTCGTACAGGTCAACTACCTGATTGTCAAACCAGGAGAAACCATCTGCCTGCCACTGGCGGCCGTGATTATAAATATCATGGCCGTAAACAAACTGGAACATCACACTCAGGTCAAAGCCACCATACCTGAATGTATTGTTGAACCCGCCCCAGAATTCCGGGTTGGGGTCACCCACGATCCGGTTGGCCGCTGATGCCAGGCTGGTGGTAGTTTCATCACCCTCTTCGTTCAGGTAGAAAAGCGCATCGCCGTTGTCAGGATCAACCCCTGCATACTCTTTGGTATAGAATACCCCGATAGGCTGACCTTCAATGACACGCCAGATCCCGGTTGAGATGATCTGCCCGTCCAGGTCAGTTACTTCATTCTGGTTAAATGCGATATTGAAGCTGGTATTCCACTGGAAGGCCCTGTCAACATTCACCGTGTTAAGTACAAACTCCCACCCTTTATTTTCCATGTTTCCAACGTTCCGGTAAACAGTGGTATATCCGCTCGTGGCGGGAACCTGGACATTCAGCAGCAGGTCTTCGGTCTTTTTGACATAATAGTCAATCTCACCGGTGATCCGGTCATTGAACAACCCAAAGTCGATCCCGGCATTCAACTGGGTGGTAGACTCCCACCTCAGGTCTTCGCTGGGGAGGCTGGAAGATACCACTCCCCAAAGACCGGCGTAATTACTACCCGTATAGAGACCACGAGCGGCAAAGTTGTCGATTTCCGAATTACCTGTGAGCCCCCAACTAATACGTGGCTTCAGGAAGCTGATGTAATAGTTGTCCGCCAGGAAATCTTCCTCTGTCACCAGCCATGCAGCTGATGTTGAAGGGAAGAACCCGTAACGATGATCCGCTCCGAACCTGGAAGATCCGTCAGTACGGGCACTCAGGGTAAGGAGGTACCTGTCAAAAAGCTTCATGTTGGCACGGCTGAAGAAAGAGTTATACCGATACCCGGTTGCACTTGCCGATGCGCCGGTAACCTCAGCCGCACTGGCAATCCTTCTGAACTCATCGCTGGGAAAGCCCCTGGCAGAAGCGGAAGAGAAGTCAAAATCCGCGTACTGTAAACTGGCCCCCAGCAGGAGATCAAACTCATGTACCTCAGCAAATACCTGATTATAACTGAAATAATTTTCCAGGCTATACACCCGGGACGAGACGTTTCGGTCAAAACCATAACCGGCAGGCCCGCCATCATTGGTCAGTCGCCCCTGGTATTCCCACTCATGCTGACGTAGAATGTCAACCCCGGCTTCTGACCGGAAAGTCAGGTTGGGGGTTATCTGCAAAGTGGCGAATAAATTACCGAAATTCCTGAAAATTTCCGTGTCAAAGTTATTGTATTTTCTTACCACCAACCCGTTTTCATATACAGTCCGGCGGTTCAGCTCACCTGTGTTGGGATCATGGGTGGGCTGTACAGACGGCAGGGCGACCATTTGAAGTGGCGTGGCAAAGGCCCTGTCATTGGCCACCCTGAAATTCCTGGATCTGGACAGGTTCATATTCATCCCAAAAGAGAGAATATCGCTCACTTTCTGATCCAGGTTCATACGACCACTGACCCTGTCAAAGGAGTTCCCGACGATGATCGCTTCCTGATCAGTGTATGACAATGCGACATAATACTGTGTCTCCTCAGAACCACCTGAAGCATTGATGTCAAATTGTTGTGATCCGCCCTGGCGAAAAGCCTGGTCTTCCCAGTTGGTATCCGGACCCTTGGTCAGGTCATCCGGATTATCCGGGTCACGCCAGTATGACAGCCCCCAGTCAAGGGCTTCTGTCCAGTCATTCCAGATAACAAAAGGTTCATCCGGGCCACCGGCAGAATTGGCATACGCTTCTTTAAAAAGATCAAGATACTGCTCCCTGTTCAGGTAGCCAACCTTATGGGAAGGCTCGCTGAATCCGTACTGGGAAGTGACATTGATCTGTGTGGCTCCGGGAGCGCCCCTTTTGGTGGTAATAATAATTACCCCGTTGGAGGCCCTCGAACCATAAATGGCGGCTGCCGAGGCATCCTTCAATACTTCGATCGACTCAATGTCTCCGGGGTTCAGGTCAGCAAGGGGGTTGGTCGGCTCATTGCCTGTAGTACCCAGGTTATCTGACTGCACCGGGATCCCATCAATGACATACAAAGGCTGGTTGCTCGCGGAAATGGATGAAGAGCCACGCACCCTTGTCCGTATTGCCTGCCCGAGTTTACCACTTCCTGCCGACATATGTACACCGGCCGTACGCCCGTGCAGGGCAGATTGAAAACTGGGCATGGTATTTCCTGCTATGTCTTCACTTTTCAGTGAGGAAATAGAGCCGGTTAACTCATATTTAAGGCGGGTACCATAACCAACCACCACGACCTCATCAAGCAGGGCAAGGTCACGTTCCAGTTCCACATTGATGACTGCACGACCTTCCACCGGCACTTCTTCTCTTTGCATCCCCATGAAAGTAAACACCAGAGTGGCATCAGTTGCGACATCCAGCTCATAATACCCCTCTGCGTCAGTGATGGTTCCCAGGGTAGTCCCCTCCACTGCAACCGTTACCCCGGGCAGTGTTGCTCCGTCCTCAGCACTGGTCACAGTTCCGGAAACACGAATCTGTTGCCCGAATATGGGTCCGCCCATAAAAAGCAGGATACCCATCAAAATCAGAATACGCTTCATGTTCATAAAATTTAGTTAGTAAAAAGGTGAATTTGGCTTTAATCGATGTTTTATTGGTTTTACATAACCCAAAAATATAAATAAATCATGACTTTTCAATAATTTTTAGACAAAAATTGGTTTGTGAAATAATAACCCATGTAATTTCCCTGATGTGGTATTTTAAAAGCATGTATCTTTGCGGGGAGAAGATGCCCTTACAAACGGGCAATGACCTTAAAATATTGATAATCCAGTAATTAATCTTTTATGAGTACGCAATTTATTTCCTTCACACCCCACGGCCCTGGAAAATGGGCTACAGTGCTTGCAATGATTTTCCTGGTTACCGGTTGCAACCTTGACACCATGACCGAGGAAGACCAGCGGGAGCCCATGGATTTGCTCGAGGAGGCCCTTCCCATTGGCCAGAGCAATCTTGTTTACTGGCAAATGGACAAGATGAACCGCTATACATCCATCTGGATGCAACACCTGGGAGGTGTTCGCGGCACGGAAGAAAGCGTGGACAGATATAACCTTAATCCCACACATACCGACGAGATCTGGTCAAACTTTTATATTTATATCTTTCCGTATATAGAATCCCTTATTGTTCAGGGCGAAGAAGCCGGATCCTATGCATACAAAGGCATCGGCAGGGTTATGAAGGCCTACGCATTTTTGATCATGACAGATACATTCGGGGACATCCCCTATACCAATGCCGCCTTTTACCATGATGCCTCCCAGATGCCGGATTATGATCCACAGGAGACCATCATCATGGAACTTTCCAATGAGCTGGAACAGGCAGCAAGTGATCTTTACCAGGCAATAGATCAGGGGGAAACCGGACCCGGCGAAGAAATTGACCACATATACGGGGGTGATCTCCAGCTTTGGATCAAAGCTGCCAATACCCTCAGAATGCGGCTGACATTGCGCAGCGCACACAGATATGACAGTTATGACATGCTGGAGCATGAGTTTACCGGAAACGATCTGTTTACCGGAAATGAGGACAACATGTTATACCGGTTTCCGGATTTCAGAAACAATCCGAACCTTATCCATACCTACAATCAACGCATCAGGAATGTGCGGATTGGAACTGCATTGGCAGACAGACTTAAATCAAACGACGATCCGCGACTGCCCCGGTTGGTAAAACTGAATGTCAACAATAACTATATGGGAACAGCCCCGGGAGAGAGCAATTACAATGCCTCCTACCATGGAGATGCTGTGGCGGGAGAGGACAGTCCTTTCCCCCTTATTACCTATGCGGAATTGAAGTTCATCCAGGCTGAAGTGTTTTTCAGAACCGGTCAGCAGCAGCTCGCAGACCAGGCATTTTCTGAAGGCGTCAGTGCTTCCCTGGAATTTTACGAAGCAGAGGATCCGGATCCGGAATGGGAGGCCACCTATATGGATATTGACAATGTAACCCTGGAACAGATCATGGAAGCCAAATATATTGCACTGGCCTATACTCCGGAGGCATGGGCCGACTACAGGCGAACAGGATACCCGGAACTAACGCCCTACGAAGAGGCCTCGGAAATGATCCCCAGGCGAATGCTCTATCCGGAAGACGAGCTGAACCATAATTCAGAAAATGTCCCCGCTGAGGTAACCATGTACGACAGGGTATGGTGGGATGTGACCGAATAGCCCCTAACCGAATAGCCCCTTTATGATGGCAGCCCCTCCCTCCTCAAACGATTTCCTGTATGACTTATGAAAAAATCATAATGGGCATTGATCCCGGCACCAACAACATGGGGCTGAGTGTGATCGGCATCCGGAATAAGTCGGTTGAGGTGATTGCCATGGACGTACTGAAACTCGGTAAGCTTGAGAACCATGCCCTGAAACTGAAGAAAATATTCGAAACAGTATTGCGTGACATTGATCATTACCATCCGGATGAGCTGGCCATCGAAAGCCCATTTTACGGTAAAAATATCCAATCAATGCTCAAGCTGGGGCGCGCCCAGGGAGTGGCCATTGCTGCCGCCCTGCATCGAGACATCCCTTTCTCAGAGTATTCTCCCAGGAAGATAAAAATGGCCATAACAGGAAAAGGCGGTGCGTCAAAGGAGCAGGTTGCCGCCATGCTTTGCCGGATATTGCAGATCAGAGAGGTGCCGGAAAGCATGGACAGTACAGATGCCCTGGGGGTGGCATTATGCCACCATTATCAGGGGGGCAAAGGCGCCAGTGACCAGGAGAAATCTTATACCGGATGGAAAGCATTTATCAGCGACAATCCCGGCAGGGCAAGCGGATAACCAACGCCGGGAGCAAATCGGTGGGCAGTCTGTGCGTAATAAGCCGCCGCCGTTACTGAGGTACCTTATATTATCCTTTCACAGCTTCAGAGACCTTTTGTGCAATCATTTCAAACTCATCTGCACTCAACTGTAGTTTCTCCTTGCTGAAATCAATGTCATATACTCCGTCGATCGGGACCAGGTGGATATGCGCATGGGGCACCTCAAGGCCTATCACGGCTACACCTATACGTTTGCAGGTCATTGTACGGTCAAGGGCAACAGCCACTTTCCTGGCAAACAACCACAAGCCCTGGTATGTTTGTTCATCCAGTTCAAAAAGGTAGTCTGCCTCTTTTTTCGGAACCACCAGGGTATGCCCTTTTGCCAGTGGATTGATATCAAGAAAGGCCAGGTAATCCTCATCCTCAGCTATCTTATAGGAAGGAATCTCTCCGTTAATGATCCTGGTAAAAATACTCGCCATGACTCATGAATTTGGTTTGAAATAAAGATATGTCCCAATATACAGAATACGGGAAACCACTAAAAAGCGGATAGTTACCGGGATATGTCCATTACCTTGAAGGTCATTAACCCCGCGGGCACTTCGATTTCCACTTCATCACCGGGTTCCTTGCCAAGAAGGCCCCGGGCAATGGGAGAGCTCACAGAGAGTTTACCCTTCTTGATATCGGCTTCGTTTTCAGGCACCAGGGTATACTCCATCACGGCATTGTTTTTCATATTTTTCAGCTTGACCTTTGATAAAATTGATACTTTGCTGTCGTCAAGCTGACTTTCATCAATCACACGGGCGTTACGGAGTGTTTCTTCCAGCTTGGAAATGCGAAGCTCCAGCATTCCCTGTTCATTCTTGGCTGCATCATATTCGGCATTCTCCGAAAGGTCACCCTTCTCCCTGGCCTCTGCAATCTGCTGAGAAATGGCAGGACGTTCCACAGATTTCAACTGTTCCAGTTCCTCTTTGAGTTTCTCGAGGCCTTCTTTTGTAAAATACTTCACCTGGTTCATAAGCTTATCCCATAAAGTAAAAAATCTGATCTCGCTCAACCCGGATTATCCGGAAGCAAGATACCAGATCAACAATTATCAGTTATTATTTCTCCCCCCCGGTAAAAAAAAGAACCACTTACCCTTTTCCAAGTGCAACAAAGGCTATAAGTGATCGCATTATGATACCTGTATAAAAAACAGGGGGTCTACAGAAAAACACCTGATCATGGACTGCTCCAGAATCAGGCTGATTGTCTTTTTTGTTTGTACAACTAAAGCAAAGATAAAAAAATATTCAAAGAAAGTAACAAAAAATTAATTATCTTTTCTGTTCAATATCTCAGAAAAAATGACGGCCTGACGAAGGTCAAATTCAGGTACTCCCTCGCTTTGGCTGTCGCCGGCATTATGCTCCTCTTCCCTGGCCTGTCGCATGGCCTCTTCCTTTTTATGAGAACGGATCAGTTCTTCAATGGTTCGCACTTTATCCACGGAAGCGGCCTCATCTTCAATTTTTGGCGCCCTGGCCGAAGCCCCTTCAAAATTTTCATAACCCTTTCGATGCGATTTCTCTTCGCCTTCGTATTGTTCCCAATCCGATGATTCACCTTCACGGTCTGCTGATTCTCTTTCCCAAACCGTTTCCTCCCCCCTGAAACTTTCATCTCTCCCCTGCCGGTAAGATCTTTCTTTGGTTTCATATACCGGTTCCCTGGCAGGCTGATCTTCCTGGTTTTTCTTCTTCCCGCCGCCAAAGAATTCTTCGAGCATATCTTCCATATCCATCTCTTCAGCCGGTGCAGCCTCCTCTCCCCGGGCTGAAGGTTGCTGCTTGCCTGCCTGATCCCCTTTGCCTGGTTTGCGTTTTAAAAAGCTTACCAACAGCCATACCACGATAAGTACTATATAGACAAGTTCTTCCATAAAACAGCAATATTTGTGGCCAGTGGGCAAACATGCACAACCACATTGACCTCCTTTTATACAAAAATACCAAATTTTGGTAAATTTGCGTTTCTTTTCTATAAAAGAGGAGGATTAATCATTAAGGAGCGTCACCCAAATCCATGAAAATAAGATTATTATTAGCTGATTTTTTGAAAGAAGCGGCCACGGTATTGCCCGCCACAACTATTCTTTCAGTGGTCATGACCATTGCCTTATTGCTCCAGGGGTGTGACAAGGAAAGGGAGCACCCGGTTCCCTACGTGCGGGTTTCGGTATCATTCAATGTGCTGCATTACAATCTGAGCGCCCCCGGTTTATCCGCCCAGTTTTCCAGGCAGGATCTTGGGGGGAATGCGGGTTATCAGGGGATCATTGTTTACAGGCTTTCCCCTGATGAATTCAGGGCTTATGACAGGGCCTGCCCCTCCGCCCCCCACAATTGCATTGTCAGTATAGACGAAGACAACGCGGTACTTGCCTTTTCTCCCGCATCTGAATCTAGGTTTATCTTAACCGACGGATCAGTGGTGGAAGGACCCGCGCGCTTCCCTCTCAGGCAATATCAGACAACCTTTGACCCAAATACCAACAGGCTCAGGATCACGAATTGAATAATCCAACTCAACCCTGCATTGCATGTCAGCAGCCTTGTGATTTATCTTCATATATTCTTATTTTTGCATGGAGGGGGTTGTATTATAGCCAAACCCGCGAACAACCACTGATTGTATCCGGGCGGGAACTGATGGATCGTTGCATAACAGCAGGAGCCGCAAAGTATTACAGCCGAAACCGCAAATAAACCACTGCTGCAAAAAAATTACCATGGGGCTATTTCTGACAAAAGAAACCCCGGACGCCCGCCTGGGAATCTGGGAAATCACTGAACCGGCAGAGGAACTTTACCGCAGGATCAGGCTTTCAGCCTCAGAGAAAACCTATTATACCTCACTCAAAAGCACCCGGAGAAAAAAACACTGGCTCAGCTACCGTCTTGTTCTTCCCCATCTTGTTAGCAAGGGCCTGGTCAGCAGCATGCATTATGATATTTTCGGGAAACCGCATCTTGACAACGGAGCCGGGCATATTTCGGTGGCCCACTCAGGAAGATTTGCTGCGCTGATTTTCAGCAAGCATCAAGAGGTGGGAATAGATATTGAACAGGTACGGCCCAGGATCATCCAGCTGGCGGGAAAATTCCTTTCCCCCCGGGAGGAAGCCTACAACAAGCCGGATTCCCTGCAGGCAAAACGTCTCTGCCTGATATGGTGTGCCAAGGAGGCCCTTTATAAGCTCTACGGCAGAAAGAATCTTTCATTCAGTACCCAATTAGAGATCGAACCTTTCAGCTGTGACCGGTCAGGAACCCTCAACGGACAGGTATCACGCGAAGGAGAAACCAGACAACACCACCTGCATTATGAAACCATAGAGGATTACATCCTGGTTTATTTATCCGGCAACACCGGGGAAAACCCCTGAAGATAAATCATGATTTTCTCATACACCAGGTATTTTGGATCCCGGCAGGTAGCAAATAAATTTAAACTGCATTAATAACTGAACAAGATATATTCAAACCGGTTAATTACCTTTGAACAGCAGAAACCGATTCAACCGGTTCAACACATTTACATCATAAAAAACGCACCATCATGAAATACGATTTAATAGTACTGGGCAGCGGCCCGGGAGGATATGTGGCAGCCATCAGGGCTTCTCAACTTGGGATGAAAGTAGCTGTAGTGGAAAAAGCGGAATTGGGCGGTGTATGCCTTAACTGGGGATGCATCCCCACAAAGGCCCTGCTGAAAAGCGCACAGGTTTTTAATTACCTCAACCATGCTGCAGACTATGGAGTAAAAATTGACGGTGAAGCCACTGCAAGCCTACCGGATATGGTGAAAAGAAGCCGTGAAGTGGCCGAGGGAATGAGTAAGGGGATTCAGTATCTGTTTAAAAAGAACAAAATCGAACATATCGAAGGATACGGAAAGGTGATGCCCGGGAAGAAGGTGGAAGTAGAAGACAAAGAGGGCAATAAAAAGGAATACGAGGGCAAACATATCCTGATTGCCACCGGTGCCCGCAGCCGGCAGCTGGATAACCTGAAACAGGACGGCAAGAAGATCATCGGCTACCGTGAAGCCATGACGCTTGAAAAAAAGCCCGAATCCATGGTCGTGGTCGGATCCGGTGCCATCGGAACAGAATTTGCTTATTTCTATAATGCCATCGGCACCCAGGTTACCCTTGTGGAATACCTCCCCAACATCGTTCCTTTTGAAGATGAGGAGGTATCAAAGCAACTGGCCCGTTCATTCAAAAAATCAAAGATTAAAGTGATGACCGGCAGTGCTGTTGAATCCGTGGATACAAAAGGAAAGAAATGTAAGGTGAAGGTCAAAACCAAAAAGGGAGAAGAAACCATTGAGGCCGACATTGTATTATCGGCCGTTGGTATTGCCCCGAACACTGAGAATATCGGACTTGAAGATACCGGCATTGACACGGAAAAAGGCAAAATTAAAGTGGATGAGTATTACCGCACCAACGTGGAAGGCGTGTATGCCATCGGCGATGTGGTGGACGGCCCGGCCCTTGCCCACGTGGCATCTGCCGAAGGCATTGTTTGCGTAGAAAAGATCGCCGGAGAAGATCCGGAACCAATCGACTATAAAAACATCCCGGCATGTACCTATGCAATTCCGGAAGTAGCTTCGGTCGGGCTGACTGAAAAAGCAGCCAAAGAAGCCGGCCATGAACTAAAAATCGGCAAATTTCCGTTTTCAGCTTCCGGAAAAGCCAGTGCTGCGGGAAATAAGGAAGGCTTTGTAAAACTTATTTTTGATGCAAAATACGGGGAACTGCTGGGCGCGCATATGATCGGTGACAATGTCACAGAGATAATCGCTGAGGCTGTAATGGCCAAGAAACTGGAAACCACCGGCCATGAGATCATCAAGGCCGTCCACCCCCATCCAACCATGTCGGAGGCTGTGATGGAAGCCGCTGCAGCAGCCTATGATGAAGTGATTCATATATAAGGCCAGCCAGGATAACCGTTATGAAGGTTCAACCCACCCCCTTTGAAGGATTATATGTAATTGAGCCCCGGGTGTTTCAGGATGCCCGGGGGTATTTCCTCGAATCCTGGAACAAAAAAACCTTTACCGGTCTGGGCATCCCGGCTGAGTATGTCCAGGATAACCAGTCCGGTTCAGTGGCCAATGTAATACGTGGTCTTCACTTCCAGGTTCCTCCCCACGCCCAGGGCAAGCTGGTCAGGGTCCTGCAGGGGGCTGTCCTTGATGTCGTGGTTGACCTCAGGCCTGGCCAGCCCACTTACGGAAAACATTTCAAAATATTGCTGGAGGCCGGCGAGCACAAGATGGTATTCATTCCGGAAGGTTTTGCCCATGGATTCCGCACACTGCAGGACGATACCATATTCTTTTATAAATGCACGAGCGGCTACCACAAAGCGGCTGAACGCACCATCCGGTGGAATGATCCTGAGCTGCAGATTGACTGGGGCACGGATGACCCGTTGCTTTCTGAGAAAGATTGCACTGCTCCGCTGTTCAGGGATTTTGACAGCCCTTTCTGATAGCGGGGTTCAAACCAGACAGCTTTGCCCTGCCTTCTTCTGACGCCTGTTATTTCCGGTATCCGTATATTTGGCAATTCTACCTCTGCCTCTTATAACAACTCGCTGTGCAAACACCGAAACTGTTGTTATATTTCAAAAAAGAACAGCAGGCGGAAATCCCACTGGTCTTCACCGGGTAGGTATATGCTTCGCAAACCCAGCCTCACAGGGGAAAAGAACCGCAAAATGTGCATATCACCCACCACATCCACTCCTGTGGAAGTAAGTGTTTCAGCCTCCGCAATCACCGGGGTAACCGAAGAAGATGACATTGGAGTTGCCCGGGCGTAGTCTGCAAAAATATTCAGGTGAATGCGTTTCACATACAAAAACCATGGAACAATCCATTCCGGATAGCCCAGTGGAAAAGCATAGTCCAGGGACACACCAAAAAGTTTTGCATCCCTCCGGTCGCGGGCACCCCTGGGATGACTGATCAGGCCGGGGAATCCGTAATCGATGGTATTTAGCTGGAAGGCGGATTCTTGGTGATCCTGGAAAAAGGCGGAAAACATAAGACTGTGATGCCGGCCGGCACCGGGAAAATACGCACTGAAACTAGCGGCAAAAACCTTTCCCATATCTCCGCCCCCGAAGGGAGTATGGCGGTATTGCAGATCAATCGTCTGCCCTTTTTGCGGCCGGATATCGCGTGCCACCTGTCGCCATCTGCGGAGTGCTGAAATACGGTAAGCCAATGAAAAAAGGTCCTGGCTCTGAAAAAATTCGGGGGCTTCTTCGGGCTCATCCATCCGTGCAAAACCAAATTCCACAGAAGGGGTGAAGTCATAGGTCACTGCTCCCTTACGAAAAGACAGAGGAATACGAATTCCCGGTTTGACAGACCACTCCCTCCACAAAAAAGAGCCCGGCTCCCCAAACGTATCCAGGTAACGTGCCCGCCTGAGGCCGGTTTCCGCCCGGAGATCGAATACAGGGTAATGACCCATGTAAGTGTATTGCAGGAACCAGGTGCCCAGACGCTCATTCATATCCCACGAATACCCCATCATTCCTGTTGACGTACTAAGAAGATTCTGAGAAAACAGGGAAACACCCGGGCTCACTCCCAGGGTACCCATCTCCAGGGCAAAAGGCCCCCAACTATGAACATTAAATAACCCATCCAGTTTGCGGTAATCCGATATCTCATAATCGCCGGCAGGAATTTTTTCACCTGACACCACATCCCCCTCCTGCCTGGCAAGCATCCGGTGAAACCCCACCGAATGATCCTCCACGCTGTCTGCCGGAATCATCGCCGGCAACTCACTACAATAGGCAATCCGGTAACCATCAGCCGTATAATCCGCCCACACCAGACCGTCCTCCTCTTTGGCGGGCACCGCATCCACCGACCCGAAACGGGCGGATACCAACATATTAACACTGCCATCATCCGTGTCCAGCATATAAATATTGTCAATCCCGGAGAACGGGCCGGTGAACAATAGTTGGGCTCCGTTCAAATAGCGGGGCCGGGAAATATCATAATGCCCGGCATGGTAAAGGGTGGTGAATTGCCCGGTTTCGGTGTCAAGGGAAATAATCCGCTTGCCATCCTGGTTTTGGGCTACGGCCACCACCGACTCACCCCCCGGATGCCAGCGGGGCTGCATCAGGTAAGCATTGCCGGGTGAAGGGAAGCGAGCGGTTTCCATACCGCTTGTTGCGTTTAACAAAACCAGGGAATATTCATTACGAGCCGTCACCTCCGTGACCACAACCAGGCTCCCGTCCGGTGAAACAGCCGGGGAGAAATAACGAGTTTTCCTGGTAAGTCGTTTATGACTGCCCCTATCCAAATCATACAGATGCACCTCTGACCAGCTTCTGTGTGTCCACCGTGGATCAGGCCGGGTTTCTGACCAGGCGACCATTCCCCCACCCAGGGTAAACCCCTCACTGTTATAATACCCGGGGGTAAAAATAGGGGCCTCATCTTTCTCCTGTCCTACAGATACCACACGCGGAATGTCTTCCAGCCCGGTCTTCAGGGCAATCAGGGTGGAATCATTACTGAATCCGATGGGGCGATAATTGGTATAAAATGACTTATCCGGGCTGATCTCCTGAAAACCCGAATAGACGTGACTTGCTTCCTGTTCCTTCCAGGCCGAATCCAGCTGCTGGAAACTGCGATAATAATGCGCCTCCTGCCCTATCCCCGCATTTTTCTCCAATCCCAGTGAAAAAGGGAAAACCGTATAGGGGCGACGGGCTGTGTTTTCCATGACCTTGTCCCAAATATTCGCACCATACTCCATTCTGGCAGCAGAAACAAGCTGATACCCCAACTCATAATGATTGGGAACGTGATCCAGGTAGGACCCCAGCATGGCCTTCTCATAAGAATAAATTCCCTTCTCCAGGACCTGGGCCCTCAACCCCTGTTCAAAGGAAGGGCGCCTTCCACGACCACCGTGAGTCAGGCCAGTTTCAGCAGCTACAGCATCTCCTTCCAGGAACCACAGTGGCACAAATAACCCCAGCGAGATCCCTGTTACATGCTCGCCGAATAACCGGGCAAAAAAACCGGTAAACCCCTGGTTCAGTTTATCAACCTGAACCACATGCCTGAACTCGTGAACCGCAAGGCGCTCCAACCAGTCATGCTGGTCATTGTCGGGCGGAGGATTGGCAAACATCTCCAGGCGGGCCGGTGCCCAGCTGACAAAGCCGTTCGGAACCACAGTACGATTGTGGAGAATTACAGGGACTTTGCGTGGGCGGTGCCCCATGGTCGCTGAACCCCTTGGATAACTGTACATAAGTATGTCAGCTATTCGCTGAGCCTGATCGGCATAATCTTCAGGGAACAACACACGGAAATGTTTGTTCTCAATTTGCTGCCAGCGAATATCCGACGGATCCTGCCCCTGTATATAATACTGGGCAAGGCCTTTCACAGGACACCCCAATAGCAGAAGCAGCATAACCACCAGGCCTGCAAGGGCTGCCGGCCATGCAAGTCTGCATCTCTTCCCTGTTCCCGGGTGTTGACTCGCAGCCATAATCATTTATTTAGCACCCCTGGTCAATCAGACTGTCTGATCAAAAAATTGCCACAAGGGATCTTGGGGCGGAAGTGGTGCGATAACTTCAATATTCTCCTGTTTTACCGGGTGTACCATCTGAACCGAACGGGCATGCAGGTGAATGCTTCCGTCTTTATTCGGACGATCAAAACCATATTTCACGTCTCCTTTTATGGGACACGATATGGATGCCAACTGGGTGCGTATCTGGTGATGACGCCCGGTCATCAATAAAACTTCAAGCAGATAATAGCGATCGCTTTCACCAATTAAACGGTAAGTCAATTCCGCTCTCTTTGCCCCCGGGGTTCCCTCGGCCACCACATATGATTTATTCCGGGATTCATTCTTTTTAAGAAACTGCAGCAGTTTTCCGCTATCAGATGGGGGTCTTGCCTGAACCAGGGCCCAGTATTTCTTATCAATCTGCCTGTCCTTCAGCATGGCATTAAGCCGGGTCAGTGCCTTTGATGTACGGGCAAAAATCACCGTTCCACTCACGGGCCGGTCAAGCCGGTGGGTAACCCCAAGAAAAACCTTCCCGGGTTTATGGTATTTCTTTTTGATATAATCCTTGACCCGCTCACCCAATGGCTGATCTCCCGTTTTATCGCCCTGAATGATTTCAGAAGGCAGTTTGTTGATGACAATAAGATGATTGTCTTCATACAAAACCCGCGAAGCAATGCCAGTACCGCGCATCTTTTCAGTACTGCTCATCATTATTGGGAAAAGCCTGATTTTTCACATCACTGATATAATTCTCCACGGACCCCTTGATTTCATCATACAGGTTGTTGTACCTCCGCAAAAAGCGGGGAGAGAAATCCTGGTTAATTCCCAACATGTCGTGCAACACAAGGACCTGTCCGTCCACACCCCTGCCGGCACCAATACCAATGGTCGGAATGGGTATCTCCCTGGAAACCTTCTCTGCCAGTACAGCGGGGATTTTTTCAAGCACAATGGCGAAACAGCCAGCCTCGGCCAGTTTATGCGCATCCTCCACCAATTTTTTGGCTTCTTCTTCCTGGGTTGCCCTTACTACATACGTACCAAACTTATTGATTGACTGAGGAGTCAGCCCCAGGTGACCCATCACGGGAATACCGGCCGATAAAATCCTGTCCACCGACTCAAGGATCTCCTGTCCCCCTTCAATTTTCACAGCATTGGCATTGGATTCCTTCATGATACGGATGGCCGACAACAGGGCCTCCAGGCTGTTTCCCTGGTAGGTTCCGAATGGCATATCCACCACCACCAGGGCCCGCTGAACTGCCCGCATCACTGAACTGGCGTGGTATATCATCTCATTCAGGGTAATGGGCAAAGTCGTTTTGTGGCCGGCCATAACATTGGCCGCAGAATCCCCTACCAGAATGACATCAATACCGGAACGATCCACAATACGGGCCATGGAATAATCATAAGCTGTCAGCATGGATATCTTTTCCTGCCGGAGCTTCATCTCCTGCAACACATGGGTGGTAACCTTGGTAATCTCTTTGGGTGCCTTCATGACACAGTCTTTTTAAACAGATTAATACTCCGGTCAATCGCCGGATGAATTCAACAGCCTAGAACGGCCAGAAATTGTTGTCATACCAGATTTGCTCGGTCAACTGTTCGTTCAGTTCAATCAACAGCCTGTGATGACCTTTTTCCCAGTTGGCCAGCCATTCAAAAAGTTCTTTTTCGTTGGGATCATCTGTTTCCGCGGCGCGGTTGGCATAAACTTCCACCGATTTGTTCTCCATATCGATGGCTGCCGAAATGGCTGCAGCTTCAAACCCCGATCCGGAAATATCCTTGACCATCTTTTCATCCAGGATGGTATTGGCAATGGCCTCGCCACCAGGGGCTTTATCCAGTTCATTGTTATCAAAACTTCCTTTTTTGTTGTAATAAGCCAGCTGCTTCTGCAGAAAATCGATATGCGTCTGCTCCTCCTCGGCCATCACATTGAAAATTTTCCGTACGTCTTCACTGCCGGTCTGTTTGGCAACCTGCTCATAGAGTGCTTTGCCACGATGTTCCATGATAATCGCCTGCTTAAGAATATCGGTAACACTTTGCTTGTTCATATCGACTAAGTTTTGGGTGAATGACTATCTTTTAAACAAAAATAGGCTTTTTCCGTCAATACCCCAATCCCCAACAGCTCACATCATAAAAATCGTATTTTTGCATCTACACGAAAAATTCACCGATCCTCCGGCCAGTATCGGCCGGGACAAACACGAACCGGATAACATTTAACAGTGTATTCATGAGTTGCCCGGCCAGCATCGGCCGGGGATGATTACACCGGGGTTTACATCTAACCAATACATTCATGGAGCATCCAGCAGAAAAAGTTGCCGAAAGATTATTCACAGAGTGGTGCGGATGCACAGCTGAGCAGATCCTCCCACTTCCTCCGTCAGGGTCCAACCGTCAATATTACCGGGTCCGTTCAGGAAAATACACCGCAATTGCAGCCTGCAATCCTGATAAGCGTGAAAACCATGCCTTTCTGACTCTTAGCCGAATTTTTCTGGATGCAGGACTACCGGTTCCCACGATCTTTGCAAAAAACCTGGAGGCCGGCGTTTACCTTCTTGAAGATCTGGGCGACACCACTCTCTTTTCCCTGCTACCCGGCAGTGGCGACATCAACGACTTTGATGGGCATCTTATTAACCTCTATAAAAAAACCATCCGGCTTTTGCCTGTGTTTCAAATCGATGCAGCCCGAGAGATCGATTTCAGCATTTGCTACCCCCGTCATTCTTTTGACCGGCAGTCCATGCAATGGGATCTGAATTATTTCAAGTATTATTTCCTGAAAACTTCAGGGATTCCTTTTGATGAGCAATTGCTTGAAGATGACTTTAACGCCCTGATGAACCGGTTGCTTCAGGAACAGGGAGAAATGTTCATGTATCGTGACATGCAGTCCAGAAATGTGATGATCGTAGATAATGAACCCTGTTTTATTGATTACCAGGGGGGAAGAAAAGGCCCGCCCGCTTACGACATTGCCTCTTTGCTGTTCGATGCCAAAGCGAACCTTCCCCACCCCCTCCGTGCAGATTTGCTTTCTTTCTATATGGATTGCCTGGAAGAGAAGAAATCCATTGACCGCCAGGCATTTCGCCTTAGTTTTTACGATTTCGTTCTGATGCGGATACTGCAGTCCCTTGGTACTTATGGTTTCCGGGGCGGCATTGAGAAAAAGGGCTTTTTCAGCCGCAGCCTGCCCTATGCCCTTAAAAACCTCACATGGCTCAGCGATCAGGGATTGCTTCCCGAAACAACTCCCTATCTGAACAAACTGATCAGACAACTGGCATCCAAAAAACCCGCAGAACTGATCCCTCCACCGGCCAGGGGATTAACGGTCACTGTATCCAGTTTTTCCTACAAAAAAGGAATTCCGCCTGACCATTCCGGGCACGGCGGTGGTTTCGTATTCGATTGCCGGGCATTGCCTAACCCCGGCCGGGAAGAACAATACAAGGCACTGACCGGTCTTGATGAGGAAGTGACTCGCTTTCTTTCCCCGAAAAAGCAGGTCGGGCAGTTTATCAGCCATGCCATTGGCATGGTCACCCCCGCAGTGGAGACGTACACAGAACGGGGGTTTACCAACCTCACCGTATGTTTTGGCTGCACCGGCGGAAGACACCGTTCGGTTTATTGCGCCGAACTTATGGCAAAACATCTGCGGGAAAATTATAATATCACCGTATATTTGACACATACGGAGGCTGGAAACTGGAAAGGTTAGCTGGTTGTTGGTTAGTCAGACCCCGGAGGGGATCAAACGTCTATAGCCAGTGGTACGAATGTAAATTTTCGACCCTAAAGGGATCGCACACAAACCAACAATCGGAGGCGCGCAGCGCCGGAACCAACAACCTGTGGGGGGCACCAGCCCGACCAACCATCAGGCGCGCAGCGCCGTAACCAACAATCGTTGGGTGCAAAGCACCCGACTAACCGGAGGGGCATCACCCCGACTAGAATATGAAAGCAATCATTCTGGCAGCAGGCCTGGGAAGCAGACTCAGACCCCTAACCGACAAAGTTCCCAAAGCCCTGGTTAAGGTTGGGAACAAGCCTCTATTGCTGCATGCAGTTGAAAAAATGATCGGCGCAGGGGTAAGTGAAATCGTGGTGAACATTCACCATCATGGGGAAAAAATGCGAAAGTATATTGAACAACTGGATTTCCCTGGCGTAAAATTTTATATTTCGGATGAAACAAACGAGTTGCTCGACACGGGCGGTGCGCTGAAAAAAGCAGGGCCATTGCTTCAGGGGAGCGCACCTTTTTTTATTTATAATGTGGATGTACTGACTGATATTGACCTGAAAGATATGCTGGCAAACCATCAGAAGTTTCAGCCCCTGGCTACACTGGCAGTAACCCGGCGACAGTCATCCAGGTATTTTTTATGGAAAAACGGACAACTGGCCGGGTGGACGAATAAAAACACAGGCGAGCAGCTCTGGTGTCAGCATAAAGCAGGAATAAACCGCACAGAACCTTTGGCTTTCAGCGGCATCCACCTTGCAGACCCTGCATTGCTCAGATTGATCACTGAAACCGGTCGTTTCTCCGTCAAAGACCTGTACCTGCGCCTGGCATGCAATTACCGCATCATGCCCTACCTGCATGACCACCAGTTCTGGGCCGACACAGGCACCCCCGAAAAACTCAGACAAGCCGGGGCTATGTTAAAGGGCATGCCAACAGACCCCAATGCCACTTAATATCATATAAAGTCAGACCGAATCCAGGAAAATGACACATTTAACTAAACATCCCCATAAACAGTCTCATGTTGCAAATGTCAGTAATAAAAAGATGTTGAACCTTGTCAAAAAACGGTCAACGTTATTCAGGCACTGACAAACTAACAACCAACAACCAACAACCAACAACCAACAACCAACTAACCAACAACCACTCCGCCTGTTTCCCAGACCGTCGGCAACTTCCCCAACATACAGCCCATTAGAACCAACAATCCACTAACCAACAACCCACCTTATGCAAAGTTTTCTTCAGGAAGTCACCAGCCACATACTGACCAACTACCCTGACACCACAGGGGACCTATGCGTGGTAACCCCCAACCGCAGAGCGGGGTTGTTTTTGCGGGAGCATTTCGCTGCGGAGCTTACAAAAGCTGTATGGGCACCGGAAATTCTAAGCATTGAGGATTTTATCAACCGGATCACCGGCTATACAGTCATTGATAACTTGGGATTGTTGTTTGAGTTCTACGGGATATATAAAAAACTTGAAAAGGAACATGCCGAAAGCATTGATGCATTTATGTCATGGGGACCGGCGTTGCTGCGGGATTTTGATGAGGTAGACAGCGCCCTTGCCGATCCGGCAAAGTTGTATACCTACCTTCAGGACATTCGTTATATCGACACCTGGAATCCCGACGGGTCACCACTCACCGATTTTCAGAAAAGCTATCTGGCGTTCACTGGCAAGATGCACACCTATCACAGGGAACTGGCAAAACACCTGGCGGAAAAAAAAATGGCATGGCAGGGATTGTCCTCCAGGCATGCGGCCAATAAAGTACTGGAGGACACAACCGGACTTCCCTGGCAAAAGATAATATTTGCCGGGTTTAACGCGCTGACAGAAGCAGAAGAAACCATTATCCATGCCCTGCTCAGGGAAAATATGGCCGACTATCTCACCGATGCAGATCCTTATTTTACGGATGACAGCGAACATGAAGCCGGGCGTTTTATCCGCAAATACAAGCACATCTTCCCGCGCTTTCAGCAATATCCGTTGAAGGGTCTCTATAAAAACAACACCAAAAACATCCGCCTGCTGGGGATCGCCAAAAATGTGAATCAGGCCCGGCTGGCAGGGAACCTGCTACGGGAGAAAACAATCCTGACCTCTGACGAACAAACGGCTGTGGTGCTGGCAGACGAAAATCTTTTGATCCCCGTACTGAATTCCCTGCCCGGTGATGCCGGGCATATCAACGTAACCATGGGCTACCCCCTGTCCAGGACCAATATGTTTGCATTTTATGAGACCCTGTTTCAGCTTCATCTCAGGGCAAATGCAGGAGAAGAAACAGGCACACAAGCCTATTACCACAAAGACCTTAACGACCTGTTCTCCCATGCTGCAGCCGGACTGCTGCACGACCCGGAAAAAGGACAGGAGTTGAATAACACACTGCTGCAGGAGATAAAGGCATCTAACAGTGGCTTTCTAAGTTTCAGTGACCTTGAATCCATGACAAAGGAACCGGAGAGTTTCAGGAAATCATTCGGATTTCTGTCAGATGACTGGCTAAAAAGGCCTGATAACGTATTCCCCGTGCTGTTGGGGCTGACCCACTCCCTCGACCGGCTTTTCAGGGAAAAGGCGGCCAGGCAGGGAGGAGATATCGTGCAGACACCCTATTTTGCAGACTTCGAATCACTGTATTATTTTGCCAAAATATTCAGAAGAATGGAGGCTTTCCTGCAGGAGTTTCCCTTCCTTTCATCACTAAAAACCCTTCACCGCCTGTTTAAACAAGCCACCTCCGAAGCCAGGCTTTCATTCTCCGGAGAACCCCTGCAGGGGCTACAGGTCATGGGAATGCTTGAAACCCGGAGTCTTGATTTCAGGAATGTGATTCTCCTGTCAACCAATGAAGGGGTACTTCCGAGGCCAGGAAACGCCCACTCATTCATTCCCTATGAAGTAAAAAAATCCTTCGGTCTCCGATTGCACCATGACCAGGACGCCATCTATGCCTACCACTTTTACCGGCTTCTTCAAAGAGCGGAAAACGTTTTCCTGATTTACAATACCCAGAGCGGAGATATCGGAAGCAATGAAAAAAGCCGTTTCCTCACCCAACTCAGTTATGAATTGCCCGGATACAATCCGACAACAAACATCCGGGAAGACATTGTCTCCCTGCCGCCCCCGGACGGCGGAAACAACAACCGGGTCATCCGCATCGAAAAAAGTACAGACATCCTGGAAACAATCTCCGCCATGGCATACGGCAGGGGCTTTTCTCCCTCGGCCCTGGGGCGCTATATTAACTGTCCCCTGCAGTTTTATTTTGAAAAGATCGCAAGGCTGGAGGAAAGTGAGGAGGTGGAAGAAACCATCGAGGCAAGAACAATGGGAAATGTGGTCCACGGCGTCATGGAGGATCTTTTCAAACCATTCGTGGGGCAGGTAATGAAGCCGGAAATGATCGGTGATATGGAGAAATTGCTGAAAGATTTCCTTCAGAAACGGTTTTCGGAAGAATACAAGGGCGGAAACATCCGCAGGGGAAGAAATCTTCTGCTATACCACCTGTGCCTCCGATACCTGGAGAACATGCTTCTGGCCGAGAAAGCGTTCCTGCACGAAGCTGCCGGCGAAAACCGGCACATCAGCTTGCTGGCCCTGGAGGAGCCGCTGCGGGCCGGCCTGGATGTTTTTTCACACGATCGCAGCACAGAGGAAGTGATCCTTGCAGGAAAAGCTGACCGCATAGACCGCAACGGGCAACTGTTACGCATCATCGATTACAAAACAGCGAGAATATATAGCAAAGACCTTTCACTGGCAGACTGGCAGGACGCCATTTCAAACAGCGACAAAACAAAAGGGTTTCAGCTGCTTTGTTATGCCTGGCTTTACTGGCAAAACCACCGCGACACAACATGGATTGAACCCGGGATCATTTCCGTGCGAAATCCAGGGAAAGGATCACAGGTCATGAAATACCCCGGAGGTAAGGGAGCGCTGAATGGCGATCATCTGATGGAATTTGAAGAATCGCTGAGAGCCCTCATCTCACAGATTATGGATGCGTCCATACCATTCACGCAAACAGACAAAGAGGACAATTGCACTCATTGCCTGTTTAGAAGGGTCTGTAGCCGTTAATGATCGATGATTGAGCAATAGAGCAGGCGCATCCGCGGGAGTCAAGCCGTAAAAAACCAACACCTACTTCAGCATATTGCGGCTTTCTACGAGCGCTTTTTCAAGGCCGTCCGGATCCTTTCCACCTGCTGTGGCAAAAAAGGGCTGGCCACCCCCGCCGCCTTTGATATAAGCTGCGAGTTCACGTACCATATTGCCGGCATGCAGCCCCTTCTCTTTCACGATGTTTTCTGAGATCATCACCGTAATACCGGGCCTGCCGCCTGCCAGGTGACCCAGTACCAATACCAGGTCCGGCACCATCCCCTTTAGTTTAAATGCCAGGTCTTTGGCAGATTTTGCATCCATCTCCACCCGGGAAGCAATGAATTTCACTCCATCCAGGTCCTCTGCCCGGACAGCAAGTTCAGCAGCTTTATGATTCAGTTGCTGCTGCTGCAGCGATTCCAGCTCTTTCCTCATAACCTCGTTCTGCCTGAGCAACTGTTCAAGTGCCTGCACGGCGTCTTTGGGATGTTTCAGCAGGTTGCTGACTGCATCCAGTTCATCCAGCCTTGAGCGGACATGGTCTTCTGCAACGCGGCCGGTAACCGCCTCCACACGACGTATACCGGCAGCAACCGCGCCTTCCGAAACAATGGCAAACAAGCCAATCTGACCGGTGGCCTCCACGTGCGTACCACCACATAGCTCGGCCGAATAATCCTCGTCAAAAGCCACCACCCTGACTTTCTCACCGTACTTTTCGCCGAACTGGGCCGCTGCACCCATTTTTCTGGCTTCATCCATCGACATGTCACGGTGTTCCTGCAGGGGAATATTCTCCCGGATCTTATCATTAACGAGACGTTCTACAGCGCGAACCTCCGAATCTGTCATTTTACTGAAATGGGAAAAGTCAAACCGCAGCCGTTTCTCATCTACCAGAGAGCCTTTTTGCTGCACATGGCTGCCAAGCACTGTTTTCAGGGCAGAATGCAACAGGTGGGTTGCCGTGTGGTTATTGGCCGTAAGCAGGCGCTTATTGGCATCCACCACAGCCCTCACCTTCCCGGGCCATGCCTGGGGGATCTTCGGCATCAGATGGATAATCAGATTATTTTCTTTCAATGTGTTAATAACCGGGTATTTATCTCCATCTGCAATGAGATAGCCTTTGTCACCCACCTGTCCGCCTGCCTCAGCGTAAAACGGGGTCTGATCCAGCACCACCTGGTAAAGTGATTTCCCTTTCTGGGTGACCTGCCGGTACCTGACAACCTCTACCTCGGCTTCCAGCTGTTCATACCCGAGAAAACGGGTTTCTTCCTGCCTCGGGCCCAATTCCGTCCAGTCTTCGGTTTCCACTGTTGCCGCGGCCCGGCTTCTGGATTTCTGCACAGCCATTCGCTCTTCAAAACCATGCATGTCCACTTTACGGCCTTTTTCCCTGGCCATCAAACTGGTGAGGTCAACCGGAAAACCATAGGTATCAAAAAGTTCGAAGACAAAATCCCCGTCAAGGATTTTCTGATCCGGATGTGAAGCCAGATACTGTTCAAACTTCTGGATGCCTGTTTCCAGGGTCCGCAGGAATGTCTGCTCCTCCTCACCGATCACTTTTCTGATCAGGTCTTCCTGCTCTTTCAGTTCCCTGAAGGCATCGCCCATTTGAGCCACCAGCAAAGGCACCAGCCGGTGGACAAAGGGTTCCCGCATCCCCAGGAAAGTATAGCCATAACGGATGGCACGCCGCAAGATACGGCGGATTACATACCCGGCTTTATTATTTGACGGCAGCTCCCCGTCTGCAATGGCAAACGATACCGCACGAAGGTGATCGGCAATCACACGCATGGCCACGTCGGTCTCATCCGATTTTCCATACTGGATCCCCGTTAAGCGGGTCAGTTCTTTGAAATAAGGCTGAAATACATCCGTTTCGTAGTTAGACTGCTTGTTCTGCAGTACCATACACAAACGTTCAAACCCCATTCCGGTATCCACATGTTTTGCAGGCAGGTTTTTCAGACTGCCATCCGACTTACGGTCAAACTCAATGAACACAAGGTTCCAGATCTCAATCACCAGTGGGTGGTCAGCATTTACCAGCGTGGCTCCGTCAATTGCACGCCGGGCTGCATCGTCACGCAAATCCACATGTATCTCCGAGCAGGGCCCGCAAGGCCCGGTATCCCCCATCTCCCAGAAGTTGTCCTTTTTAGACCCATAAAGGATCCGGCTATCGTCCAGGTATGCTTTCCAAAGATCATAAGCCTCCTGGTCGGCTTCAAGTTTGTCTTCCGGTGCACCCTCAAACACAGTGGCGTACAAACGGTCTTTTTCAATGCCATAAACCTTCGTCAGCAACTCCCAGGCCCAGGCAATGGCCTCCTTTTTAAAATAATCACCAAAGCTCCAGTTGCCAAGCATTTCAAACATGGTATGGTGATAGGTGTCATGGCCTACCTCCTCCAGGTCGTTGTGCTTACCCGACACCCTGAGACATTTCTGAGAATTCACG
>CAYXEH010000028.1:0-32262 GCA_964463915.1 uncultured Bacteroidales bacterium | reverse complement strand
AAACAACCCCGGGCTGTGTTAAACAAGGCCCGGGGTGTTCTATGCTGCCATGGGGATGTTTTCTGTTATAGTGTGTCAATGTTCAGTGCGACAATCACTCCATTGGCTTCCCGAACCCTGAATGTGATATAATCTATGTCCGGTTGAAATACAATGCGTCTTTCATATACTCCAGGATGCGAAGTATCCTCGGGCGGTCCCAGTGTAAAATTGTTTTGAGCAAACCACCCGATGGGATCGCCGGGTCCGACACCACCGTTAATGTCTGTAAACAACTTGTATTCACTTCCCATCACGGAAAAGTCGGTTATAGTGCCACCTACAATGACAATGTATAATTGTCCACGTCCTAGAAAAGCATCAGGCCCGGGAAAGTGATAGGTAAATTCTTCTCTGTCACCGTCTATTGGAGAGTCACCAGGTGACATATGATATTCATCGGGCTCTCCAAATGTGGCCACAATCTCATCGTAACAGGTGTTATCGAGATTGATGCCCTCAAACATGATTGAATCCGGGAGCGCTCGCTGTGCGTGTAGTGTTGAGGAAAGGGCCATGGCTGCCAGGGCCAGTATCCAGATTAAGCTTTGTTTCATAGGTGGAAAATTGACTGACAAATAGGGTTATTGCACCATTGATTTGCATGGGTGCTGCGAAACACATCAGGTCTTTCCGGCAAATTGCGCCGCATAAAATTTCGGATCCAGCTCATTACCGGTCGCTTTTAGGATCATCTCCTTCCAATGCATCCGCGCCCCGGGCGCAAACACCTTCTCTCTGAAAAACCGCCCGATGGCAGGTTCATCTGCATATCCATGGCCGTCGGGGAGTTCGCTCAGTTCATGCTTGTCGAGATACGCATAGAACTGGCTGGCAAGCAGTTCTCCCAGCAGGTAGTTATGATAATAACAAGGGGCCGTGGCTACATGGATCTTAGAAGCCCAGTGAGCCTGGGTCATGTCATCAGGCGGGGCGAGTCGCTGGTATTTCTCCACCAACCTCCACCACAGTTTATTCAGGTCCTGATCAGGATTGGCATATAAGGCTTGCTCAAAACGGTACATGACCTGGGCCCAGCGCGAAAATACCAGCTGCTCGGTTTGCATGATCTGCCGGGTCAGCGGGGCGATTTTATCAGCCTGTTTCCCATCCAGAATCCCCATTGCCTGCATCCAGCGGGGGTTGGAAGCCAGCCTGCCGAAGAACATGGCCACCGCCTCCGTGGTGAAAATATGTGCAGGCTCACGCAGCACAAAAGGGAGATCCGGGGTATAAAATTTCTCATACACCGCATGGCCGTATTCGTGCAGCATGGTGTTCATCCATTTCCGGTTCGGTTTAATGTTGCAAAGCACCCGCACATCCCCGTACCGGTCAATATGGATACAAAATGCATGCTGATTTTTGCCCGGCTTTTCAAAAAGATCACTTCCTGCCAGCAGATCATCCATAGGCAGATCTATATTTCTGAAATAGTCCGCAGTTAGTTTTACGATATCCTGATCAGCATAATGGGTATCCATATCCACTGCCGTTAAGCTAGGGGCTTCCTGGAAAAACCTGTCCTGGTAATGCCACGGACGCAGGTTACTGACAGAAATCCCAAATTTGTGAGCAAGGTGCTGATCAATGCTGTCTTTCACGCCTGAGAACCCGTCTCTTGTCAATGCATCCAGGTGGTCGAACAAGGCATTCACCTCCTCCGGAGACTGTTCACTGAGCACAAGACTCATCTGGTGATAATTGGCGTAACCGAGTTTTTCAGCCGCCTGGTTGCGCAATTTCACAAGACGCTTTACGTCTTCTTCCACCAACGACCCGACTTCCTTGGAAGCTTCCCAGGCTTCCTGCGCCTTTTTACTGTCGGTGGTGGTTTCAAGCAACTCCTCCACCTCGTTGTCGGTCAGCTTTTTCCCGCCAACCTCTGCACGGAAAACCGAAAACTGATTGGCAATTTTGGTTTCCAGGTGAATGATCTCCTCCTGCAACTCCGCAGGAACCTGGTGTGCCTGATAAATATTATACAACAGATCAGCCTGCCGCTTCAACAGCGAATCCTCAGTATTTTCCCTTGCAGATGCCAGGAATTCAAGACTCTCCCGGTCACTCAGCAAACGGGTATGCACCACCTCCAGCTGTTCATACAACTGATAATACTTCTGCTCACCTGTAACCGCTGCATCAAAATAGGCCACATGTTTCTTCTTTTCCAGGTCAGCCACTTTTGACCGGTAATCTTTAATGAATTGCTTCAGTTTTTCATCCATCATGGTTAAATTTTTTATAGATCCAGGCCTTTTTTAGTTTTTAGTTCATATAGGCGGAGTGCAGAGGAAGCTGCCGATGGCATGGGAAATGGCCACCGCGGTTGTTGGTTGTTGGTTTGCCGCAGCCGACGTCACCCGCCAGTTGCCTCTCTCCCGGTGCCCCTCCTACGTCAGTAACGTGCGACCCGAAGGGGTCAAAGGGTAAGTACATGTTCCTGTGTTAGTAACATGTGATCCCTTCGGGATCTACCCGGGCCTCCAGCCCCTCCTCCGGGTGCTTCGCACCCTGTCAGTAGCATGTGATCCCTTCGGGATCGGTGAGGGTGGTGCTCTTCCTACGTCAGTAACGTGCGACCCCGAAGGGGTCGAAGGGTAAGTACATGTTCCTGTGTTAGTAACATGTGATCCCTTCGGGATCTAACCTCTCCACTCTAACTTCCACCTTCTTCCCTCTACCCTCTACCTTCTATCCTCTCCCCTCCAAGTTCTATCTTCTCCCTTCTTCCAAACAGCAACATCGTGTAAAAAAACACAAAGAACGACAATCCCGCCTGGGTATCAATGGTATCTTCATTGATCATCGAGACCATCAAAATGACAAAAAATGCTGTGAAAGGCAGAAAGCGAAAGCCTTGCATTCTGAGGGCAGGCCAGATCATGGCAAACAAAATCCACAGGGCAGCAGGTATCCCAAAAAGCACCGTAAAAGAAAGGTACTGGTTATGGGGTTTCATCCAGCGCTCAAATTCCAGGGCAGAACCGCTTTGGTCAAGTCCGAAAGCTGATGCCTCCCGAATATCGCCTGTACCCCAACCAAAAATGGGTTTCTCCTTAATTGCCAGCAGGGCCGCTTCCCAGAACTCCAGGCGCATGGCAAGGGTGTGCCCCGTGGGGTCCCCGGAGAGCCTGAATTGTTCCAGCTCCCACAAAGACTGATGCATGCGGGTCACCACCCATGGCCAGTCATTGTAACGGACATTGGCCACCCCACCTTCAACGGCTTCAATTTCCTCCGCACCGAGCTTCGCCAGCCCTGCCGAATCCTTCCTGAGCCCCCGGGAGGCCATATAACGGTATAAAACGTGTTTCAATGGGTCTCCCCGGTCGGTATTACCGTCAAAGTCAAGATCACTGCGACTGTTCCACGCTTCCCTGAGCTCCTCTTCCGCGATGTATATATACACCAGGTGGCCGTTTTCCCTGTATGGTGCCTGCCTGTCATGCAGATAAGGAGTACCTGCGGCCGAATGGGTATCCAGTGATGACAAATCCATTTCTTCCTTATGCTGAATTCCCTGCCATAGAGAGGTCGTCAATATTGCCATCCCGGCAAAGACTGCTGCCATGAAAGAAAGAACCGCCACCCTGCGCGAAATACTTCCGCGGATTAGATGTTGCACGCCAATCACAAGCAGTACCGCTGAAAAAACCACAATACCCGTCAATGATTGCAACATCACCAGGTAAACAACATGCCACGCTGCCAGGGCCAGGCAGATTATTCTCAACTGTCGCTGATTGGAAAAGTAATGATACCCCAGGTAAATTAGTAAAAAAACCGACAGAGCCACCATCAGGCTGAGCCTGATGTGGGAAATAAAGGGAGAGAGCTCCCGGTAACCGGCATAATCACCGGTAAAGAAGATGTATAAACTACACAACGACACCACAGTTACTGCGGAGGAAAATGCAAGCATGATCCAACGCCATACTTTTGGGGAAAGTGGCGCAGAACTAACCACCAAAAGAGGAAATAAAAGTACAGGCAATCTTGATTCAAGGGTACCCAATCCGTAATCGAAATTGGAGGAATGGAACAAAAACACAACATGGACCAGGTAGATGGATACAAAGACCAATGCGGGACGATGCGAAAAAAAACGATGAAATTTCTCCCTGAACCGGCCCTCAGCCAACCAGTTGACAAAAAGTATGATCTGGGAAAGGCTCATCAGAAAGACCGAAGAGGGCAAAGCGACCGCCAGCAGGCCCAGGCCGATGATATAAATCCACCGGTGAACCGCCTTTCTGCCAGTATAATGCCCCGGATCTCCCACCATACTTATTCTCTGCCTGCCAGGATATCTGAATAAACCGGCTCATTGGCCAGCACTTCCAGGGCCTCTTCCACATCCGGATCGGCATCAAGGGAAACAATCACCCTTCCCTCCTGGTAATAAAAGCGCGAAACGATCTCCTCCTTTAACAGCTGGGTGATCTCATCGCGGAAAGTGGAAAAATCTTTCGATTTCTCTTCCCTGATATTCTGTTTAACCTCCGCAAAGCGATCCTCAATGGCATTGTAATACTTTTCTTCGGAAGCCGTCCGTTCTAGTTGCTCTAACAACCTTTCACTGTCGGTTTTGTAGTCAAAATCCCTGCCGGAAACAAACCGCTGAAAGTCCTCATATAAACGGTCGGAGATATCAAATTCTGCAGGCGGGGTCAGTTCGTCATGTTCCCGGTGGTACCGGGTGGCAAAATCAAAGATCATGTACTGGCGGATGAGTGCCATTGTCACCTGCCCCATTTGCGGCCTTTCCACGGGCACGTCCGGCTTGATGCCTCCTCCGTCATAAACCACCCTGCCTCCTTCGGTTTTATGCGCTTCTTTAAGGGAGTCGGGGATCTCAGCCACACTGCCATCCTCACGGCGTTGGGCATAATTAATGGCCTGAATGCTTCTTCCGCTTGGGATCAGGTATTCGGCCACAGTAACTTTCAGCTGCGTATTATAACTCAGCGGGACCACATTCTGTACAAGACCCTTTCCGAAACTACGGTCACCAATGATCACCCCCCTGTCATAATCCTGTATGGCTCCGGCTACAATCTCCGAGGCCGATGCAGATCTTCTATCAATCAGCACGGCAAGCGGGATCTCCGTATCAAGAGGGTCATTCAGTGTACGATGCGCTGACCTGCGATCTTCCAGACGTCCTTCGGTCCGAACGATCAGCTCCCCTTTATCGATAAACAAATTGGCCACGTTGACCGCTTCATTCAGCAGACCGCCCCCGTTACCCCGGAGGTCCAGGACTATGTAATCTACCTCGTGGTTGTCACGAAGGTCAATGAAGGCATCCCTCACTTCCCGGCCGGCATTCCGGGTAAACCCGGTCAGCTTGATATAGGCTGTTGATTCATCCAGCATCCCGTAATACGGGATATTATCTACCTGCACCACTTCCCGCTCAATGCTTTTAAGCACCGGCTCAGGCTCACCCTCTCTTTCAATCAGGACATCAATGGTGGTTCCGGGCTGCCCCGTAAGCAAATTGCGAACTTCACTCTCATCCAGCCCGGCTACCGAACGACCGTTGATCTCAAGGATGATGTCTCCCGGGAGCAGGCCCGCCTGGTGGGCAGGATTTCCTTCGTATGGTTCCGCGACCATCACCCGGTCGCCCCGCGGTTGGATAAGCGCTCCGATACCTCCATATTGCCCCGTGGTCATGAAACGCACATCCTCAATTTCAGATTCTGAAATAAAGGTGGTGTAAGGGTCCAACTCTGAAAGCATCCCATCGATGCCGGAACGCATTACATCAGACACATTGATATCATCCACATAATTCACCACCAGTTCCCTGAAAAGGCTGGAGAAGATATCCAGGTTCCTGGCAATTTCAAAATTCCTGCTTGCATATCCCGTAAGGAATACAGACGAAGAAGCAACCAGAATGATTACCAGGAAAACCCTCAGTTTTCCGTTAATTTTCCGCAGTTTATTATTCATGGCAAAATATTTAAATTCTAAGGTACAGGATCATATCCGCTGCCACCCCAGGGATGACAGGATGAAAGTCTTCTGATGGTCAGCCATCCGCCCCTGAAAGGGCCGTGTTTACGGACGGCTTCAAGCCCGTACTCCGAACAGGTGGGCGTATACCTGCAGGAAGGCGGTAAATAGGGAGATAAGGCTCCCTGGTAAAACCTGATCAACCCGATAAACAACCAGGTCAGTAATTTTTTTATGATTCTGATCAGATACATCAATACTCAATCCTTTAAACGGGGTAAATGAACACTGCCTGACTGCTCGCTGACCTTTTCCTGAAGCGTCACCATAATTGATGCCACTGATTTTTCTACTTCTTCATACGAAATCGGATGCTTCGCAATATAGATCAATCCAAGCAGACACATCATATCCTTTTCCTCTAACAACGAGTAGAAGGGATTTTTGTTTTTACGATACGCTTCTTTCGTCAGACGTTTTATACGGTTTCTTTTATTGGCTTTTTTAACCCGTTTCCCGGAAACGGCTATCAGGCATTTTGCCGGGAACTGAAATGTTTCGCTCATACTGACATGCTGCTTCGGGGGCAGCAACGTGCCAGCCTCCTGCCTTTTCGCAAAAAGAAAGATTACCCGGAAAGGATAATGAAAGAAACTGTCTCCTTTGTCAAAAAGCAATGATTTCAGTCCATAATTGCTAAGCCGCTCATTCTTCCGAAAGGTATACATGCCACACATTCATCTGCGGGAACAGGTGGTGGTCACCAGAACCTGCTTGTTATTTCTTATTCGCCTCCAGGTATTCCTGGATGGCCATAATCATGGAAGGGGCTGTTTCAGTGGGCGCCTTGATCTGCACATTGAATTTTTCCTTCTCCGCTGCTTTCACAGTGGCCTTCCCAAAGGCTGCAATTACAGTATTGTTCTGCTTGTAGTCGGGAAAGTTCTCCATCAGTGATTTGATCCCGAAAGGACTGAAAAAAACCAACATGTCAAATTTCTCAATATTGATATCGGAGAGATCCTCCGGCACAGAACGGTAGATTGGTGCGATGGTGAATTGTATCTTACTTTGCTTCAGCAGTTGGGGATAATCTTTCTTGTGGTTTTCCGCACAGAGAAAAAGATATTTCTCATCCTTATGTTTTTTGATCAGCCCCAGAAGATCACTGAACTGACCGTTGCCATAAAATATTTTGCGCTTTCTGAATTGCACATATTTCTGAAGATACAGTGCAATGGCCTCTGATGTACAGAAATACTTCATCTGGTCTGAAACCTCCACACGCAACTCCTCACAGAGGCTGAAGAACTGATCAATGGCATTTTTTGAGGTAATGATTAAAGCCGTGTGATCAGGAATCTGTATGCGCTGCCGCCTGAACTCTTTGGCTCCGATACTTTCAACTTTGATAAATTTCCGGAAACACACATTCAGATTGTACTGCTCGATAAGATCCGTATAAGGCGACTTATCATTTTCCGGAGGTGGCTGAGATACTAAAACGTGTTTAATTTTCAAAGGTAGTCTCCTTTTATTCGATTAATTAAACAAATACTCTGACGCTGCCTTCCCGATGATCAGTAAAGGGGCCAATTCGACGCCACAAAGGTACAAAAATAAGTAATACACAGAAAAATCCGAGATGGTATACCCAAGGATGGCACCCCTGATCACCTTGTAAATATTTAACAAAATAATGAGTATCCATGCAGCATACAGACTGTTTAACGAGGGAGTCACCGCATGATAGAAGACCAGGGGCATGACCAGCAGGCCTGCAAACTGATTCATTACAAAGAGATTGGTATAATAAAGCATACTTGCTTTCCGGGTTTGAAACACCCAGGCCAGAAAACCCATAAACAGGAACTTCAGCAGGTAAAACAACAGGAAGAACAGCAATATGCCTGTGTAAAGGATGAATGGATGAATTTCATCCCACGGCAGCGATGCCTCGGTGGCACGGAGGGTCTGGAAAATCAGCAATGAAATGACAAGCAAAAAGTTTACATAAAGCAGGTAGGTGGGTGTTTCTCTGAAAAAACTTCCTTCTTTATGAAGCATGTATAGCAACCGAATACCCATAACGGCCCGAAAAATATTTTTTACCCTTGAAGGGAAAAAATACCGGGATATGGCAAAGACAATGAGGCCAGCCACGATTACCCAGATCATCCAGTCACGGGGCAATGGCTCAGCTTTTTCCAATGCGTCCATTGGTTCCTGAGCCTGTAAATAATGAGGGGTGCCAAAAAAGGAGTCTCCGGATATGGCGGGGTTTGCTTCAGGGAGGGGAAAAAACAGGCTATCGGGAGCCACTGTAGCCGGGATGGAATCCATGGTCGTCACGGAAACAGCAAAACAGGCATCCGTGAGGAAGAAAACCATCAGGAAACATAACATGAATGCCCGGCCTGTACACATATTTTTTTTGCAAAATTAGTAAAAACCCTTGGCAGGGGGTCAAATTAATTCTAATTTTGTTGACCTTTGAATTTCAACCATATCCATCATAAAACCCACAAAAATTCTATGCAATTACTCGATTCCATTAAACAAAAAGCCAAGTCGCAGAATAAAACCATCGTTTTGCCGGAAGGGTTGGAAGAACGTACCCTGGAGGCAGCAAACACCATTTTGTCGGAAGGGATTGCCCACATCATCTTATTGGGCAACCGTGATGAAATCCTTCAGGCGGCCGGAAGCAAGCAGTTGAATGCTGTGGAAAAAGCCACCATCATTGATCCAAAGTCCTTTGAAAAGAAGGAATATTATGCGGACATGCTTCACCAGCTCAGGCAACATAAGGGGCTGACCAAAGAAGAGGCTTTGAAGCTTGTGGAAGACCCGCTTTACCTGGCCACCCTGCTGATCAAAGACGGAGCTGCTGACGGTGAAGTTGCCGGTGCAATGAATGCCACTGGCAATGTATTACGCCCCGCTTTTCAGGTAGTCAAGACGCTACCGGGCATCAGTGTAGTATCAGGAGCTTTCATCATGATCATGAAAGAATCCCATTGGGGCGAAAACGGAATGTTCGTTTTCGCTGACTGCGCTGTACACCCGGACCCGGACGCCAAAGAACTTGCTGAAATCGCGGTAATGACAGCCCAGACCACCAGGGCAATCGTCGGGGCAGAACCCCGTGTGGCCATGCTGAGTTTCTCCACCAAAGGCAGCGCCAAACACCCCATGTGCGACAAGGTAATTGAGGCCACTAAACTGGCCAGGGAGATGAATCCGGAATTGATGATTGACGGGGAGATGCAGGCAGACGCCGCCATCGTTGAAGCCATCGGAAGCAAGAAGGCTCCGGACAGTCCCATCGCCGGAAAAGCCAATGTACTGGTCTTCCCTTCCCTGGAAGTAGGCAACATTGCTTATAAACTGGTACAGCGACTGGCCGGGGCCGAAGCCGTAGGACCGGTACTTCAGGGGATGGCAGCCCCCATCAATGACCTCTCAAGGGGTTGTTCTGTTGAAGACATTGTCAACCTGGTGGCCATCACGGCAAACCAGGCTGCCGCCAAATAACAAGACTTAACCCGATTATATTTCACACCATTTAATTAAACGATAGCAAACCAATGAAAATTCTAGTTCTCAATTGCGGAAGTTCATCCATTAAGTACCAGTTGATTGACATGGCCAACAATGCCGAACTCCTTGCCAAGGGGCTGCTGGAACGTGTAGGCCTTAAAGACAGCGAGTTCAAGCATCAACCCAGGGGAAAAGACCCCTATATGCTGATCCAGGACGTGGAGGATCATGAGGCAGGAATCGACCTGATCCTGAAGGCCCTGCTCGACAAAAACCATGGCGTGATTGAAAGTGTCAATGACATCATTGCCGTTGGCCACAGAGTGGCTCATGGCGGCGAGAATTTCAGCGACAGCGCCCTGATCACCGAGGAGGTTAAGAAAAACATTGAGGCTGTAATTGAACTGGCTCCCCTGCACAACCCGGCAAACCTGAAAGGGATTACTTCCATGCAGAAACTGGTTCCCACCGTACCGCAAGTGGCGGTGTTTGATACCGCATTTCACCAGACCATCCCTCAGCATGCATACATGTATGCCCTTCCGTACGAACTTTATGAGAACGACAAGATCCGGCGCTACGGCTTTCATGGCACCAGCCATAAATATGTATTTGAAAAAGCCTGTGACGCCCTTTTCATGCGTAAAGATCACGTAAAAGCCATCACCTGCCACCTAGGCAACGGCGCATCTATTGCTGCCATTGAAAACGGTAAGTCCGTAGACACATCCATGGGATTAACACCGGTTGAAGGCCTGATTATGGGTACACGTACGGGTGACCTCGATTTGGGGGCACTTCTGTATATCATGAAGAAGAAAGGCCTTGACACGGATGAAGCAAATAAGCTTATCAACAAAAAAAGCGGGATGCTGGGCATAAGCGGGGTTTCCTATGACATGAGGGACATTGAGAGTGCAGCCTGGAAGGAGAATAACAAAAGGGCGCAACTTGCCCTGGAGATGTATACCTACAGGATCAAAAAATATATCGGGGCCTACGCAGCAGCCATGGGCGGTGTGGATCTGATCATTTTCACCGGCGGGATCGGCGAAAACGGGTCAGAAACCAGGGAAGCCGTTTGTAAAGGCCTCGAACACCTTGGTGTGATGTTCGATCCGGCCAAGAATAATGGACTACGGGGAAAGCTGGAGATGATATCCAAACACGAATCAAGGGTTAAGGTCATGGTGGTTCCCACCAACGAGGAACTGGTGATTGCTTACGATACCCTGAAAATCGTTACCCAGCAACTGGAAAACAATAACGGATAAATACGGGCTCAGTCATATTGCCATATGCGCAATATGAACCGTACAAAAAAGGTTGTACCATTCTTACGCAATTAAAAATGCGTGGTTGGTACAACCTTTTTTACAGGTGATTACGGCACCGGCTGTCTGTAAAAAGACCGGAACCACCCATGCGGTTCCCCGGGCCGCTATCTCTGCGGATACTTTTGCATCACCTCAAAGGGTCTCATCAACAGATCCACATACTGGGCCCGCTGGTAAGCGTAAGGATCCTTGGTGTTGGCTTTGGATAGTTTGCCCCGGAATGCATCCAGGCTTTCGTATCCGGCGCCCTCCATCCAGGTCGAAAGATCGTTCAGCATGTCTTTGATATAACCTACCTTGTTCTTGTACAGAGCACTCACTACCTGAACACAATCCGCACCCGCAAGAATCATTTTGGCCATATCCTCACCGGTAAATATTCCTGTATTGGCACACAAACTGCCTTTTATCTCGTTGTGCAACAGACCGGCATACCGCAGGGGGAGCCGGTAGTCCATAGGCTGACTCAGGTTGAACGGGAAATGATGTTCTCCCTTTTTGGGGTCGATATCCGGTTGAAACAGGCGGTTAAACAATACAAAGCCGTCCACGCCGGCCGAATCCATTTCCCGGATCACTTGCAGGGGGTTGGTATAAAAGGGGCTCAGTTTTACACTGACGGGAATCTTTACCTTCTTTTTAACCTCCTTCAATATGGCGATCTGTTCCTCCTCCATTTTCTTCCCTGTCTGGTCAAAGCTATCCGGAACGGCATAAAAGTTCAGCTCAAGTGCATCCACGCCGGTTTTTTCCATCTCAATGGCATACTCTGCCCAAATATCCCTGTTGACACAATTCAAACTTCCGATCACAGGGATACTTACTGCATTTTTCAATGTCCTGAGTTTTTCAAGGTGTTCATCCGGGCCGGCATGTTTGACTTCCGGAAACAGGCTGATCATCTCTGCATGCCGCTCATCATAGGCATGCAGATTTTCTTCCATCTCAAGGCTTTCCAGGTTAACCTGTTCCTCGAACAGAGATTTAAATACGATGGCTGCCGCCCCTGCTTCTTCCATTTTGGCGGCAGTTCCCGGATCCATTGACAGGTTGCATGCCCCAACTATCAGGGGGTTCTTCAGGGTCAGTCCCATGTAATCTGTTGATAAATGTGCCATAGTGCTCCTCCTTTTATTTAAAATGAGAAATACATTTAGGGTGGTTGCACCTTGTAAACAAATCCCTCATCGAATTTGCCGGTCAACTCCCGTATGTCTATAATTAGTAAATGTTTGTCATAGCCCAATTGTTTGATCAGTGATTCATGTTTTTTTGCCGTTCCCAGTGTTCTTTGTATATTTATGTACGCCTGTTAATTGAGATCCAATGTTTTAATCTATACAAAATAAATTATCGCCATGGAAAAGAAAAACAGGCGGCACTTCCTTAAATTAATGGCCACCCTGCCTGCAGCAGTATTTGCTAATAGAATATTAAACGGGCAGGAGGCCGGGACACGTAATGCCCCAATTTACGACATAATGCATAAAAAAGCAACCTCTTACATCCCGGGTTATGTCAGTCTTCATGAAAGTGGAGAACTAAAAAAAAGGGGTGAAGCCCTTTACGGGATGATGCAGAATTGTAAATTATGCCCCAGGGAGTGCGGTGCAGACCGCCTGAGCGGAAAGCGGGGGCATTGCAATGCCAACGCCACCCTAGAGATCTCTTCAGCCCACCCCCACTATGGAGAAGAAAGAGAGCTCGTCGGGAGGCGGGGCTCAGGTACTGTATTTTTTACGAACTGCGGGCTGTTATGCGTTTACTGCATTAACTATGAGATCAGTCACCTCGGAGAAGGGAGAGAGTACGATACCGACAGCCTGGCTGACATAATGCTGGTGCTGGAAAGAAACGGTTGCCACAACATTAATATAGTTACCCCGAGCCATTATTCCCCACACATACTTCTTGCACTTGACCAGGCAGCATCACGCGGGTTGCGTACCCCGCTTGTGTACAATACATGCGGCTGGGAAAAAGAAAGTATTCTGAAATATCTTGACGGTGTAGTGGATGTTTACCTTGCTGATTTCAAGTATATGGATACAGAGGCGGCGGACACCTATTCTCCCGGGGCAGACTGTTATCCGGAAACCACACAAAAGGCATTGCTGGAGATGCACAGGCAAGTAGGCGTTGCAGAAACTGATCCGGAAACCAACCTGATCAGCAAGGGCCTGATGATAAGACACCTGGTAATGCCGGAAAATGCAGCAAGAAGCGACAAAGTGATAAGGTGGATAGCCGGCAACCTGCCAAAAAATACCTACGTGAATATTATGTCACAGTACACCCCGATTTACAAAGCAATTGATTACCCGGAGATCTCCCGGAGAATCACCAGCCCGGAATACAACAACGTGGTGACCATTGCCCGGCAGGAGGGGCTGACCAATTTAAGGCTACAGATGCAATAAATCCTTCAGGCATCCTGTATCGGGAAAAACCTGCACTCCACAATGAAAAAGCGGCCGTAGATGTCAAGGGAGAACACCACCTGCCGCTTTAACCACCAAAACAAAAACAACATTAACCACTAAATAAAACCAACCAATAGCTTCGAGAGCCATCTTGCTGTGTTTATAAGTGGTTCAATTTAAGAAAAAAATAAGTGGTATCCTAATTAATCCGGGACTTTTTTCAGTTCCTGCGGTAAAATGGCATTGAACCGGGATTTCTGTGAGGATAGACATGATGCTGATCAAGAGGGTTAAACGGATTCACTCCGGATGACATGTTGATTTCAGCCCCGAAACGCATATTGTCGTTTACCTTATAGTCGAACCCGAACATCATCCCCCTGGGGTTGGTGTCAAAAGCCATGGGATTCATTTGCTGACCATACTCATCCATATCTCTCCTCTCAACCCAGGTGCCTCCGGTCAGGCTCAATCTTGAATTCACTTTGTATGAACCATAGGCATAAATCGTTGTGCTAAACATCCGCTGCCCCTGAAGATTTTGCATTTGACCGTGGTTGTTCGCTAATCCAAAAGGCGCAATGGTTCCACCACCACGGATCTGGCTCGAAGAGACAATGGTGCCCACCTCGAGATGAAAATTTTTACTTACATCCAGTCCAAGATGGGGTGAAATCGTATTTGTGAACATGGATCCTCCGTATCCACCTGTTGTAAACGCAGTGCCAAATTGCATCCCGAACTGCGGTGAAGGAGAAAATGCGGTTTCCCGCTTCAGTAGTCCTTCATCATTGCCCTGTGCGCAGGCAGGGGAGGAAACAGCCAGTAAAAGCAGGATTAACAGGGTCGCAAAGACCATTTTCAACTTCATAATCAATCATTTTAATTCCTCCAAATTTACAAATTATCCGGATCATTTCAAATAAATGATTTGATTTGCATTCTGCCCGGCAAATCTCTATTTTTACACCATCTATAAAGCGCCAAGTATGATAAAAAAGAAATACAAATACGGACTGGTGTTGAGCGGTGGCGGTACCAGGGGTTTCGCTCATCTTGGAGCGCTCAAAGCCCTGGAGGAACACGGCATCAAACCTGACATCATTTCGGGAGTGAGTGCGGGAGCAATTGTCGGAGCACTTTACGCGGACGGGCAGGACGCAGGAGAGGCACTGAAAGCTCTGATCAGCAAAAATCTGATGACCTTTTTGCGACTGATTGTCCCAAAAGATGGCTTGCTTAAAATGACCGGATTTGAGAGAACCTTACGCAAAACACTTAACGCAAGAACCTTTGAGGATCTAAAGATTCCGCTGATCATACACGCGGTTAACATCAATACGATTGAATATACCCGCTTTGACAAAGGGGACCTCATACAGGCAATCAAGGCTTCTTCATCCATACCCGTAGTATTTCCGCCGATGGAGATCGACGGGCAGCAATACCTTGACGGGGGCATACTCAACAATTTCCCGGTGGAACCACTGGAGGGCAGGTGCAGAACCATTATCGGGGTCAACGTGAACCCCCTTGGTCATCAAGATCATATTTCGGGGCTGAGAACCATCGCCTTACGCTCATTCCACCTGACCATGCGCCAACACGCGATAACCAGAAAAGACAAGTGTGACATTTATATTGAACCGGAAAAGGTACAGGAATATGGGATTATTGATCTCTCCAGTGCCCAAAAAGTATTTGACCTCGGATACAACAAAACAAAAGAGGTGCTGGCCAACCACTAATAGTTCACCCTGTCCGGCTCCCCGGGTGCCTTCATGAACGGTAGTTTTCTTAACTTTGCTCTATCCACAATATGTTGATAGTTAACTTAAAAAGCGAACATGACTTCTAATAATTTACATATTTACGACTCCCTCACCCGTCGAATGGAGAAGTTCACCCCGGCAGCGCCCCCGTTTGTAGGGCTTTACGTTTGCGGCCCCACGGTATATGGCGACGCCCACCTCGGGCACGCACGCCCGGCCATCACCTTTGACCTGGTATTCCGCTACCTGAAGCAACTTGGTTATAAGGTACGTTACGTAAGAAACATTACTGATGTTGGGCACCTGGAGGGCGATGCCGATGCGGGAGAAGACAAGATCACCAAAAAAGCCCGCCTGGAACAACTGGAACCCATGGAGGTGGTCCAGCATTACTCAGACCGCTACCATGAGGACATGGAAAGGCTGAATGTGCAGAAGCCCAGCATTGAGCCCAGGGCCTCAGGCCACATCATTGAACAAATAGAAATGGTAAAAGCCATTCTGAATGCGGGTTTCGCATACGAAGTGAATGGCTCGGTTTATTTTGATGTCAAAAAATACAATGAGCAACACCATTACGGCAAACTGAGCGGACGTAACGTGGAAGAGATGATGGCCGGAAACCGGGAGCTCGAAGGGCAGGAAGAGAAACGTCATCCGGCCGATTTTGCCCTGTGGAAAAGAGCATCACCCACTCACCTGATGAGATGGCCTTCTCCGTGGGGTGAAGGGTTCCCTGGCTGGCACCTGGAATGCTCAGCCATGAGTGCCAAATACCTGGGGGAGGAATTCGACATCCATGGAGGAGGCATGGACCTGCTGTTTCCCCATCATGAATGTGAAATTGCCCAGTCAAATGCCACCTTCGGCCACGACACCGTCCGATATTGGATGCACAACAACATGATCACCATCAATGGCCAAAAAATGGGCAAATCACTGGGTAACTTTATTACGCTAAGGGAATTCTTTAACGGCGACCACCACGAACGCGACAGGCCTTACAGCCCGATGACGATCCGCTTCTTTATCCTGCAGGCCCATTACCGCAGCACCCTTGACTTCAGCAATGAGGCTTTACAGGCCGCCGAAAAAGGGCTGCAAAGGCTGCTGCAGGCACTTGACACCCTGGATCAGCTTAAAGCTTCAGAGACTTCCACCACCAATGCCGGAGATCTGGCTGAGAAATGCCATGCAGCCATGCAGGATGATTTCAACAGCCCCGTGGCCATTGCTCACCTGTTTGATGCAGTACGAATCATCAATGCCGTGCGTGACAATAAGGAGCACCTTTCTGGAAAAGATCTTCAGGCATTCCGGAATATTTTCAGGTTATTCCTGGTGGACATTTTCGGACTAACAAATGAGGAGAATGACCAGGGGCCACAGGGTGAACTTGTTGAAGGACTGATGGAGGTAATACTGGATCTGCGCAAAAAGGCCAGAGAGAACAGAGATTGGAAGACGGCGGATCAGTTGCGCGAAGCCCTGAAAAGGATAAATATTACTATAAAAGACAACAAAGAAGGAAGCACGTGGGAAATTAACCGATAAATTATTTTACCTTTAGTGCTGAATAAACTCCCGAATGCAAACAGACGTAAATATAGACACCACCCACTCAAAACGCGATCCATACCTGGCATTTGTCCTGGAAGGCAACAGATCAGCCGCCTCAGCCTATATCAGGGATTTGGCCGCACAAGGGAGAGGCATCAGGGAAATTTACGACACCTTCATAAAGCCGGCTTTATACCGGGTGGGCGAGCTGTGGGAGACCAATCGCATCACAGTGGCTGAAGAACATATTGCCACCTCCATTACCGAAAGTATCATGAATGAATTTTTTTATGACCTTGTTTCCCGGGAGCGCGTGGCGAAAAAAGTGGTACTTGGTTGCGTGGAAAATGAATTTCACCAGGTTGGTGCAAAAATGGTGGCCGACATATTTGAGATGAAAGGTTGGGACACTTTCTTCCCAGGATCCAATGTTCCGACAAACGAGATGGTCAGGTACATTGAGAAACAAGAACCGGACATGGTGGCTCTTTCAGTCAGCATTTACTCCCATATTCCCCTGTTGGAGAAAATGCTCCGGCTGATCCACCACAGATTTGACCTCCCTGTGATCATCGGAGGGCAGGCTTTCCGTTACGGAGGAAAAGAACTGGCAGATAAATTTCCACACCCCCGCTATATCGAAGACCTGAAAGAACTGGAAACTTTTATTGACCAATACCAATCCCATGGATAAAAAAGATCTTATAACCAGTGCCGGCAAACTGGGGCCATTTAGTAAAGCCACAGCCGAAGCTTATGCAGCTGCTTCTCCGCGAATGGTTGCCCGGATCAATGAACAGATGCTTTCGCGCCCGGATATCGACAAACTGGTTGGTCAGGCCGGCCGGGAAATGATGTGTGACAACCATGCCAATCACGCCCGCTTCATAGCGTCCATAATGGAAAACCACAACCCGGAGGTGTTGGTGGAAACCATTTTGTGGGTATTCAGGGCATACCGGAGCAGGGGATTCGCCTCTACTTACTGGGCCGCCCAACTGAATACATGGATAGATATCATCAGGGAAGAGCTACCTGCAGAAGCTTACGAAGAGACCCTGCCCATTTATGGATGGATGCAGGTTAACATTCCGCTGTTTGAACACTTATCACATCAATAGCAGGCAACAAGTCATTGATAAAAATAAAAGAAACAAAAAAGATGCAACTCCTTACGCGCTGGCAATCTGAGATTGAAAACGCCGCACTCTCAAGCGGGGCGCTTTGCATCGCCGTTTTTTCCACTGAAGACCGCTCCCTGCTTTTTGGCAACAACGCTTTCCGCCTGCTGATGCACGGAACAGCTTCAGAAACCCTGATTAACCCTTCCTTTGATGACCTGCTTGCATTCCCCTCTCCCCCTGATGCGGCTGAACCGATATATGAGGGAATGCTCACAATCGGCAGTGAATCCCAAATAAACACTACCATTCAGACCAGGGTATTCCGCAAAGATGGGCAATTGCTGGTTACAGGTGAGGTTGACCTGAACCGCATCGTAAAGCAGAATCAACAAATGGCCGAACTAAACAGGGAAACCAACAACCTGCAGCGACAACTGACCAAGGAAAAGATTCTCCTTGAACAAACCCTTGCCGATTTAAAAGAAGCCAATGAACAACTGGCCATCCTGCATGAGGAAAAGAACAGATTCATGAATATGGCCGCACATGACCTGCGAAATCCAATTTCCGCCGCCATTTCATATGCAGATGTCCTGATCAATGATCCGGATAGTTTTCCGCGAACCCAGCAGCAACAATTCCTCAGAAACATCGAGGAGCGCCTGCAGTTTTCCCTTCGACTGATGACAGAACTGCTGGACGTTTCCAAAATTGACGCCGGTAACGTTACACTCAAACGGGAGCTTAATGATTATACCTCACTGCTGAGAAATACCGTCGGGTTCAACCAGATAGTGGCCAAATACAAAAACATTGAAATCCGGCTGGAATGCCCGGAACATCCGTGGCATTTTGTTTTTGACAGGAATAAAATTGAACAGGCATTGAACAACCTGATCAGCAATGCAATCAAATATTCGCACAGAAACAGCACAGTAATAGTAAGAGCCACCGAAGAGGACATGTATGCCCGAACTGCTGTGATCGATAAAGGACTGGGGATCAAAGAAAATGAACTGCCCTATATTTTCCAGCCTTTCCATAAATCCAGCACACGCCCCACCGCCGGTGAATCAAGCACGGGGCTGGGACTGGCCATCAGCAAAAAGATCATTGAAGAGCACGGAGGAAAACTCCAGGTAAACAGTAAAAAGGGAGAAGGATCCTGTTTTTCATTTCTCCTCCCGGTTCAGGACAAAACAGCAAACTAATACACTGTAAGATTATGACCCGCTTTCTTTCTTCCAGGGAACACCAAACAAAAAGCATCCAGAACCTCCGTGAAGCGCTTAAAAGGGAACGGCATCTGAAAAGAGTCCTTAAAGGAGTCCGGAATGTCAACCAGTTAATTGCCAAGGAAACAGACCCGGAGCGACTGATTAGTCAGGCTTGTTCCAGCCTGACTGAGACGCTGGGGTACCTGCATGCCTGGATCGCATTGACCGATGAATCGGGCAAAGTAAGCCTTTTTGCTTCAAGCAAAAAGGGACTCAGGCTTGCAGATTTGGACCAATATCTGAAACAGGGAAAACAACCTTCCTGCATGAAAGAAGCCCTTAAAACAGCGCAACTGGTGGTATTCAGTGCTCCTTCAAATGATTGCCTGGATTGTCCGTTTGGTGCGATTACCGCTTCAAACGCAGGATTGTGCAGCCCGATTGGATACAGAGGAAAAACCTATGGCGTATTGGCTGCTTCCGCACCAGCCACCTATGCCCACCTGGAAGAAGAACAGTCAATTTTCATGGAGGTGGCTGAAGATCTGGGGTTTGCCCTATATACTATTGAGCGCGAAAACCAAAGGAGCACCCTGGAACATCATCTGAAAGAAAGGGTCAAAGAATTACAATGCCTGACCTCCATCAATGACAACATGCACAGGGAGTTGACGGAAGATGCATTTTGCAGGCAACTGGAGACTCATATTTCCATAGCCATGCAATATCCGGAAGCTACCCGTGTAATAGTCCTTGTTGAGGGCCGATACGCATCGGATAAACCCGCGGTTGACATCTCCGAATATCCCGGCATCCGTGCCGACATTGCAATTAACGGACAGGGAATTGGCTATATACAGGTTCTTTATACAGACCAACAACTCGTTTTCCTGCCGGAAGAAGACAAACTTCTCCGGAATGCAGCCAGGCTGACAGGGCTCTTCTTTCAACGCCGTGAGGCTATTGCCAAGATTCAGGAACAACGGGAAAACCTCCGCATTACACTTCAATCCATCGGTGATGGGGTAATTACTACCGACGTAGAAGGCCTCGTTACCAACATGAATCCCATAGCAGAAAAAATGACTGCCTGGCCTCTCAAAGAAGCCTTGCACAAACCACTGGATGAAGTATTCCGTATTGTAAATGCCCGGACAAAAAAAATAGCCGGCAACCCGGCCCGGAAGGTTTTAAAGAAAGGCAAAATTGTTGGAATGGCCAACGATACAGTGCTGATTGCCAGAGATGGAACCGAATACCAGATTGCCGATTCAGCGGCGCCCATTAAAGATACTGAAGGAATTATTTCCGGGGTAGTCATGGTCTTCTCTGATGTGACCGATAAATACCGGCAACAACAAGCCCTGCAGGAGAGTGAAAAAAGACACAGGGCATTGTTTGAGAATGCCAGCGACGGCATTCTGTTGATTTCAGAGAAGGGGATCGAGGACTGCAACCATCAGGCGACAAAACTTTTCAAATGCAGCAAGGAAGAACTACTGGGGCAGACACTCTGGGAAATTTCCCCCTCGCACCAACCGGATGGAAAACCTTCAAAAGACAAGGCCAGTAAACTTATTCAGAAAACCCTCGCTGGTGAACACCATCATGTTGAATGGAAGCACCAGACTTATGAAGGAAATCCTTTTGATACTGAGATCAGCCTGAGCCTTGTTCACTCCAACGGGAAAGATTTTGTCCTTTCCATAGTCCGGGACATCAGCAAGCGTAAGCAGGATGAAGCTACCCGCAAAGTACTCTACCAGGTTGCCAGTGCCACCCTTTCCAACGAGACTACCGGGGCATTAATTGCTTCAATCAGGGACTCTCTGAGTCTTCTTATGGATACCTCGAACTTTTTCATTGCCCTTTACGATGATGCCACTGGCATTCTATCCATCCCTTACGAAGAAAGTGAAGAAGAAAAGATCAAACAATTCCAGGCCGAAGGATCACTGACCGGGCTGATCATCGCCGAAAAACAATCCATGTTACTGACCCAGACAAACATCGAGCAACTGATCAGCGAAGGGAAGGTGCAAATGATTGGATCCATGTGCAAAGTCTGGCTCGGTGTTCCCCTCATTGTCAGAAAGAAAATTATCGGAGTGGTCGTAATTCAGGACTACAATAATCCGGATGCCATTGACAAAAATCACAAGCAACTGCTCGAATACGTTTCCAACCAGATCAGCATAGCTATCCAGCGGGCCAAAAATATTCAGGACCTGACTGTGGCCAAAGAGAGGGCTGAGGAAAGTGACAAATTAAAAAGTGCATTCCTTAATAACCTGTCTCACGAAATCCGGACTCCCCTGAATGCCATCATGGGGTTTTCTGAAATTCTCAGTGAAGGAGCACAAAGCCCGGACCGGGTAAAGGAACTCACCAGGGTAATCAATCACAGCGGTGCCCAGTTACTATCCATCATTGATGACATTATCAGCATGTCAAGCATAGAAACGGGACTGATTGAACCCGATGAAAAGACAACCGATGTCAATGAGTTGCTAAACGATGTGCTTATCCAAATGGAACCTATAGCCAGGGAAAAACCTATAAAGTTCCGCCTGAATAATATGTTGACCGCAGAGCAGGCCTGCACAATTACAGACCAGACCAAAGTAACCCAGACACTCACGAACCTGGTGCACAATGCCATAAAATATACCACCAAAGGGCATGTTGAATTCGGATGCCGCTACGAACAGGGCGAACTGCTGTTCTATGTAGCTGATACCGGAATCGGCATAAAACAAGAAGAACAGCAGGCCATCTGGGAATGTTTCCAGCAATCGAACCCCATGCCCTCAGGGAAAAAGTCGGGAATCGGCCTGGGTCTGGCAATATCAAGATCTTTTGTCAGGATGCTGGGTGGGGAGATATGGATGGAATCAGAAGTTGGTAAAGGAAGCATCTTTCATTTCAGCATCCCATACAAAGCATGCAATTCAAGGCCAAAAATGAATAAGCAACTCAAAAACAATCCACTTTCTCAAAAAGCAAAGGTATTGGTGGCCGAAGATGAAAGACACAATTTTGAGTTGACCAACACCATTCTCAAAACCTATGATGTGGAAGTGCTGCATGCCTGGAACGGAGAAGAAGCGGTAGCTATCTTTAAAAAGGACAAAGACATAGATCTGGTGTTGATGGATATCAAGATGCCGGTTCTGAACGGGTTAAAAGCCACCAGGGAAATCAAGCAACTGAGGCCTCATATTCCGGTTATTGCCATGACGGCCTATGCCCAAAAGGGAGACAAGGACAAGGCATTGGATGCGGGATGCGACGATTATCTGCCCAAACCCATATCCATTGACCATTTTATGGGAGTTATCCAGAGACACCTTGGATTCAAAGAAACAGAAACAAATTAAGCTCGTGTTTTGAAATAAGCACACTGGATCAGGTTTTTTGTTTAGTTTAAGTTTCGATCGCTCTTATCATTTACTGGTCCCATCGGATTATGCATTATTTTTTTCATTGTATGGTGATTCGGATATTATTTCCTTCATTGGGATATAACCGTTCAGCTGATCTTCCCTGACCAGCAGGCTAATGCAAAAGGACTTTGCCGGGCACTCGGAAAAAAACATGCATGAACGCCATCTCATGGCAGAACAGAATAAGCCCTTATAAAGAATAAGCCCCATATTATATGGAAAGACTGATTTATCAAATCATGCTGGCATACTTTATCATCGGGGCCGTCGCCTTTGCCCTGGTCAGCAGAAACAAAACAAAAGAAAAGAAAAAAAAGGCCTGGACCAAGTTCGGGACTTACTTCGCAATTGCCCACATACTTTATGGCAGCATCTACTTCGGACCTCCTTTTTTTAGCCTTACCGGATTACTGATCACTCTTGCAGGTTATACCGAACTGATTAATACGGCACATAATAATAAAAAGCAACAACCGGCCCGATTCCTCGTAATTTCTCTTCTCTGCTATACGCTTGTAGCGATCCCATTTCTGTTTTTCACTTTTCTCGATCAGTCTTTGCTTTATTTTACAGTTATTGTGGTAGCCGTTTTCGATGGATTCAGCCAGATCAGCGGACAATTACTGGGGGGCAGAAAACTCCTTCCTTCAGTAAGCCCGCGCAAAACGATTTCAGGACTGGCCGGAGGGTCAGCCATTGCAACCCTTACATCAATCCTGATCCGTAAGCTGACAGGGGGAGGATGGGAAACTGCCTTGTTTTTTGCAGTAATCATCATTATATTTGCTTTACTGGGGGATCTTCTGGCATCCTATTTTAAACGCCAATACAAGGTAAAAGATTTTGGCAATTTATTGCCCGGGCACGGCGGATTTCTTGACAGGTTCGACAGTTTATTACCGGCAGGTGCCGCCATGTTTGTTTTATTTATCTTACTGTCATGAGCCAGGAGTTATTTTTTACTTTTCTTTACACCCTCGCCTTCGGAGTCATCCTTGCTGCAGGGGAGATCCTGCACGCTGTCCTGAAAGTACACACGGAATATACCCGGAAGTTTGCACATAGTGCAGCATCCCTGCTTGCCCTTACTTTCCCGCTGGTCTATGATTCTTACGGCTATGTAATGGCCATGGGCATCCTGTTTTTCCTGGTCCTGGTCATCGCCAAAAGAAAAAAACTACTGATGTCGATCAATGGAGTTACCAGGAAGACTCACGGCAGTGTGCTGCTCCCCCTGGCCATCTCCGGTGTTTTTTCTGTCTCCGTGTGGCTCGAAGACACCAAACTTTTCGTCATCCCCATTCTGATCATGGGCGTCAGCGATTCCCTGGCAAGCCTGACAGGCATGCATTACGGACCATATCTGAAAAGAATCAGCATTCGCAGACGTACCCTTAATAAAACCTACCTGGGTACTTCCGTTTTTTTTATCTCTGCGATGATCATTTCCGTGTTTGTCCTGCACTGGCTGGAGCGAAACTTCAGCATCCACGACACAATAGCCGCGTTATGCGTAGCTATTGGGGCGGCACTGGCAGAAGCCTTCAGCCCAAAGGGGCTGGATAATTTTACAGTACCTTTTATCAGCCTGCTGATATTATACATATTCTAAAAACCAAGCAGCTATGCAGTCTGACAAAACCACAGATGCAATGGCTTTAATATTACCGGAAATGCATATATACAAAGGCATAAGAGACAAATACAAGCTTGATGAGACCCTGTTTTCAAGCGACGGCCGTTTCATCTTCTCCAATCCCGCCGCGGCAAGAAAACTGGTCTTTATGCTCAATAAAGACAGGGATCCGGCACAAAAGGTCTACGCAGGTGAAGTGTATGCCACCGGGCTAATCCATGAGATTTACCATCTGCTGCTTGCGCAGTATGCCGAATTTGTCAGCAAAGACGTTTTCGAAGAAGCGGCAGGTTCCCTGGAAGAGCACCTTGGAAATGAATTATTGCATGAGGTACTTTCCGATTTTACCCGGACTTTCCCCCCAAACCCGGTTTACAAGGGTCGAATATCTGCCGGGGAATACGTGAAAGAGAGTCAGAAAAATCGCCTGCTGCTGCATGCCCTCCTGGAAGAAGCCCTGCTTTTGTCGCTGAGTAACGAAAACCGGGGCAATAAAAAAATCAGGATTCTTTTTGACAAAAATCACCTCAGCCTGAGAAATGAATTTGAAAAGCTGATCAAGGGACTGGAAGATTTTTTCGCTACCCAGCCACCTTATGGGCCCGAGCATTCCGATGTGATTTCTTTGCTAAAGACTCCGTTTTTGAGATTTCCTGATGATTTGAGCCGGCAGCTTGACTACATCCTGCTAAACTGGAAAGACATCCTGCCGGGCGAAATGGCAAGCAGGATTCTTCAGGGCCAGGACTTCATGAAGGAAGATCTGTCTCCCGGCGGGCCCGGTGGTCCCCCGCCGACAGTGGTTCCGTCCTATAAAGCCGGACAGGAGGGCGGAACCATGCACCTGGGAAAGTCCGGGTACGATGCCTCCACTGAAGCTTCCGACGAATACGCTGAGACAGAACGTTTTACAGAAGACACCCATTGGATGCCCAGGGTTGTGCTGATGGCCAAAAACACCTATGTCTGGCTGGATCAACTGTCAAAAAAATATCAACGGGCCATCACCCGCCTGGATCAGATACCGGACGAAGAACTTGACATACTGGCCCACCGCCATTTCAATGGTCTGTGGTTGATCGGCTTGTGGGAAAGGAGCAGTGCATCCAGAAAGATCAAACACCACATGGGCAACCACGACGCCATTGCCTCAGCTTACGCCTTATACGACTATCAGATAGCCGCTGACCTGGGGGGAGAAGAAGCCTGGCGAAACCTCAATGAAAGAGCCCGGCAAAGGGGAATCAGGCTGGCCAGTGACATGGTCCCCAATCACACAGGGATCTTTTCAAAATGGGTCATTGAACATCCGGAATACTTCATACAATCGGCCAACCCTCCTTTTCCCGGGTACCGGTTCACAAGGGAAAATCTATCTGACCACCCCCATGTGGAGATCCGTATTGAAGACGGCTATTACAGCAAATCAGACGCAGCGGTCGTATTCCAGCGCATCGACAGGCAACACAATGACGTCCGCTATATTTATCACGGAAATGACGGCACCATGATGCCATGGAACGACACTGCCCAGCTCGATATGCTTAAGGCTGAGGTCAGGGAGGCTGTCATGCAGAAGATTTTTGATGTGGCCCGGAAGTTTTCCATCATCCGCTTTGATGCCGCCATGACCCTGGCCAAAAAACATTTTGCCAGGTTGTGGTACCCCCGGCCGGGTACGGGGGGCGACATCCCGTCACGGGCTGATCATGCTTTATCCAAAAAGGAATTTGACAAACTGTTTCCCGTTGAGTTCTGGCGTGAGGTTGTGGACAGGATCAACCGGGATTTACCCGAAACCTTATTGCTGGCGGAGGCTTTCTGGTTTATGGAGGGATATTTTGTGCGTACCCTCGGAATGCACAGGGTTTACAACTCAGCCTTCATGCACATGCTGAAAAATGAAGAGAATGAGAAATACAGGGATCTTATTACCAACACCCTCGAATTCGAGCCTGAAATCCTGAAGCGATATGTGAACTTCATGAGTAACCCGGATGAGGAAACCGCCATACAGCAATTCGGAACCGGAGATAAATATTTCGGGGTTTGCGTTATGATGAACACACTGCCCGGGCTTCCCATGTTTGCCCACGGCCAGGTAGAAGGTTTCACGGAAAAATACGGCATGGAGTACCGGTATGCCCGCTACCATGAAGACCCTGACCCGCATCTGGTTGAGAAACATGAAAGGGAGATTTTTCCGCTTACGGGTAAACGCCACCTGTTCAGCGAAGTAAGGCATTTCCAATTGTATGATTACCTGGAACATGAGGGCAGGATCAATGAGAATGTATTTGCTTACTCCAACAGCCATGGCAATGAAAAGGCACTGGTGTTATTTAACAACAAATATGAAATGGCCCATGGCCATATTCATACGTCTGTGCCAAGGCTTGGTCCGGAAGGAAACGAAAAGAACATGACCCGGATAAGCCTTGGGGATGCACTGCGCATCAAGGATGACCACCGGAAATTTTACGTGGCCAGGGAACAAATATCCGGGCAGGAATACCTGTTCAAAGGCAGTGACATTCACAGGGAAGGCCTTTTCTGGCCCTTGCGGGGATTCGAGTACCGGGTATTTCTTTCTTTCGGTGAGATGGAAGATCCTGACGGAACCATTGAACAATTCTACCGGCAATACAAGGGTGAAGGCGTAACTGATGTAAGAAAGATGCTGGCCGGACAAAAGCTGGCGCCGGTTCACCGGGCTTTTGAGGATATTTTTGATGAGCAACTGACCACAAGCCAAATCCGGGAAAAGTTTATTTCCTTCGCGCGCCTCGCATTCAAGGAGGGAGAACAGGAGGACCAATCTGAAAAAGCAAGCGATCATTTCATGACCCTGCTTTCCGGCATCCCTGAGACCATAGGTTCCCTGCAAACAGGATCGGAATGGATCAGACCCATGCTGGCGGAAACTGATTACCAAACCCCGGAGGAGTTGTTTGTACTTGGCAGCGGTAATACCCTGCCTGAAAACAGGATGCTGATGCTGGCCAGTCTGGCCACCTGCTCATTGACCAAAACCGGCGGAAAGGAAGAATGGCCGGAACATATTTTTGACCACCTTATGCTGGACTGGCCGCTCCACCACATTCTGCAACGGACCGGCCGGAGCCCCGGCGACATTGACCGCGACATTCAACTGCTGAAAATACTGCATTTATACGGATATGACCTGTTTGACTTCACCCGTGCTGAGCTGGCAAAAGGACGGCCTTCCGTTAAGCCAAAAATGGACGCGGCGATGGAGGAGAAAGCCGCCCGGATAAACGATATGCTGGCTGAGCCCCTTGTCAGAAGCTACCTTGGGGTGAACGAACATGAAGGTATTCTCTATTACAGCAAAGAACGATTTGAGCAATTAATCCAGTGGCTCTTTTCACTGGGTCATCTGTCTTCTTTTACCCCCGTAAGCGGACATCAAAAGAAAAGGAGCCCGCGATCGCTCCTGCGACCCGCCCTTCTGCTGTTCTTACTACTGATAAAATATTCGACCCTTGCAGGATACAGGCTCCATCAGCTCTCAGACAATCTGCCCGGCAGGCAACCCTCCTGACCAACTCCTATAATGGGTTTGTCAGATCAAAGTCTGCCTGAAAGACGAGCTCCCCATCATACAGCAACCTGTATGAAAAAGTGGTCATCGCCTCATCCATGACTACACGCCATTCACGGCCGTAGTCTCCCTCCAGCAATTCCGCGGAATACTCATCCCTGGGAAAGTGCTGTTCAAAAGCTGTGCCTTGTCCGTCAGAATAGCCGCCATACAAGGTCTGCTCTTCAGGGGAACCATCAGGATGACGATGGTCATGACGGAAACGCAAACGGCCGTCTTCGTTAATAAACATCCAGGTCCGTGAATGGTCCTCACCCACGTGGAATGGGATATGCACCCTGTCTTCCTCACACAAAGTTACATGCATGATATAGTCGCCTTCCCAGCTCTCACGGCCTTCAGCCAGGTAAGCCTCCTCCCCGGGGAAAGACTGGCCGCAAAGGCTTGTCAGGTTATCCATAAAAGCGCTCTCTTCGGGTGGTAATTCCGCAGTTTCCGCCTCCTTTGCCGCTTCACGGGGAGCCTGCCCGCAGGAAGCAATGAAAAAAGCAGCCATCATCATAAAGAAAAAATGTTTGTACATATCGGTTGGTTTTAGGTTAATGAATGATCTGCCAGGCGAACTTACTACTTTTTTCTATGTGCATTTTTAAAAATAACGGGATGAATTATATTCCGTCCTGTAACTTTTTGACAACTTCTCCGTCTTACGTCTGAATATTGAATAACCATTAGAAAACAATCACAACTAAATGAATCACGCCATGAAAACAACCCAATTACTCCTATTGTCAGCCATGCTTCTTTTTTCTGCTACATTTCCTGCAGCAGGCGCCCCCGGAGCAGATAAGGCTGACATCAGCAAAGAACAAAGACAAGTTGATCCGTTTACCGGAGTTTCGGCAGGAAGCGTATTTGAAGTTTTTCTGACCCAGGGAAGCAATTACCACCTTGAGGTTGAAGCTCCGGCAGAACACTTGCAACAAATCCGTACAGTGGTCGAAGATGATGTGCTCATCATAGAATTTACCGGCCGGGAACGAGACCTGAGAGACCTGAAGGTACATGTCACTGCACCCCGATTTGAATACCTGCACGCGGGTGAGGCCTCTTCCATGAGGGGACAAGGTACCCTCACCACACCAGCCATGGATCTTAAAGTGTCAGGCGCGGCCAGTATGGATCTGGAAGTGGTCACCGAGCAATTAACCACCGACCTCAGTGGTGCTACAGGAATTACCCTATCCGGAGAGGCTACCGAGCATTACCTGAATGCAAGTGGTGTTTCCCGTGTACGGGCATATGGCCTGGCAACCAATTACACTGATGTGAACAGTTCAGGCACCGCCACCGTACGCATCAACGCTAAAAACAAACTGACCGCCAGTGCCAGTGGCACCTCCACTGTCACAGTAAGAGGGAATCCCTCAGATGCGGATTATTCAACATCAGGAACAGCGTCAGTAAGGGGTGTAAATAACAATGCGACTTCTGCAGAAGAAAAAGAATCAACCGTGATCAGGCTGGGGGGTACCGAAGTGGTGATGTCAGATGGCCAGAGCCCCAGCATCCGGCGCTGGCGGGGTTCCTGGCAGAATAACTGGAGCGGTTTTTTTTTAGGTCTGAACGGGTATTCCAACTCCGGCATAAGAACCAGCCTGTCTAATGAATACAGTTTCATGGAACTGGATTATAACAAATCCATCCAGTTAAACCTGAACATGTTCCATCAGAATGTCGTACTGGCCAGGGGCACAAGAAGTATGTTCGGACTGGTAAGCGGATTGGGGCTTCAGTGGAACAACTATCACCTGTCGAACAACATCATACTGACGCACCAGGAGAATGGACTGGATTACCAGCAATCAGAACACAGTTTAAGCACCAACAGGCTCAGGATTTTACAATTGAACGTGCCACTGATGATGGAATTCCAGGTTCGTGAAGGCTACGGGCCCAACCGGTTTCACATAGCTGCAGGCATCCAGGGTGGCTACCGCCTCAGAAGTCACACCAAGGTGGAATACCGGGATTCCAGCGGAGACAAGCAAAGTGACCGGGTAAAAGAAGATTTCCACCTTGTACCCATCCGGCTTGACGCCATCGGACAGATTGGCTGGGGACGTTTGAACTTTTTTGCCACATATTCGTTAAATACAATGTTCAAAGACGACAGGGGGCCGGACATTCATCCTTTCAGCATCGGGATCAGGCTTCTGAGTTTATGATATTCGCTTCATGTTTGTTGTTGGTTTTAAAAAGGGTCGGATTTACTTCCGTCCCTTTTTTAATTGTAAGACGCAGAAATGATTATTTTTGCAAAAAAAGATATCAGTTATGTCAGGTCACAGCAAATGGTCCACCATTAAGCGCAAGAAAGGGGCCCAGGACGCCAAGCGATCCAGGATCTTTTCACGCATCATTAAAGAGATCAATATTGCCGTCAAGGAAGGAGGCAACGACCCCGAAGGGAACCCCAGGCTTCGGCTGGCCATTGCCAATGCCAAAGGGGCAAATATGCCCAAAGACAATGTTCAGCGGGCCATTTCAAAGGCCGGCGATAAAAATGCCGCCAACTTCCAGGAAGTAACCTATGAAGGTTATGCCAACGACGGAGTTGCCATCTATGTGGAATGTCTCACCGACAATGTGCAGCGTACGGTAGCCAACATAAGAAGTTATTTCAATAAACAAAACGGCAAACTGGAAACAAAAGGCGCGCTGAGCTTTTTGTTTGACCGCAAGGGCGTATTCACCATCCCGGAAAATACCTTTGCTGAAAGGTCTATGGATGAGGATGAGTTTCTGATGGAGATCATTGATGCAGGGGCGGAAGAAACAGAGAGCGAAGATGGGTTCCTGACCATCTATACCGCCATGGAAGATTTCGGCTCAATGGCCAAAAAGCTTGAGGAGCTTGGCATTGAGGCTGAAAACGCGGCACTGCAAAGAATTCCCAGGACGACGACTAAACTCGACAAGGAAGCGGCGCAGAAGGTATTGAAACTGATCGACACCTTTGAGGATGACGATGATGTCCAGAATGTGTTCCATAACCTGGAACTCACCGATGAGCTTATGCAGGAAATGTAGGCTTATCCGGTTCTTTACCCGACACAACACACTTCTCCTGCCCGGATGATTACACGTCAATCAATCAAAAAGCGGGAATGGCGCCAATGAGTTTTTTGGTATACGCTTCACCCGGGCTGGCATATAGGGCATCCGCCTCACCACTTTCAACAATCCGGCCGTCTTTCATCACAATAATCCTGTCAGACATATATTTGACCACGGCCAGGTCATGAGAGATGAAAATATAGGTAAGTCCGTATTCTCTTTTCAGGTCATTTAAAAGGTTCAGCACTTTTGCCTGTACGGAAACGTCAAGGGCGGAAACCGATTCATCGCAGATAATAAATTCGGGATTCATTGCCAGGGCCCTGGCAATACAGATTCGTTGTCGCTGTCCGCCTGAAAAGGCATGCGGATAGCGATCGAAATGCCAGGCTTCCAGGCCGACTTTTTCCAGCAGTTCTATGACCCTTTCCCTGCGCATCCTGTTGGATTTTAACATGCCATGCACCTGCATCGGCTCCATAATGGCCTGACCGATGCTCATTCCCGGCGAAAGCGAGGCGTATGGATCCTGAAAAATGATCTGAAATCGTGTCCTCAGCCTTCTCAGTTCGCCAGACGACATCTTTGACAGGTCCGTGCCCTTATAAATCACCCCCCCTGAATCGGGGCGCATCAGCTGCATAATGGTTCTGCCCAGCGTAGTTTTTCCACATCCTGACTCCCCGACAAGACCAAGGGTCTCTCCCCGGTAAACCCGGAAGCTGACATTCTCCACTGCCGTATGATGTTCAAGCGGACGGCCAAACAAATTTCTGCGGGTAATGAAACGGGTAGAGAGATTTTTGACCTCCAGTACGGGTTCATTTTTTTTGCTGGTCATGCCTTCAGACTGCCCCGGCCCCATGTTTCCGGATAGCCCGGGCCTGTCTTCGGATTGCCTGCCCGCTGCCGCAACTGATGACCCGGCCTCCAACGGGGATGCGATGAATGGATCATCCGATGACCTTTCCCCCATAAAGTCTTCCACTACCGCCAGCCTGGCCGGTCTTTCTTCCAGAGACGGGCGGCAGGCCAGCAGGGCGCGGGTGTATGAACTTGAAGGTTCTTTGAGCACCCTGGAAGCTGCACCCTCTTCCATCACCCTGCCATCGCGCATTACACAAATCTTACCGGCAATCTGTGCAATCACACCCAGGTCATGGGAAATGAACATCACCGCCATTCCATGCCGTTGCTGCAAACCCTGCAACAACTCCAGGATATCTTTCTGCACCGTTACATCCAGGGCTGTAGTTGGTTCATCCGCAATAAGCATCGCCGGTTCACATGCCATGGCCATAGCGATCATAACCCGTTGCTTTTGCCCCCCTGACAATTCATGGGGCCAGGCCTGATAAATTTTTTCCGGCTGAGGCAAACGCACTTCACTGAACAGTTCCAGCACTTTCTTCCGGGCGTCAGAAGAATCCCGCCGGCGATGCCACAAGATGCTCTCTGCCACTTGCAACCCACAGCGCTTCACCGGATTCAGCGAAGTCATCGGCTCCTG
>CAYXEH010000027.1:0-33638 GCA_964463915.1 uncultured Bacteroidales bacterium | reverse complement strand
TGACTTATACGATGCAGGCTGAATTGTCTGTGGCAGAGGCAGAAGGGGAATGGACGCTGGTATCCGGTCCGGGAGATGCCTCATTTTTGCCGGATCCAAATGATCCGAATGCGATGGTCACCGTAACGGAATATGGCACATACCTCTTCGACTGGACTGAAACAAACGAAGAATACACCGACACCGATGAGGTGACCATTACCTTTTACGAGCAGCCGGTGGCTGATGCGGGTGCAGGTGGCAACTCCTGCAATCTTGATTTTGGCCTGGATGCTTCTTACTCCGTTGAATCCACTGTAAGTACAGGTACCTGGACGGTGATAGCGCAGCCGGAAAATGCCGAAGTGGAATTTAACCCCGACGCACCCGTCGCAGAAACTGCCACCGCTACTGTAACAGTTGATACCTACGGCTCGTACGAGTTTACCTGGACAGAATACAATGGCCCCTACCAGGCCAGTGAGACCATTACCGTTAATTTTTATGAACAACCCACAGCCGATGCAGGTGCTGGTGGGGTAACCAACACGCTGTCCTATTCCCTGGATGCGACACCCTCGGTGGTGGCTGAAACAGCTGGCGGGGAGTGGTCCATGGTGAATGGCCAGGGGGTAGTGGATCAGTTTACCCCGGGTTCAGATGATCCCGGTGCCCTGGTAACGGTTACGGAATACGGAGCTTATGAGTTCAGCTGGACAGAGGTGAACGGCACCTGCAGCGACGTGGCAAGCATCGACATTGAGTTCTGGGAGCAACCTGTTGCTGAGGGTGGCGATGACACACATACGAATACAAAAACCTTTACGCTGCAGGCAGAAAAATTCTTTCAGGAGGATTATGAGACAAACCCCGATTTAGAAGGTTACTGGGAGCAAACAGCTGGTCCGGAAGGAGCTGTGTTTATTGGAGGAAGTGACGCTCAACATAATCCTGTAGCGGAAATTGTTGTTCCGGAATACGGCCATTACGAGTTCACATGGACAGAGGAAAACGGCCCCTTTGATGACCAGGATGTGGTGGTCATGGACGTTTATGAACAGCCGGTGGCCGATGCCGGGGAAGGTGGCGAGCCATGCGGTCCGGAATTTGATCTGAATGCTTCCTATTCAGTAACATCTGCTGTAAGTACAGGGACCTGGACCGTAACGGATGCACCGGAAGGAGCCCAGGTAGTGTTTGATCCCGACGCAGAAACTGCCACGGCCACTGTTACAGTTGACACCTATGGAACCTATGAGTTCACCTGGACGGAGTACAACGGACCATATAACGACAGTGAATCCATTGAGGTGGTTTTCTGGGAGCAGCCGGAAGCCAACGCCGGGGTGGATAATGAAATATGCGGCCCTGAAGATACGTTGGGGGCCGTTCCATCCGTGGGTAGCGGTACCTGGACCTTATCTGAAGGGCCGGGCAGCGCATCCTTTGCCAATGAAAATGACCCGGAATCCGCGGTCAGCGTCAGTGAATACGGGGTATATACCTTTACCTGGACGGAGATCAATGGCACATGCCCCGCTGATTCAGATGAGGTACAGGTGACCTTCCGTATCAACCCTGAGCGGAAGTCAATTACATACAGCCAACCCCATCCGGAAGAAAATTGTATCCCCATTACGGTTCGTGTTTTGGATAGTCAGGAGGATATCACTTACGGGCTTAATTACGAAAACTGGGAAGGCAATACGGAAGTATCCATCCAGGAAGAAACGGGCGATGGCAGTTCTTTTAATTTCAGCGAAGAGTCTCGCCCGGGCTATTATACCGTAACCGCGTATAACACCTATCCCAGTGGCTTGGTTTGTTCTACGGAACAGGAAGGTGAACTCATTGCCAATGAATTGCCAGAGGAGCCGGAGATAACTCCCAGTGGAGAGGTTTGTGGCCGCGGAGAACATGAGTTGGTGCTGGCTTATTCACAGCCGGAAGTGGAATACCGCCTTTACAGGGATGGTGTTTATACCGAACGCATGATTGAAGGGGATGTGGATGGAGAATCCATAAGCTTTGGTCTTCTTGATGAACCCGGTACTTATGTAATTCGCGCAAAGAATCCCACTACTGACTGTGTACGTGTGTTTGACCAGACGGTGACGGTCAATCCTAACCCTGTATCATTTGTACTTAGCCCGGCACGGGGTTGCAGCGGATCAGAAATCATTCTGGAAGGCAGTGAGCCCGGTATAGAGTATTATCTTTATCTGGATGCGGAAACAGGCCTGAAAGCATTGGAGCAAGTTTCCGGGCCCATTGTGGGAAATGGCGATGCCATTAGTTTTGGTATTCATGATGATGCAGGTATTTATGAGGTCGTGGGTGTTAACACCCAAACCAATTGTGCTGTCTGGATGGAAAGCACTTCAGAGATCAAATCCAGCCCCACAGCTTTTGACATCAGCCCGCAAGACGGTGGATGTGCCCCGCTTGATATCTACATGGAGCATTCTGAACAGGGAGTGACTTATTTCCTTTACCGGGACGATGAGACCATGGTACAGGAGATTATTAGTAACGGCGGGCGGATTGAATTTGACACCCAGACTCAGCCTGGAAATTATACGGTACGTGCACAAGTGGAATACGAAGATGACTTGACCTGCACGGCTGAAATGAATGGAAGCGTGGAGGTTTATACTGAGCCTGAGATTTTTACCCTTCGACCGGAATCGCCTGCTTGCGGACCTGTAGTCTTTTACCTGGCTGATTCTGAGGATGGGGTGGAGTATTCCCTGTGGCATGAAACTTACGGTGAACGGGATGTGGTCACAGGTACAGGCAGCCAGATTTCCTTTGATTCCCAGACTGAGCCCGGTGAATACTACATCATGGCACTATCCGGAACGAATTGTCAGACCCGTATGGATGGAACGGGAACCATTCTTCCTTCACCGGAAGTTTACCAGACCGATCCGGCCGGTGGCCTTTTCTGTGCCAATGAAGAAACGGTAATTGGGATGAAGGACTCAGATGAGGGGGTGGTTTACGAACTCCGCCGTTCCGGTTATGCCTTCAATCCGGTAGGTGTGGTCACCAGCACAGGTGGAGCGTTCAGCTTTGATGGCACCCATGAAGATGTTGGCACCTATAATGTATTTGCCATTGATGATAATGGCTGTGAATCAGAGATGAACGGAGACATCGAAATTACCGCCCCTCCTGAAAGGTTCAGCATCACCGCCGATGGCATCTCCTATGAAGAGGAAGTTTCTCTATGCCCTGATCGTGAGATCGGCCTTGATGGAGCACAGGAGGGTGTGACGTATACCCTTCATTTGCCTGGTGGCGGGGTGGATGAGTATGAAGCGACGGATAATAATCCATTTGATTTCGGCACCTACAGTGCACAGGGCAACTATTATATAACTGCCCACAATGAAGTTACCGGCTGCAGTGAACAAATGAAAGGAGAAATTCACTTATATGACACCCCGGAGGTATTTGCCTTTTCCGTGGTGGGTGATGATCCCCCTATTTATTGTGAAGGCGATGACACTGCGATCAGCCTGCGTCTTTCCGGTTCACAGGAAGGGGTGGAGTACCAGCTGATGCGTAACGGAACTGAGGAAGCCGGATCGCCACAGGCAGGTGATGGTGCCCCCATTACCTGGAATGCGGTTTCTCAGTACGGCCCCGGAATGTATACCGTGGAAGCGCAGTTTACTGAAGATCCTGATTGTGCACCATCGGAAATGGATGACGAGGTGGAAGTAGTTGAAGTGGCCATACCCACTGCGGAAATTTCCGGGAATACCACCATTTGCTATAGCCATCCCGATACCGGGATGGAAATCCACATTACCGGTGATCAACCCGTGGTGGTGGAATACGAAAACGACCATGGCGATTCATTTGTGACTGATCCCCTGGATCCTGCCACTGCTGTACACAGCGTGGATCTGTTTGCTGACCGGGATGCGGTTTTTGAACTGGTTTCCGTTGAATATGCAGAGTTTCCTTCCTGCGGGGGCGTTGTCAGCGGTACTTTCTCTGTAACCGTGGATCCATTGCCGGTAGCCGATGCGGGAGGATCACTCAGTACTTGTGTGACCAATCCTGTAACAGTGGATGAGGCCACAGCTGAATATTATACTGCGATCTCATGGTCTCATAACGGTCTGGGTGGACTCACCAATGAAACCACCCTTACTCCCACCTACACCCCGGACCCGGGGGATGCCGGGCAGGAAGTGGTACTGACCATGGAAGCAGATGGTGCGGGCAACTGTGATTTTGAAGTGGCTGTTTCTTCCACCACAATTACGGTGGATCCTCTGCCAGAGGCTGACCTTGGTGAAGATTTTCGCTGGTGTGTATCACAGGATATTTACATGGAAGATGTAATCTCCAATGACGATCATTGGAGCAGCCTGGAATGGGATCACAACGGGAATGGCACGATGGATGATCCGTATCAGCGGGATATGATCTATAGACCTTCGTCGGCAGATGCGGGGCAAACCGTGACATTTACCCTGACGCTGAATGGGGAAGACACCTGTGACGGAGAAGCGGTAACACGGCAGGTTGCTGTACACATTGACCCCATGCCGGTGGCTGATGCCGGAGAGGGCGGAATTATTTGTGTAACCGATGACTTCCTTCTGGAAGGCAGTGTGGAAAATGCCTCTTCCGTGCTTTGGGAAATTCTTGAAGGAGGAAGTGGTCGTTTTGTCAACCCGGCCAGGGCGGAAACCACCTTCCAGCCTGACTCACTGGATGAGCCTGCCACTTTTGTGCTTCAACTGACCGCATTCGGGGAAGCAGGTTGCGATGAACTTACCCATACCAGCACTGTGGAAGTCGAAGTTTGGCCGCTTCCCACGGCCGACGCCGGCCCGGATATTGAGGCTTGCGGAGACGGTGCTGCTTATCTGGAGGAAGCTACTGTCGAAAATGCAGATTATGTGGTCTGGAGTACTTCGGGAACAGGTGAATTTGATGATGAATTCTCGGTGAATCCAACCTACTATCCCAGCCAGGAAGATCTGTTCAGCGGTGAAGTCATGCTGACATTGGAAGTGGCCAATGACCAATGTACCAGTGTGACCGATTATACCATTGTCTCTTTCAGGCGGATGCCTTTTGCTGCATTTCAGTTTGATGCCCCGGTCTGCGGAAGTGAACCAGTGGAATTCAGAGATTATTCATTCGGGCGGGAAGGCTATATCACTACCTGGATCTGGGACTTTGGGGATGGTAATACTGAAACCATTGAATGGCCGGATGACCCCAATGTGGAACATACCTTTGATAACCCCGGTCACAGTTTTGATGTCAGCCTTACGGTAATCGACAGCAATGGCTGTGAGTCGACAACAACCCGACGAGTAGAGGTAGAGAATACCCCGGTGGCCAACTTTGTTTATTCGAATACCTGTGAGGGAAGTCCGACACGTTTTGAGGATCAGTCGCAAACCGACGGCAATGACGCGGGTGCGGAGATTGTAAGCTACTTTTGGGACTTTGACGATCCCGAGTCAGGTGTGAGCAATACATCCACAGCCACCAATCCTGAACATATATTTACCTCAACCGGGCTGTATGAGGTGAACCTGACGGTTACCAACCAGAATGGTTGCAGCAACACCATGGTTAAAGAGGTGGAGATCACAGAAGCACCTGATCTGGCGATTAGTGTTGAAACTTCCTGTTTAGGTGAACCCTTTGTCTTTAATGCTGACATTGATGCCGAGGTAGAAAGTTATTTCTGGGATTTCGGAGATGGTTACACTTCGACCGAGGCAACTCCAGATCACACCTATTCCCAACCGGGCACCTATGAAGTAAGCCTGCTTGTTTCTACCGAAGAGGGGTGTGAAATTCAGAGTGAGATACTGGAAGTGATTGTGGAGCCCCTTCCCGTCGCCCGTTTTACAGCCTCAACAGATATGTGTGCCGGTACCGGGGTAGAATTTACCGACCTTTCTACCTCTGAGAACACTTCCATTGTATCCCGGACATGGTATTTCGGGGATGGCAATACTTCTACGGAGCAAAACCCGGAACACATTTATGAAGAGCCTGGGGTGTATACGGTTCACCTTGAAATTGAGGACGACAATGGGTGCTCCAGCAGTTATGCATTGCCTGTGAGGATATATGAGGCACCTGTGGCATCCTTCGAGTTTGAAGGGGCCTGTGACGGCCAGGCGGTTCAGTTTACCGATGAATCTTTCTCAGGCGGAGAGGATGTGCAAATTGTGGCATGGGAGTGGAATTTTGATGACCCGGATTCAGGAAATAACTCTGCCACCGAACCGAATCCTGCCCATATATTCAGCGGGCCGGGTGAGTATGAAGTAAGCCTTGCTGTTACCAGCAGCAATGGTTGTACCGATGAGGTCACGGTCCCGGTGAGCATTGAGCCCTCACCGGAGGTGGAGATATCCCACCAGCCGGCATGTTTCGGAGAGCCTTACGCATTTTTTATTGATCATGTGGGTACGGCCACCGAGGTGGTCAGTTATTACTGGGATTTTGGGGATGGCCGTTATTCAGAAGAAGAAATGCCGGAACATACATATGACCGTCCCGGAACTTACGAAGTGACACTGGAAATTGTGGATGCAAGCGGTTGTATCGGTTACAGTGATGTAATGGAGGTCGTGGTAAGCCCTGACCCCCATGCATCGTTTGAAGTACCCGAGGCTTTGTGTTTTGGAGAAGAGGCGTATTTTGAGGATACTTCCATGCCTGGTAGTGAAGGGGTTGCCATTGTGTCATGGACCTGGGACTTCGGTGACGGAAACACCTCTTCGGAGCAACATCCTACCCATACGTACGACCAGGAAGGGATCTATAATGTGGTCCTCACCATCGAGACAGAACTGGGTTGCCAGGATACCCATGAATGGCAGGTGGAGGTATTTGGTGTGCCGGAAGCGGATTTCGCCTGGGAAGGAGACTGCCAGGGCCAGAATGTGGCATTTCAGGACCTGTCATTTGCCGGAAGCGAGGCCAGCCAGATTGTGACCTGGGAGTGGAACTTTGGTAATCCGCAATCGGGTATTTACAATACATCGGAACAGAAAAATCCGGTTCATTCCTTTACTGATTTCGGAACTTATGATGTCAGCCTGGTGGTAACCAATAATAACGGATGTATGGATGAGGTTTCCCGTGAGGTGACCATTCGTCCGGCACCCATGCCTGAAATTGCTATGCCGGAGACCGATGTCTGCGTGGGCAGTGCCGTTTCTTTCGGTTTTTCCTTTGACGATATGAACGAAATGGAACAGGTGGTGTCTGTGAACTGGGACTTTGGAGATGGAAATGAATCGCAGGATTCTGAACCAGATCATATTTACCAGACGCCCGGCTACTACGATGTGGAGTTGACCGTTACCTTTAAAGATGGTTGTGAGGTCACCGTCAGTGAACAGATCCGTGTGATGGATGTGCCCAATGCAGCATTTACCATAAGTGATTCTTATACATGCCCTGACCAGGAAGTTACATTTACCCATTTTTCCTCTCAGCCCGGTGACGGTGAGATTACCTCATGGCGCTGGGAGTTTGAAGGTGGCACGGTTTCGGAGACCTACCAGGCGGGTGACCCGACTAGTACGGCTCATGTCTTTGAAGGGTATGGAGCTCAGGAGGTTACCTTGACTGTATTCAATGAACTGGGATGTTCCAACAGTATCACAAAGCATGTGTATGTGTACAGAGGACCCACCGCTGTTTTCTCAGCAGATCCATCCTGCGAAGGCGAGGTAATTTCCTTCAGTGACGAATCTTATGGAGGTGGACAGGGAAGCATCATTGACTGGTCCTGGGAATTTGGCGACGGGAATCATTCCGATCACCGCAACCCCACGCATGAATATGACGATGCCGGTACGTATTCTGTGACCCTGACGGTTACGGATACCAATGGCTGTTCGGATGAGATCACTGCTTCTGTGACAGTGATCGAGGCTCCGGAAATAAATGCCGGGGTGCTGCTGTCAGGTGAAGAGGATGCAATGTTTGCCGATAGCGTGTCCATTTGTCGTGGCGACACCATTCGTCTCCATGCTGAATCGCCGACATCGCAGGGGGACCAGGATTTTATTTGGGAAAACGGGCTTTACCGCCAGGGCGAACGGCTTTCCCCTGAAGAAACAACCACTTATATGGTTGAAATGATGGATGACAATGGTTGCATGGGGCGAGACAGCATTACCATCGTGGTAGAAGAAGTGCCGGAAATCAGCATTACCGGACTGGATATTCTTACCTGCGAAGATCCTGAGATCAGACTTGGGACGGAAGTCAATGCCTTTGGCCATGATTACACGGTTAGATGGTCTTCTGAGACCATGGAGGAAGACTTTACCGGGGATTTCCTGTATGTGGATGAGCCTGGTCTTTATCAGGCTACTGCAACCACAAGGGGAGGTTGTGCAGCATCTGACTCAGTGATGGTTGAACAAGACCTGAGTGTGTATATTCCCAATGCTTTCAGGCCGGAAAGTGATATCAGGGTGAACCAGACCTTTATGCCGTTGTTCTACGAATGCGAACCGCAAGATTACATCCTTAGGATATTTGACCGGTATGGCAATGAGGTGTTCAACACTGACGATGTGAATGGCAGGGGTTGGGACGGTGTCATCGACGGGCGCAGGGCGGCCCCCGGCGCATATACCTATCAGGTAGAGTATAATGTGGGTGATGGACACAAGCAACGGCAGGGCACTGTCTACCTTGTTCGTTAAAGGCATCACAAAATAACAGACAGGTTTTGCCGTTGTATAACAGGCCGGGCGCTTTTGCTGCACGGCCTGTTATACATTCTATGGAGGGGTTGAGTGCAGACAAATAAATGAATAACAGGAAGTTAATATTTTTTGCCTTTTGTTGTCTGATGGTGTACCTGCAGATGCCAGGTGTCATGGCATCAGACCAGGACAGCAAGCTTGCTATTTCCATTTCCTGGAAGCCTCCCCATCATCTTCCGGTCAATGACAATGAGTACCTGGAAGTGCTTTATTTTGAAGGAGCCGTTTTTTCCGATTCCTTGCCGCGCCTGCCTGTTTTTAGCCACCGTGTGGCGAACCCGGTTCCGCATTTCTCTCATACCTTTCGCATTTCTGATGAAGTCTTTGAACCGGTTAATAAGGAAGAAGCACAGATTCTCAGGGAAAGTGAGTTCAGGCAGGATCGTATCACGCTGCATACCAGTATGCAAAGTGCAAGTAAAGAGCGATATGCCGTTGTGCAATTATTTCCTTTTCGTTATAATGCGTCCTCGGACAGTTTTGAAAAACTGACGTCTTTTTCCCTGGAAACATCCCATGATTATGACTCTCAGCTAAAATACACACAGAAACGCGCATATCCCGATAACTCTGTATTGGCTGAGGGAAGCTGGTATCGCTTGTCTGTGGATGAAACCGGTATTTACCGGATCGGTTATGATCAGCTGGAGGAACTGGGGCTGGACCCTTCAACGGTGGTTAAGGAAGATATTCGCCTTTTTGGGAATGGTAATGGAATGCTGCCAGAGGCCAATGCTGCCGGGGCAATCACAGATCTGGAAGAAAACGCCATCTACGTATCTGGAGATGCTTCAGCGACGTTCGGCCCGGAAGACTACATTCTTTTTTATGGGATGGCGCCCGATCGCTGGCATTGGGATGAAGACTCAGGACGATTCCTTCACCAGGGAAACCCATATACCGATATTAATTGTTATTTCATTACCGTTGACAACGGAAAAGGGAAGAGAATATCCACACAGCCTTCCACAAACCAGGAGGTTACCCACCAGGTAAGTACATTCCGGGACCGGATGGTGCATCACCGTGAGCTGGAAAATATCATCGGAAGTGGCAGGTTATGGTTTGGCGAAACCTTTGATTCTTCTGCCCCCAGGCAGTTCAGTTTTGATATTCCCAACCTGAATACAGATGCCCGGGCCAGTGTGGAGGCGGATGTGGCCGCCCGGGCCTCCATGACCTCAAACTTTACCCTCTCTGCGGCGGGAGATGAAACCCGGATCCAGGTAGCACCGGTCAATCCCGCTGATTACAATGGTTTTCAGGCAAGGCGGGCCAATGAGGTGTTGTATTTTACCCCCGATTCGCAGGACGGATTGACCATTCGCCTTGCCTACAACAGACCGGCAACCGGAACCAGGGGGTGGCTGCGCCACCTTGTGGTCAACGTCGACAGGAACATGATATATAGCGGTTCGCAAATGGATTTCAGGGTGACCGACCATGTGGGTGAGGATAGGGTGTTTGAGTATGTAATGACTGGTGCTGATAGTCAGGTTCAGGTTTGGGATGTCAGTGATCGTTTCAATGTGAAGAGCCAGGAAGTAACCCATTCCGGTAACGCGCTTGGTTTTCGCCTTCCGGGAGATGAAATCAGGGAAATGGTGGCCTTTGACGGCACAGGTTTTCTGAGCCCGACACCCAACGGTCGTGTCGAAAATCAGAACCTTCATGGAATGGAATCCAGGGACCTGATCATTGTTGTCCCTGAGAATATGCTTGCGCAGGCGAAGCGCCTGGGTGATTTTCGCAGGGAGAACGACGGCCTGTCTGTTGGCGTGGTAACCACAAGGCAGGTATACAATGAGTTCGCCTCAGGGGTGCCCGACATCTCTTCCATCCGAAACTTCATGAAAATGTTTTATGACCGGGCAGATACCCCTGGCCAGATTCCCCGGTATTTGCTTCTGTTTGGCAATGGAACCATCGACAACAAAGATCGTCTGGGATATGGAGGCAACCTCATCCCCACATATCAGAGTGAGGCCTCTCTGGCACCAAGGACTTCTTACATGACCGATGATTATTTTGGGCTGCTGGCGGATCATGAGGGGCAGGGAGCTGACGGCGTACTGGATATTGGTATAGGCAGGCTTCCGGTTCGTACACCTGAAGAAGCCGGGGTAATGGTCGACAAGATCATCCGGTATGAAAAGCGGATCGACGGGTTACACCCGGAAACGGAGAATATGCAATATACCGGTGTGGTGTCCAACTACGCAGACTGGCGGAATACCATGGTGTTTATAGCGGATGATGGCGACATGAATACCCATTTTATTCATGCAGAACTGTTGTCTGATATTGTCCGGAACAATTATTCGTCTTACAATGTGGATAAGATATATCTGGATGCCTATCAGCAGGTGACCACCTCGGGAGGAACCCGTTATCCCGAAGTGAACAGGGCCATCAATGAAAGGGTTAACAAAGGGGCCCTGATGATCAATTATATCGGACATGGAGGTGTTCGCGGGCTGGCCCAGCAAAGGATACTTACCTTTGACGATATTGCCACCTGGGACAATAAATACAACATGCCGGTATTCATGACGGCTACCTGTAATTTCAGCAGTTTTGACCAGCCTGACCCGGAAGAACTTTCAGCCGGTGTACGTATCGTGCTAAAGCCCGAAGGAGGTTCGGCCGCCCTGTATACCACCACACGACTGGCCTGGTCCGGATCAAACCTGGTGTTGAACCGGAATTTTACTGCGAATGTATTTGAAAGAAATGCCGCCGGGGAACATCATCGCCTGGGTGACCTGATACGGATCGCCAAACGGGAGAGCAGTGGTGGGTCCACGCCCATGCAGCTCAGGAACTTTGTGCTGCTCGGTGATCCTTCTATGCAGATGGCCTACCCTGAGTACCGGGTAGTGACTGAACAAATGCCGGATACCATTCGTGCCTTCCAGGAAGTGGAAGTCAGCGGGTATGTGACAGATGTATCAGGAAACAAACTGGAAGGCTATGACGGGGTATTGTTTCCCACAGTGTATGACAAAAGAACCACTTACCAGACCCTGGGTAACAACCCCGGCAGTATGGAGGCTGAGTTTAATGTGCGCAATGCCATTCTTTATAAGGGGATGGCCAGCGTGAAGGACGGAGGGTTTACTTTCCGGTTTGTGGTTCCCAAAGACATCGCCTATGATTTCGGGGAGGGGAAGATCAGTTATTACCTTGACGACGGGAAGACAGATGGAAACGGTCATTACCGCGACTTTACCATAGGCGGGACCCTGGATTCATTTCAGCCCGATGATGACGGTCCGGAGATCAGTCTCTTTCTGAATGATACCAACTTTGTTTCCGGTGACCATACAAATGAAAACCCCATATTGCTTGCATATTTAAGAGATGAAAGCGGGATCAATATGACGGGAAGGGTAGGACACGACATCGTAGCTTTTTTAAACGATAAGCAATCAGATCCCATAAGGCTCAATAGCTATTATAAGGCAGACAGGGATGCCTACCACAGCGGACAGGTGGTTTATCCGTTCCACGATCTGGAGGATGGTCGCCACCGCCTGACTCTCAGGGCCTGGGATGTGAATAATAACCCCGCTACAGCAACCATCGAGTTTATAGTGGGTTCAGCTGGCAGGCTTACACTGCACGACTTGATGAATTATCCGAATCCTTTCTCCACCGAAACCTGGTTCACCTTTAACCACAACCAGGCTTTCAGTGAACTGGATGTGCGGATCGATATTTTTGACCTGCAGGGCCGCCTGGTTGACCGGATAACCCAGACAGTCAGTTCTCCCGGATTCAGGATTGAGCCGATCCGATGGGACGGGGTCAGCAATGATGGTCGTTCGCTGGCCAATGGCTTATACATATACCGTCTGATACTGGAAACCCCGGATGGTCAACAGGCAGTTCAAACGGAAAAATTATTGTTGCTCAGGCAATAGCGTGATGGGGATAATTATTCAGAAAATGCAGGCAATATGCCCATTTATAAATCGTTATATTTGCACTTTTGTTAACCGGGGAGGCTTTTCGGATGTCATGGCCGGCTCTGCGGTTTGCGTTTACAGTCATTTTTTATATCAAAAAACGAGAATCAATGAAATCTCTTTTCACTGCTATTGTTGCCTTGTGTGTGATACTGATAGCTGCCCAAACCGTTACTGCCCAGGATTATCATGATGTGCTGGGTCAGCGGGTGAATACGATCACCACTGCGGTTCCTTTCCTGATGATTGCCCCGGATGCCCGCGCCGGTGCGATGGGAGATGCCGGGGTGTCTTCTTCTCCCGACATCAACTCCATGCACTGGAACCCGGCCAAGTATGCGTTTATGGACCAGGATTTTGGATTGGCAATGAACTATACGCCCTGGTTGCGCTCCCTGGTTCCGGATATCAACCTCTCGTATCTTACCGGCTATTACAAACTTGATGAATTGCAGACCATCGCGTTTTCCATGAAATACTTCACTCTCGGAGACATCAATTATACCGATGAGGTGGGAGAGCCGCTGGGTACATTCAGACCCAATGAGTTTTCACTGGATGCAGCCTACGTACGTCAACTTGGACAGCATCTGAGCGGCTCGGTGGCCGGCCGTTTTATATATAGTGACCTGACCCAGGGGCAGGATGCAGGAGGAATGACCACACAGCCAGGTATTTCTTATGCGGCTGATGTGGCGGTGTATTATTCACGCCCCCTGGAGTGGAATACCCCGACGCAGTTCGCAGCCGGCGTGAACATTTCCAATATTGGCAATAAAATTACCTATACCGATGAGCCGAATGCCGACTTTATTCCCATCAACCTCCGCTTCGGTCCTTCCCTGACCTTTGAGCTGGATGAATACAATACCCTTGCATTCATGGTGGACTTCAACAAGCTGCTGACTCCTACACCGCCTGTTTACCAACGTGATGAAAATGGACAGATTGTATTTGGTGATGACGGGGAGCCATTGATTGCTGAGGGAGTTGACCCCAACCGCTCAGTTGTGGCAGGTATGCTTGGTTCCTTTTCCGATGCTCCTGGCGGGTTCAATGAGGAGTTGCAGGAATTTACCATTTCAGCCGGGGCAGAGTATTGGTATGAGGAGCAGTTTGCCATTCGCGCCGGTTATTTCCATGAGCACGAAAACAAGGGAAACAGGAAGTATTTAACAGTTGGTCTGGGCTTGAAATACAATGTATTCGGACTCGATTTTTCTTATGTGATTCCTGTGGCACAGCGCAGTCCCCTGGAAAATGTGTTGCGTTTTTCCCTGTCCTTTGATTTTGACGCATTGCGGGCACAACAATAAACTCTGGTATGCGAATTGGTTTCGGGTATGATGTACATCGGCTTGAGCCTGGACGGCCTTTGGTGATCGGGGGTGTTATTGTGCCCCATCATAAAGGGGCGGCAGGTCATTCAGATGCAGACGTGCTTATTCATGCCATGATGGATGCCTTGCTGGGCGCTGCGGCACTTGGAGATATCGGCCGGCATTTTCCGGATACCGATCCACAGTATAAAGATGCCGACAGCAAGTGGTTGCTGGAAAAGGTCATGCTGATGCTGCACCAGCAGGGAATGATGATCGGGAATATGGATGCCACCGTTTGCCTGCAGGAGCCGAAGATTGCGTTGTATATTCCCGAAATGAAACGGGTGTTGTGTGAGCTGATGCAGTTAAATCCCGATCAGTTGTCGATCAAAGCCACCACCACCGAAAAACTGGGTACTGTTGGAAGAGAAGAGGGAATTGCGGCCCAGGCCGTTGTCCTTGTCAGATCATCCAGGTAAGGTCAGCGCCTCAACTGAAAGCTTTCGCCCAGGTATAATTTCCTGACCTCAGGATCTTCCGCCAGTTCGTCTGATGTGCCGGCTTTCAGAATGGAGCCTTCAAAGAGCAGGTAAGCCCTGTCGGTGATTGAGAGGGTTTCGTGCACGTTATGATCCGTGATTAATACCCCGATATTCCTCTCTTTAAGCTGGGAAACGATCCCCTGGATATCTTCCACTGCGATGGGGTCTACGCCGGCAAAGGGCTCATCCAGCAAAATAAACCTGGGGTCAACAGCCAGTGACCTGGCAATTTCTGTCCGCCTTCTTTCTCCGCCTGAAAGGGTAATTCCTTTGCTTTTCCTGATATATTGCAATCCGAATTCATCCAGCAGGCTCTCCAGTTTCTCTTTTTGTTCTTCCTTGCTTTTGTCTGTAAATTCCAATACGGCCTTAATATTATCCTCCACGCTGAGACTGCGAAATACACTGGCTTCCTGTGCCAGGTAACCGATGCCCAACTGTGCCCGTTTATACATGGGCAGATGGGTGATGTTTTCGTTTTCCAGGTGGATCGAACCCTTATTGGGTTTGATCAGCCCCACCATCATATAAAAGGTGGTGGTTTTGCCGGCGCCGTTCGGACCCAGCAACCCGACGATTTCGCCCTGACTGACTTCAACCGCCACATGGTTGACCACCACGCGCTTCTTGTATTTTTTTACCAGGTTTTTGGTGTACAATTTCATACTGTTCATGCAGTCAGGTGTTTGAATATTAGAAAGAGTCAGATAATGCCTTCATTGAGAATGTCGTGCAGGTGAACAAATCCTTTGTATTCATTGTCATCTGCAACGATAAGCTGGGTGATGTTATTTTGCCGCATCAGTTGCAGGGCATCTACAGCAAGGGTATCACTGGTGATGGTCTTCGGATTGATACTCATAATGTCTTTGGCCCGGATGCCGGAAATGTCCTGATTTTCCTGAAGCATCCTCCGCAGGTCACCATCGGTAATGATCCCAGCCACATGTCCCTTGTCCAGGACAGCCGTGGCCCCCAGACGTTTCCCGGAAATCTCCACAATTAGGGTTCGAATGTTATCTTCCAGGTTAACAGCAGGTTTCTCATTACGAGGATAAAGGTTTTCTGCAGTAAGGTAGAGTTGCTTGCCAAGAGATCCTCCCGGGTGGTATTTTGCAAAATCGCTGGCTGAAAATCCACGGCAATGCAGCAGGGCAATGGCCATGGCATCTCCCATGACCAGTTGAGCTGTTGTGCTGCAGGTGGGGGCTGGGTTGCCAAAAGTGGCCTCGTTTTCAACCGTTGTGTTGATCAGAATATCCGATTGAAGGGCCAGGTAAGAGTTGGTGTTGCCAGTCATGGCAATAAGGCTGGCACCCAGTGATTTGAGCATGGGAACAAGCACCTTGATCTCCGGGGTGTTTCCGCTGTTGCTGATACACATGACCAGGTCCTCCTTCTGAATGATACCCAGGTCTCCATGGATGGCGTCCGCTGCATGCATGAATATGGCCGGGGTCCCGGTAGAGTTAAAGGTCGCTACGATCTTTTCTGCAATGATGGCACTTTTCCCGATGCCGGTAACAACGATGCGTCCCCTGCTCTGAAGAATTTGCTCCACGGCCAGCACAAAATCATCATCGATATAGTTTTTTAGACGACTTATCGCAAGGTGCTCATCTTCTATCGTGTGCAATGCGATATCCTTAATTTCTGCGGCTGATTTCACTTTGTTATAATTATTGAAAAACTTTGTCAAACCATTAATTTAATACTAAATTTACACTACAAACCTACAGGATTTTTCCCAAAACGGGAAGAATCTGTAATAATTCATTCATCTTTAATTTCGGCGCGTTTTTTGTTGAAGTGTTATGGAGGTTCAAACAACAAGTAATAATACTATGGAGGTTACAGGCAGTGTTTCTCTTCGTGAACTGCTTAAACAAATTTTCGGGTACGGAGCGTTTAAAGGAGATCAGGAGGCCATTGTTCAGTGTTTGCTGAACGGAAACGACTCTTTTGTGATCATGCCTACAGGTGGCGGGAAGTCTATGTGCTACCAGTTGCCTGCGCTGATAGGAAACGGTACGGCCATCATTGTTTCTCCCCTGATTGCCCTGATGAAAAACCAGGTGGATGCCATCCGCAACTTTGCATCCTTTGACGGCATTGCCCATGTGTTGAATTCCTCATTGACCCGGGCAGAGGTCAACCAGGTAAAAAGCGACCTCAGCAGTGGTGTAACCAAGTTATTGTATGTGGCTCCTGAATCGCTGACCAAGGAAGAAAATGTATCTTTTCTGAAAACACTTGATATTTCATTCTTTGCCGTGGACGAGGCCCATTGCATCTCTGAATGGGGACATGATTTCAGGCCTGAATACAGGCGTTTGCGCCCGATCATTGCGGCCTTTGAACGGAAAGTGCCGGTTATTGCGCTAACGGCTACCGCGACCCTGAAGGTGCAGCAGGATATCCAGAAAAACCTTGGGATGACCAATGCCCGCCATTTCATTTCGTCTTTCAACCGCCCCAATCTTTATTACGAAATTCGGCCGAAAACAAATAATGTTACCCGGGATATTATTCACTATGTGAAGTCTCAGGAAGGCAAATCAGGTATTATCTATTGCCTCAGCCGGAAAAAAGTGGAAGAACTTGCAGCCACTCTTCAGGTGAACGGAATTCGTGCACTACCCTATCATGCCGGTCTGGATGCAGCTGTCAGGGTGAAAAACCAGGATCAGTTCCTGATGGAGGATGCCGAGGTGATCGTCGCCACCATTGCTTTTGGGATGGGTATCGATAAACCCGATGTGCGCTATGTGATCCATCACGATATCCCCAAGAGTCTTGAGGCATATTACCAGGAAACCGGTCGGGCCGGCCGGGACGAAGGGGAGGGGAATTGCATTGCTTTCTATTCTTATGAGGACATCCAGAAAATGGAAAAATTCCTGAAAGGGAAACCGGTGGCTGAGCAGGAGATCGGTATGCAGTTGCTTATGGAAACGGTTGCTTATGCGGAATCTTCCATTTGCCGGCGGAAAACCCTGTTGAACTATTTTGGCGAAGTGTATGAGAAGGAGAATTGCGGTTCATGTGACAATTGTCTGAATCCGAAAGAAAAATTTGAAGGAAAAGAATATATTTGCCTGCTGTTAGAAACCGTTGTTGCGGTGAAGGAATTATTTAAACCCAAACATGTAATCAACGTTCTCATGGGAAAAAATACCACAGCTGTCAAATCATGCAAGCACAATCAGCTGGATGTTTTCGGCAAAGGGGCTCATAAAGATGAGAAATTCTGGTATGCCGTTCTGAGGCAAAGCCTTGTTGAACGGCTTTTGGAGAAGGACATTGAAGATTATGGTACTTTGAAGGTAACTGCCGCAGGCCATGGGTACCTGGAGAAACCTCAATCTGTAAAGATGAGTAAAGATCATGATTATGATACGCCTGGCGATGCCGACGGTGTTTCGGAAATGGCGCAGAAAACCAGTGCAACAGATAAGGTTTTATTTTCTTTACTAAAAGATTTGCGCAAACAAATCGCCCGCAAACATAATCTTCCTCCTTTTGTGATCTTTCAGGATCCGTCGCTGGAGGATATGGCCATTCAGTACCCGGTAAAACTCGATGAATTGAAGCAAATCACGGGGGTGGGCAGTGGAAAGGCAGAGCGCTTTGGCCGGCCTTTTATTGATTTGATATCCAGGTATGTGGAAGAAAATGAGATCGAACGTCCGATGGATATGGTGGTGAAGTCTGTGGTGAATAAATCTGGTTTGAAGGTATACCTGATCAGGAATATTGACCGGAAAGTGTCTCTGGAGGATCTTGCGGAGGCTAAAGGACTGGATTTTGATGAACTGTTGAACGAACTGGAGAGTATTGTGGCCTCAGGGACTAAAATTGACATTGGTTACTATATTAACGAGGCGGTCGATGTGGACAAGCAGGAGGAGATATTTGATTATTTTACTACAGCAGAAAGTGATTCTTTTGAGCAAGCCCTTGAGGAACTGGGAGAGGATGACTTTACGGTAGAGGAGGTCAGGCTGATGCGGATACGTTTTATGTCTGAGATGGGAAATTAGGAGAGTTATTTATACAATCACAATCAACAATCACAATCACACATGGAAAAGAAAGAGAAAATGGAACAGGGTACACCTGACAGGGGTTTTGCATGCGGGGGAATGAACAGGGGAATGATTATTAATGTGGTCCTTTTTCTGGGTCTGGTTGTCCTTTACGGACTCTATTTTATGGGGAACCCTGTCGCGGGAGAACGGGATGCAGAGGAAATTCCTGAGGTTGAAAGAAAAATTGATGAAGCCACGCATGCCATTGCTTATGTAAATAATGAGATCCTGATGGAGCAATATGACATGGCCATTCAGATGCGGGAGGATTTTGAAAACGAGCAAAGAGAGTTGGAGGCCGACCTGGAAAGGCGGCAGCGTACTTTTCAGAATGACGTGGAGCGCTTTCAACAACAAGTTCAGGCTGGTACTGTAGATATGGAGGAAGCCCAGATGATGGAGCAGGAATTGATGCAGCGGCAGCAGGATCTGATGCAACTTAATGAAACCTATATGGATCGCCTTGCCAGAAAAGAAATGGAGCTGAATGAGGAATTGCTGGAAAAGATCAGTGACTTTCTGGAGCGTTATAACCAGGATAAGGAGTATGATTTTATCCTCGGGTATTCCCGTGGGGGTGGAATTCTGTTTGCTGATCAGGCCTATGATGTGACAGCAGATGTTCTCCAGCAGCTGAATGACGAATATGCACAAACCCAATAAGAATTCCAATCAAAACAATGATGATGAAGAAATTGACTGTTTTTTTGATGTTCGCTTGCCTGGTGAGTATTTCCGGGCTTTACGCCCAGGAGAATTATACACTGGTAATCCATGGCGGGGCAGGAAATGTGGACCGTGAACGGGTGCCGGAGGATCGGGAAGAGGCGTTTTATGCCAAAATGCATGAAGCCCTTGATGCCGGGGAGGCCATACTTGAAGCGGGTGGTTCCAGTCTTGATGCCGTGGAGGCAGCAGTGCGCATCATGGAAGATTCTCCCATGTTTAATGCAGGGAAAGGTGCTGTTTTTACCTATGACGGCGGCAATGAGCTGGATGCTTCCATCATGTGTGGTGAGCAGATGAAGGCCGGCGCCATTGCAGGCGTGACCAACATTCGTAACCCCATCAGTACGGCCCGTAAGGTAATGGATCTATCCCCTCATGTGTTGCTGACCGGCCGCGGGGCAGAAGCCTTCGCCATGGAGCATGGTGCAGAAATCGTTGAGCCTTCCTATTTCTTTGATCAGTACCGTTACGATCAGCTGCAGGACCGACTTCGTCAGATGGAGGAAACCGGCCATATTGATTCTTCGGATATGATGGGCACAGTGGGTGCGGTAGCCCTTGACAAAAATGGAAACCTGGCCGCTGCTACCTCCACGGGCGGAATGACGGCCAAACGATACAATCGCGTGGGAGACAGCCCGATTATCGGGGCAGGAACCTATGCGGAGAATTCCAGTTGTGCCGTTTCTTCCACCGGCCACGGAGAGTATTTTATTAAATATGCCGTGGCGTATGATGTGTCTGCACAGATGCGTTACAAAGGGGTTGAACTGGAAGAAGCCACCCACAGTATCATACACGGAACACTCCGGGAACTTGATGTGAATGGTGGCCTGATTGCCGTTGACAAAGACGGAAATGTGAGTATGCCCTATAATACATCGGGAATGTTTCGCGGTTATACCCGCTCAAATGGTGAGCGAGTGACAAAGATCTTCGGAGACGATTAATAATCCCGATCACTGATCTTTATACCGCAGTATCTCATCTGCGAAATACTCAAGTGCCACGCCGGCCTCAGCGAACAATTGTTCCGATTCACTGCCGGCGTGGTATTTTTTTTCACATACCACCCTTTGGATCCCGCAGTTGATGATCAGCATGGCACAAACCCTGCAGGGAGTCATCCTGCAATACAGGGTGGCACCCTCAATGCTGATGCCCAGTTTTGCCGCCTGGCAGATTGCATTTTGCTCGGCGTGAACCGTCCGCATGCAATGCATGGTTACGCGACCATCCTCATGCTGCAGTTTTTTCATTTGATGACCCGCGTCATCGCAATGGGGGAGCCCGGTGGGAGACCCCACATAGCCGGTGACAAGAATTTGTCTTCCTTTTGCAATGATGCATCCGCTCCGGCCTCTGTCACAAGTCGCACGTTTACTTACCGTATGGGCGATTTCCATGAAATATTCATCCCATGAAGGTCTTTGATAATTACTGGTTGTCATAGTTATTTCCCTGGTTGTTTTTTTTGTCCTGTGCCGATATGCTTAAGAAACGCCTCGGTGTTCCGGTGCAGGTTCGCAAGGCTTCCGTCATTTCTTATCACATAATCGGCGGCGTTAATGCAGGCTGCAAGATTTTGTTTATTGGGATCGTTGGTGTGCATTTCCCTTTCTTCATTCATGATAAAGGTGGTATAGGATACGCGGTCGGTTTCTGAATTCCTTTGGCGGATTCGTTTGTACCTGATTCGGGGGTCTGCGTCTACCGCAAGCAAAAAAAAGGCTTCCTCTCTGCGCAGGGCTTCCACCTCACCCGGAGTCCGGATGCTTTCGATCACACAATCGAGGCCCAGTTTCTTTGCCTTTTTTATCAGTGCTTCAGCGATGTGTGAGGGACCGTGTTTTGCCCGGATTGAATTGGCGATGGCTGTAAGGGTGTCTCTGTTTACGGGCATTTGTCGTTTTTCCAGCTCCTCCCTCAAAAATTCACGGACTGAAAAATGGGCGAATTGTTTTTCCCTGACCAGGTACTCAACGACCGTTCCTTTTCCGGCTCCCAGTGTGCCTGTTATACCGACAATGACCATGTGTGCTTTTTTGTGTAAAAGTAATGGTTTTTCAAAAAAAAAGCCCCGTATCATTTACGGAGCTTAAATAGCATAAGGAAAAGCAGGTTATTCGCCTTTCTTTACATTGATTGCTTTTTTCCCCCTCTCATCTTCAGAGATTTCAAATGTTACCCTGTCATTGTTGCTGACAGGATCAAGCAAGCCGGAGTGGTGTACAAAAACATCCTTCTCGGTTTTGTCATCAACGATGAACCCATACCCCTTTTTCTCATTAAAAAATTTAATCGTACCGGTTTCCATAACAAACGGATTTAATAATAAAATGGTGAACATATCAAATGTACGAAACTTTTGACCTTTTACAATAATTTTATAAAAAAATTTCTTGTAAACCACAATAATTTATGACCGAAAGCCATATTAGGGGGGGTTGAAGATAACCGGCAGCTCCCGCTTGTGTGATTTGTGCAAGTAGAGAGGTTAAGGTCAAACGGGATTACTGCCGGTTATATCTGGATGTTCTTTAGAAGTGGTTGATCTCCTGCATCAGTTGTACAGGTTGCTTAAGAAGTCCCGGGTTCTTGTCAATATGAATGAGCCCTGATACTGATAGTTTAACGGCCCTGACCGTATTTTGTTGTGCACCCTCTTCTTCGGGAAGTTTCACCACAAGCAAAGATCCTGCTTTGAACAGGAAGCTGGGAATATCCCGGACCAGGTTCAGTAAATCCCGGGTCGCCTTCTCGAGTTGTTCATTGGTGCATTTTTTGCCGTTGATGCATTTAGCGATGTCGTCGATACGTTCATATACTTCATAAAGGCTCAGGTCATCGCGGGATTTTGTCATGTGCTCGTCCAATTCTTCTTGTTTTCCCCCGTTGGAGAAAAATTCAAAACCCACAGCATCCATCAGGTGGATCAACTTCTCCTTGCAGTTATTCAGCAAATCCTGATTTCGGGTATCAAAGAAAGAAACCACAGGCACATGTCTCTTCAGCTTCCTTTTTTTGTAGTCAGTATTGATGGAGTTAAAGGAAATATATTCATTAAACGAATTCTGAAGGATATAGATCTGGTCTTTGAGGCGGTGTATTTCCGCTGCATGTTTTTTCTCCAGGCGGTCAATTTTCTTTTCGTAGTAACGGTAATACTGCTTCATGAACTTGTTCTGCGGCCCTGCCGCCACAAGTCTTTGTCCTTCCTCGGTGTCCGTGAAGTTGTTGAAATTCTCAATGAATTTTTCAGCGAGTTCATCGGCACGTTTCATGTAGGCTGTTTCATACTTCCACGTATTCCTGGGATTCAGAATGCTGCTGTCGACTCCCCTGACTTCTTTGGGGATCATCAGGCCGAATGGTGCGAGCTCTTCTACTTCTGCCCGGTCCAGTGAGCCGTCAAGGATCGACCGGATGATATTCCTGGTGCTGTCAATATCAATGCGTTGCCCGACCCCATAGGGGCCTCCGATCCAACCTGTATTAACCAGGTACGCAGTGGCACCATGTTCTTTCATCTTTTTTGCCAGTTCCTGAGCATAAACGGTCGGGTGCAGCAGAAGGAAAGCGGCGCCGAAGGCCGAAGAAAAGGTTGGCAGGGGTTCCTTGACACCCCGTTCGGTACCCGCCAGTTTGGCCGTATAGCCGCTGAGGAAGTAATACATAGCCTGATCGCGGTTCAGACGTGCTACCGGCGGCAATATTCCAAAGGCATCTGCGGTAAGAAAGATCACTTTCTTCGGATGTGCTCCTTTGGAAACAGGTTTGACAATATTCTTGATGTGATATAGCGGATAGGACACCCTGGTGTTTTCTGTTTTACTGGTGTCCGAAAAGTCAATCTCTCCGGTTTTTTCGTCATAAACCACATTTTCCAGCAGGGCGTTACGTCGTATGGCATTGTAAATGTCCGGTTCCTTTTCCTTGCTCAGGTTGATGCATTTTGCGTAACAACCGCCTTCGAAATTGAAGATCCCTTCATGGTCCCAACCATGTTCATCATCACCGATCAGGTACCTGTCCGGATCGGCTGAAAGTGTTGTTTTACCGGTGCCGGAAAGCCCGAAAAAAATGGCGGTGTCCCCATTTTTTCCCATGTTGGCGGAGCAGTGCATGGCGGCCATACCCCTGAGGGGAAGGTAATAATTCATCATTGAAAAGAAGCCTTTCTTGATTTCTCCCCCATACCAGGTCCCACCTACAACGGCTTTTCTTTCTTTCAGGTTGAAGGCTACATATACATCAGAGTTCAGGTCCTGTTTCTCCCATTTTGTATTGACCGTTTTGCATGCATTCAGCATCACGAAATCAGGTTCAAAGTTCTCCAGGTCTTCCTCTGATGGACGAATGAACATGTTCTTAACAAAGTGAGCCATCCAGGCAACCTCTGTGATCACACGGATTTTGATCCTGGTATTCTCATTGGCGCCGCAGAACGCATCCATCACATACAGTTTCTTCCCGTGGAACTGGTTCAGGGTAGTTTCTTTGAGGGAGTCCCAGACTTCTTCAGAAATGGGTTTGTTGTCGGAGCGATTCTTTCCGTCAGCCCACCAGATATTGTCTTGTGAGGTGCCCTCTCTCACAATGTACTTGTCTTTGGGCGAACGTCCGGTAAAAATACCGGTGTCCACCGCCACGGCCCCTGTGTCGGTGACAAATCCTTTCTCATACCCCTCCAGGGAAGGATCGGTTTCATGTTCAAAGAGCTCGTCATAAGAAAGGTTGTAGAAAACCTGTTGTACATCATGGATGCCGTACTGCGCAAGATCGGGGGCTTTGATTCTTGTGCCCTGGGTCGATTCAGCTTCTTTCATTCGTTGTTTGGTTTTTGGAATCAGGTTGTGGTTAAAAAAAACATCCCGGCGGGGATGTTTCAAAAATAAGAAAAATGGTTCACCTTCGGCCTGTCCGGTAGATTTTTTTGCCGGGTCTGTGTGAATTAGTCCTCACGTTCGCCGAAAATTGCGCTGCCAATGCGTACCATCGTGCTTCCTTCTTCAATGGCAAGTTCGTAATCGCCTGACATTCCCATGGAAATTTCTTTAAAAGAGGCTTTCCCGGCAAAATACTTTTCCCGGATGAGATCAAAATACCGTTTAAGTTGCCGGAATTCTGATCTGACCTTTTCTGTATTTCCCGTCAGGGTGGCCATACCCATCAGCCCGCAAATTTCCACATTTTCCATATTGCGAAATGATTCGCTTTCCAGTATCTCGCAGGCTTCCTCAAATTGAAGTCCGTATTTTGACTCTTCCTGCGCGATGTGTATCTGAAGCAAACATTGAATGATCCGCATATTCTTCCGGGCTTCCTTGTTTACAACTTTGAGGAGTTTCAAACTGTCGATGCTGTGTATAAGTTCTATGAACGGGGCAATGTATTTCACTTTGTTGGATTGCAGGTGCCCGACCATGTGCCAGCGGATGTCTTTTGGTAATGCCTCGTATTTTGGCAGTAGTTCCTGGGCTTTACTTTCCCCAAATACGCGGTGCCCGGCATGGTAAACCTGCATGATCTGGCCGGTGCTTTTTGTTTTGCTAATTGCAATCAGTTTGACATCGTCCGGAAGTTTCTCAAAAACTGTTTTCAGCTTATCTGCAACACTCATATGGCTTGTTTTTTGTTGATGCAAAAATAAGAAATTAGCATGAACACTTTTTTATATCCTGTTATATTCGTCCGAGAAATAAATCATATAATTATCTTTGCATTATGCAAGAAATGATTTTGATCCTGGATTTTGGTTCCCAGTATACCCAGCTTATTGCAAGAAGGGTCCGGGAGCTGAATGTGTATTGTGAGATACACCCTTACAATTACAAACCGGATAATCACTCCCGGATTAAGGGGATTATTCTTTCCGGAAGCCCTTTCAGCGTCCGTGACGATGAAGCGCTTCGTCCTGATCTCTCGTGGATTGATGAGCAAAAACCACTTTTGGGCGTTTGCTACGGGGCGCAACTGTTGACTGTGATGCATGGGGGGGAGGTAATGGCTTCTTCTTCAAGGGAGTACGGACGGGCACTTCTCTCGCATATTGAGCCGGATGAACCCCTCTTCCGTGATATTGACCTGCAATCACAGGTATGGATGTCGCATGCAGATACGATCACACGTTTGCCTGAGGGCCATCGTCTGCTTGCCCGTACCAATGATATTGGGGTGGCGGCTTTCGGGAAGCCGGGGGAAAAAACCTACGGGCTGCAGTTCCATCCTGAGGTATACCATACTACCCAGGGGCAGCAATTACTCAGGAATTTTGTAGTGGATATTTGCGGATGTGCGCAGGACTGGACACCTGAATCCTTTGTTCAGGATGCGGTAAAAAAACTCAAAGACCAGATCGGAGCCGATAAAGTGGTGCTTGGGTTGTCCGGCGGTGTTGACTCCAGTGTAGCAGCTGTATTACTGCATCAGGCAATCGGAAAGCAATTGCATTGCATATTTGTGGATAACGGCCTGCTGCGCAAGAATGAATTTGAGGAAGTACTTTCCTCTTATAAAGATATGGGGCTGAATGTACGCGGAGTGAGAGCCGCCGACCACTTTCTTCAGGCCCTGAGGGGAGTAACGGATCCGGAGATCAAACGCAAGGCCATCGGGCGTGTGTTTATTGAAGTTTTTGAGAGGGAAGCTCACAAGATAAAGGATGTGAACTGGCTTGCGCAGGGAACCATTTACCCGGATGTGATTGAATCCGTTTCAGTGAAAGGTCCTTCTGTGACCATCAAATCCCACCACAATGTGGGTGGTTTGCCTGACCTGATGAATTTGAAAGTTGTGGAGCCATTAAACAGCTTATTTAAAGATGAAGTAAGGAAGGTTGGCTACAGCCTGAATATTTCTCCGGCAATCCTTGGGAGGCACCCATTTCCCGGCCCCGGCCTGGGTATCCGGATCCTTGGTGAAGTGAATGCCCAAAAGGTCAGGATCTTACAGGAGGTGGATCATTTCTTCATCCAGTCCCTGAAAAAGGAAGGATTGTATGACGATGTCTGGCAGGCCGCGGCAATTCTGTTGCCCGTGCAGTCGGTTGGAGTGATGGGGGATGAGCGAACCTATGAGAATGCGGTGGTATTAAGGGCGGTAGGCTCTACAGATGGAATGACGGCAGATTGGGTCCATCTTCCGTATAAGTTTCTGGCCAATGTCAGTAATGCTATCATCAATAACGTAAAAGGTGTGAACAGGGTAGTGTATGACATCAGTTCCAAACCACCTGCCACCATTGAATGGGAATAATATGAACAGATTGCAATTTTTTCCCCTGGTAAGACGTATAGTATATAAACCATTTTTTAATATGGTGCCCCGTTTTATTTTTGTACTGATTGTCATTTTTCTGACTTCGGAAGGGATGCCTGCTTCTGCACAGGAACAGCAGGAAAGGCAGGAGAATCAGGAAAAACAGGAAAATCAGGGGATTACCAATCGTTCAAACACCATCCATATAATTGATGAAAAGCCTTACTACCTGCATGCGGTGCTGCAGGGTCAAACACTTTTCTCTATCGCCAGGGCTTATGATGTTGAGCAGGAAGACATCCTGGAGGAGAATCCGGATGTCAGATACGGGTTGCAGTACAACCAGGTGATTCGTATTCCGGTTGATGAAGAAGATTTCGATGAAGACGATATCAGGAGAACGGAACCGCTAGAGATCAGGGAGGTGGCGCCGGAACCAAGAGGGGATTTCACCGAGCACAAAGTGCAGCCGCAAGAAACATTGTTCGGCCTTTCTCAGCAATATGGTGTTTCCATTGAGGAGATTCTTTTCTATAATCCACAGGCCCGCGAGGGTCTTCAGGTTGACCATGTATTAAAGCTCCCTGTAAAAAACCTGCAGGAAGAGCAAATTACGAAAGTTGAAGAAGATGGGGAGTACCGCCTGTATAACGTGTCTCCCGGGGAAACAAAGTTTGGAATTTCGCAACAGTTCGGCATAACGGTGGATGCGTTGGAGAGGCTTAATCCGGATATCAGGGAGGGGTTGCAGTCTGGCCAGGAAATACGGGTGCCAACCGAATCCATGTTAGCAGAGCGTGAGCCTCAATCCGAAAGACAAAGTTATATCTTCCTGCCAACCGATTCGCATAAGGAGGTAAAACCCCGTCCGGATACCTACTGCTTCGAACCGGAACACAATGACCATTACCAGGTGGCATTACTGATCCCTCTTTTTCTTGAGGAGGTGGATCTGCCCGGGGACCTGCCTATTATGAAAGGCTCCCTTCCTGTTACGGTGCCTGACGATACACTGACCAACAGGCTTATACACGGTGATTCCCGACGCCAGCGCGGAGGCACCCTTCCGCTTGACCATCCTTCGTTTGCTTTCCTGAGCTATTATCAGGGTGCCTTACTCGCACTGGATTCCCTTCGCGAGCAGGGTATGGAGGTGACACTGCATGCGTATGATGTCTGTCAGCAATTACCCAAGGCCAGGAGAGCCACCGACAGCGATGGATTTAAGGACATGGATCTGATCATTGGTCCGTTTTATGAGGAAACCCTCGACTACGTGGCCGCTTATGGCCGTCGTCATGATATTCCGGTAGTCTCACCTTTGTTGCCTGACAATCAGCCTTTGCGTGACATGCCGAATCTGTTTAAGGCCACTCCGTCCCTGGAAACCATGCTCTCTGAGGTGGCAAATTATGTATCCATCAATTACCCCAGGCAAAATATTTTATTGGTCCACAATAATCAACCGGGCGCACAGGAAGTGATCAGTACATTTCAGGACACACTGTTGCAGGAAGTGGCCCTGCGTAATCATTTTTATGACAGCTTGCACCTGAACAGAGTTGACGGGTATTATTTTGACAATACATTGGTGGGAAACCGTAGAGTCAGTCAGTTGGTGATGGCAGATCCGAAAGCCGGACAGATTCCGGGGATGATTTCAGGACAGCGGGTGGTCCGGCCGGAAAATGTGAAAGAAGTGATTTATCGGCGTGAAGGGATAGAAGGGGTCATGGGGAAAATGAGACCGGATCAGAAGAATGTATTGATCACCCTGATCAGTGGTGAACCATTTTTGTCGGATTACCTGCGCCGCTTACACGAATACCGCCGCGATTTTGATATATCGGTGTTCGGAATCCCTGAATGGGAGGATTATCAAAGCATAGAAATTGACTATCTGCAAAACCTGAATGTTCATATATTTACACCCGATTTTTACGATTACACGGATCGGCATATAAAGGATTTCGTAAACCGCTACAGGGGGGTCTATCATACTGAGCCGGATGAAGATGCATTCAAAGGAGCGCAGACCACCTATTTCTTTCTCAATGCACTGTATGAATATGGAAAGGATTTTGACCGTTGCATGGCGTTATTGAATCACAGGGGGATAGAAAGCCCTTTTTTATTTCAGCGCCCCTTTGGTACAGGTCATGGCTGGGAGAACACCAATACCAGCATTTATCGTATTCAGGATTATCGCCGGGTGGATGTCAGCCAACCCATTGATGTCTTTGCCGGGGAAGATTCGAATGATAGCGAAGGATTCAGCGAAGATCGATAACCTCGATTTCCGGATAGGCTGAAGGATCAAAAGAAAAAGTACCTTCCGGTATCTCCGGGTTTGGTTCCAGTGTTTCGATGGCATAACGATAGATGCCTCCGTGCCTGTCGTATGCCTGGGTATATTCAAGCTGATGGGTTTCTTTATTAATGGCAACCCTGTATTTGAAAAAAGCCTGTGGCTCCTCGGGTGTCATATCAATGATGTGGACGGTTTGATTGTTATAGGGTTCCTCCCTTAGCCACGCGGAACGAAACTCCTCCCTGAAGTTGTCGAGCACGGAAGTGGGGGTCATGGCACCTTCGGTGTCTTCCGCCAGGCTGATGTGTACTTCATTGACGTCCTCCATGAATGTCCAGACCACTTCACCGTCAGAAATAAAATAATTATCGCCTATACACATATGGTACTGGTCTCCTCTGGAGTATAATGTGGCATTCATTTGTTCTCCGGAATCACCTGTATCATCTTCCATTTCATAAATAAATGAAACATAGAGCGATTCATAACTTCTGAGCACCTTGCCGGCTTCTTCCAGGATTTCTTCTGCCTTTTCCTCATACATTCTGGGAGCATCGTCCTGATTTTGATCCGGAGATAGCTGGATGCATAATATAAAACAAATAAGTGCAATCATGTATTCTGGTGTTTTCTGTTACTCGTTTTGCAATATCTCTTCCAGGCGCATCTCATCCCTTACCCTTACTTCCCTGGCTTTGCTCCCTTCAAAGGGGCCGACTATGCCGGCTGCTTCAAGTTGATCAATAATCCTGCCAGCCCTGTTGTAGCCGAGCTTTAATTTTCGTTGAATCAGGGAAGTGGACCCTTGTTGGGTGGCAACAACAATACGGGCTGCTTCTTCAAACAATTCATCCCGGTCCGATGGGTCTCCTGCTTCCTGTTCCGAGGCCTCATCCTCATGATATTCTGGCAGATGGAAGGCATCGGGGTAGGCTCTTTGCGATCCGATGAATTCGCAGATGCGCTCGATTTCCGGGGTGTCAATAAATGCACATTGTAACCGGAGCAGATCACTGCCTGTGGAGAGCAGCATATCTCCACGGCCGATCAGTTGATCTGCGCCTCCGCTGTCGAGAATGGTGCGGGAATCGATCTTGGAAGTGACACGAAAGGCGATTCTGGCCGGGAAATTGGCCTTGATGGTTCCGGTAATGATATTGACTGATGGGCGCTGGGTCGCAATGATCAGGTGGATGCCCACCGCACGTGCCAGCTGAGCCAGACGAGCTATCGGTAGTTCTATTTCTTTGCCGGCTGTCATGATCAGGTCGGCAAATTCATCAATGAACAATACAATATAGGGCAAAAAGCGATGCCCCATATTGGGGTTAAGCCGACGGGCTACAAACTTTACATTATATTCCTTGATATTTCTTGCCTGGGCATCTTTCAGCAGGTCATAACGGTTGTCCATCTCTACACACAGAGAATTGATGGTTCTCACTACCTGGCGGGTTTCTGTAACGATTGCTTCTTCCGCGTCCGGAAGCTTGGCAAGAAAGTGTCTTTCGATTTTGGAAAAAAGATTCAATTCGACTTTCTTGGGATCGACCAGTACAAACTTTACATAAGCGGGGTGTTTTTTGTAAAGGATCGATGCCAGTATGGCATTAAGTCCAACGGATTTTCCCTGTCCGGTTGCGCCTGCCATCAGAAGATGGGGCATTTTGGTAAGGTCGGCAATGAAGGTTTCATTGGCAATGGTTTTACCTAAACCAATGGGTAACTCGTAAGAAGAATTGCGGAAGCGATCACTGCTGAGTACTGACTTCATGGATACGATTTCCGGCTTGCTATTTGGCACTTCAATGCCTATGGTGCCCTTTCCGGGGATGGGGGCTATGATGCGTATCCCCAGGGCTGCCAGGCTGAGGGCAATGTCATTTTCCAGGTTCCTGATCCTGGAAATACGCACACCGGGTGCGGGAATGATTTCGTAAAGGGTCACCGTAGGACCTACGGTTGCCTTTATTTTATCGATGCTTATACTGTAGTTATTGAGTGTTTCAATAATCCGGTTCTTATTGGCCTCCAGCTCATCCTTGTTCACATGGATTGTTCCGCTGCCTCTGTCGTCAAGCAGGCGCAACTCTGGTAGCTGGTAACGCGGCAGATCAAGTGTCGGATCATATTCTCCAAGGTGAGAAAGGTCTGGTGTCTCGTCGCCATCTCCGGAGAAGGGGTCCTCAATTGACTGGTAATTATTTCCTGTTAGCTTCCCGTTGGCGATTTCAATTTCCAGTTCGGGATCTTCACCCGCTTTGCCTTTCTGATCATCTTCAGTTTCCGGGAGTCCGGCATCAAGGTCCATACCGTAGACAGGATCACCCTGAACGCTGTCTTCTGCGGGCTCTTCTTCCATTGCCTGATCCGTACCGGAGTCAGTTTGTTTGTCATCCTCCTCAATGATCGGGGATTTATCCTGACTGTTTGATTGTGGATCTGCAACTGTTTCCTGGTTCAGCGAATCAGGCTGATCGGCAGGTGCCACGTTTGCCGCTTTGTTGTCTTTATTCCTGAAAAGCCCTGCCAGAAAAAGCCCGGCATTCTTGAAACTGGGATCAAATACGATGATGATCCATAAGCCGGCAGCAAACAACAAGAAAATTGCCGTTCCGGCTTTCCCCAGTAAGCCATTCAGCCACAATGCAGTTTCATAGCCAGATATCCCACCAAGAATCAGCAGATCTCCTGCGCCAATCAGATAGCCAAAGAATGTGGAAAGCCATATGAGGATAAAAAGTGCATTGGCTACGGTTTGTTTTACCGGAAGCAGTTGAAACCCGGTTAAAATACGTATGCCTGCTACAAATAAGATCAGTACAAAGGCAAAAGAGGCAATACCAAACCCTTGTTTGATAAAGAAATGTGCCAGAATGGCACCGATACGTCCCATCATATTCTCCACCTCAATTGCGGGGTCTGTGAGTAAAGCCCAGTTGAAGCTTCTTCCATCCAGCAAGACATCATCCGCTTTCCAGCTGAAAAGATAAGAAATGAAAGACATTAATAAAAACATGGAGAATAAAACCAGGAACAGCCCGGTAGCTTTGCGAGCCCTGCTGTTATCGGGAAGCTTCCCCAGACCTGACCACGGCTTCTTTCCACCCTTTTTTTTAGCTGAGGATTTGCCGGATGACTTAAAGGCGTTCTTCTTAAATGTATTGTTGTTTGGAGGCATTAACGTGGTATTAAGTTGAAAACTAACAAAGTTAAAAAAACGTCCTTTAAAACCCGAGGGTTTTCAGCATCGATTTATAACTCTGTTCCTTGGCAAACAACTTGGTGTGATATTCGCCTTCCTCATCCTGATCAATAATAACCATTTTCGGAGCCGGTATCAGACAATGCTGGAGCCCGCCGAATCCTCCCAGGGTTTCCTGGTATGCGCCAGTATGGAACAACCCGATATATTGTGTGCTGTCTTTACGCAACTTTGGCAAAAAAACCGCGTTGGCATGAGACTCCGCGTTGTAATAGTCCATGCTGTCACATGTCAGGCCTCCCAGGTTAACCCGTTCATATTCCTTGTCCCAGTTATTCAGTGCCAGTAAAATAAACCGCTGCTTGCTGGCCCATATGTCCGGGAGCGTGGTCATGAAACTGCTGTCAATCATGTTCCACAACTCACGGTCATTTTGTTGTTTCTGATTAAGAATGGAATAGATGACGGCCCCACTTTCTCCCACGGTAAAAGCTCCAAACTCGGTAAAAATATCAGGTTCCGGCACATCGTGCTGTTCACAGATCATTTTGACCTGCCCAATGATCTCTTCAGCCATGTACTCATAATCATATTCAAAACCCAGTGAGTTTTTGATGGGAAATCCACCGCCGACATTCAGGCTGTCCAGTTCAGGGCAAATCTTTTTTAGCTGGCAATAGACATTTACACATTTTGAAAGCTCATTCCAGTAATACGCATTGTCTTTAATCCCCGTGTTGATGAAGAAGTGCAGCATTTTCAGTCCGAATCGGCGATCGTTTTGAATATGTTCCTTGTAATAGGGAATAATGTCTTTATAACGAATCCCCAGCCTGGAGGTGTAGAACTCAAACATGGGCTCCTCTTCTGCAGCTATACGTATTCCGAGATTACATTGCCTGTCATTGCGGATGAGTTCGTTATAATCTTTGATCTCATCTTTATTGTCGATTACCGGAATGGTGTTTACAAAACCATTATTGATCAGGTCACTGATCTTCTCTGTATATAAGGGACGTTTGAATCCATTACAGACCACATAACGGGATTTATCAATAAGCCCCATTCTGAGTAATTCTTCTACAATGAAAATATCAAAAGCGGAGGAAGTTTCGATGTGTATATCGTTTTTTAATGCCTCCTCAAGTACAAAAGTAAAATGCGAGCTTTTCGTGCAGTAACAATAATGATATTCCCCGTTGTAATCTACTTTTGCCATTGCCACATTGAACATTCGCTTTGCTTTTTGAATCTGTTGACTTATTTTTGGCAAATAGCTGATTTTGAGTGGAGTTCCGTATTGCTTCACCAGGTCCATCATGCACAGATCGTGGAAATACAGTTCATTGTCCATGACTTTGAACTCTTCCTCGGGGAAGTCAAAGGTTTGTTCGATCAGGTCGATGTATTTGTTCTTCATCAGCACCGGGTTCATTTTGCTG
>CAYXEH010000026.1:0-37507 GCA_964463915.1 uncultured Bacteroidales bacterium | reverse complement strand
AAAAAACGAAGCATTGCTTAAAGCATGCCTGCTACCTTATTGGGAGATACCACGTGTCATTCAACCAGAGAATAGAACTGCCACAACCCGACCCCAGAAAAAATCACGAAAAGTAGTGAAAATAGATACGGATGTGTGATAATAGAAGAAAGCACCAATAAAACCAATAAAATACCTGTAATTGTTCTACGGGCCAAATTACTCACAACAGTTCCTTGTTAATTATTTGTATCGCTTTCACTGTATCATCTGCTTTTACATACAATTCCAACTCCCCAAAAAGATAGGCCGAATCCTTTTTATTCATTATGACACTCTCAATTCCGGCATCTTTCAATACTGCCTGAACAATGTCTACTTTGTGCTCCAGGGAATTGCTATATACCTTTTGCCAGTTATTTTTCATATGCAAAACAAATTCAGGTTCAACAGTCATTTATCACATACCTGTCCTATCGTTTTTACTGAATCGGTACTGATATATCAAGCATAAAAACATACAACTCTTTCGGACCATGGGCGCCAAGAACAAGTTTTTTCTCAATATCAGCGGTTCGACCTGGCCCTGTAACGAAACTAATCAGTGACGGAATCTCCTTTCCATACCTGGCCTGCAGAAAGCGAAACGCATCCTTGTGGTCATCCACCCATTGCTGGTTGGTGGCAACCAAAATATTTACCGGGGGGGTGATGAATCCCCTGCGACTCAAGGCCTGGCGACCACTCAAAACGACCGCTCCGTGCCGCACGACAAGGGCCTCACACCCTGTAACCGTTGCCCGGCAATCTGATAGTTCTTCCGTTGCTTTGGCAACCTCTATCTTGAGTTCATTCAGCAACCCAAAAAGAAAAGGTTCCCCGCAAAAAACCTGCTGAATCTCTTTTTGTGATAACAGGGCAGACAAACCATCGGTCAGTTCATCCACGTCTTTGCAAAAAACAAATCCTCCGTTTACCCGGATGAGTGCCTCGGCAAAAGCTTCCTCCCGGTAATCAGCCTCCGGTTTAGGGAATACTCCCATTCCGCTGCCGACTCCTTCATAAGGTGCTGGCATGCCATTTACCAGGGCATCCCTTATCTTCTTCAGGACTTTCTCCTTGGAAGTACTCTCCTTCATTGAGTGAAATTATGACTCATTCAACTGTTTTCCTTCGTCCTTTTTTGTATTCAGGGACGACCCCACACCAAACTCCTGTTCCCGTGCATATTCAGAATCCGGGAATGGCCTTTTACCAAATATCCTTTCCAGATCTTCGCGAAAAATCACTTCTTTTTCAAGCAACAAATCACCCAGCTGAAGGAGTTTATCCTTCTTGGTTGATAATATATCTTTGGCACGGGAATAAGCCTTTTCTATCAGGATACTCACCTCTTCATCAATGGTCTGTGCGGTCTTCTCAGAATACGGTTTAGTGAAACTGTACTCATTCTGCCCGCTGGAATCGTAATAGCTCACGTTCCCGATCTTTTTATTTAAGCCAAAATAAACCACCATGGCGTAGGCCTGCTTTGTCACCTTTTCCAGGTCGTTGAGTGCTCCGGTTGAAATCTGGCTAAAAACAATATCTTCGGCTGCCCGGCCTCCCAGGGTACTTGTCAACTCATCAAACATTTGCTCGAAAGTAGTGATCTGCCTTTCTTCCGGCAGATACCAGGCTGCCCCAAGTGCCTTTCCCCGGGGCACAATGGTTACCTTTACCAACGGATGGGCATGTTCAAGCTGCCAGCTGACAGCGGCATGTCCCGACTCATGGTAAGCAATGACTTTCTTTTCCTTCGGGGAAATAATCTTACTTCGCTTTTCCAATCCGCCTATAATCCGGTCAATGGCATCCATAAAGTCCTGCTTGTCTACCATTTTCTTATTTCGCCGGGCAGCGATCAATGCAGCCTCATTACATACATTGGCAATGTCGGCACCGGAAAAACCGGGCGTTTGCCTGGCAAGAAATTCCTCATCCAGGTTCTTCTCCAGCCTCAATGGCTTCATATGAACCTTAAAGATAGCTTTACGCTCGGTCAGGTCAGGCATTTCCACATGGATCTGCCGGTCAAAACGTCCGGCCCTGAGCAATGCCCTGTCAAGTACATCAGCACGGTTGGTGGCAGCAAGAATAATGACACCCACATTGGTTCCGAAACCATCCATTTCGGTCAGCAACTGATTCAATGTATTCTCCCGCTCATCATTGGAACCCGTTACCGGATTCTTACCCCTGGCACGACCAATGGCATCAATTTCATCAATAAAAACAATACAGGGAGCCTTTTCTTTTGCCTGTTTAAACAGGTCCCTGACACGGGAGGCTCCCACCCCAACAAACATCTCAACAAAATCAGACCCGCTCAGTGAGAAGAAAGGCACCTGGGCCTGGCCGGCAACCGCTTTCGCCAGAAGAGTTTTCCCTGTGCCCGGAGGCCCGACCAGTAAGGCTCCCTTAGGGATCTTACCTCCCAGTTCGGTATATTTCTTCGGGTTTTTCAGGAAGTCGACAATCTCCATCAACTCCACCTTGGCCTCATCCAGTCCGGCCACATCCTTAAAGTCGATGCTCACATGGGTATCTTTATCAAACAGGGTAGCCTTTGATTTTCCGATGTTAAACATCTGACCTCCGGGGCCTCCGCTGCCTGACATCCGTCTGATAATAAAAATCCAGAATGCGATCAGCAAACCAATGGGCAGCAACCAGCTTAAGATATCAGTTCCCCAGCTTTTCCGGGTTTCAGGATATACCGGGAAACGGTCTTCCACCGGCCATTCACGCTGGGTTTCCCGGATCATGGTCTCAAAATTCTCCACTGAAGCGATCCTGAATACATAATGAGGACCCGAGGTTTCCCCGATTGTCCGGCCAGGCTCAACATCTTCGTATTTTTCTTGATCCAGACGCTCTTCCTTGATAAAAACCTCGACCTCTTCTTTATTGACTATTTTCAGCTGAGCAATATCGGAACCATCCTCTTCATCCCAGACAAGCATTTCATTCTCAAACCGCATCTGCGAGATTTCCACTGCCGTGCTTCCCCAGTTGAAGAACTGTAAACCAATGAACACTACCGCCAGGATCGCATAAATCCAGTAAAAATTAAAACCCGGCTTTTTGCCATCGGATTTTCCACTTGTCTTACCGCCCTGGGTATTTCCGGAAAGACGCTTCCCACGGGGTTTATCCGATTGCGGCTTACCCGATCTATTTTGTTTATCTTTTGATTCAGTCATTTTTTTATACTTCTAAAAACCAATGTTACCCCTGGCAGAAATCACTCCTCCACAATCTTTTTTAGCGGGGCATCTGCCCATAATTCTTCCACCTGGTAATAGCGGCGTATGGGTTCCTGGAATACATGAACCACCACATCCAGGTAATCAAGCAAGATCCACTCTCCATTGGTAAAGCCTTCCCGGCGGGCAGGATTAAAACCGGTGGTCTTTTTAACCTCTTCCTCTACGGATTCAGCAATGGCTGTGGCATGGGTGCCGGAGCTCCCGTGACAGATCACAAAATAGTCACAAACCGCAGAATGAATTTTTCCAAGATTAAGCAGAATGATCTCTTGTCCCTTTTTTTCTTGTATCCCTTTTATAATTGCGTCAACGAGTACTGCCGATATGTCTTTTCTCTCAATTTTTCCTGTCATTCGCTAAACATTATACTTTCATGCAAAATTAACGAATTTTGCCCACATATTGTCCCTTTGTTTATTATATCGGTGACAAGCAGAATACTGGCCGTCCACACTCATTCATCCTGATTATGCTAACTTTGCAAGAAAAACAAGCAGGATGCGGTTTTCCATTCACTATATTGATGAAACCGATTCCACAAACCGTGCATTGTGGAGGATGACTGATACCGGATCAATTTCCGGGGAAGGACTGGTTTTGCAGGCTGGAAATCAAACCGCAGGAAGAGGGCTGGGAAATAACCGCTGGACCAGTGAACCAAACCAGAATCTGACTGTCTCCATCCTGCTGAAACCCGTATTTTTGCCTCCCGCCCAACAGTTTTTCCTGAATAAATCCGTGGCAATCAGCATCCGCAATACCCTGTCGGTATTGTGCCCGGATCAAGCGTTCAAAATCAAATGGCCCAATGACATTTATGCCGATAACAAAAAAATTGCCGGCACCCTGATCGAGAACCGGATCATGGGCCAGACCTATGAACTCAGCATCGTAGGAATCGGCATCAATGTCAACCAGACCTATTTCCCGGCAGACTTACCGAACCCATCCTCCCTTGCACTATTGTGCAAAAAAAAATTCATTGTCAGTAAGTGCCTCAACCAGCTGCTGCAACAAACAGGCAGACAGTATGACCAATTGATCAAAGGCAACCACAAAGAACTGAACGAGGAGTACCTCCGCCATCTGATGGGATACAGAAAGTGGATGCGTTTTAAAAACGAGAAAAATTGCTTTGAAGGCCGTATTACCGGTGTGGATGAATACGGGAAAATGATCCTTGAGCGGAGAAACGGAAAACCGGAGACATTCGGGATGAAAGAAATACAGATGCTGCTTGATTAAGGCAACTCCTGGCTACCCCGGCAAAAGCAGCATAGCTCCAGCGAACCCCGGAAGCGGCAACAGCTTATAATCTCCCTTTGAACCAGGGCTGATCTAAAGGAAATGATCCTGGAGTTTGCGGGCAAGCTTATCCACCAGTTTCTGCAGGGGCCCGGAAGCCACGGTCTTCATAAAAGGATTGAGTACCACCCTGAATATGATAGATACGTCGCAACGCTGATCTCCTTTTTCGTGGAAAAAATAATCCAGCGAGAAATCCACCGGTGCTTTTCCATCAGGGACAATATGAATGCTTCTGCAGGGAGACTTCCCATCAATCCTCATAGACATATCGGCCAGCCCCTCAATGGTAAAGGAGCAGGAATTTTCATCTGCCCTCCAGTTTTGTACCTTGTCAGGAAGCAGTTCCCCGAAGTTCCTGAAATCCCCAAGAAAGGAAAACACCTTTTCACAATCAGCCTCAACCGGAATATTATTTTTTTCAAACGTGGCCATATCTCTTTACTTATGTGATAATTGGTTATTGGTGTAATTCAGACCAGCCTTCAGGATCCTTACGCCAGGACTCCAGCATCTCCAACCCATCATAGGGGATGTATCCTTTTTCCACAGCTACCTCTAAAATCGCAGGATAATTGCTTAAGGTATTTACCGGGAATCCTGCACTACCCAGATTCTTTCTGGCAGCTTCCAGTTCATAGGAAAAAATCGCAGCCATCCCGAGAAGTTCAAGGCCTTCTGCCTGCAATGCGCTGCAGGCCGCCAGGCTACTTTTGCCCGTTGAGATCAGATCTTCGATGACCACCACTTTTTGCCCGGCACCGAATTTCCCTTCAATCCTGCTTTCCAGACCATGTGCCTTGGGTGCGCTTCGGACATATAAAAAAGGCAGATTCAGCCTCTCCGCAACCAGTACCCCGTGGGCTATGGCGCCTGTAGCAACACCTGCTATAATTTCCGCATCAGGGAAATCCTGGCGTACAATTTCTGTAAGTGCATCCGCAATTGCATCCCGGACCAGGGGAAAGGACAAGCTCAGCCGATTGTCACAGTATATCGGTGCACGCAAACCCGAAGCCCATGTAAAGGGGGTTTCCGCATTCAGTTTAATTGCGTTAATTTGCAATAAATGCCCGGCAATTTCTCTGGCAAGCCTGCCTCTGTTTTTCATTTGCATGCCTGGATGAATTAAAAAGTAAAACAACGCACAAAACTAACAATTTTCCGGGAGGAGAATACGTATTTAGCACAGCCTATGAATCACACATTCATTGTTTATCACCACAAACAGAAAATAATATTCAGTACTGGTAAAGCGTCAAATGACCAAAAGGCACATACCGCCTCCCTCAAATGGAAGGAGATCGCTGATTTTTTACGTTCAGACAAAAGCACCCTCCGGATCCAGGGCCCTGAACCGGCAAGGCTATTCAGATTATTTTCCACGTTCTTTGAATGTGTGCCTGCCGCAGGCGGAATCGTAGAGAACATCCAGGGGCATTGGCTCTTTATTTTCCGCAATGGCCGGTGGGACCTTCCGAAAGGAATGGTGGAACCAGGAGAAAACCCGGAAGACACAGCCCTGCGGGAAGTAAAGGAGGAATGCGGGATCCGGCAGGTTGCTGTCAAATATCCCCTGCCCGTGACCTACCATATTTATCCGTTGACTTCCTCAGGCCTGTGGGCATTAAAAAAAACCAAATGGTTCATGATGGGCACACAATTCCCCGACGAACTCCGGCCCCAAAGAGAGGAAGGGATTAGCCACCTTGCCTGGAAAGACCCTGAACAGCTCAGGGAAGTCTTTGACAATACCTATGAGAACATCAAAGAGTTGGTCCGTTACTGTCAGCGAATCAGGACAGATCAGGGGGAAGACTGATCACAGGCAATCCCAAAGAAGGAATCATCAGTTATCCACTATTTCATGGAGATAATCGATGGCCCCTTCAGATGGCGAAATAAAAGGATGTTTCACGAAATCCCCGTCAGGGCCGATCAGCACATAGTAAGGAATATTCCAGACACCATAATCATCCAGCATCCTGTAATCGCCGTCGAAATGATAAAAAGAAACAGCCAGATCCTCATTCTCCAGTAAATGAGCAGCGGTGGCCGGATCATGGTCGGTCAATACTCCGACAAAATGGACTTTATCCTCCAATTCCCCTGCTAATTCATCCATCGGCCCCAGTTCAGCCATTGAACGGTTGCACCATCCTGCCCAGAAAAACAGATACACATAGCGGCCGGAAAAATCATCAGGAAAGACTTTTTCACCCCGATGATTCTTTAAGGCCAGCGAGGGAGCCGGTTGGCCCGGCTGAAATCTCCTGTGGAGGTATAACAGGTTTTGCGCAATTTGCCTGTGCTCCGGATATTTACTCGCAGCGGCCACTTCCTCCAATATTTGGACCACCCCGGACGGTTCAAAATCCTCCATATTGCGCATTTCTTTCAGGCCGTCAAGCATCAGTAATTCCCGCAAACGCTCGTTTTTTAACACACTGTCCTTCTCCAGTACAGCCATTAATGCCTCGTAACTCTCCTGTTGGTTCACAGCGGCCTCCAGGTCGCTGATCCGGATATCACGGCTTCCTGCAAACAGATAAGTACTGAACAACTGCCTGAAAAAATCCATATACTCAGGATGGTTGTACAAAACCGGACGGTCTGAGAGGTATTCTTCCACCAGTGAAGTAAACCCGCGGGTATTTAAGGTCCTGCTCAACCGGGCAAGGTAATAGGTTTTGTAATCGGAGAAAAAAGGATGATCAACACCCTGGAAAAGGGAATCGGCTTGCTGGTTCAGATCCCGCATTGCAGCCTGATGATTGGCCCGTATGTTGCCGGAAATCCTTGTCCGGACAAATTCCTCCGCCAGCTCTTCCAGCCGTTTAATGAGGTCATTTAACCCGACACCAGCAGGATCTTCTGAATCAATGGACATACTGTGATTAAGACGTGCCGGATGATAATCCGTTCCTTCCTTTTTGTCAGCAAATGAAAATGGTGCAAATTCGACCGTGTAGGTATTCCCGGGCTCCACATAAAAAAAATTCCTTGTATACTGAAAACGGAAGAACAACAATTCTGCAGCTTCTACCTGAATCTCAAAGGCAAACGTTCCTTCATCGTCAATAACGGCTGAAGCCAATTCTGCTTCACGGAAACTTAGATGGTCATCATATCGCATGAGGCGGATCTCTTCCCCCTCAGCCCCGGGGAAAACCCCTGTAATTGATACATACTCCCCGGCCATCAGGGTGGCCACGATACCCTGGAGGAGAAAAACCAGGCAAAACTTTTTCATATAAACCAGGCAAATAATCTTCATATAACCCTTTCAGCAAACAGACGACCCGTTATGTATCCGTGAACTAATCAAGCAAATAACGTGATATATCCAGGCCTTCCGGAATAAAGGAGGTAGCGTCTCCACCGTGTCGTATAATGTCACGAACGATGTTGGAATTCAAAGCTGTATATTCAGGTGTGGTAAGAAGAAACACCGTTTCTACCTCCGGCAACATCTTCTTATTGACTTGTCCGATACTCCTTTCAAATTCAAAATCCGCCGAGGTCCTGAGTCCCCTGAGGATAAACCCGGCATTCATTTTCTTACAGACATCCACAGTCAACCCCTCATAAGTTATCACCTCAATTTGCGGATAATCCTCAAAAACTTTGGAAATCCATTTTTTCCGCTCATTCAGTGGAAAAAAATGCTTTTTTTGTTCATTGATCCCAATGGCAACAATGACCTTATCAAACAATGGAAGGGCCCGGAGGACAATAGATTCGTGCCCTTTGGTGATGGGATCAAAGGATCCGGGAAACAATGCGATTTTTTCCATAGATGCAGTGTCTTGATGATTGATAAATAACAAGTGCTTTAAAAATCAGGTGATCAAAAATAGCAAAAAAATACCGGAGGCCTTAGCCGGCTGTTTCAAAGAAACTGAAATGCACCTTGCTGTATTTTTTCCCAAGGATAAAAAACGGATGATCCTCAAAACTTGTGGTGGCCCCGTGTTCCAGAATCAACCACCCGCCTTCAGCAAGTAGTTTCCGGCTGAATACTTCATTGGGTATACGGGAAATTCCGGCCATTTCATAAGGAGGGTCGGCAAAAATAATATCAAATTCGTTACTGCATGCAGCCAGGTAACGGAATGCATCTGCCCTGACAGGCATAAGATTATCCATGTCCAGTTGTGCTTTCACTTTACGTATAAAACGGTAACATCCAGGATTTTGATCCACCGCTACCACTTCCGCTGCTCCACGGGAGGCAAACTCATAGGAGATACTCCCGGTTCCTGCAAAAAGATCCAGCACCTGTAAATTTTCAAAGTCAAAATGGTTGTTCAGGATGTGAAACAACGCTTCTTTGGCCTTATCCGTGGTGGGACGCACAGGAAGAGAGGGCGGAGGATGAATCAATCGCCTTTGATATTGACCACCGATTATCCGCATATATTCAGGTTAAGCAGGTTAAAATAGTAATGATGGGGGACGTCCTCAAAAACGGAACTATACAAAAACATATCATTGCGCCGGGGAAATGAAACCTCACGGAAAAAGCCGTTTAATATTTCAAAGCCCGGGGAATCCATACCCAGCTCGCCTATCACCATTAACCCCTGTTCCCCGGCTTCAATCTTGTGCCGCTCCAGCACGTAGAACAAATAATAAAGCAGGTCATCAAATTTCTGGTAGGGAAATGAATGATAATATTCAAGCTGGTTGTTACGGATAAGTATTACCTCAAAATGCGTTGAACGTATGTGTAATACAACATCCGCATTCCACCTCTCCAGTTTTTTTGAAGCAAGCACGTTTTCAATAAAACCTGACCCATAATGCCTGATCTTGCACCCAGGCAGCATTCTTTCTATAAAATCCGCCAGGTCTTTCGGAATGGAATAAACCCCGTAACCATCCATCACATGAAGCCTGTCTGACCAGATGTAGTGATTGCCGGGAACAGGGCTACAGAGAGAAAAAAGAGCCTCTTTCTCATCAGGATTGTAAATTGCCGAAGGGACCAATATCAGTTGTGGGGAATAATAAGAAATAATCACTTTCTGATAATCCCTGCCGGAAAGTGGATTCTTTGTCAGGAAATAACCAAGGTGTGAAACAGGATCCACCTCCCATGGAGACTGTTCAATACGGTGATCTTCAAGGGCCAGGAATTTGAAACGATCGGCATCCATCACTGAAAAAACAAATCCATCGGGCAAGAGCTCGATGGATAAGTTTTTTTCATTCTCAGGTATAGCTAATGTTGCATCATCAATGATGCGCAAAGTATTCCGCAGGGAATCAGCCATAAAGATCCGCAGATATTAATTTTACTCCCAATTACCGTCCAGGACGGCTTCAACCATTGAACCAACCCTGAGACCTTCTTCTCTTGTATAATAAACCCGCCAGTCATCCAGGTCGCTCATATATATTTTTGGTTCCACGGAGGCTTCAAATACAGGTATTTCTGTCAGACCACGTTCAATCATCCCGGCATCCATTCTGAAACGCTCACCATTGCTATAGGGAACATACGGAAGTGAATCAATTGGATAATCCGCCCTGCGCAGCAAACTGTCACGGGCGGCAATCCAGATGGTATCACGCTCCACAATACCCATTTCGACCGCCTCTGTTTCCGTCAGTGTATCAGGCACTGTACCAATGGCACGGATCACAGTCAGTGAATCCTCCCTGTAAAAATTAACCAATGAATCCAGGTCAGCAGTAAACCTCTGATGACGCGACCTATGAGCACGCTGCACATCACGGATATCCTTTAAACGCTGTATAATCTTATCCTCACGTTCCTTTACTTCCTGGCGAAAGCGAACAGGCTCCATAATGCTGTCGTATATCAGATAACCAAGAACTACGATTACGATGGCCAAAGCAACTTGAATAACTGTTTTCATAGAATTATGTCTTGTGTTGTTTTTGTGAATATGCAAAGTTAAAATAATAACTAATGAAATCAAGAAGATTATTTACGGGAATTGTTTTACTGCCAAAAAACAACGATCTCAAGCATTGCCCGCAACACAACTGCAAATATTCAAATTTTTTTTAAAATTCCTCTTACTTTTGAAAAAAAAAATGTACCGAGAAGATACACTAACAAAACTGACAACTAATTTACTTGCCCGTTGTGGCGTAAATGATGCCGACGCGAAAGTTACCGCAAGTGTACTTGTAGCAGCCGAAATGCGCAACATCCCCTCGCATGGCCTGCTACGCCTGCCAGATTATATCCGTATGCTTCGGAGCGGCAGGATTAACCCCGCAGGAAATCCTGTAATTACTCACCAGAGTCTATCCACAGTTACCCTCAATGGTGACAACAGTCTCGGACCGGTGGCTGCTTCCAGGGCAATGGCCCTGGCCCTTGAGAAAGCTGATAAAGCAGGTACTGGCTGGGTGGCAGTAGAAAACAGCAACCATTTTGGCATTGCCGGTTATTATGCCATGCAGGCCCTCGAACATGATATGATCGGCATATGTATGACCAATGCCAATCCCCTGGTCGCCCCGACATTCTCTGCCGAGGGACTGTTGGGGACCAATCCGCTGGCTGTAGCCATACCCGCTGGCAATGAACCTCCGCTTGTGGCTGATTTTGCGACCGCCGCCATTGCCAGGGGAAAGGCAGACATGCTGGTAAAACAGGGGAAACCCATTGAAAAAGGTTTTGTGCAGGATAAAAATGGTCAGCTCAGCACAGATCCTTCTGTTCTCGCACGGGGTGGTGCCATTCTTCCTCTTGGAAGCACCAGGCAGTTTGGCAGTCACAAAGGCTACTGTATGGCGGCTGTGGCAGATATCCTGTCGGCAGTCCTTTCCGGCGCAAATTATGGACCTTTTGTTCCCCCGTCTGTTGCATGGCTGCCGGTGAAAGAAAACCTGCCGGGAAGAGGTACCGGGCACTTTATCGGTGCCATGCGGACAGATGCCTTCAGACCAGCAAAGGAATTCAAAAGCCATATGGATAACTGGATACGAACTTTCAGGAATGGCAGGCCATCTGCAGGCCAGGAGAAAGTTTTGATACCCGGAGACCCTGAAAGAATGGCCGAGGCCGTCAACACCAAAACCGGCATCCCATTGCTGGAAAAAGTAGAAGAAGAGCTAAAACAATGGTGCAGGGACCTGGATGTCGAATACCCCTCAAAAGACAATTAATCCAGGGATTCATCAGAACCGGCTTTTACCTGGGAGTTCTATCCAGGTGGTGTGCCCGGCGGGTGAGTTTTAAATCCTGCAACATACTTGCTTTCACCCGGATGGTAAAGTTATAGCTCTGCCGAAACCCCATCGGAATCCAGTTGAAAGTCATCTCCCAGCAGTGAAGGTCCCGGTACACGTCAATTGAAGTGTAGGTCAGTTCATGGTTTTCAAAGTCATACCCTGTCCGGAAACCGATACGCCATTTAGGAGTAAGGTACACATCCCCCCGCAGTGACAGGTTCTGCACATATTCCCTGTCCATATTGTCCTGTGCATTCATATATCGGGAGTTATAGTTAAAAGAATAGCTCATTGTCACATTCCATGGTACGGCATAATCCACCCCATTCACAGCAGGCCCTTCCATAATATCTTCTCCCTGGCCTTCCCTGAGTCCTTCACCTGGCTGCAATCCATTGCCACCCCTATCGGGGGCCATCCCTTCCTGCATCCCTTCATTACCACCCTCATCAGTTGGTTTTGCATCGGAGCTAAATGTATAGTTCAGATTCAACGTCCACCTCGTATTATTGAGTTGCAACAGTTTATTCTGCCCGCTGATCAGGAAGCGGTTGATCCTTCTGCCATCATCATCCAGCATATAGGGGGTCCAGGAACTGGAATAAGTAATATCAAAGTTACCAAGTAAACGAGTTCTCCCGCTGAGGCGGAGGTCTGAAAAATTCAGGGAATCCCTGGCCAGGTCATAGCCACCCGACAGAGAAAAATTATCAATCAGCACCAGTTTACGCTCCTCCCCATCCGGATCATTCCTGTCACGTAGCTTCATTTCCAGATTATTGGTAAGGGAAAAACTGATATTGCCTGAACGGCCGGCCGGCGGGCCACCAAACAATGCACCTTCAAAGATGGCATATTGCACATCCTCATCCCGGTACGGATCATAATATTCCCGGTAATATCCCCAAAAGGGATCAGCAAAATCAGGACGCAGAGAGAACCCGATACTGGGAGACAAAACATGGCGTACTGCTGAAATCATGCCCGACTCAAACTGCATGATGCCATAAAGCCGTGTACTTAACCCGGCCGACAGGCTAAAATCGCGTATGGCTTCAAATCCGGAAACCTCCCTTTCTCTGACATCACCATAAATAGTATCATTCCCGACTATCCGGACTGCATCCTGATCCCACTCTTTCCTGATGGTATTGAAATACCATCGTTCATTATAATTGATGCGGGTATTGAAATTAAAGTGGTTAAGGACCCTGGTGGAAAAAGAAACAGGAATGTCATGACGTACACCGTTTCTGAAGTTTTCCAATGCCGCACTGGTAAACAAAAGACTGTCGGTAATACTGAGTTCATTCCTGGCTCGCATGTTATAATTCATATTGATGTCTTCGTACCATCGTCGTTGCCCGCCACTGCTACGCTCAAACGGATTGAACCTGCTGACGCTGAATGTAAGTTCCGGAAGACTCAGGTCAACACGACCCGTATTGGTATTCTGACTGTGCCTCAGGTTGGCAGACAAATTATAGCGTCCATCCCAGTTCCTTGAATAGGAGATATTGGAGGAAAACGTATTGGACAGGTAATCCTGATCTGACCTTGGGTTAAACCTGCTTGCCTGTCGGCTTCCCGCATTCACGCTGGCACGGAAGGTCCGGGAAGGATGTGCCTCCCGGGCCTGGTTGTGGTTCCATCTTATCCGAAAATCCCGGTTACGCTCATAGCCGGGAAGGTTCCGCTCTCCCAGTACATTAATGGCATAGGACAGATTCACAGAACCGCTGTAGCGGTACCTGACACTATAATTGGATCCCGTACGCAAAGCCCAGCTCCCCCGGGAATAGATATCTCCGCGTATCGACAGATCCACATAATCATTTATTCCCCAGTAAAAGCCGCCATTCTCCAGGTAAAATCCACGTTCCCGGCTTTCTCCATATGAAGGAATCAAAATGCCGGAGGCCTGTCCCCTTGTATTCGGGAAGAACCCGAAAGGCACAAATAATGGAGTTGGGACGCCCTCTATGACAAGGTATGCAAGACTTGACACAATCTTGTCATCGGGGATAATTTTTGCACGCCGGAACTCAATATGGAAATGGGGATCGGGGTCATCGCAGGTAGTATATTTCCCATCAGCCACATGAACCTCCCGGGTCGGCTGGATTTTTACCACATCTCCATGCACATAACCTTCTGCTTCCTCGGTAATAACGCCAAGGGTCCTCCCACTTCCTGTCTCAAAATTATAACGAAGTTCTTCTGACTGAAAACTTTGCATGTCTTCGGTAAAAACAGGAAGTCCCTGCATTACCCCCAAAGAATCGGGCAGGCCGGTGGCATAGAGTTCATTATTATGAAAGTCAATTTCGATGTAATCGGCAACCAGGTGCGTATTCTCATAGGTTAGCTCTCCGTTACCATATATATAGACTTTACGATTACGAAGATCATGAAAAATGGTATCCTCCGCAGAATAATCAACCCTGGCATCCAGGATCGTCGCTGACCCTGTTATCCGTTCATCTTCAGAATCCGGAATGGTATCACTGGTCACCTCTGTGGTATCTTGAAGGGACACAGACGAAGCAACTTCCAGTTGTCTGCCCACGGAGTGCATATCAGCGGGGATTGCAAACATACCGGCTGCATGCAATAAGAAGACAATCAACAGTATAAAAAACTTGAATATGAAGTTTGCACGCAAAGTGATAAATGTTATTTTTGTAGTATTGTATCCCACTGGCATTAAAGCATGTAATAACAGCAGAAAAGCAAGGCAAAACTAATTAAAATTCGCGTATTTTAAGTGAAACGTTTTCCTCTGATTTTTGGTATTCTCCTTCTCCTGGCAGCCACACCCGCGACTGTTACCGGCAGGCAACCGGATAAAAACTGGACAGTGGTCATTGACCCCGGTCACGGGGGAAAGGCCCCGGGAGCCATCGGCCGTCAGGCCAGGGAAAAGGATATTACACTGGCTATCTCCCTTCAACTCGGTGAATATATCCGTGAACACATGCCTGATGTGGAAGTCATATTCACCAGGGAAACAGATGTTTCTGTCGGGCTCCGGGATCGTGCACAAATTGCCAATGAGATTCATGCAGACCTCTTTATTTCTATCCATGCAAACAGTACTTCTTCTCCCCGGGCGAAGGGGACAGAAACATTTGTCATGGGGTTACACCGCAGTCAGGACAACCTGGAAGTGGCAAAAAGAGAAAACAAGGCCATCCTGTACGAGGATGATTACGAAGAAACATATGATGGATTTGACCCTGACTCACCGGAGGCCAACATTATCTTTGCCCTTTATCAGAACGCACACCTTGAACAAAGCCTTGAGATCGCATCACTGGTTCAACGCCAGTTCAGAGACAGGGCCAGACGAATTGACCGGGGAGTAAAACAGGCGGGCTTCCTGGTGCTTTACAACTTAACGATGCCCAGTATTCTTGTAGAAACAGGGTTTCTAAGCCACCCCGCTGAAGAAGCATACCTGATGTCTGAAACAGGGCAGGCTCATATTGCCTCAGGGATATTCAGAGCTTTTCGTGAATACAAAGAAAATCAGGACGTAAAAGATGCGGCACGGAATCAATATCCGTTGGCGGAAACACGGTATTCAGAAAATGAGCCCCGGACACAGGAAATTACTGATAGTGTCTCCTTTGCTGACAGCAACCAGCAAGGGCAGGGCAACAACAGCGACATTTCATTCAGGGTACAGTTTGCTGCCAGTTCAGGAAAAAAAGACCCTGATGATTCCTCATTCAACGGGCTACGCAATGTATCATGGTATCATCACGAGGGACTTTACAAGTATACCGTTGGCAACGAAACCACCCTGGAAGAAGCAGCCAGAATCCAGCAAAAGGTACAGGAGGCCGGGTTCAAAGAGGCCTTTGTGGTGGCTTTCAGAAATAATGAAAGGATCAGTGCCTCTGAAGCCATCCGGTTGCTCAGCAATGAGCAGGAGCAATAAACAAATAAAACTTATTTACATTGAAGATCAAGCGAGAGGCAAAGCTGGGCATATTATTGATCATTACCCTGTTTATTTTTGTATGGGGGTTTAACTACCTGAAGGGAAAGGATATTTTTTCACGACAGTTCCGTTTACATACCATTTACGACGAAACGGGCGGACTGATGGAGACCAACGCCGTTACAATCAGCGGGGTAACCGTCGGGAAGGTGGACCGTATCCGTTTCCACCCTGATGGTTCTGGCAAGGTGGTGGTCACCGTAGTGGTGGATCACGAGATTGAGATCCCTTCCAACTCAGTTGCGGTTCTTGCCAGTCCCGGCATTATCGGATCCAAAGAGATCCAGATCAGTCTGGGCAACCATCAAACAACTTTGAACGATGGAGATACATTGCAAGGTATCCGGGAAACATCAATACCTGAAGAAGTCATGTCCTTCCTATCACCCCTCAGGGAGAAGACGGAAAGCCTGATCAATGAAACAGAAGCCGTTTTGCTGGCAGTCAACCAGGTCCTGGACACCCAAAACAGAGAAACCCTGGATGAAAGTATTAAGCTTATGCACAAGACCCTCCGGAGCATGGAAGCCCTTACACACATGGCAGAAGAATCATTTGAAACAGAATCAGAACGACTCTCTGACATCCTTGTCAATATTGAGCACGTGAGCGAGGATATGCGTGCAGCTGAAATTGAACAAACCATGAAGCAGGCCAGTGAGTCGATCGAGGTGTTCTCCGGAATCCTGACAAAGATCAATAACGGAGAGGGGTCGGCCGGGATGCTTCTTTCCAGTGATACCCTCTATAGAAATATGGAGTCTTCATTGGTTCATCTGGATGCGTTGCTTAAAGACATGCAGGAAAATCCCAGGAATTATTTCAACATATCTGTTTTTGGCAGGTAATAATGTTTCCTTATTAAACAGATTAACCACCAGACACCATGCGCCAACTTCTTATCTGGGGATGCTGTTGCCTGTTCTTCGGAACATTCACCCCTGTAATCGCTGACTCACCAGCGGGAACATCATTATTCAAAGAGTTCAATAGTTTTCGCAACCAGGAAGCATTGAAGCATGCAAACTGGAGTGTTTATGTGAGGGATATAACCGAAAACCGGGATATCATTGCACACAACATCCATCAGTTGCTTATTCCCGCCTCTACACAAAAATTACTGACTACTGCCTCAGCCATGATGATGCTGGGACACGACCACCGGTTCAACACCAACCTGGAATATGATGGTTATATTAATGAAGAAGGAACGCTGCATGGCAACTTATATATCCGGGGGGATGGTGATCCATGCCTCGGGTCGGCCATGATGGATGACACACTGGCACTTATCCACGTATTTGAGCAATGGGAATCCGCCGTAAGATCAGCCGGTATCCGGGCAATTACAGGACATGTGATTGCCGACGAACGAATTTTTGATGAAGAAATGGTGCCACGACGATGGATATGGGAGCACCTGGGCAATTATTTCGGAGCAGGCGCCAGCGGCCTGACTGTCAATGAAAATGAATACAGCATCCACTTCAATGCAGGTAACAGGGTGGGTGCAGCTGCCAGCGTCGTATATACAAAGCCCGAAGTTTCGGAAATGGTGTTTTATAACCAGGTTACCACCGGTCCGGCGGGGTCCGGTGACCAGGTTTACATCCTGGGTGCCCCTTATGTCAACGAACGCTGGCTTACCGGAACCGTTCCGCTCGGAGCTACCAGTTTTGAGGTAAGGGGATCCCTGGCAGACCCTCCTGTGTTTATTGCAGAAAGTTTTCTGCAACATCTTTTCACACATGGAGTAGAAGTAACAGGAACAGCTACCTCATACCGGCTGACAGCCACTCAGGGCATCGAAACTTCCGACGACAGGGTTAATCTCGCCACATGGCACTCCCCTCCCCTTTACGAGATCATTTTCAGAACGAACCTATCCAGTATCAATACCTATGCGGAAAACCTGCTGAAAACAATCGGCCTGCAGAATGCTGAGCAGGGGTCAACCAACGCAGGCCTTAAGGTAATTGATGAATTCTGGGAGAAAAAGGATTTGGACACTGCATCGTGGATACTATATGACGGCAGCGGATTGTCTCCGTCAAACAGACTCTCCACCCGCCACCTGATGACCGTATTATACGAAGCATCCACGCATCCCACCTTCAGTGCGCTCATTCAATCTCTACCACTTGCCGGTTACAGCGGTGCTTTGAAGAATTGGTTCCGGGGAACCCCCTCTGAAGGCCTCTTGCGTGCCAAAAGCGGATACCTCAACGGTGCCAGGGGTTATGCCGGATACACCACCATGCAGAATGGAAATATGGCCGCATTTGTTGTCCTGGTAAACGATTACCAGGGTCCCCCTGCCTCAATGAGAGAAAGCATGTTAAGTCTGATGCATGCCATCACCCTGCACGACGAAAACAGCCACTGAGTTATTTTATATAGGTCCGGTTTAAAATATTATTATAATTTAGCAGGCAAACAAGACATATTGTATAATCATAAAATCATTTAATCATGCAACAAATAGATTGGGGAAAGCTTCCCTTCGGATACTTTCAGACAGACTACAATGTTCGGTGTTATTATCGCAACGGTGAATGGGGCAAAATTGAAGTATCATCGTCCCCTCACATCAATATCCATATGGCAGCCACCTGTCTTCATTACGGACAGGAAGCATTTGAGGGCATGAAAGCCTACCGGGGGAAAGACGGAAAGATCCGGTTGTTCCGCTGGGAGGAAAATGCAAAACGAATGCAACGATCTGCAGATGGCATTCTCATGTCCAGGGTCCCTGAAAAGTTGTTCCATGAAATGGTTACCAAAGCGGTCAAACTCAATGAATCCTATGTACCGCCCCACGGTCACGGGGCTTCCCTTTATATCCGTCCATTGCTTATCGGAACAGGAGTACAGGTCGGTGTCAAGCCTGCTGACGAATACCTGTTTATGGTTTTTGTAGGTCCGGTGGGCCCCTATTTTAAAGAGGGATTCAACCCGGTGAATATGCAGATTGTACGCGATATCGACCGTGCCGCCCCCCAGGGCACCGGCCAGATAAAAGTCGGCGGAAACTATGCCGGAAGCCTTCGTGCCTCTGAAAGAGCCAAAGAAGAAGGTTATGCAGCCGTTTTATTCCTGGAAGCCAAAGAAAAGAAATACATCGACGAAGCCGGGCCGGCCAACTTTTTCGGAGTCAAAGAGAATACCTACATCACCCCGAAGTCAGATTCCATATTGCCCTCCATCACCAACATGAGCCTGATGCAAATTGCAAAAGACATGGGCATGACAGTGGAAAGACGGGAAGTTCCTGTGGAAGAGCTGGAAACTTTTGAGGAAGCAGGAGCCTGCGGAACTGCTGCCATCATCTCTCCTATCGGAAAGATCGTTGACAGGGAATCCGGCAAGGAATACATACTCAGCAAGGACGGGAAGGCCGGTCCTGTATCAACCAAGCTGTTTAAAAAACTGCAGGGAATCCAATACGGAGATGAACCCGATCCGCACGGATGGGTCAGCATAGTTGAATAATTGTCTGGTTAACAGCTTTTATTCATTAGTTGAGTGTAAGACTGAGGGACGGTGGGTGGGATAAATCAGTCTGCATTCAGAAATTCGCTGGCACTACTATTCTGATCTTAAGCTCAGGTACTATTTCCGGATAAGCATCAAACCGATAATGGTAAACAAGCCATTTACCAGGAGTATTTCAAAACCAAACTGATACCCTCCAAGCAACTGTTCTGAGAAGAAACTCAACAAATAGCTAAGAATGGGAGATAACAGTGCCACAATCGGCACATACCTGTCTTTCAGTTCCCATCTGGTATACAATCCCACAAAATAAAGCCCCAGCAGGGGGCCATAAGTATAGCCTGCAATGGTGAACAGTTTACTGATCAGGGCTTCGTTATTGATTGCCCCGTAACCCATGATAATCAGTATCACCAGGAAGGCAAAACCCACATGCACCCTGTAACGGATTCGCTGGATCCTCTCTTCGGTCATTCCGGGTTTACGCCGCAAACCCATGAAATCAATACAAAAAACGGTGGTAAGGGCTGTCAGGGTTCCGTCAGCACTTGAGTATGCAGCAGAGATCAGGCCGAAAAAGAAAGCAAGCCCGGCCACCACACCCAGGTAATTCAGGGCTATGGTTGGAAATAACTCGTCCGAGGTCTGACCAGGACCAAGTGTCACCCCCAATTCTCCGGCATAAATCCACAATACCGATCCCAGTAACAGAAACAACAGGTTGATGGGAACCAACACAAAACCGAATGTCATGACATTTTTCTGGGCATCCCCGAGATTCCGGCAACTCAGGTTTTTTTGCATCATGTCCTGATCCAGCCCTGTCATCACAATGGTAATGAACATGCCGGAAAAGAATTGTTTAAGAAAAAAGCGTGGGTCAGTATAGTCAGTAACAAGTAACCGGGTAAACCCCCGCTCACCGGCCTCAGAAACAAGATCGCCAAGCCCCATGCCAAGCTGCCTGGAGATCAACACTATACTTAATATCACAGCCGTGACCATGAAGGTAGTCTGAAGGGTATCCGTCCATACAATTGTTTTGATTCCGCCCCTGTATGAATAAAGGAATATGAGCACCATGAAAAGGGTTACCGTGACCCCAAGGGGGATGCCCCATGCATCAAATACAAAACGCTGCAGCACAATGACCACCAGGAACATGCGGAATGAGGTGCCGATCAAACGGGATATAATAAAATAAAAGGATCCTGTTTTATAGGAAGCAAATCCGAAACGTTTTTCCAGATAGGTGTAGATCGAGGTCAGATTCAGTCTGTAATACATGGGCAGGAGTACCCTGGATATAACCGTATAACCGGCGATGTATCCAAACACAAGAACCATATAGGAAAATTGTTCATCTTTGACCAGCCCGGGCACTGACATGAAAGTCACCCCGGAAAGTGTGGCACCGATCATGCCATATGCGACCACATACCATGGTGAATTCCTGTTTCCAAGAAAGTACGCTTCATTGTTGACTTTCTTACGAACCGTCAGCCTGGAAATCAAGAAGATCAGAGATGTGTATGCCAGAAAAGAAAACAATATCAGATAAGGACTCATATATCCTTCAGGTTAAGATGCAGCGGCAAAAATAGCCAAAGATTTTGTCTTTTACGCAGGCAAATATTATTAACTTTGGCTGTTCGCCACAGCAACAAAGACATATCAAAGCCAGCAAACGTTTTGGAAACCTATTCCTCAAAATTATTACAATCTGCCGTTGAAGAATTTTCAAAGCTGCCGGGTATCGGGAAGAAAACAGCGTTGCGGTTGGTCCTTCACATGCTCAGGCAGGACGCTGAAACTGTGAAGCGTTTTTCCGATTCGCTTCTGCGGCTGAGCCGGGAAGTAAAGTACTGCCGTGAGTGCCACAATATTTCTGACCAAAGCCTTTGCGAGATTTGCAGCTCTCCCCGCCGCGACCCTTCCATAGTGTGTGTAGTGGAAGACATAAGGGATGTGGTGGCCATAGAGAACACCGGACAATTTCAGGGTCGCTACCATGTACTGGGTGGCATTATATCGCCCATGGAAGGTATTGGCCCGGCTGATCTTACCATTGATGCCCTGGAAAAAAGAATTTTAGGTAATTCTGCAATCTGCGAGGTAATTCTGGCCCTCAGCACAACCATGGAGGGAGACACCACGGGCTTTTACCTCTATAAAAAGCTACAACCATTTAACCTGAAGATTTCTATAATCGCCCGCGGAGTAGCCATTGGCGATGAGCTGGAATATGCAGATGAGATCACTCTTGGACGTTCCATCATCCATCGCACTGCCTACGACCTGACAACCGCTAAATAAGACCTATGCTGCTGTCTGTAGTAATCGTCAGTTATAACGTACAATACTTCCTGGAACAATGCCTTCATTCGGTATTCAATTCAGGAGAGAACATTCCCATGGAAGTTTTCGTGGTAGACAATCACTCCACAGATGGTTCCGTGGACATGGTAAGAAAAAAATTCCCCCAGGTAAAGCTCATAGCCAATAATAATAACCTGGGCTTCAGCAAAGCGAATAACCAGGCCATCAGGCAGGCAAGCGGCCGTTATATACTGCTGCTCAATCCTGACACAGTTGTAGAAGACAAGACCCTGCCAAAGGTGGTGGATTTTATGGAGAAACACCCTGAGGCCGGGGCACTTGGTGTAAAAATGTTGGACGGCCAGGGAAAGTTTCTTCCTGAATCCAAAAGAGGGTTGCCCACACCTGGGGTAGCATTCTGTAAAATATTCGGTCTGTCTGCCCTTTTCCCGAAATCAAAGACTTTCGGAAAATACCACCTGGGCTATCTTGACAATGACCAAACCCACCAGGTTGAAGTACTATCAGGCGCTTTCATGCTACTGAGAAAAGAAGCACTTGACCGTGCAGGACTTCTTGATGAGGATTTTTTCATGTACGGCGAAGACATTGACTTGTCCTACAGGCTTGAAAAAACAGGTTACAGGAACTACTACTATCCCGAAGCACGGATTATTCACTATAAGGGCGAAAGCACAAAAAAAAGCAGCATCAATTATGTCATGGTTTTTTATAACGCCATGATCATTTTTGCCAGGAAGCATTTTTCCCGGAAAAATGCAAGGACATTTTCTCTTCTGATTAATCTGGCCATATATCTGCGTGCCATGATTGCGATCGTGTCACGATTTTTCCGGCGCATATTCTGGCCGGCAGTGGATGCTGCAATTATATACGGAGGGTTCCTTTACCTGACTAACTACTGGGGGCACCACATGTTTGCAGCCGAAGGGACCTACTATCCGCCAGGTTTTATGTACCTGATGGTTCCTGCATATATTATCATTTGGTTGTCAGCTGTATATGTCAGTGGCGGATATGACCACCCCCCTGGCCTGTTCCGGATCGTACGCGGAATCGGACTGGGAACGATCGCTATTCTTGTCATTTATGCATTGCTGCCAATCCATCTCAGGTTTTCCAGGGCACTGATTCTCCTGGGTAGTATCTGGGCCCTGTTCTCAATGGTATTCACCCGAACCCTTTACACCCTGGTCAAATACAAAACCCTTCATGTAGGCAGACCGGGAAACAAAAGGGTGATTGTAGTGGGAAAAGAACAAGAGGCCGGTCGGATTTTTCAAATGCTCCGGCAAGGCGGTCATACCTCCTTTATGGGGCTGGTAAGTCCTGAGGAAGAATTACCCCGGGACAAAGGTTACCTGGGAACCGTAGATCAGCTTGAGGATATAGCCGGTATTTATCAGGTCAACGAAGTGGTCTTCTGCGCAGGAGATATCTCTTCCCGGTCAATTATTAATACCATGTCCAGTTTGCAGGACAAACAACTGAACTTTAAAATAGCCCCGCCTGAGAGCCTGTATATCATCGGCAGCAATAGCATTGAGCCATTCGGTGACCTGTTTACCATTAATGTAAACTCCATCAACCTGCCCGCCAACAGGCGGAATAAAAGGTTATTCGACTTATTTTTCGCACTGTTGTTACTGATCACCTTTCCGCTTCACCTGGTCTTTCAAAGATACAGGTGGGGTTTTCTGAAGAATGTTTTGTATGTGCTTGCAGGAAAAATTTCGTGGGTTGGCTATCATTCTTCACCGGGGAGGAATAAGCTACCCGTATTGAAACCAGGCGTACTTGCACCGGGCGACATGATTCAGAACCAGCCCCTGCAGGAAAATACCCGGGAAAACCTGAATAACCTCTATGCAAAAGATTACAAGGTAGAAAATGACCTCCACATTTGCATCACAAAGTACAGTTACCTCGGCCAACCGGCCCATACTTCCTGACATAGGCGGAATTATTCAAAACAACCCTTCAAACCTTTTTGCCTTTCTGTTGTTTCAATTTCAGGAATACGTTGGATCAATCTGAAAACATATCACATATGGCAACCTTCGAATTAAAAATGCCCAAATTGGGCGAAAGCATTACCGAAGCAACAATTACAAAGTGGTTAAAGAATACCGGAGACAAGATCGAGCTGGATGATCCGGTTGTTGAACTATCCACCGATAAGGTAGACTCGGAAATCCCCAGTCCTGTTGAAGGTGTTTTGAAAGAACAACTGTTCAATGAAGGGGATACGGTCGAAGTAGATACAGTGATCGCCATTATTGAGGTGGAAGGTGAGGAGGAAGATGATTCCGCATCGCAGAAAGAAGAGGATCCGGATTCAGGCAAAGAAAAAGAAGCCGACCGAAAAAAGGGGGAGAAAAGCCAATCAGCGGAAGCAGAAGAGCCTGCAGATGAAGGGAAAGAGCCGGGGCCGGAACAGCGGGAAGGTACCAGGTTTTACTCGCCCCTGGTCAGGAATATTGCAAAGGAAGAGCAAATTTCAATGGAAGAACTGGAGCAGATTCCCGGAAGCGGGAAAAACAACCGGCTTACCAAAGAGGATCTGCTTGCCTGGCTGAAAGACCGGTCAAAAAAACCTGCTCCGGCCAAAGAGGCAAAAGAAGAAAAAGAGGCCCCGGTTTCTGAAGAACCCTCTGCCAAAGCTGCTTCTTCAGGCATTTCTTTAAAAATCCCTGTAGGAGACAAAGACGAAGTAGTTGAAATGGACCGTATGCGGAAACTCATTGCCGAACACATGGTACATTCCAGGGATACTTCCGTACATATCACATTATTCAGGGAAGCGGACATGACAAATATTGTCAGATGGCGCAACAAGCAGAAGGCAACCCTGCAGGAAAGGGAACAGGAGAAACTCACATTTACTCCGATATTCATAGAAGCCATTTCCAAAGCCCTGCGTGATTATCCGATGGTAAATGTCTCACTTGACGGGCAAAACATTATCAAACGAAAAAATATTAATGTAGGGATGGCTGTAGCCCTGCCCGGCGGAAACCTTATTGTACCCGTCATTAAAAATGCAGGAGACAAGAGTCTGCTGGGGTTGACCAGGGAAGTGAACGACCTTGCATCCCGGGCAAGAGAGAACAAGCTAAAGCCGGATGAGATCCAGGGTGGCACGTTTACCCTCACCAATTTCGGCACTTTCGGTGCCACCATGGGCACTCCCATCATCAATCAGCCCCAGGTGGCAATCCTTGGCGTGGGCCTGATCCAGAAAAAACCCGTTGTTGTGGAAACCCCTGATGGAGACAGCATCGCCATACGCCACCGAATGGATCTGTCACTGGCCTGCGATCACCGGATTGTAGACGGGGCCCTGGGAGGAATGTTTCTCCAGCGCGTGGCTGAATACCTGGAAAATTTTGACGCCAGGCAAAGCATCTGAGTTAAGGCATAATGCCATGAAGCCCTATATTTTTACCGTTAGGGCCGGAGGGTCCGCTCCACAAACAGATTTGTTGTAACTTCGCAGAAAACATAGCTGTTCATTCAAAACAACAAATTCCCATGGAGTTAAACCTCACCAGGCCCATTGCCTTTTTTGATCTCGAAACGACAGGAACCAATGTGGTTAAAGACCGCATTGTGGAGATCAGCATATTTAAAGTGCTGCCTAATAATCATACCGAATCCATCACCAGGCTGGTTAATCCAACCATCCCGATTTCGCCTGAATCTATCGCCGTACACGGTATCAGGGATGAAGACGTGGCCGATGCACCGACCTTTGCCCAGCTCGCACCCACCCTCGAAAAGTTCCTGGAGAACTGCGACCTGGCCGGCTACAACTCCAACAGGTTTGATGTGCCCATGCTGATCGAGGAATTTTTGCGCTGCGGAATTCAATTTGATATCAAAAAGCGCAGGCTTGTGGATATCCAGAATATTTTCCATAAAATGGAACCACGTAACCTCCGGGCAGCCTACCGATTCTACTGCGGCAAGGATCTGACTGATGCACATGCTGCTGAGGCGGATACCAGGGCCACCTATGAAATCCTGCTTGCCCAGATCGAGCATTATAATGGAGTGGATTATGAAGACAAAGACGGACATGTGACCCAGCCTGTAAAAAATGACATTCAAGCCTTGTATGAATTCTCTTACAATCACAACAATGCCGACCTGTCCGGACATATCGGATATAACAAAAAGGGCAGGGAAATCTTCAACTTCGGCAAGTATAAAGGAAAAGAAGTGGAAGAAGTGTTCAAAAAAGAACCCCAGTATTTTGACTGGATGATGAAAGCAGATTTTCCCCTTTCTACCAAAAATACCATACAGTCAGTGATTCTCCGGGGGTTTGATAAAGGCAACGCCATCCTGAAAGATAAGTAGTTATTCATGAAGATCATCTGCATTTCAGGGAACTATCCTGCTCCTGCAGAGAAAAAAAAGCAGGGTTTCTCAGGAACACCCGGCATGTATCTGAAACCGGAAACGGCACTCATCAGGGGCCGGATGCCTTTTTTTCTCCCCGATTTCTCCGATGAAATACATGCAGGAGCAGAATTGGTGTTACGCATCGGGAAACTGGGAAAAAATATCCAGCCTCGTTTTGCCCGCACCTATTACACTGGAATCGGGCTGGCTGTCAACTTTACAGCCACGGATCACCTTCAAAAATGCATCAGGGAGGGAAATCCCTGGGATGAGGCCACTGCCTTTGATGGCTCGGTGAAAATATCGGATTTTGTTCCTACTGCTCAACTGCCTGATCCGGACAAGATCAGTTTTTCACTGAAATGCAACGGGGACAAAAGTCAGCATGGTCTGAGTGGTCAAATGCGCATGCATTTTAATCAACTCATCGCCTATGTTTCCTCTTTTATTACCCTGAAAATCGGGGATTACCTGTTAACAGGTTCTCCCCCGGGCTGTTTATCAGTGAAACAGGAAGACAAACTGGAGGCCTTTCTGGCCGAACAGCAAACAATTTCAATGAGCGTCAAATAACCGTAATCACAAACAATTATATATTTTTGCAAACCAATAACTAACAACCGGCCAGCCCGTTTCCCGGATCACAGACAGCTCCCGGAATCCTGACCCATGAGAACCAACAACCGTCGGCGCCCCACGCCGACCAACCTAAAACCAACTATATGTCCCAGGCTTTGAAAATCATATTGCGTTCCGGAAAAGATGACCCCCTGCGCCGCTTTCATCCATGGGTGTTCAGCGGAGCGATCAAGAAAACAGAAGGGCGGGCGTTTGATGGTTGCCTTGCCGAGGTATTCTCTAACAAAGATGAGTACCTTGGAAGCGGAATTTACCAGGATGCAGCCATCGCGGTCAGAATTATGGCTTTTGCGCCGGAACGCCCCGATTCTTTTGATACAGATTTCTGGGAAAAGAAAATCCGCAGGGCATTTGACCTCCGTAAGCTGACGGGACTTACTGACAATCCCCATACAAATGTTTACCGGCTAATACACGGCGAGGGCGACCACCTGCCCGGACTGATCATTGATCATTACGACGGACACCTGGTAATTCAAATCCATTCTACCGGGCTTTACGCTTACATTGAGCAAATTGCCGGCGCCCTGAAGAAGGTCTACGGCAATAAGCTGCGTAGTGTTTTTGATAAGAGCAAAGAAACACTTCCCGCAGTTTTCTGGGATACCCGGGCGCCAAAAGCGTCACTTTACGGAGAAACCAGGCAAACTGAAGTGCAGGAGAACGGCCATCGTTTCCTTGTGGACATTAACCAGGGGCAGAAAACAGGGTTTTACATCGACCAGCGTGACAACAGGAAATTGCTTGCTGACTATTGTAAAGGGAAAAAAGTTTTGAACACTTTTTGCTACAGTGGCGGGTTCTCCGTCTATGCCCTGAAAGCAGGAGCAAGCCAGGTTGACTCCCTTGACAGTTCCGCAAAAGCTACAGCACTTGCGGAGGAGAATGTATCCCTGAACGTGGGACCCGCAGACATCCACCGGACCATCACAGAAGATGCCATCCGTTATCTCAACAGAATGGATGAAAATTACGGGGTAATCATCCTGGACCCCCCTGCTTACGCAAAACACCAGCATGTAAAACATAAGGCGGTTCAGGGCTACAAACGCCTGAACCTTGCCGCATTGAAAAAAATCCAACAGGGAGGTGTGCTTTTCACCTTCAGCTGTTCCCAGGTCGTGGACATGCAGTTGTTCCGGTCAACGGTGATGGCAGCGGCCATTCAGTCGGGCAGAACCGTAAGGATCCTGCACCAGCTCACACAACCCCCAGATCATCCGGTAAATATTTTTCATCCTGAAGGACAATACCTGAAGGGGCTGGTTTTATTCGTGGATTAGTTTGTTTACCCGCATGCCTGAAGCAAATAACACCTTCAAAAGTATCTGGAAGATATCTTATCCCATCATTATGGGTCTGACGGCCCAGAACCTGATGATCGCCATAGACACTGCATTTCTGGGTCGCCTGGGAGAAATCACCCTCGGTGCCTCGGCCATCGGGGGCGTTTTTTATCTGTGTCTGGTCATGCTGGGCGCCGGGTTCTCAATCGGAACCCAGATTCTCATTGGTCGTCGCAACGGTGAAGGTAAAAAACACCAGATCGGACATATTTTTGACCATGCCATCTATTTTTTGATTGCCCTGGCCTTCCTGCTGTTCTTGTTCCTGACCTATATTGCGCCCAACTTCCTTGAGTGGTTTCTGAAATCAGAACAAGTCCGTGACGAAAGCCTTGTTTTTCTTCATTACAGGCGGTTTGGGTTTTTGTTTGGGTTTTTGGTGCTGGGGTTCAACGCTTTTTATACCGGAATTACCCGAACACGTTTGCTGATTCTCAGCACCTCAGTGATGGCCGCCACCAATATCATCCTCGACTACTTCCTGATATTTGGTCACTTCGGCCTTCCGTCAATGGGGATCGCCGGCGCTGCACTGGCGACCAATATCGCTGAACTGATTACGTTCGGATTTTTCCTGTACTGGTCGCATCAAAACAGGATGCTCTATACATGTCGCCTGTTTGTGTTTCACCGTCCAAACTGGCAGCAATACGGCCCTCTGCTGAAAGTGGCTGTTCCTGTGATGTTTCAGTACTTTCTATCCTTTGCCGCCTGGTTTGTTTTCTTCATGGTGATCGAACAGATCAGTGAAACAGCCCTGGCTGCATCCAATATTACCCGTAGTTTTTATATGCTTCTGATGATCCCTGTTCTGGGCCTGAGTTCCGCCACCAACACAATCGTCAGCAACCTGATCGGACAGGGAAGAAGCGCGGAAGTAATTCCTCTTATCAGAAAAGTCCTGATGATTGCACTTTCAATAACAATCGCCATCATTCAGTTGAATATTTTTATGCCGGCACAAATTGCCGGATTATTCACTTCTGACCTGAAACTGGTGGAGGCAAGCATTCCCCTCCTGCGGGTTACCTCTTTGGCATTGATCGCGTTTGCATTCGGAATGATCCTCTTCAGCGGACTCTCGGGAACAGGGAAAACCATGGTGGCTTTACTGATCGAAATTTTATCAATCACATTTTACCTGCTTAGTGCTTTTATACTGGCCGTTACGCTCAATGCAACCGCACCCGTTGTTTGGTTTGTGGAAGTGATCTATTTCACCATGCTTGGACTGGGCTCACTGCTGTATCTTAAAACAGGCAAGTGGCGAATCTATAAAATCTGACCTTTCGGGCCCATATACCAACATATAATTCATGCCCGCTAAAATACCCTTGCATCCGGGACGACGGTCAGGAGGATTATTATATATTTGCAGGTTAATGTGTCATTCAGTTTGGTTTCATTGGTACTGTCATGCAAAAATCATTTTTCATCTGCTCTCCCCTGGTAATTCTTTTATTACTACTGTCAACAAGCCTGGTGGCAAGCCCTTCCAGTGAGCTGCCCCTTTCCATCCCCCAGGGGAGCCCTGATTACAGAACCTCATGGGTGGATTCGGTTTTTGCTTCCCTCGATCTGGAAGAACGTATTGCCCAACTGCTGATGGTACGTATTCATACCGACCGTGATGAGACCTATTACGACGAAATAACACGTGAGATCAGGGAGTACAATGTCGGCGGGGCCGCTTTCTTTAAGGGAGGACCTAAACGCCAGGTCAAAATGACCAACCGTATCCAAAGTCAGGCAAAAACACCAATGTTGATTGCCATGGATGCCGAATGGGGTCCGAGTATGCGATTAGACAGCACCATTGTATTCCCCCGGCAAATGACACTGGGGGCCATTAAAGACGACCAGCTGATCTATGAGATGGGAAGGGAGATTGGCCGGCAACTAAGACGACTGGGTGTACACATGAATTTCGCCCCGGTAGTGGATGTAAATAATAATGCTGACAATCCGGTGATCAATTTCAGGGCATTCGGTGAGTCCAGAGAAAAGGTAGCCCAAAAAGGATTGGCCTACATGCAGGGGTTGCAGGATACAGGGATTTTTGCCTGTGCAAAACATTTTCCTGGTCACGGTGATACGGATGCAGACTCTCACCATACACTTCCGCTTCTGCGCCAAAGCTATAATGAGTTGGATTCGATTCATCTTTTTCCTTTCCGGGAGTTGATCAATAAAGGACTTCACGGGGTCATGATAGCCCATCTGGAGATTCCGTCACTTGAACCGGAAAGCAAGCTGGCGTCCACGCTCTCATACAATACAGTTACCCGGCTATTGAAAAAAGACATGGGTTTTCAGGGACTGGTTATCACTGATGCACTGGATATGCGTGGCGTATCTGACTTTTTTGAGCCGGGAGAACTGGAACTTCGTGCACTGATGGCAGGAAATGACATTCTTTTACTCCCTGAAGATGTTCCTGCGGCCATCCGGACAATCAGCAAAGCTGTCCAGGATGGAATTATCACAGAAGAACTGATCAATGAACGATGCAGAAAAATCTTATATTATAAAGAAAAAGCCGGTCTGGACGATTTTGAATTTTTTTTCCCAGATGAACTGACCAATGACCTAAACAGCCCTTCTGCCAAATTACTCAACAAAAAGCTGACCGAAGCAGCGGTTACCCTGGTGCGAAACGAACAAAACCTGATCCCTCTGACTGGACTTAACCACCGTCGTATAGCCGCCCTTGCAATTGGCGGTAAGCCAGGCAATCCGTTTCATGTCATGTTGAATAATTATGCCCCTGTGCCCACCTACAACATTGACAAAAGCCACACTCCGGACAGGGCCCTGGAGATAATGCAGAAACTTGAAAAATACGACCTGGTGATCGTATCCCTTCACAACAACAGTATGTTCGTGTCAAACGATTACGGAATAACCCAGGAGTCAATCAGGTTGGTCCAGGACCTGTCCCGACAAAAAGATGTGATTCTTTCATTATTCGCTAATCCTTACAGCCTGTCCTTCTTTGAAGAGGAGATGCTGGATACTGAAGGCATAATAGTGGCCTATGAAGATGGAGGAAATTTCGAACGTGCAGCTGCCCAGGCCATCTTTGGGGGCATTCAGACTAAAGGAAAGCTCCCGGTGACTGCCCGGCCTTTTTTTAATGCCGGGCAAGGCATCGTAAGCCCGAAACCAATCAGGGTAAGGTTTGGACAGCCAGAAGAAACCGGCATCCCCTCCCCTTTGCTGACCGGTATTGATTCCCTGGCTGAAAACGGCATACGAATGGGAGCTTACCCCGGCTGCCAGATTGCTGTGATCAAAGACGGGGTAATGGTATATAACAAATCGTTCGGGAACCATACTTATGATAGCTTAAAGGCTGTTTCTCCCACAGATCTTTATGATGTGGCATCCGTCACCAAAGTCGCAGCCACAACCGCCACCGTTATGCGACTTGTAGACCAGGGACGGCTGGATCTGGATAAAACCCTGGGAGACTACCTGCCATGGCTCAGAAACTCAGATAAAGACACAATACCCATTCGGGACGTTCTCTCCCACCAGGCGAGGTTAACTTCGTGGATTCCCTTTTACCTGTCCACCATGAAAGAAGGAAACTTCATCGATGGGATCTATACAGATAACGCCTCAGAAGATTTCAACATACAGGTTGCTGACAAATTATTCATGCACCACAGTTACCGCGACACGATTTTTCAGGAGATTGTCAGGTCTGAACTGCATGTAAAAAACGAATACATATACAGTGATCTTGGGTTTATCCTGCTCGCAGAAATTATCAGGGAGGTTACAGGACAGGGGCTGGATCAGTTCACTGAACATTTTCTTTACAAGCCCCTGGGACTATCCGTGACAGGGTTCAATCCGCTTCAACGTTTTGATTCCGGGCGCATCATTCCAAGCGAAAAGGATACCTTGTGGCGCAGACAGGCAGTAAAGGGTTTTGTCCATGATCCGGCCGCCGCCATGCTGGGGGGTGTGAGCGGTCATGCAGGGTTATTTTCGAACGCACAGGAACTGGCCGTCATGATGCAATTGTTTTTGCAGGGCGGCAATTATGGCGACAGGCAATATTTCCAGACTGGTACCATTAGAGATTTTACACGAGTACAATTTCCGGAAAATGACAACAGGCGGGGACTGGGTTTTGACAAACCCGCTCTGGATGATCCCGATTCCGGACCCGCTTGTGAGAGCGCGTCTTCGATGAGTTTTGGCCATAGTGGTTTTACGGGAACATATGTCTGGGCAGACCCGGTTGAAAACCTGGTATTCGTATTCCTTTCAAACCGTACGTATCCAAGTCAGGATAACCGGGCACTGATCAAGGAAAACATACGCACAGATATCCAGCAGGTCATTTATGATGCGATTCAACACACAAGAATCCTGGATCATCATATCACCAACAGTACCCGGAATCAATAACCTGCCATGAAAAAGATAAGCACCCTCTTCTGGATTATTGCCATTATCATTACCCTTACCAGTGCTGTCTTTCAACGCATGACAGGCCCTACAAAACCATACAGGGGACAAATAGAACTTGGAGAATCCACCATATCCTACCGACTAATCCGCACTTTTGACCGGCCTGAGGATGCCCCCGTATCCATTGAGGTCGAAAACAGGGAAATCAGCGGGTATTATATTTACAAAAGATACCCTAGTCATGATGAGTGGAAGAAGGCTTCGCTGAAAAGAGAGGGAGACCGGCTGGTGGCCCGTATTCCGCAACAACCAGCCGCAGGGAAAGTAATGTACCAGGTATACCTGGAGAAAGGAGATCATAAGGTGATGCTCTCCGAAGAACCAATTATCATAAGGTTCAGGGACAGTGTGCCGGCCTGGGCCATGTTGCCCCATATCATCTTTATGTTCGCAGCCATGCTGTTAAGCACCAGGGCCGGTCTGGCAGCAATATTCAAAGAAAAAACATTCACGCTGACCATATGGACCTTTGTCACTCTTTTCTTTGGAGGATTGGTCTTTGGCCCCATTGTCCAGGAATTTGCCTTTGGCGAATACTGGGCAGGTTGGCCTCTTGGCACTGACCTCACTGACAATAAAACAGCATTTGCATTTATCTTCTGGCTGGTCGCATTGATAAAAGTATTAAAAGATCCAGGGCACCGGAGTTGGGTACTACTGGCTTCCATTATACTGCTCCTGATCTACCTTATCCCGCACAGCTTACTTGGTTCCGAGATTGACTGGACACAGGATGGGATTGAATAGCAGTAAGAATAACATGCCTGCTATCATTACGGTGTTTTTTTCAAAAAAAACAAGTCTAAAGCATTGAGAAGTTGTAAATTTGCAGTTAGCCCGAAACGAACCATTGAATCAAACGGGGAAATCAGAAGATCAATTGTAACACGAATCAGTTAAATTGAACATTATTATTCAGTTATGGGTAAAGTCATTGCCATCGCCAATCAAAAGGGAGGAGTAGGAAAAACAACCACAGCAATTAATCTTGCCGCAAGCATGGCCGTGCTTGAACACAAAACCCTGCTGATTGATGCAGACCCCCAGGCCAACGCAACTTCTGGTGTAGGGATCGATCCGAAAGTAGTAAAGACCAGTATCTATGAAAGCATCATTGATGATGTGGATCCCAGACAGATAAGACTGGAAACTTCAACCCCAAATCTGGATCTGATCCCGGCACATATTGACCTTGTGGGTGCTGAAATAGAAATCATCAACCTCCCCAACAGGGAAAAGATGATGAAGAAAGTGATCGATCAGGTCAAGGATGATTATGATTTTGTGGTTATTGACTGCTCACCATCCCTGGGGCTGGTAACAGTTAACGCCCTTACTGCAGCAGACTCGGTGATTGTTCCGGTACAATGTGAATATTTCGCCCTGGAAGGCCTCGGGAAGCTCCTCAATACCATCAAAATCGTACAGTCCCGCCTGAATCCGAAACTGGAAATTGAAGGGATTCTGCTCACAATGTATGATGCCCGCCTCAGACTCGGCAACCAGGTAGTGGAAGAGGTGAGGATGCATTTTCAGGATCTGGTATTTGACACCCTCATTTATCGCAACATTAAACTGGGAGAAGCACCAAGCTTCGGGGAAACGATCATCATGCATGACGCTCATTCCAGGGGTTCGCTCAATCACCTGAACCTTGCAAGGGAAATACTACAGAAGAATAACATGACCAGAATCTCAGAAGAAGACAAAAAGATAAATATATGAACGCCAAAAAACGTGCTTTAGGAAAGGGACTAGGCGCATTGCTTGATGATTCAGGCCTGGAACCCCAGCCTGTTTATGATGTGGAGAAAGACCTGCTTGCGGTGGGTACCATCGGCAAAGTACCCATTGATATCATTGAAGTGAACCCCCATCAGCCCAGGACTGATTTTGACGAGGAAGCCCTGAATGACCTGGCTTCATCTATTAAAGAACAAGGTGTGATACAGCCCATCACCCTACGGAAAATTGAAGACAACAAACTGCAGCTTATCTCAGGGGAACGACGCCTGAAGGCCTCCAAAATGGCTGGGTTGACGGACATTCCGGCATACATCATTGTGGCCGAAGACAATACCATGCTGGAGATGGCCATTGTGGAAAACATTCAGCGGGAAAACCTGAATCCCATTGAGATCGCCATGGGGTATAAACAATTAATAGATGACTATAAGCTGACCCAGGAAACACTGAGCGAAAGACTCGGAAAAAGCCGTTCATCCATTGCCAACTTCCTGAGATTGTTAAAACTCCCCGGAGAGATTCAGATCGGCCTACGACAAGAACATATCACTACCGGCCACGCAAAAGCCCTTTTATCTATTGAAAACCCCCAGACTCAACTCGAAGTTTACCAGGATGTACTGGCGCAGGATCTGTCGGTCAGAGAACTGGAGGAAATCATTAAGCAATTGCTCAGCAAAGAAAATGAGGAGCAAAAGAAGCAACCAGGAAAATCCAAAGCAACAGATCAAAAAGAATACCGGGAACTCAAGAAAGCCCTGGAGGAACGGCTTAATGCCCGTATACAGTTAAAAAACAGAGCAAACGGACAGGGATCTATTGTAATCAGGTACAGGTCAGAAAGCGACCTGATAAGAATCACAGAGCTATTAAAACAATAAGGCTAGCTGACATTAAGGTGTGGGAATATGCTTCGTATACAAATAAGCCGCCAGGTCAAGGGGCAGTAAAAACCGTCCTGCGGACACCTTTTGCCAGTGCGGGGCTTTTGTTCCTGCTTGTTCTTTTTGCCCTCTCCCCTGCAAAAGCCCAGATCCAGGCTCAGGATAGCCTGCCCGATCCTGAACTGCACATGGAGAACACCTTTATTCCATCACCCACCAAGGCAGCCATGCTTTCAGCTACCCTGCCCGGAATGGGTCAGATCTACAACCAGAAATACTGGAAAGTGCCCATCATATATGCGGGGTTTGGGACCCTGTATTATTTTCTGGACATGAACAGTTCCGAATACCGGAAATGGCGGCAGGCATGGATCGCTCGTGTAGATGGAAATCCCAATACAATCGATGATTTCCCCAGGCATTCCGCAGCCATGCTCGAAAGGGCAGTTGATTTTTACAGGAGGAATCTTGAAATTACCTATATTCTAACCGCGGCACTATATCTTTTAAACATTCTGGATGCTAGCGTGGATGCCCATCTTATGAATTTTGATGTAGGGGAGGAACTCAGCTTCGGCATGGACTCCCATCCCGTTCCGTCAGCATCCGGCAACGTTTTTTCAGGGAAAAGCCCCCAGTTTAAAGTAACTATCAGGTTTTAATTATGATGGAAAGCAAATTACATATCGCCCTTATCGGATACGGCAAAATGGGGAAAGCAATTGAGAAACTTGCCCTTGCCCGTAATCATGTCATTCAAGCAGTGATTGATAACCAGATGCAGTGGGAAACAGAAAGACATCTCCTGGCTGACTGTGATGTAGCCATTGAGTTTACAACCCCCTCAGCTGCTCCGGATAATATAAAAAAGTGTTTTGAATTTCAGTTACCGGTCATCACTGGCACCACGGGATGGCTCAATGAATTACCTGAAATTGAATTGCTCTGTAAGAAAGAAAAGCAGACCCTGTTTTATGCTTCCAACTTCAGTATCGGGGTAAACTTCTTTTTGAACTGAACCGCCATCTGGCCCGGATGCTTTCAGATATGGACGGATACAGGCCCCGTATCACCGAAACCCATCATACGCAAAAGCTGGATGCGCCAAGTGGAACTGCCATTACCCTTGCCAGAGATATCATTGAGGCACGCAAAGGATTAAACAAATGGGGAAATGCAGATGAACCCCTCCCCCCGGATGTTTTGCCGGTAAAGGCCTACAGGATGGAAAATGTAACAGGGACACATATTGTTTCCTATGAATCCATCATTGACAGCATCGAAATCAGGCATGCGGCACACGACAGAAGCGGATTCGCGGAAGGAGCATTACTTGCGGCCCAATGGGTAAGAGACAAGCAGGGAGTGTTTACAATGAAGGATTTATTAAATATTTAAATACATCGCCATGAGCATATACATGATAATCACCCTGATATTTTTTATCGCCTCCCTGGCAGGGTTGTGGAAAATATTCCGGAAAGCAGGTTACAAAGGGTGGGAAGCCATTATCCCTCTGTATAATGCATATATCTGGTTAAAAGTGATCGACAAGCCATTGTGGTGGATGATCTTTGTTCTTCTTCCGTTTATCAATGTATTCACCCTCCTGCTGATGGTGGTTGAAACCCTGAAGTGTTTCAGAAAAAATGGTTTGGGAGAGCAGGCACTGGGCGTATTGTTCCCTTGTATTTTTCTCCCCTACCTGGGTTTCGCAAAGAATGAGGAATACACACATCCTTCGCAGCTCCCGGTAATCAAAAAGTCAGCAACCAGGGAATGGGCAGATGCCATCATTTTTGCGGTGATTGCAGCCACGATCATACGCACATTTATGCTGGAAGCTTACACAATCCCGACTTCGTCCATGGAAAAATCCTTGCTTGTTGGCGACTATCTTTTTGTAAGCAAATTGAGTTACGGGCCTAAAATTCCCCGCACACCCATCGCATTTCCCTTCACCCATCATACACTGCCACTCACTGAACACACCAAATCTTATGTGGAGTGGATAAAGCTTCCCCATTACCGGTATCCCGGCATACGATCCATCAGCAACAATGACGTGGTGGTCTTCAATTACCCGGAAGGAGATACCGTAGCCCTGCAACTACAAAACCAGAGCTATTATTCACTTGTCCGTGAAATGGGCCGCGAGGAGGTCCATGACCGTTTCGACATCACTTACAGGCCGGTCGACAAAAGAGAAAACTACATTAAACGTTGCGTCGCCATTCCCGGTGATACTTTTGCAATAAGCGATGGCAATTTATATATCAACAACCAGCCCCTGCCCGATCCCCCGGACGTGCAACATAATTACAGGGTGGTTACAGA
>CAYXEH010000025.1:1640-37682 GCA_964463915.1 uncultured Bacteroidales bacterium | reverse complement strand
AACAAAGCCAACCCCCCAAAATCATTTCTTTGATTATTATAGATTATCTTTGGAAAAAAATTCTGATATGTCAAGAACCATCTTTATTACCGGAGCAACCAGTGGAATCGGCCAGGCATGTGCCGAAAGATTTGCCGCTTCAAAAGATCAACTGATCATCTGTGGCAGGCGCGAAGAAAGACTTAAGAAATTCCGCGAAGAACTGGAAAAAAAGCATGGGATCGCGGTACTTCCATTGTCGCTGGATGTACGTGACAAAGAAGCAGTCAACCAAGCCATCAAAAAGCTTCCCTTTCACTGGAAAAAGATCGATGTACTGGTTAACAATGCCGGGTTGGCACTGGGACTGTCAGGCATTGACGATGGAGACACCGACGACTGGGATCAGATGATCGATACCAATCTTAAGGGGTTACTCTATATTAGCCAGGCGGTGATCCCACTCATGAAAGCACAGGGAAGCGGTCACATTGTGAACATCGGATCCGTGGCAGGGGTGGAAACCTACCCCAAAGGCAATGTGTACTGTGCCACCAAACACGCTGTGGCATCACTGACCAAAGGAATGCGGATTGACCTGCTCCCCTTTGGGATCAAGGTGAGCCAGGTGAGTCCGGGAGCCGTTGAAACCGAATTTTCCATAGTCCGTTTTCACGGCGACACAGAAAAAGCCGGTAATGTCTATAAAGGTTATCAGCCGCTTACCGGAGAAGACGTGGCCGATGCGGTACATTATGTGACAGGAGTACCTGCCCATGTCAATGTGAACGACCTTCTTTTAATGCCCGCCGCGCAAGCATCCGCCACCATATTTCACAAGGAAGAAATAAAGGAATAACCTGGTGCCTGAAAGCACGGCCACCATGCAACGAACCGGATCCGGCTTTACGTAACACCCCCGAGCTCATGGAACGGCCACCTGCCTGACCTGCTGCTTAATCACTTTCAGGAATTTATCCGGTTCTTCGTGATAAGGCCGGTGGGCCGACTTTTCAAACCAGACAAGGGTCTTACCGGCCGGGGCATCCAGCATATGAAAATAGGCTTCGGCCAGTTTGGCTGAAACAATGATATCATGCCTTCCGACAAGAAAAAACACTGGAACCTCAATGCGTGGTGCATCCCTGGTCAGGTCCAGTTCTTTTAGTGGATTCCATAACTGATTGATTGAATAATAAGGTCTGAGGACGAGGTTCATTTTATCTATCAGACTGTATTGTGGGGCGGTAAGGGTACGCCAAACATCAGGAAAATCCACATAAGGCCTTTCATTGCTGCCGTTGTAAACTATTCCCCCGTAATTATATACCCACCGCCTGACAAGCAGGGCATCCCGCACCCCATAATTTTCAGGCAATGTATCAACCCTTTCAAGCTGCCGGAGGGCACGCCGGTTATTATCTTCCAGGGCTTTTTCCAGCACAAAATTATAACAGAGCCGTTCATTTTTGTAAGGTTCCACACTTTGCCCCGTCGACATATATGCATAAAGGGTTTCCGGATAGCGGGAGGCATAGAGTGCCCCGACATTACTTCCCCATGAATGACCCCAGAGAAATACCTTCTCCTGGCCCAGCAAACCAGTCACATAGTCAACCAGTTCCCTGGTATCCTCCACAAAACGGTCCACGTTCATGGAGTCGCCAGGCAATTGCCAGCTGTAAGACCGCCCGGTACCACGCTGCTCCCAGTAAACCATTGTAAACTCCTCTTCCAGACGGCTCATCATGCGCTCCTCCTGGTCATCCCAACCCAATGGGGCAGACGGATCAAGCGGAAAAAGCGGATAACCAGGTCCGCCGTGAAGGTACAACATAACCGGGTTGTTTATGTTAGTTCCGCGAATCATCACCGACTGAGAAACTCCGCCAATCTTTACCATGTTATATACATAAACCCCTTCCTCCCCGATCACATTTGCCCTGTATGTGGAGCAGGAAACCATCAGCAGAAGAGCAATCAGAAACATTCCTGTCCTTAACAATAAAAAACGATACGTATTGATCATAAGCATGCGCAAATATACACGGATCTGGTCAAACATTCACGGGCTGATCCACCTATTAATTTCGTATATTTGCATAGAAAAACCACCTGTGGTTGACCATAGCAAACAAATGGGAAAGAACCGATGAAGAAACTGCATAAACTGGTCCTCACCTCTTATATCGGACCCTTTATTGTGACTTTCTTTATCTCGTTGTTCATCCTGCTCATGCAGTTCCTCTGGAAGTATATTGATGACCTGGTGGGGAAGGGGCTGGAATGGTATGTGATCGCCGAACTGTTATTCTATTCTTCAGCCACATTTGTTCCCCTGGCACTTCCGCTGGCAGTATTGTTATCTTCCATTATGACCATGGGAAAAATGGGAGAACATTATGAGCTGGTCGCCTTCAAATCAGCCGGTATTTCATTGCGGCGCATCATGTGGCCCATGGTAGTGATCTCCATGTTCCTGGTACTGGGAGCATTTTTCTTCTCCAATAATGTGCTGCCGGCAGCCAACCTGAAGAGCCTGTCTTTGCTCTACGACATCAGGAAACAACGTCCGGCCCTGGACATCGCCGAAGGAGTCTACTATAAGGGAATTGACAATTTTGTGATCCGTGTGGATGAAAAAAGTAACAGAGGCGAAACCTTGCATGGCATCAAGATCTATGATCACACCGAAGGCAGAGGAAATACCAGCCTGACCACCGCTGAGTGGGGAACCATGGCGGTAACACCGAACCAGCGCTATATGGTACTGACACTCCACAACGGGACGAACTACCAGGAGATGTCTGAGCAGGGTCCGCTTGATCCGGCACGTCCTTTCCAGCGCACCAGTTTTGAAAAACAAGTCCGGAAATTTGACATCAGCATGTTTGAACTGGAGCGTACCGATGAGGATTTATTCAGAGGCAACTATCGCATGCTCAATATCGGCCAGTTGGTCAACTACGAGGATTCCCTTTCGAGGGAGCTGGACAGGCGAAAGATCAATTACATCAATGCCTATATACGGCGCTTCAACAATTATCCCCAGGCAGATACCACAGGTTATCATAGCATTGATCCATCCCAGATGGTGCAGGCCGATATTCATTTTATACGTGAAAGCCCCGTGAGTGCCCCCATGGTCATATCCAGTGCCATGGATATGATCCGTACCAATCGTGACCATGCACGTTACGCTCATGAAGAGTTCAGGCAACGAACAAAAACCCTGGCTCGTTACCAGATCGAATTTCACCGCAAATTCACCCTTTCCTTTGCCTGTGTGGTGCTGTTTTTGATCGGTGCACCGCTGGGGGCCATCATCAGAAAAGGGGGGTTCGGGCTTCCCATGGTGATCTCCGTTTTACTGTTCGTTTTGTTTCATGTGACCTCCATGATGGGAGAAAAATTTGTGCGTGAGGGTGTGCTTGAAGCCCACCAGGGGATGTGGGTTGCTTCTTTATTACTTCTTCCTGTCGGCATCCTGCTTACCATTAAAGCCACTACCGACTCCCCCCTGCTGGATATGGATATCTATAAACAGACAATAGAGAAAATGGGGCGTTTTATCAAACGGGGAAAGACGAACGCCAACAATCAAAACCATTAGTATGCGCATCCTTCAACTATGCCACAAAATCCCTTTTCCACCCTCCGACGGGGGCGCCATTGCCATGAATCAGCTCACCCGGGGATTGCTTGATAAGGGAGAAGATGTCAAAGTGCTGGCCCTGGCTCCTGTAAAGGCAGGGCAGGATCCGAACCAAATTCCGGAAGATTACGCGAAAGAAACGTCGTTTGAGGCCTTCACTGTGGATACGAGGGTAAGGCCATGGCCTGCCTTCCTTAACCTGTTCACCAGTGAATCCTATAATATTTCCAGGTTTTTCTGTCCTGAAATTGCCGCGAAGCTTACCAGGCTCCTTGAAGAGGAAGAGTTTGACATTATTCAGCTTGAGGGACTGTTTCTGACCCCATATATTCCGGTAATCCGAAAAAAAACGGGGGCTCCAATGATTTTCCGTTCACACAACATTGAGCACTTTATCTGGGAACGCATGGCCAAATCAGAAAAGAACCCCCTGAAAAAGGTGTACCTGAAGTTCCTGGCACGTCGCCTGAAAATCTTTGAACTCAAAACAGTGCACCAGGTTGACGGGCTGGTGGCGATTTCACCGGTCGACAAGCGTTTTTTTGTCAATAACGGATTCTCCCACCCGGCCATTACCATTCCCGTGACCGTCGATGCTGACCTGTACAACCCGGGTAACATAACCCCAGATCCCGGGACCGTATTTCACCTTGGAAGCATGGACTGGCGTCCGAACCAGGAAGGGATCCGTTGGTTTCTTGATGAGGTATGGCCCAGGGTTATTGAAAGAGATCCTTCGCTGCGCTTTCACCTGGCCGGTAAGAACATTCCTGAGTCTTTCACCCGTTACAGTGTCAACCAGGTCCAGGTTGACGGGATGGTGCCTGATGCAATCCGCTACATGGCATCCAGGGAACTGATGGTGGTCCCACTCCGCTCAGGTGGTGGTATGCGGGTAAAGATCATTGAAGGGATGGCAGCCGGGAAAGCCATCGTATCCACCAGTATTGGTGCCGAAGGAATTGACTGCAGCCACGGGGAAAATATTTTCCTTGCAGATACCCCTGCTGAAATGGCCGAAGCCATTTTATATTGCCTGTCAAACAAAGTGGTGATGCAAAGAATGGGGAGACAGGCCAGGGAATTTGTCAAAAACCACCATTCCACTGAACCCGCCATCAACAAGCTGATCAGATTTTATCATAGCTTTGCGGATGAATCTTAAGTAAGAATACAGGAAGGTTTGAGAAAGAAAATTTTCATAGTATTGTCACGAATCCCTTTTCCGCTCGAAAAGGGGGATAAACTGCGGGCCTTCCATCAGATAAAAGAATTATCAAAGCAACACCACCTTATTGTTTGTGCCTTAAGTGACACAGGGATACATCCGGACGCTTACCAGGCGTTAAAACCCTATGTCATGGCACTTTACTTTTTCCCATTATCCAGGGCAGGCATATATGGCCGGCTGGTGAAAGCCGTTTTCTCCTCCACCCCTTTCCAGGTTGCCTATTTCTTCAGCCCCCGGGTCAACAAAAAGATCCATACATTGATCGACCATCACCGGCCCGACCACCTGTTTTGCCAGCTCATCCGCACAGCCCCTTATATCCAGGACAGGAAAGAAGACAAAACCATTGATTACCAGGATGTTTTCTCGGCAGGATTGCTACGCAGGCGGAAAGTAGCCCCCTGGTACATGCGTCCCCTGCTACAGAAAGAATTTAAGCGGGTCAGCAACTATGAACAATTGGTTTTCAACCGCTTTGACAAAAAAACCATCATTTCTTATCCGGACCGGGATAAGATCCCGCACCCGCAAAGAAAAGATATTGCTGTGGTTCCCAACGGGGTAGATACCAGTTTTTTTTCACCAGCCGGTCTGAAAAAACGTTATGACGTAGTTTTCACCGGCAACATGGCCTACCCGCCCAACGTAAGGGGGGTAGAGTATCTTGTCAGGCAGATCATGCCACTGGTGTGGGAGTCCCTGCCGGAGGCCAGGGTAGCCATTGCAGGTGCCAACCCGGTAAAAAAGGTCAGGAACCTGGCATCCTCAAGGGTGGTGGTTACGGGATGGGTTGACAATATCCGTGATTTCTATGCCGTATCGAAGGTTTTTGTGGCCCCAATGCAGATCGGAACCGGCCTGCAAAACAAAGTACTCGAAGCCATGGCCATGAAACTCCCCTGTGTGACCTCTCCTCTTGCCAATCAGGCGCTGGGAGCAACAGATGGGAAAGATGTGCTTATCGGCAGCGATGCTGCCGAGTATGCAAAACATGTATTATCTTTGCTAAAAAATAAGGATTTATCAGTCCGGCTGGGTGAGAATGGGCATGGTTTTGTAAAACAACACTTTAACTGGGAACGTACCACCGAAATACTGCAAAAAGTGATTACCGGACACAATATTTGACAACTGCATAATGGAAACAAACTTAAATACCATAGAAGAGGCCATTGCTGACATTAAAGCGGGTAAAGTTGTGATCGTGGTGGATGATGAAGACCGTGAGAATGAAGGTGACTTCGTGGCTGCCGCAGAAACCATCACTCCGGAGATCATCAACTTCATGGCAACCCACGGTCGCGGACTTATATGCGCACCCATCACACGCCGCCGCTGCGAACAGCTGGATCTTGACCTTATGGTGCCCCGCAATACCGCCCTGCATGAAACCCCGTTCACCATCTCGGTAGACCTCGTTGGTCATGGATGCACCACGGGCATTTCCGCCTCAGATCGTTCAAAAACAGTCCAGGCACTGGCTGACCCACAGACTGACCCGACTGACCTGGGCAGGCCCGGGCATATATTCCCCCTGCGTGCCCGGGAGGGAGGGGTACTACAACGTGCCGGGCACACGGAAGCTTCCATCGACCTGGCACGCCTTGCCGGGCTTCAGCCTGCCGGTGTGCTGGTGGAGATCATGAACGACGACGGCACCATGGCCAGGTTACCGGACCTGATCAAAATTGCGGAACGTTTCAAACTTAAAATCATTTCCATTGAGGATCTGATCGCCTACCGCATCAAGAATGAAAGCCACATTAAACAGGAGATTACGGTGGATCTGCCTACTCAATGGGGGAACTTCAAACTCACTGCTTACAAACAAACCACCAATGACAAGGTTCATCTTGCCCTGATCAAGGGCAGCTGGGAACCAGGTGAGGAAGTCCTGGTAAGGGTCCATTCTTCCTGCGTCACGGGTGACATCTTTGGCTCATGTAAGTGTGATTGCGGCGGACAACTGCATCAGGCAATGGATATGGTGGAGAAAGCAGGAAAGGGGGTCGTGCTTTATATGAACCAGGAAGGTCGGGGCATCGGGCTGCTGAACAAACTACGGGCCTATCACTTGCAGGAGCAGGGAATGGATACTGTGGAAGCCAATATCGAACTGGGGTTCAAGGCGGATGAAAGAGACTATGGCATCGGCGCGCAGATACTCAGAGACCTGGGAGCCACCAAGATCAAACTCATCACCAATAATCCGCGAAAAAAGACAGGACTCATCGGATACGGCATCGAAATCACCGAAAACGTACCCATTATTGTAGCTACCTCAGATCACTGCAAGGTTTACCTGGATACCAAGAAGACAAAAATGGGGCACCTGTTGTAGTCCGTCAGGGATGATCGCCCAATTTGTGCCGGAAGGGTTTAATTATCCTCACCGGGTTCATTTGAACTACCGGAAGCCTCTGTAGCTGGTGCAGGTGTGGTTGTAACCGGAAAAACGAACTCTTCAGGCTTTTTATCCCGGTGAAACAAATCGCCCAGACCGTCAAACTCTCTTCGGTAAAAAAGCCCGACCCCCTGGGTATATGGGGCATTATTATGGATAATGTCAAAAGTATTGGAACGATTAAATGCCTTAACCCGGAATTTTCCCTCCGGTGTGATCTTTACTTCCACATTCACATCTCCGATGATCTGGTTCGTTCCCCGGGCAGCATAACCCGTAGCCGTCTCGTTTCCAGCCACACCAAAATTGCCGTCAACGATCACCCGGTCATCAAAAAACTGGGTAGATAATGCAAGTTCCACTTCCTGACCACTGATCTCATCACCCGGGCGGTAATTGATGCCGATATCAAAATCGGAGCTGATCTGTGAGAGCCAGTTACTGAGCTGGTTCGACAACAATTCAGAAGAGGTATTTCCCACCCCGTAGCCCAGGGCGGTATTGTACTGGTCAGCAGTAGTCGGTAAAAAACGGTTCAGTACCAGTAAGGAAAACACCTGCCGGTTCATTTCCTGATCTGTAGTGATCATTCTATCAATCATCTCCCTGGTTCCTTCATCGCCTCCTGGTATTTCAATATCAAAAGAGATGGCCGGATTGAACAATTTATCCTCAAGTACCATAATCGTTTCCACCGGAATACGTCGCCTGTAACGGTCAGCGATGTCCGGGTCAACCCCTTCTCCCCTCACCAGGTCATAAAGTGGGGTACGCAACCGGTAAGCCGCCCGAATGTCCATATCCGCGTTGTTGAGATCGCCGGTCCAGCCGATGGTACTGCCTTGTTCGATCCGAAAACGCTTGTTGATTATATTCTGAAGAGTAAACAGGTATTCCCCGTCTTCAATCACATAGTCACCATAAATATTAAAGGTACCACCGGGGGCCACCTCCAGTTTCAGGTCACCAGAGCCTCTCCCCCGGATAATGTCACCAAATCGGGCGTCAAATAAGAGTTCTACCTCTGCCTCAGGTGTCACTTCCAGGTCAAAATTCAAGGCCACCCCACCGGGACGTTCGGGCATCCGGGTGGCAGATTCTTCCAGGGGTTCCTCCTCAGAAACAAAAGAAATAAAATGACTTTCCCTCACCTCCCCGGCATAATTAAGCGGCAAAAACACACGGGTTCCACGGTTGGTCCGCCCGGTAATGTCCATGGTAATAAGACTGACCGGCCCATGTAAATGCACCACGCCGGTCAAAAAGCCAGTTCCATAATAAAAAGCATTTTCACGGGGGCCGGTATCAAAAATAATCATCTGTTCAGGCTGCAGCCTCACGTCAAGGGAAAAATCAGAAAAATTCTGATGCTTAAATGAGCCGGTAGCCAGACCGGTATTGCCAAGGGTATCCTGCAGTACCAGATTCTCAAAGCGAAAATAATCCTTCCCGAATTCAACTTCATGACTGAAATGATAGCTCGTGTTGAGGTAAGGGATATAAAGGCCCGTATCTTTTAAATCTATACGCCCGGATAGTTCAGGCCCGGATAACTGTCCGCCCAGATGCAATTCTCCGCTGGCCTGGCCGTGAAAATTTTCTGCAAAATTTCCCAGGTAAGGCTCCCAGATCGACATAGTCATGTCAGTAAGGTCAAGATTCAGGTCGAGATTATCATCCCTGTCACCCGTATAAACCCTTCCAGTCATCACAAGGGGTTTGTGAATAGATTCGTTCTCACGATCTATGATGGCCCCTTCCACCTCAAAAGCACCCTCTTCATTACTCCAGACACTTTGAAGGTCAAAGTTCCCTAACCATTCGCGGTTAAACGTGAAGTCCTCCACATGCAGTTCCGTACCGATTCTGACTGGCTGGTAAAGTGCTGTAAATGAAACAAATCCATTCAGCATGCCATCAAAATCGTGCTTTCCGCCCCCCATCAGCAAATCCGTATAGGCGAGATCGAAACCGGAAAAGGATAACGTCATCCGGTCGTCCGGATCGGCACTGAGTACCCCCCCGGCCTCAATATATTGATTGTCATGATAAAATCGCATCCTGCGGGTCTCAATGCGGGCCGAATCCACGATCAACTGGTTTTCAGGAGCAATGCGCCATACATCCCCATCAATGGAGGCATATGAGTCATAGAAATTGAACTCTTTATAAAGCGGATCGTAAATCCAGCCTGTTCCCCTTAATTGCCCGTGGTTGTCCTGCCCGTTATTGTCTGATCGCCATGACATATCCAGCATAATGCTGTCACGGCAAAAAGCCGTATCAAAAGAAAAGTTATTCATATGGATGCTGTCAGATAACATCAGCCTCCGGCTTGTACTCTGCAACAGGAAAGATTCATCTGCCCGCTCCCCGTTAAGCTCCCAGTCTGTAAAATGCCGTCCGCCCAACGTAAGCATATCGGCCTGGGCATCCAGCTTCATCGTCTGGGCAGAAGCATCATACCTCCCCGTGATCCAGGCCTCGGGTGATATCTCCATCCATGGAAAGAACAACGCTGACAATAATTCAGTATGATTGAAACGGACAGAAAAATTCAGGTCACTTGACAAGCTATCGGGCAATGCGGCCATCCCCTTTCCAGCCTCAAGCGAAGGAAGAAACACATCGGTAAAATGGCGAAGAGACCGGCCCAGATGCTCGAAATGGATCTTTCCGTACATATCTGCATCCAGAAAATCAGACCTTATTCTCAGATGGCTGTTGTCTGACGTCCACATGGCGCTGCTGAGGTAAATATCACCGGTGCGGTAAACCCTGGGATCAGCCCTTTGAGGAAAATGCTCCGAGAAAACGGGTTCTTCCCTATACCGGATATTGTTGATCAGCACTTCGCCTTCCATGAGATCCAATGATCCAAAACGGGAATCTACTTCCAGACCGGCTGTCAGCACAGATTCATAAAGGCTATCGCGTTGGTAAATATTAAGACGGGTCAGGTTGGCACGGTCAAATGCTACCTGGAAATCCATTTCAGGCACTGCCTGGGCAAGGTCAACCATTCCGGAAAGATCCAACTCAAGATAAGGATCAGTAACCGAAACAGCCGTATTTAACTTTTCCCGGACCAGGTCGCCGGAAAAGCTGATATCCTGGTAGGTATAATCCCGGAAATCCATGGCGATTACCTTTCCATCAAAAACCAGGTCAGCCGTTTCCAGTGAAAGACCGGATCCACTGAAACGGGCATATAAGTCCATAGGCCCGGGCAACTCCTGATTGTCAAGCAACACCCCAGTATGCACTCCTTCACCTTCTGCCATTCCTTCATAGCGGTAAGGTTGTTCCGGATCATCGCGTTGAAAAAGCACATCGGCGTAAATTGATCCGGCATTGGTTTGAAGGGTGCCATCGGCTTCAAACCCGGCAAGATCTCCTATCACCAATCCGGAAAAAGCAAATTGATCTGCGCGCACCAAAAAGTCGGGAAGTTGTGGCAGGTTAAACCCCAGGCTTTCGGGAAAGCTTATTTCGTTGATGGCAGCGGGTATCCCGCTCAACTCTTCCACCCGCACATCCATCTGCAGATGCGGCCATTCCGAAAGAACATCCATGTTAAAACTGCCCCTGAACGAGGCAGCATCCCCGTAGGTCGCTAAAACATCCCGGCCCGTGAGCGAATCTGCCTCTCCGGATATCTCGCCACTCAGGAATAGCTGTTGGTCTGCTCCGTAAAAGGTCGGAAAATAATGGGCTACGTCACGCATGTCGAGCCTTGAAGGTTCCATAGTCAAATTAAAGCCCTTGCCAGCCAACAGATCCCTGAAACTCTCAGACCCATCATGTTCAAGAACCAGTTCAAAGGCCAGTTCGCTGTCCGGCGTACGTAAAGCAAAATGGTCAACTGCAAAACTGCCTGACCCGATGGCAAATTGGCCGGACATGTATTCCATTTTAAATCCCCGGGATTCGCGATAGCGCATGTTTTCCATCTCGAACTCCAGTAAATCACCTGATTGGCGTATATTTTCTACTGCGAGATGGAGGTCTTCGATGCAAAAATCAGCCGGATCGAAGGCATTATTAGGAACGGGACTTGCATTGGGATTCTGGTGCCGGAAAGTAATATCGTGCAAAGTCAGGGCTGCCAGGCTGACATCCCAGCCGGGTCCCCTGAGGAGTTCATTCGAAAAATAATCCACAAGGAACTGATAATTATAATCATCCTCTCCTTCGTTTTTATAAACCGTCCCGAATGCACCATCAATTTCGAGCCGGCTCAGGCTGAGCTGCCTGCGACGAACGGAAATCCTGTTCAAATCCCCTTTAAGGTAGTCCATGACAAACAAGGACTCTCCATCCCTGTCCATAACAGAAACATCTTCCAGGATCACGGTCCGGAAAAGGGAAATATCTACGGATCCCACGCGAATTTCAGTGTCAAGTTCCCTGGAAAGATAATTGGTCAGATGACCCACCAGGTAAGTCTGAACGTAAGGGCTATGAAGCAGCCCGTAGAAAATGGCCGGGAGGAGCACCAATACGGCGAATACCCACAGAACTATTTTACGTGTTTTTTTGATATCTTTGCCCTCCAATGGTTTAACAGCTACTTCCTTGTTGTGACAGCGAATATGGATACATACATTCTGGGGATCGAATCATCCTGCGACGATACATCAGCAGCCGTGATTAGAGAACGCAAAATTCTTGCCAATCTTATTGCCAACCAGCAAGTTCATACAGATTTTGGCGGAGTTGTTCCTGAACTGGCCTCGCGGGCACATCAGCAAAACATTATTCCGGTTATTCAAAAAGCCATCCGTACGGCAAATATACAAAAAAGCCAGGTCAGTGCCATCGCTTACACCAATGGTCCTGGTTTGTTGGGTTCACTGCTTGTGGGCACCTCTTTTGCCAAGTCTTTTGCCCTGGCCATGGGCATTCCGCTGATCACAGTCAACCATATGCATGCCCATATCCTGGCTCATTTTATCGAGGATGACCGTCAGAAAACGCCTCCCTTCCCCTTTCTTTGTCTGACGGTTTCGGGCGGACATACACAGATCGTGAAGGTTCACAGCCCATACCACATGGAAGTGATCGGCAACACCATTGACGATGCGGCCGGAGAAGCCTTTGACAAGGCAGCCAAGATCATGGGGCTGCCCTATCCGGGCGGACCGCTGATCGACAAGAATGCCCGGGAGGGGGATCCGGACAAATTCCGTTTCCCTCATCCGAAAGTACCGGGGCTGAATTTTAGTTTTAGCGGACTGAAAACTTCTATTTTGTATTTCCTTCGGGATGCGTTAAAAAATGACCCGGATTTCATCCGGAAAAACACCTTCGACCTGTCAGCTTCCATCCAGTATACCATTGTGGAGATCCTCATGAAACAACTGAGAAAAGCGGTGAAGGAAACCGGCATCAGCCATGTGGCCATGGCCGGCGGAGTATCTGCCAACTCGGGACTGCGTGCCGCTTTTACCCGCGAGGCAGAACAAGGGAACTGGGAAGTATACATTCCTGCATTTGAATACACTACCGACAACGCCGCCATGATCGCCATTGCCGGCTATTTCAAATATATCAATGGTGATTTTGCCTCACAGGATACCGTGCCCTTTACACGGTACAGCGGGAGTTAATCTGCACGGAGGCTGGTGATGCGTACAGCCCGGTTGTTCCCCATGGTGTCATCAGACCGGTAAGTAATGCCGGCTCGCAGGTTCAGTGACGCCGGGGCATGATGATGCGATGGGCGTTACCCTTTAATCTAACCGGATAAAAGGCGGGTCTTCCCTTCTGATGATACGGTGGTCCTGCATATTGTAATACAGGGAATAAGGCGGATCATATTCGAGGCGCTTCCGAATGTAACGATTCAGCAGGTGGTTGAAGACATTATCCGCATTTTGCTCCCCGGCAAACCAGGCCAGGTCCAGCACATCATTGCGTGTCAGCGGAAAAGTTTCTGTATCCAGGCGGATATCTCCCGTGTCGGGGTCACGCACAAAACGACCGTCCACATAATCACTGGTGGCATGCAAGCTGAAAAGTACCTGTTCATCCTGCTCATCCGGGTCCTCCCCGTTCACATCCCTGAATTCGAACCACACATTGTTTTCAAGCACCGTGATCTCCACACTGTCTCTGTGGTAACCGTCGCGATGTTCCGCATAAAAAGCTTCATGATCAATATATTCGACCAACTCCAGCTGGGCCACATCAAAAATGTACTTGTCACCTTCCTGCCGGCGGAACTCCTCCTCCTGCCCCGGCCCGTACCAGTTCACATACAGCAACTCCAGGCGGTGTTGCAGCGCATCCATGAAGTAATCAATATAAAGAGAATCCTCCACTTCTTCCAGGAAGCGCGGAACTGCTTCCTGATCAGGCAAGGTATCGTTCACTTCCTCACCGGGAGCGGAATCCTCACCAGGAACAGGATCTTCGCCGGGAGCGGTAGTTAGAAACACTTTATTGAGTGCAGGAGGCGGATCCAGCCACACATGGATGTCAGTTTCTTCCAGCACAAAGCGATTGGCAAGCTGAAGGCTGGAAGAGCATCCCTGCAGAATGGCTCCCGGCAACAGCAGCAACAGCAGATGTAAAAACCTGCGGGCCGGCAAGATCCGGCAAATCGTCGGAATCAAGCAATTCAGCAGATTACGGCGAACAACCTGGTCCTTGTCTGCCGACAAGTTCTTATCAACCCACGAATGTTTGAAAATAAATTCCATCAAAACCTATTGTTTCTTTTGCAGCTGCTGACCGATCTGCTGCCCGTATTCATAACAAAGGTCCAACTCAGCTTTCTGCGGGGTAAACTTGACAAATACGCCCTCACCCTGGAGATCCAGTTTCAGATTAGCCAGCATTGTATTAATTAATTTCTTTCCTTCGCCACTCCAGCCGAACGAACCGAAAGAGCCACCCACCTTACGGTTGTCGCGGATCGGGCTGATTACCGCGAAAAGCTTGTAAACGGGCAAGAGGATATTCTGATTGATGGTGGGGCAACCCACTATAACGGCGTTACTCCGGGCGACTTTTGCATCCATGTCACCCAGGGGCATGGTCTCAATATCCCTCACTTCCACGGTGAAATCCCCCTGGCTTTTAATCCCCTCACTGATGGCCTCCGCCATCCTGCCAGTGTTGTGATAGGCCGACACATAAGGAATAAAAACGTGGTCTTTCTGCGGCGTAGCCAGGGCTTCTCTGGCATATTCTTCCGACAGGTCCACCCATTTCTTCCAGTCATTCACCAACAGTGGGCCATGGCCGGTAAGTACGGCATCGATCTCCAGCGGACGGATCTTCTCAATGGCCTTCAGCAGGAATTTACTGAACGGCTTGAGGATCACATCAAAATAATACTTAAAGGCCTCGCTGAAATCGCCCACCTGGTCGTCATACATATCCGGATGCGCATAATGGCAGCCGAATGAGTCGCAGGTAAAAAGCAATTTGTCTTCTTCAAGGTAAGTGTACATGCTGTCGGGCCAGTGCAGGTTGGCGGCTCCGATAAAACGCAGGGTCTTGTTGCCCAGATCCAGCGTGTCACCGTCTTTCACAACCATATGTTTGAAATCCCTTCCCAGAAAATCCTTCAGGTAATTGATGGCCAAACGGGTACCCACCACGGTTGCTTCAGGGGCCAGTTCAAGCATATTGGCCAGATTGCCGCTGTGATCCGGTTCAGTATGATTGAGGATGAGGTACTTTATCTCCGAAGGGTCAGCTACCTTTTTAAGTTTCTCGAGATAGGTATCCCAGTACTTCTCCTTGGATATCTCCACCAGGGCTTTTTTCTCCGCATTGATAAAATAAGAATTGTATGTAGTACCGTATTCGGTGGTCATTACCACATCAAAAGTGACAATGTCGTAGTCGATCACCCCTATCCATTTCACTTCATCGGTAATGGGGAGTACTTCGTTATCAGGTTTTTTCACTTCATCTGTATGCCTCATCTGTAAAACATTTTGTGTGAATGCTCATTTCAAATATCCATTTGTCGTGCGTGATGTTGATCATCAGGCCATGCGTTGATTATCTTGTCTGGCTGCATATCCTGTCAGGTGTTGATGGTCCATTCCGGATACCCTAATGCGGGCCCCGGATCTGAGTTATTGCAGGTTGTTGTCCACATACTCAATAAGTTTCCCCATCGTGTTCACATAGCTGCCATATTCATTGTCGTACCAGCCAAATATCTTTGCATGGGTAACCGGTAGATTCAGGTCTTTCCCTGTTGCCACACCCACCGAAGTCATAAGGGCCTCCGGAAGACTGATGAACCCGGTACGGGTATGCGTTTCATGGCCCTCGATGACCACTGCTGCAGGGTATCCGATCATGTCGGCCGACACATTCTGGCGCTGGCTAAAAACCAACATCCCCTTTTGCGGCCCCTCCGCGGCTTCTTTATAAACATTATCTATAAAGGTTTTGTTGATCACCGCCTCTCCTTTTTCTGTTATTTCAGAGCTGAAAGTCACATTAAGAATAATAAGCGATACTGTATTGGTTGGAATACGAACTGCATCGGCCATAAAACCAATCTCTTCAATTTGCGGCATAATTGCCTCCAGTGCTTTGGCTGCACCTGTGGAAGATACGATGATATTATTCAGCGCAGAGCGTTGTTTACGCAAGTCGGAGGCTTTTGCACCAGGCAATGCATCCAATACTTTCTGTGAATTTGTGGCGGCATGTACGGTCGACATGGAAGCCGTAAGGATATTTGAAGTCTCCTCTTTTTGAAGTATGGGATAAAGCATATGCGCGAGTCCTGTGGTTGTACAGCTGGCAGATGACAACACCCTGTGCCGGTGAATATCCATATCCAGGTGATTGACCCCGTAAACCGTCATAAAGCTGTCGTCAGGCATTTTTTTGGTCTTGTCCCTGATTTTGAAGGGCGCACTGAGCAATACCACATCCGCCCCCGACTCCAGATGCCCTCGCAAACTTCCGCCATCCTTATCAGGCGGCACAGTCGGGTCTGTATATTTGCCCGTACAGTCAACCACAATACGCACTCCGTAGTTTTTCCATCCGATAAGGGCCGGATTACGCTCTGTACGCAACAGCTGCACCAGAAACCCATCGTAATTCAGTAAACCGTTTTCCTCGTCAAGCACCTCAAAACGGCGGTGGGAAGCCGCAGCCCCATAAATGAACCGTGAAAGATTGCCATAAGTAGAATCACTCTCCAGTAGCTGGACAATGTCTTCAATGGAATTACCCGCTTCACGGCCTATATTGACAACTACCCCGTCAAAATGACGGAAAAGGAGCTGATGCCAGAGAGATAATTTGCCAATACGGCCTAATCCGTTAATTCCCAGTAATCGCTTATTTTCCAATCGTTTATCCATAGCACAGGTTTTTTTGAACAATGAATATTTATCGAATGATCTCGGTATATTCCGTTTTGTAATGTCCTTTAAAGATATTGCCCGAGAAGCCATCCACAGAGATCTTGTCACCCGGGCGAAGGCTAAGGCCATTGAACCAGCAGATTTTTTTCTTCTCGTCAACCGAAAGTGAACGGCAGTTCAGCACACACACTTTGCCAAGCCTGGCAGCCGTTACAGCGGCATGGGAAGTAGCTCCGCCTCTTGCCGTAACCAGACCGTCACACTCAAAGATAAGGGGAATATCATCAGGAACTGTATCAGGACGCAACAAAATTGCAGGTTCACCGGGAAAATCTTTGCGCAGGCGAATGATATCTTCCATATCGATGGCCATCCTGCCGTTCAACGCACCTCCTCCGCCGCCGATCCCTCGTCCCAATAACTTCTTGTACTGCAAATCACCTTCAAAGAGTTGCAATCGTTCTTTCTTATGTGTCTCCTGGTCTCGTATCTGCAATATATAGAGATCTTCAGGATCGGGTGACTCAAAAGTAAACTCAATTTCCTGATGATTATATCCTTTTTCCTCCACCAGTTCATTGGCAATTTCACGCAACCTGTGATAGATATCTGGCAACATCTCCTGCAGCGATTCCTGGTTTTCTCTTCCTGTCATACTCTTCTGGACTTCTGAAACAGGCAGTGCATGCACCAGCCCTGCCACAATATCTTCTCCCTGACTACAAAGGGTAAAGTCGCCATGGAGATAAATTCCCGGTTTCTCAACCAGGGGATTATGGGTAAATACGACGCCAGTGCCTGAATAATCATCAATATTGCCCAGGACCATTTGCTGAATAACCACTGCCGTGCCCCATTCATCGTCAATCTGCAAGTGATTACGATACACTTTTGCCCGTTCCGACCCCCATGAGTCAATTACAGAATCCATCGACTGCTTGAGTTGCTCCCAGAGATCTTCCTCGAAATGCAAATTTTCGGAAGACAATATTTTTTTGTACGCAAAAGCCATTTCCCTCATCTGATCTGCTCCGAAGTCAACTTTACGTTCTACCCGGTAACGGTTCTTGAAGTCGATCATCACCTGGTCGAATGCATCGCGGGAAATCCCCCTGGTCATACCCCAGCTCTGCAATAGCCGCCGATAACAGTCCCATGAAGTCCACCCGAACCCGGGCTGCATACTTAACTCTTTTACAATGCGGTCATTCATTCCCACATTCAGAAATGTGTTCATGGCCCCAGGCATTGAAATAGCCGTACCCGATCTAACGGAGAGCAACAGCGGATTTTTCGGATCACCAAATTTTTTACCGGATATTTTCTCCAGATCCATCAACTGCCGGTGCACCATTTCATATACCTCCTGCTGTAGCGAGAGGTTGGAAGCGATCGCCTTCCTGTGACGGAACACCTCGGTACTGAGAACAAATCCGGGAGGCACCGGCAAGCCTTCCAGTAACAGCTTTTTCTGAAAATAGGCTTTAGACCCCAGGAAAATCTGGCTGTCAACGCGAGGTGTTTCGGAATACAGCGGACTTATTACCAGATCCGCATCGTAAGACATGATATCATTAATCACCTCGGGAGGGAAATTATCCACCATTGCCTGCATCACGTTGATCATCCTTCCGATATAATTGTCAAGAGGCTGTATAAGAAAAGATGCATAAAGTATCTCCCGGTAAAAGGATTCGGAATGCCTTATAATAAGCTCTTTTTTTTCGTCCTCGTCAAGGTTGCCAGCGGGATCAAAGATCAGGGGAATAATCATTCGAAGGGGTTGGTCGTAAAACCCGAAAAAATATGTATTGATGATCCCCTTCACGTTCTTGGCCATGAACTGAAAAAGGTTGATAAACTGACCCAGGGTAAAACTCTCACTGGTCAGCCCGTAGCGCAGCATTTGCAGGTTCGCTTCCAATGCCTGGCTGCTTACTCCGTCGAGTTCAAGTCCCCGTTGGAAAAATGACAAAATCTCATAAGAAGCTTTCAGATATCTTGCAGTGATATAGTCGGCCTGGTTGACATATATTTTTTCTTCCATCAGAGTGGCCGCCAGCCGCTCAAGCCGGAATATCAGTCCGAGTGCCTCAAACTTATCCTCCCTGTACTGCCCGTACATGGAAGGAATCCCAAAAGCAATATGCCGTTTATGATAAATGCTTTCCCAGCCCTGGCTGAATTTGGGATCAAAAATTACACCGTTGAGGCGTTCCATGAAATCAAAAATCAAATGCAGGCTGCTATCGATATTTTTCTGATCAAGGGCTTGCCTGAGTTCCTCCACTTCCCTCTCCCGAAAAAAACGGTAACCTCCAAGCAGTGCTGTAACATCTGTGATTTCAAAAGAATACTTTTCGCGCAACAGCGCATAGAGCTTGAACAGCAACCGGACCCTCTCCCTGTCATCCTGATTCGCATGAGGAGTGGTCTGAAGCCAGTTTTCGAAAGTATTGCTATCCGCTTTCAGCATCTCTTCGGGTCCGGTGTGATGAATCCGCCCCATTTCATTTAACAGCCTGTTTACCCCTATGAACCAACGACTGCGGGTATCAATGGCGGATAAAACCTCTGAGGGAAGCAAGTCCTTTAAATGTGCAATGTGGCCGTCGTACCAAAACAGAAAAATTTTGCGGCAAAGGTCGATGTGTGTATTATTGCCTTCGATATGGATCTGTTTCCTGAGAAAGTGAATCAATTTATCCTGCCGGCCGGATATCTCGTCCATCACAGTGGTCGCATCCCGAAGCTTTCCTTCAGCCCCAATTTCGTTGAAATATACCGGAAAGATGCGTGTGAGCTGTTTGATCTGCTTATAAATGGGTGAAATATTGCTGTTAAGCAGGCGGCTGATGTCGCGCTGGAAAAGATCAGTGTCAAAAATAAATATCCCACCCAGCCTCAGATTCACAATCAGGGCCGAAAGCAACTTACGGAAAGTGTAAGGAGCGTGCATGATCAACTCCAGCCATATCCTGATATTCTTCAGATGGTTCGGATCCACCCTGAATTGCCAGTTGTCCTGGATAAACACCTTCCCTGGTCCCACAAACCCCAGTGCAATTAGTTTATTCTCAAAATAACTGATTATATGTTTTTCTTCCACATCGATCACCTCCTTGCCCAGGGTCAATATGCAATCCAGCACAGTCGACATATAGCGTGAACGGAGTTCATCGAATAACGAAAAAATATTATCAAGAAAATCCGTCAGTTCTTCCGTTCTCACCTCACGGCGGATGTTGCGTAAAATCTTGTTCAGCTCCCAGAGTAGCGGGGTACGATGCATCTCCATACCCGGGAGCTGTAAAAGAAACAAGATATAATAAAAGCGTTCAATATGTTCTCCGAAGTGGATGATGAACCCCTTAAAATAAGAGGCCGTTTCATTAAAGAATAGTACATCACTGCACAGTGTATCCCAATCGCCGGCTTCCTCAAGTTTTTGTTGCTGCGAATCAAAGAACGGCTGTCCGATCTCCCCGATCATGGAAGAATAATCAGACGGGAAAAGATGTTTGCGCCTGTTAAACCATTCTTCTGTGGGCGTGGATTCCCGCCATACCTTCAGACTCTCTGCTGCCACACGTTTTATCACAGGCAACAGTTTCTGCGCATATTCCGGGTCAGCTGCCAGTGGCCTCAGATGTTTTTTGAGTAAGTCTGAATTTCTCACCAGGGTATCCGGGCGCTTTTCCAAAAGAAGATCCAGCTTTTCAAGCAGGTAATCAACCAGAGGACCGGCCGATGCCTTATCATCGGGATCACACTGGCCAAAAAACTCCAGCCAGGTGCGGAAAAGCTGATCACATTCCTTGTCTTCAACAGGTTTACCAAAAAGTTCCGAAGCAATATTCAGGAGCTGAAGGAACAACCCGGTGGAATTTTTTTGCTTCGCATACAGCCATCGGTCGCCCAGCAGTATTTTGCGGTATTCCTCTGCCACAAAACCATAATTCGTGTAAGGATGGTGCAATTCTTCAAAAAAGGCCCTGGTACGTTTCCGGATCCCCCAGTAATTTTCTGAAATGGCGATCAGGCGGAGATGGTTTTCAGGAATAACAATATTGGCCTTGCGTGTTTCGGCAAGATTCACTTTGAGTGCCTGGGAAGTGAACTCTTTGTCTTTCATTTGTTCCTTTTATGAAAATGCTTTGAGTCGCCCCATTCGCCATAACCGATCTTCCCCCCTGCCATGTGGATGCGTGCTTCCAGGCAACGCTTGCACTCTTCGGCATCCTCATCGGTACAGGGTTTGTCTTCATACAGCAGGTAATCTTCACGGTAGCGCGACGGGGTCAGGTTGGGCATGATGATGTTGGCCCCCACCTTGATTGACTTCTCCCGCCCCATGGGGTCAAGCGCCTGCATGGCCGTGGTGGCTGCAATGTTGATGTCATTCATCATGATTCGCAGGGCCGCCACCATCTTCAGGCTGAGATAAAAACGGTCTGATTTGGACATCAGCTTGTCTTTGTGTGCATACAACGGGGTATGTTCGTGCTCGATGTAGGGTCCCATACCTACCATATCGATGTCGTGCTCACGTAAAAAAAGCAAGTCATCGGCCAGATCTTCCATCGTCTGGAAAGGCAGGCCGATCATCACCCCGGACCCCACCTGGTAACCCACCTTTCGAAGCAGGTACAGGGCATTCAGCCGCTCCTGGTAATCATGGGTCTTATCTTTGGGATGGTATTGGTGATAGAGGGCAGGGTTACTCACCTCGATGCGCAGCAGGTAACGGTGGGCGCCCGCCTCAAACCAGCGGCGATAGGTCTCTTCGGTCTGTTCCCCCAACGATAGGGTGATGCCCAGTTCCCCGTTACTCATCTGCTTGATCTTCCTGACCAGGTCTTCGATCCGCTTCACGAAATTGGCCCCGCTTCGTTCGCCGGCCTGGATCACCAGGCTGCCGAAACGGTTCTCCCAGGCATAGCGGGCAGCTTCCAGCACCTCCCCTTCAGTGACCTCATACCGGTGGGTATCTTTATTGCCTGCACGAATACCGCAGTAGTAACAGTTTTTGCCGCACAGATTGGAAAACTCGATCAACCCCCGATAATATACCTTGTTGCCCACAAATTGCTCCTTCACCTTCTCCGCTTTGCCAAACAGGAGCTTACGTTCTTCCTCCCCGGCCGACAACAAAGTGACCAGGTCAGATTTGGTAAAGATGGGTTTTGTAAGGATATCCTGTATGGACATGGTTATATGGTTGTTGGTTGGTTTGTGAATGGTTGGATGGCGCGTTGGTAGATGCCGTGGAGCCAGGCGATGGCCATACCGTAATTGGTCACGGGCACCCCCGCCCCGGTGGCCGGTTGCAACCGCCCTACCAGCTGCCGCCTGGTGATCATGCAGCCTCCGCACTGGATCACCAGTGCGTAATCCGTTACCGGCCGGGGCAAATCATTAAGCCCAGCCACCACATCAAACACCAGGTCTTTTCCCGTATGCTGTTTCATCCAATTCGGAATCTTGAACCGCCCGATGTCATCGCAGGCTACCTGATGGGTACAGGACTCGAGCAATAAAACCCTGTCGCCGTCTTTAAGTTCATCAATTTTTGGGGTCCCATTCAGATAATGAGCAAAGTCCCCCTTGTGCCGGGCCAGCATGATGCTGAAACCTGTCAGCGGGATGTCTTTGGGTACAATGGCATCCACTTTTTTAAACATCTGGCTGTCGGTGATCACCATCTTTGGCCGGGGTTCCAACCGTTGCAACAGCTTCTCCAGCTCCGTTTCTTTCACCACCACCGATACCGCATCATTGTCAATGATGTCGCGGATCGCCTGCACCTGCGGAAGAATCAGCCTGCCCTCCGGCGCCTCGTTATCGATCGGGGTCACCAGAACCACCAGGTCATCCGCAACAATCAGGTCACCCAGCAGCGAATCAGCCATATAGGCCGTTTGGGGCATCGCTTTTCGGATGGCTTCAATGAGATCTTCCAGGTTTTTTGGGTCAATGGCACAAAAAGGCAGCACCTCTACCCCATATTTGTGCTGAAGTTCAGCGCCAAAAGACGGATCCAGGGGAGCCACATCCGATTTGTTGTGCACCACCAGGAAGGGCACTTCCTGCTTACGGAACGCCTCCACCATCTTTTCCTCCTCCTGGCCGAATACATTCCCGGCGACCAGCAGAATAGCCAGATCCACGGTTTTGAGAGCCGACAGTGACCGGGCCACCCTCTTGCGTCCCAGCTCACCACTGTCGTCAATCCCGGCGGTATCCACCAGGATCGCCGGGCCAATGCCAAAGATCTCCATCGACTTACGTACCGGGTCCGTGGTGGTGCCCGGCACATCCGACACAATGGCAATATCCTGCTGTGCCAGTGCATTGATCAGCGAACTCTTGCCATTGTTGCGCCGCCCGAAGATCCCGATATGTGGTTTGGATTCCCTGCCTTTGGCCATAATGATATCCTGACTATGATTCACTTTGAATAACACAAAGATACGGAAAATCAGAGGATCACCTCGAGTTGCCGAAATGGTTGAAACAGCTACAATAAAAAGGGGGGAAATAAAAAACCAAACATCTTAACTACTTACGGTATCTGTAATATTTCTCCCTCACATATCACGTAACATTACCTCGCCAGTTCTCTACCCTGGAAGTCGGTAACAGCAATAAAGCTACGGGATGAAAGAGATGCCACAATTATAATACAATGTAATAGCCAAGACCTGGTCTGACAGTCGGGTTTTTTTGGGTTACCCATTCCCCAACTTTCAGATTGAGCCGTGACTACTTCAGATTATCTCATCTGTCGATTCGGATACTAACCTGATATTTGCAACTGTCCATTTCTTCCAGGCATTTAACCCATGAATCAACAACTTTAGGACTGTTAGCGTATTCAATATCTCCAGTCATTGTGTTTTTTAGCTTTTCCAATAAAGCAGTTCCTTCTTCCACTCTTCCGGCCATTATAAGCTGTTGAGCACGTTCCATGATTTCTTCTTTATTCTCCGGATCTGCAGCTCCATGTCCGGTGTTTTTATAGTACTTTTGGTAAATGGCCTCATCCTCACTGATGTGTTTGTCTGATTCATTTTCCTGATAAGGATAGAAATAATCCTGAAGATGTTTATATCTGTTCAATATTTCATCATACCTGGCCTCAGTGAGAATTTCTTTCTCTCCCATTTTGCTTCTTTGAACCAGTGAATATAATTCAGAAAAGACCTTTTTCACTCCTTTTGCGCGTTCGCTTCCTGGAATAATTCTATATATATGGATACCACGTGGTTCATATCGGGTATCCTCATAAAAGAATGTAGTGTTGTAATCCCCTTCATAATCGGGGCTGCCATACACTGCCTCATAAAAGGTTCTTACTTTTTCATAAGCATCATTCGTTAAATACCGTTGGTTAGAATTTGACCTTTCTGCTATGGCATCAGGATATTCAATCGGTTCCTGGCTAAAAACGAAAGCTGAACATAATAAGAGCCAGACTGAAAATGAAAATAATTTTTTCATGGCGTAGAGTTTTTGGGGCAAGGGTTAAATGTATGTAATTGAAGTATTTATCTTGAAATTAAAAATACAAAAAAAACTTATGTAAAACATTATTGTATCTTATAAATCGATGTGTGTTTACCAGGACCGTTCTCGTTTTTCCCTGTTATTAATGGTATGCTTACCAGTGAAGCAAGCATAGTGATTATCTCATTCCCGAAAAATAATTTATGCTGAAATCAGGATAAAAGGCTATGAGAGATAAACCAGTATTTTATCATTTGGATATTCTGTCCAGGTTGTTGCCCGGCACGTGGGCCACTTATACCCTGCCAAAAATATCCCGGCGGGGCCCTCATTGTCAAGCAATATGAGAGGCAGTTCATTTTTCAGAAATTCAAAGTTCAGAAGAGTTCCGTCTGTATGCTTCCTGTTAAATGCGACTATCATCTTAAAGCTTTTACAGCCCGACACCACCAATTATTTGACCGGAATTCATTATTTACCAATGAGGGTGAATTTTCAAAACTGCTGAAGCACGTAAAGTATATGAATATCTTAAAAAGAAATCATCTAACCACAACTAACTGAAGATATTATGACCATAACACGGTAGTGTTTGAACCCAAAAACATGAGTCGTTATGAATTGCAGACAGGAAAAACGGAGACGCGGAAAAAGATTTACAGCATCCCTTCGGTGCTAAAACGCTTACCAGGGAATATGTATAGCCCATTTATCTATCTTGCGATGAATTATGGGCATATCAAACAGACCAGGGTGGAAACAAAGCGGGTAGCTGAGCTTTTCACATCCGGAAAAGGAACAACAATCCGCTAGGAAGACGGGCCCCTGCTGCTCCATCTTTCAGCAGCCTTCAAAATAAGAGCCAGGACCAGTGTAAACAATTCGCCAGCCAGGAACCATATCCTGCTCAATGCAGCCAGCGTGGTGGCTGTCACGGCAACCACATCTTCCAGCGTGAGTAGTCCCACCAGTGAAGCTTCCCTCAAACCAAGCCCTCCCGGGGCAAAAACCGCCGCTATACCCAGGACGGTGGACAAGGGAAAGTAAATAATTCCCAGTGGTTTTAATACCACGTCCATACTCATGGCCAATAAGTAAAAAGCCAGGGCATACAACAACCAAAAGACAAAAAATACCGGTAAAACTTTTATGTTTTTTTTGAAAGGAAGTGCAGGAATAATGACTTCTTTCTTCAGGGCTTTTTGAACAATTCTTCCCGATATGATATGGAAATAGCGGGTAAAAATAACGACCGATAATATAAGTCCGGCCAAAATTATGACCCCCCTGATATACCATTCCACATCAAGAAAAAACACCCCAAGCGAACAAAAAAATACCACATTCCACATGCCCATAAACTGAGAATACAGAGATATGTAAACCAACTCCCCGAAAGGGTAATCATACTTTTTTCTGATATATCCGCCCCGTCCCAGATGCACCCAGAACTTTCCCGGAATATACTTTGACAATACGGAAAGTCCGAAAGCAATAACCGAATCCCTGCTTTTTATGGGATAGCCATAAGCTTGCAGCACGTATTTATAGGAGAGCGCCTGCAATAGAAAGCCCGCGAACAATAAAAAAAGCGAAAAAGAGAGGCAGGTATAGTCAATATTCCCGGGAAGGGCAATATAGTCTCTTCTGTAGAGCGTGACAAAAAGAGCGACAATGGAAACATAAAAAAACCAGGTAAGCCAGTTATCTTTCAGGTAAATAAAAAGCTTGCGATAAAAACCTGTTTTTGAAACCATAGGATCATTTGAGAGAGATCACCAGGAGGCCTGTTTTTCTTTTTGTTTCAGATAGGTCTCCACATGCCGTTGTTTTTTCGAAGGATAAATATCATCAATGGTCAGCAAAATACCAATTCCCTCCACCTTATCAGTAAAATCCGGGCTACGGGCTATCCCAAAAGTTTTCATGGTAGAGGAAAGGCTCATGTAGGCTTTTATGAGCGGGGGAATGCTCTCTCCCCTGGCGCGGATGGCTTTATTGAGTTTGCTGAAATCTTCATTGAAATCTTTTCCTGCAAAAAAAGAATCAGGGTGCTCCTGGTTGGAGGCCATTAACTGGGGGTTATGAGCCTCTACAAGGTTTTCTCTGTCATCAAAGTATTTGTGTAAAAACCAGAGCAGAAGGTCTCTTGCTTTTCGATCATAATGCAGATACAATGAAACACTGCCATAAAAATATTTGACATCCGGATTGTCAACAATCAGCGCTCCGAGACCATCCCAAAGCGTATCCAAAGAAAAGATCCCTTTACGGGGATTTGCTGCAGGTTGATATTTGGGTTGAATAAACGACTTCCCCAGTTCTATCGTATATGGCATGTACTCCCTTACAAATTTATCAGAGGGTTTAAACTTCCTGACGGTAAAGATCCTGTACCGGCCATCAGTCCTCTTTTCAGCATCTTTGAGTTTAAAATATCTGTAGCCACCCACTATTTCATCCTCCCTGGGATTCCATACAATAATTTGCCGATAGGGGTTGTCCATCAAATCATATTCATCAATATCAAGGGCTTTTCCGGAACCGCCCCCGGAATTCCGAAAAGATATTTCTCTCAGTCTGCCCACCTCCTTCATAAGGTCAGGACACTGATGCGCATCAAAAATATATATTTCGTTGTTTTCAAAATTGGTAGTCCTGACAAACCTACATTTATCAAGTTCTTTCTTTACAGTGTCTGTATCTATCTTCTGTGCAATGTTTTCCATTGTGAATCTGTAATGCTTTTTTATTAATCAGTCGTATCTGACTAAAAAACCAGTTATTGAATTTTCCGGCAAGTCAATCAGCAGGTAAAGCTACAAAAAAGTAGTAAATTGTGATGACGATAAATCAAAGATAAAAACAGGAACTTGAGCAATCTTTTTATTAACCGGGATTATATTCAAAAACCACTGAAAATTGAGTCATTGTCTTTTGCGTACGGCAGAAGGCAATATTGATCCTGAAATAAGAAAAATGAATACCATGAAACTATGGCACATTCAAACGGGCACCAAAAGCTCGGAGCGAAAGACCCAAAGCGAAAAGCTCCTGAAACTATGGCACATTCAAACGGGCACCTAAAGGGGTTAGATAGAAATTACGGAAAAGCTTTTGCCCTCGGTATTGGTTTAAATGTAATTTTTATTGCCGTTGAAGTAATTTACGGATTAATTGCCAATTCATCTGCACTGCTTGCAGACGCAGGGCACAATGCCAGCGACGTGCTTGGGCTTGTTTTTGCATGGACAGCCATGTGGCTTGCAACCATCAAACCCAGCGGCAAATATACCTACGGACTTAGAAAAACAACCATCCTTGTTTCGATTTTGAATTCCCTTTTGTTGTTTGGTGCGGTGGCCGTAATTGCCTGGGATGCCATTGGTAAATTTAAAAACCCCGAGCCTGTGGCAGGCAGTCAGATAATGATCGTGGCTGCCATTGGCGTAGTGATCAACACCCTTACTGCTTTACTATTTATGAAAGGCCAGAAAGATGACCTGAACATAAAGGGCGCGTTTCTTCACATGACAGCTGATGCCGGGGTGTCGCTGGGGGTTGTGGTGGCCGGTTTACTGATCAGCCTTACCGGCAAACAGTGGATTGATCCGGTTACAAGTTTCCTTATCATTGCTGTTATCATTTGGGGAGCCTGGCGTTTATTTACCGATTCGGTCAATCTGGCACTTGATGCTGTACCCAAACATATCGACCTTGAGAAGGTCAGGGATTTTCTGTTGTCACAGAAAGGAGTGGAAAACGTTCACGATCTTCATGTCTGGGCAATGAGTACAACTAAAGTTGCATTGACAGCTCACCTGATAATGCCCGATGGAGTTGATGACAATTTTATCGCCCGGTTACAAAACGAACTGGACCAAAAGTTTGGAATCAATCATACTACTTTCCAGGTCGAAAATGAGAAAATAGAAAAAGATGGTGACAATCACTTTTAGGCAATAACAGCCCGGACAACCGAAGCAGCGCACTGAGAAGCAAAATATGATGGCATTTTACTTAAAAAAGGACTGTATGGCTAATTTAATGATGAAAAAATGATTAATTTGAAAAACCAGTTTTTTAAAATTACATCTCATAATGGAAGTCTATCTGAAAACTATTTTTGAGTATCTGTATATTGTTACCGGCAGCATTGGTGTAGCAATTATACTATGGGGGGTTGTATTGACCGTTTACAGGTTACTGAAACTGGAGTTAAGCAGGTTGACACATAAATCAATATATCGCGAGCGGGAGTCGGTGCGCCACCTGTTTGCATCCTACCTTCTGTTGGCACTGGAATTTCTGATAGCCGCAGACATCATTCTGACTGTCATACACCCCACTTTTGAAGAGATCGCCATTCTGGCCAGTATCGTAGCCATCAGAACGATGATCAGCTATTTCCTGGAAAAAGAAATTGATAAGTTCAATTCAATTAAATGATCTATTGAGCCCTTTTCTGTGAACATTTTGTTGCCCTGAACAAGCTAGGCCAGGCCGGATACACCACAGCACGATAAAACAGATAACTTGCTATTTCACATGAACATGTCTGATCTGGTTATGGCAGCTAAAATTGCTTTCTACATTGCACCAAATATTAATCCGGAGATTGTGGCCATGGTTACCACAAGGATAACATAAACCAGCGTTTTCTGCGTTCCCATGACCCCCCGGATTACCAACATATTTGGTAACGATAAAGAGGGTCCGGCGAGCAATAAAGCCAACGCGGGTCCTTTACCCATTCCGGCCGCAATTAACCCCTGAAGAATGGGCACTTCGGTAAGAGTGGCAAAGTACATGAATGCCCCAATGATGGAGGCAAAGAAATTCGAGAATAAAGAATTCCCCCCAACCAGAATGGCGATCCAATCATTCGGTATTATACCAGCCATTGCTGTATCATCGTGTGTTGACCCGAGTAGAAAACCTGCAATCACGACACCAATAGCCAACAGGGGTAAAATTTGTTTGGTAAATCCCCACGCAGATAATGTCCATTCTTTGTTATCGGGGTCTCTTTTGTCCGATAAAGTAATAATGCTTAACGCGGCAATACCCACAACCATAGGGATTAAGGGAGAAGAACTCATCAATGCCGAAACAGTAGTAGCTGCGGCGGCCAATAGCACATGTTGCCACTTAATTTTAAGGATAAAAATCAGGGAATAAATAAGTAAAACGCCAAATGCGGCGGTAATCAACCATTTATTTGACCAAATCCAATACCAGGCCCCATCTGTAACACCTTCACCGGGTTTTCCCCAGTTGGCAAAAACTAAAATTGCAACCAGTGTAAAAAAATGAAAGGCAGTTTGCCACATAGGGCGCTTTTCGGGTATATCGGGAAAGTTAATCTGTTCCTCCCGCTTGGCTTTTTCTTCTTTTCGATAAATCAGTGACATGGCTGAGCCAATAACTACAGCAAAAACCACTGCGCCGATAATTCTGGCCAGACCCATTTCAAAACCCAGTATGCGGGCTGTAAGTATGATAGCCAAAATATTAATTGCCGGGCCCGAATACAGGAAAGCAACCGCAGGGCCTAATCCGGCCCCCCGTTTATGAATGCTTGAAAATAAGGGCAAAATGGTGCAGCTGCAAACGGCCAGTATGGTACCCGAGACCGATGCCACTGTATAGGCCACCCACTTCTTTGCTTTGGCACCAAAATATTTCATCACAGCCCCCTGGCTGACAAAAACTGCAATTACCCCGGCAATAAAAAAGGCAGGGAGCAGACAAAGAATGACATGTTCCTGTGCATACCATTTCGTTAAGTCCAAAGTTGCCATAATGGCTTCCTTAAACCGGGCAGTTTCCAACGGCATAAAGAATGCGAAAACAAACACGACAACTATCCACGTCAGAATTTTAATTTCTCTTTTCCATTCCATATTATTAATATGCTAATTTGTTAACCGACGAATATTCAGATTCATAGAAATGTTGATTCATTAATGTATTCACACACTACATCGTCCTTTCGTTCTAAAACGAAGCGATTAGCTGTTTTTTAGAAGTAAATGATGAATACATAATATAGCCCTACTCCGATAAATACGATTGATATAACCCTTCGGAACCAGACTTCAAAAGTTTTCAACTGTTGGTAAAGTTTTCCTACGCCTGATACAGTATACGCAAGCAACCATGCAAAAATAATTACAGGGATCCCGGTAGCAATGGCAAACACAACGGGGAGGTATAAGCCCGATGCACTGCTGACTGTCATTGGTATGAGCATACCAAAATACAATACACCGCTATAAGGGCAGAAAGCAAGGGCAAACAATACACCTAATATTAATACATCCCAATATGTATGCTTTGATTTTTCCTGAAACTTCCTGGTCAGATTTCCAACACCGGGTAACCTTATTTTTAATACATCCAACATGAGTAACCCAATGACAATTAACAGGGGGCCGATTACTTTTTCTCCATATTGCTGAAACAATCCTGAGATCTCAAACTGGTCAACACCCAGAAAAATGATCACTGCCAGAAGCGTGTAAGCGATAGCCCGGCCTGCCGTGTAGATAAGGCCGTTCTTGAATACCCTTTTCTTATCTTCAACATCTTTGCTGATAAACCCAATGGCCGTAATGTTTGTTGCAAGAGGACATGGACTGATGGCCGTCATAAGCCCGAGTAGGAATGCAGAAACAAAAGGCAATGAACTATTCCCCAATAAATTGCTCAGGAATTCTTCCATACTACCGCAGCAGCTCCACTTTTTCCTGAATAATCGCTTTTAACTTTTCAGGATTGCTTCGGGCATGCAGAAATCCCTCATTGGTGATGTTTATCTTAGTGTCACCCGATACAATCAGGAGCGATTGACCCGATACTTCCAATTCTTCACTTTTTTCCTTGCCGGTTTCTTCATCAAGGTTATAACCAGCAAAGCCTACTTTATCACCATAAAGTTCTGTAACAGCCTCTTTTGATACACTTTCAACCGCATTGCAAGTTGCACAACGGCGGGTATGGTGAAAATAATATACTTCAACTTTATCTTCCCTTGAAACCTGGGAAGATTCTTCATTTTTGGCTGTTTGGGCAGAACAGGAAATATTCATGCTCAATGCCATTACCAAAAGTAAAAGAACTCTCATTGTTTTCATCTCTTTAATCATTTTGAGTGATTAATTGTTTGATTTCATTCATTGAAGGGACACGACCGGAAACCATAACTTTTTCATTTATTACCAGTCCGGGGGTTTGCATTATTCCGTAACCCATAATTTTAACGATATCCTCTTCTTTGGTTACATTGGCATCAATATTTAACTCTGTAACCGCATCACGTATGGCTTTTTCCAGTGTCTTACATTTCAGGCAGCCTGTACCCAGAACTTTAATTTCCATCATAGTAAATTTAAATTCTTTCTGGTTAATTGTTCCCACTTAATGAATCGTCATTCGCAAAACAACGAACAAATGTCGCAAAAAAATATCAGATGTTCAAGAATTTCCTGAATAATTTCCTGGCTTCTTCCCAATTCTCCTGGTTAATGCAATATTTGATCCGTGGAGCTTCAATCTTACCCTGTATCAGCCCTGCTTCTTTAAGTTCTTTCAGATGTTGGGAGAAAGTGGATTTTGCTATGGGTAATTCTTCAGTTAAATCCCCACTGTAACAACATTTTTGTTTAGACAATAAGTCAAGCACATACAAACGAACCGGATGCCCCATTGCTTTTGCATAACGGGCTGCTTTTTTTTGTTCCTCTGTCAATATTTCTTTTTTCAACATGACTATCTGTTAAACACCCTGACTGTTCGTTATAAGCCGAACAAAAGTAAAAAATTTTTTAATATGACGATCTATCCGTTTTATTTTTGTTATGCAGCATACCCCTGGTTATCTCAGTATCCTTATAATCAGGGGAAGTCCACACCATTTTTTTAAACAATAAAGGGTTCTGGTTGTTTACGCTACCAGTACAAAAAGGAAATAATTCAATCATTAAAAATTTACACCCATGAAATATTATATTAATAAAACAATTACAGCAGAATTTGACAAAGCCATAGACCTGGTAACAGAAGCATTGAAAAATGAAGGATTTGGTGTATTGTCCGAAATTGACATTCAGCAGGCTTTAAAAAACAAACTGGATGTTGATTTCAGGAAATACAAAATTCTGGGTGCATGCAACCCGCCTAATGCTCATAAAGCACTGCAACAGGATGACAAGATCGGCACCATGCTTCCCTGCAATGTAATCGTACAGGAAATTGGCGAGAACGAGGTGGAAGTGGCAGCAATTGACCCGGTGGCCTCAATGATGGCTGTTGAAAACAAAAAAATTGCCGAAATTGCCGGGGATATCAAAGCAAAACTTGAACGCGTTATTTCATCCTTATAATTTAAGCGGTAATACTTAATTTTGTCCTCGCTGAGTGGGAAACGGTACCTTAGCTCCCATCGGCTAAACAATGTATTATGAGCCTAAAATTATCTATATGCAAATGAATGATTTCGCTTTTTTGAAACAACTGCTTGACAGCCCGGGTCCTTCGGGTTTTGAACAGGAAGTGCAAAAGCTTTTCCGGTCCTTTGCCTCTGATTATTGTGATGAGGTAAAGACAGATGTTCACGGAAATGTCGTGGCATACAAAAGGGGGACCCTTGACAGGAAGATCATGCTCACCGCCCATATCGACGAAATCGGTTTTATGGTCAGGCATATCGATGACCATGGCTGTATCAGGTTCGACAGTATCGGGGGGGTTGACCCGGCATTATTGCCGGGGCTTGCTGTACGGGTATATAGCGAATCCGGGGCATTTGACGGCATTATCGGGAAAAAACCAATTCACCTGATGAACCAGGATGAGCGAAACAAGGCCGTGAAACTTGATGACCTCTGGATAGATATCGGTGCCGGCTCTGCCGATGAAGCCAAAAAAATGGTTTCGGTAGGCGATCACATTACCTTCAGCCCCTCCTTCTCGGAGTTACCCGGTGGGCTGGTTGCCTCGAAGGCACATGACGACAGGGTGGGGGTGTTTGTGTTGTCATCGGTCCTCAGGGAGTTGGATGGCGTGAAAGACCTCCCGGACATCTATGTGGTTTCCTCCGTCCAGGAAGAAGTGGGGCTAAGGGGAGCCGTAACCAGTGCCTATAATATCAAACCGGATATCGGCATTGCAGTGGATGTTACCCACGCAACCGATTATCCGTCGATCGACAAGAACAGGCACGGCGATATCAAACTGGGCGAGGGTTGCGTATTTCATGTGGGGGCAAACATCAACAGCAGGGTACTCACCATATTAAAAAACACAGCCAAAAAAGCCGGAATCAACTACCAGATTGAAGCCTCACCGCGCAATACCGGAACCGAGGCCAATGCCCTTCAGCTCTCAAGAGGGGGGGTGGCCACAGGCCTTGTAAGCATCCCCCTGAGGTATATGCACAGCCCCAATGAGATTATTTCCCTGAAGGATATCCAAAGTGCAATCAGTGTAATTGCGGCTTTCTGCAAAAACATAAACGGGGACACCGATCTGATACCCTGATCATGAACATCAAATAGTCGCTTTTGCGAACAATTCCCGATCATAAATGTTGAATATCTATGTAACCTTTAAATTATCAAAGCCATGGATATCAAAGAAGAACTTGACGCAAGAGTAAAAAGACTTGAGAGCTTTGTTGAGGACAAGGGGTTGTTTTCTGAGAAACTCAAAAAAGCCAGGAAAGCACAAAGGAATCTTAATGCTGCTATTTTTTTGGGAAGCATAATAACTGTTGCCGGAATTGCGATATGGGCCTTTAACAGGGATTAATCGAATGTGCGCAAATCCCCTGCAAAACTGAACCCCTGGTACCCTGGCAGGCTGTAACACATCTGCCGTGGTAAAACCCTACACTCCCCGACAGAACGAACCGCATGCCCTCCTCCCGGGCTCCTTCCGGCTCACCAAATAATTCCTGTTAACAACCAGATTGGGGATTGACTGCCACATATTATAATTATCAATGTGAAAATTATCTACAAATATGAATTTTACCGGCAGGTATTATAATAAAGGTGTGGGAGTCCCAGGATAAAAAGCAGACAGGATTTCATTTACCACAAGGGCAAACAGCTGATTTTGGCTAAAAACTAGAAAGAAGAAAAATGGTCATGGATGCTTTATGGCCTGAAATTTTCATTGGTTATGGGAAAAGCCGGATGATAAAAAGTATAGGGTTTTTTAAACGAAATACAATGACTGTACATAATAAAGAAATCGCTGACATACTGAATGAAGTTGCTGATTATTTAGAGATAAAAGGAGAGAATGAGTATCGCATTAACTCCTATCGCAATGCAGCCCGCACCATATCCGGCCTGGGCGAAAGTATTTCAAAAATGGCCGAAGATGAGAAGGACATCCAATCTCTTCCCGGCATTGGTGAAAGTATGGCTGAGAAAATCATTGAGATTGCCCGAAACGGCCAGTTAAAACAACTTGAAGAACTAAAGAAACAACTTCCCGAATCACTCAGAGATATCATGAAGCTTGAACAGATGGGACCTCAACGGACAAAGATCCTCTATGACGAACTAAACATTGAGTCCGTTCAGGATTTGAAGAAAGCTGCCAAAAAGGGAGAAATTGAAAAACTGGAAGGATTTGGCAGGAAAACCACCCAGAACATTCTCAAAGAGATCGCGCAGTTTTCAGATAAAGGCGGATCCCGAAGATTTAAGCTTCATGAAGCCAGTGAGATAATTCAGCCGATGATTGAATATCTTGAAGAAAAAACGGATCACTTAACCATTGCAGGGAGTTATCGCCGGATGAAAGAAACTGTGGGCGATATTGATATATTATGCACAAGCAAAGATCCGGCAAAGGCGATGCAGCATTTTATTGATTATGATGAGGTCCGGGACGTGCTTGCCCATGGGAAAACCTTGTCTTCGGTAAAATTGCGCTCAAATCTCCAGGTAGATATTCGTATTGTTGAGAAAGATGCTGTTGGCGCAGCTAAACTGTATTTCACAGGTTCTAAAACGCATACGGTTGCATTAAGAACAATGGCCAAGGAAGATGATCTCATACTCAATGAATATGGGCTCTACAAGGGAAAGAAAAAAATTGCAGGGAAAACCGAAAAGGAGATGTATGAAAAACTTGGTCTGCAATATGTGGAACCTGAACTAAGAGAAAATCAGGGTGAAATTGAAGCAGCAAAAAATGATAAGCTTCCTGAGCTGTTGGAGTTAAAAGACATAAGAGGTGACCTGCATACACATACCAAGGTTACAGATGGAAAAAATACATTAAAAGAAATGGCAGAAGCCGCCGTGGAAAAAGGATATGATTATTTTGCGGTGACCGAGCACTCAAAAAAAGTAGCCATGGCAGGAGGGCTGGATAAGAAAGGCATAGAAAAACAAATCCAGGAAATTGATGACTTGCAAAAGAAATTAAAAAAACTGAAAATCATCAAAGGGATTGAAGTGGATATCCTCGAGGATGGGACACTGGATCTGCCCGATGAAATTTTAAAAGAGCTGGATCTTGTAATCGGGGCCATTCATTACAATTTAAATTTATCCGAAAAGAAGCAGACCCGGCGAATTCTCAAGGCCATGGAGAATCCATTCTTCAATATTCTTGCACATCCAACAGGCCGCATGATCAACAAAAGAAAAGGATACGATGTCGACATAGATGAAGTAATGAAAGCAGCCGCTGACAAGGGGTGCTTTCTGGAAATCAACAGCAATCCCGATCGTATCGACCTGAATGATAAATATATAAGAAAAGCACGTGAAGCAGGAATTAAACTGGCAATATCAACTGATGCACATTCCACCCGCAATTTTGATTATATCAAATATGGTGTGGCACAAGCCCGAAGAGGCTGGATGGGCAGGGATGACAT
>CAYXEH010000025.1:0-1540 GCA_964463915.1 uncultured Bacteroidales bacterium | reverse complement strand
GGCGCTGTTCATCTCAATACTGACATTGTCAGAGAAAAAATAAACAAACAAGGTCAGTACGATACGCAGTCAAAAGAACTGGTATATGCTTATTTAAGAAAAGAGATGATCCGGCATGCAGAAAACAAGGAAAATGTGATTGTTGACGGTACTTTTCAAAAGAAAAAACACCGGGATCAGTTCAGACAGGAAGCCAGCAAGCATACCCGGGAAGTATTTTTTGTCGAAATGCGGGCTGCAGAGGACACAGTAAGGCAAAGGTTGCGTGCAGGGCGTGACCACAGTGAGGCAGATTATAACGTATACAGGCGAATAAAGCAAACTTTCGAGCAACTGGAAGAGCCTCATTTGGTATTGTGGACTGATAATAACAATGTGGAAGAACTGATCCAACAACTAAAACATTATATCAATGAACAAAGAGCAGGTCCTTAAAATGAAAAATGAATGCCTTTTCCCGGATAGTTGTGAGAAAGGTGCATTTTTCGAAACCCATATTTCCTGGATTATATTAACCGATCATTATGCGTTTAAAATAAAACGACCGGTTAAATTGTCTTTTCTAGATTTTTCAACGGTTGAGAAACGTAAATTTTATGGTCTTCAGGAAATAAAACTTAACAAGCGCCTGGCACCAGATATGTACATCGGGGTTATCCCTGTAAATAAATCATTGGTTGCAAAAAAGGCAGTCAGTAATTCGGATATTATCGATTATGTTGTTCAGATGAAAAGAATGGACAATGAAAAGGAGATGCATAAATTACTGAAAGAGAACAAAGTAGATGATTGGCAAATTGGGAAACTGGCGAAAAAAATTGCGCACTTCCACAAAAATACCCGCATTATAAAAGAAGCCTTTGATACCGCACGGATGGCAGATGATTTTGCAGATATTGCAAATGTGGTGAATAAGGATCCTGAAAAACAACCCCTCCCCGATGAATATAAGAACATTATTTTTAACTGCATTGACAAATCCAATGAATACATCAACCAATACCGGGACCTTTTTAACCGGAGAACCAACGAGGGATTCCGGCGCGATTGCCATGGCGATTTGAACGCCACCAATATATTTTTATACGAAGATCCGGTCATTTTTGATTGCATTGAGTTCAATGAAGAATTTCGCTACATTGATGTGTTGAATGAGATCGCTTTTCTTTGTGTGGACCTTGACTTTTTTGGAAGAAGAGATTTAAGCGCCTTTTTTATTAAGAGCTACATGGAGGCATTTGGGATGAAGCACCATGAACTGACGAATTCTTTATTCAAATTCTACAAATGCTACCGGGCCAACATAAGGGCTAAAGTTACACTCCTCAGCATGAAGGAACATCCTGAGGTTAAGGATAAACTGGAAGATGTCAAAAAATACATCAACCTGATGAACGACTATGCAAGGCAATTGTAAACACGCTTGCCCGGCAAGTTACATCCTCCGGTGTATGGTTCTCAAAAGATTTACAGCTGTTGCCATGCAATCATGAAACTGAAACATGTATTAAATCAGTTTAGGTGTACTTATATAGCCCAA
>CAYXEH010000024.1:32369-37959 GCA_964463915.1 uncultured Bacteroidales bacterium | reverse complement strand
CCGTTTCCCCAACCATAGCATCTTTCCCGACCCATCGCCCATGCGAACCATCAACCGACGGGTGCGAAGCACCCGACTAACCGGAGGGGCGCCCGCCCCGACCAATCATGGTCTCCACCTCAACCGTTCATTCAGATTGAGCATATTGTACTCCTCCATCATCTCCACCACCTTATCCAGCGGAATGGCTTTGGCCTCGTTCCCGTGATTTCCGGTCATGTCTTCCGCCATAAACAGGGCATTGTAAATGGCTTCCTGTGTGGCCTCTTCCACGGCCTGAAACAAGGTATTCATGTCATTATTTCCGATCAGTGCAGGAATTCCCACCAACTTACCCCCCGTTACATAGGGAATCTTATAAGCCGTTGAAAATGCAATGGCAAAATCGCCCGAACCATTCGACATATAATTGGTGGTCCGTCCCATACCAATAAATGACCTCTTTGCCATCCGCTCCAGGTTTCGCTGTGACAGGGGTGCATCAGTGGCAATCACAATCATGGCCGACCCGTCTTCTTCCTGCCCGATCCGCTCCTCCTGATATTCACGGGTAAAGGGAACCCCGTTAATATACAACATACGCCCGAAATTGGCCTGCACCAGAACACCTACCGTGTAAGTCTCACCCCCAATGGATGCCGTGATCCGGGATGCCGTTCCGATTCCGGCCTTCCACCCCAGGCTGGTGGTGCCCGTTCCGGCTCCCACACTGCCTTCAGCAACCCGGCCATCGGCAGCGTTTTCAATGGCTGCAAATACATCCTCACGGGTCACATGCTGGCCGCGAATGTCGTTCAGGTAACCATCGTTGGTCTCTCCCACCAGGGCATTGACCGAACGTACATTTTCATTCCCCGGTTGCTGCAGCATCCAGGCAACGGTAGCCTCTAAACCAGTTCCTACATTCAGGGTATTGGTCAGCACAATGGGAGATTCAATGTTTCCCAATTCTTTCACCTGCAACGACCCCGCCATTTTCCCGAAACTGTTGAAACAATAGATGGCACCAGGCACTTTTTCACGGAACAGATTGCCATCGTGCGGTAAAATGGCCGTAACGCCGGTACGGATGTGATCACCTTCGATACGGGTGGTGTGCCCTACTTTCACCCCAGGCACATCGGTAATCATATTCAAACGGCCCGGGGTCATCAACCCCACATCTACGCCGATTTCCGCCGCCCTGGCCCGGCCGGATATCTCCTGCGCCTGAATCCCGGCCGGGGAAATCAAAAAAACCATTGCGAATGCTAAAAAATGGAAGATGTTTTTCATGATAATTGCAATTTATACGTGCTATTAAGGGGGGATCCCTTCGGGATCCAAAAACCAGCAGCGCAAACTAACAACTTGCCAGGCCATTTACCAAACCCCCTGCAGGATCCAAACAATCAAAGGCACATAGCCCATGGAAACCAACAACCTTAGGGTGCGCAGCACCCGACTTTTAAAGTTTTCCTTCCCCCGTCTGGTAGATCATGTCCTCATCATCAATGTAAGGCCTGTCCCATACACCGCCCATCTCTCTGTCCATATCAAGGGGGTAGAGATACTGCCCACCGTTTACGTAGTTGATTTTCGTGATGTCGGCCGGGCCCCATCCGGGCACCTCTATTTTGACTATGGTGCCGGGGTACTGTTCTCCGGCAATACCTGTTTCATAGTAGCCGCGAAAAAAATGAACCCGGGTTTTATGCACCACAATATCCAGTTCATCAAAATCAATTCCTGCACGGGCATGCCAGTCAGGGGTCGTCACCTGCATCAGTGCAGGTGTCACCACAATCCGGTTATTGTCGCCGAACAACAATACCAGGTAGCGATCATCGAGCATTTCCACCGTGGCATTGTCAAGCTGCACCGGATCACCTGCAAACATATCGGTAGTCCCTGCCACCTGGATAGGGCCGGTCTGATCTCCTGCCCTCCATCCATTGTTATGGGCCTTCTGGAAAAGATCCCCGTCGGCCAGTGTCCCGATGGCGAAATTGGAGGCTCCCTGGCGGATCAATTCGTTGGTGATCCAGGTGGCGCCCCCGGTACGGTCACAACCATCGGCAATCACCACGGGAGTTTCGGAATTCTCCACCGCCTCGATGGCCCGGGTTACACCGCCTTCCACATCATAAATATCCTTGAATACAAAATCCTCACGGTGTGCCCAGAAGAATTCATTCATGTCATCGGCGATGCGATCCGCCAGTTCCTGGTCATCATTGGTCACCACATATATGGATGCCCCGTTATTCGGCACATCTGCGTAAGCAAAACCAAAATTCACAGAGACATAAACATCTTTTTCGCGATTTTCCCAACGACGCGCACGTTCCATGATTTCACGTGCGGGGTAACGGATGGTCCCCTGGAAAAAACTCGGGGTGATCACGCCGGGCTTGCGGGTGGCCACTACCGGGCGGTATGTGCCCTGCAGCGCCCTGATCATAACATCGGCGGCCCGTTCGCCCATCAGGGCGGCATCATAGTGAGGAAAACGTTTGGTGGCAAATACCGCATCGGCAGCATCATCTGCCACCAGCTCCGCATCCACACAGGCATGCAGGTCAAGCGATGCTGTAATAACGGCATCCGGGCCGAGAATTTCCCGGACCATACGGGCCAGCTCTGCTTCCGGCCGGGCAATGCCGTGTACTGCCATTGACCCGTGCACAGCCAAATGAATGCCATCAAAGGGTCCTTTATTGACAAGATCTTCAACCATTTTCTCCGTATAATATTCCCATACCTCCATGGAATTCCAGCTGCGTCCGGTACCGCCAACAGGCATCCCTGCCGGGGAAGTAATGCCAATAAGTTCCACCCCGCCATAGGCAACCATACGTTCTTCAAACCCATCAATATAAGCCCTTCCACTGCCACCCCCAAGAATTTCACTGGTCGCAGGTCCGGTAGCCAGCCAGTCATCCAGGCCTGCCGGGCTGGGGCAATAGGTACAGGTTTCATGCACAAAAGAAAGCACCGCAATACGATAAGTATCCTGACGCAACGGCACAATACGCTCTGCTGCGGGCTGGGCAAAAATATTGGTAGTCAGGCCCATAATCACCAGGGCAATCATCACTTTGAAAGGATAAAAGATCTTCATGTTGATTATTTTTGGATGGTCGGATTCATCAGACAAACTAGGCAAATATATGTAATTCTCATTTGTCGGTGACTTTTTCGGAAAAAACTTGCATATTTGAAAACCAGTTAACGTATACCAAAACCAACCCCAAATCATGAAATATTTTACCATTTTCACCCTGTTATACGTGCTGAACTTCAGCACTTTTTTCGGGATGGCAGGCATTCCCAACGGTCAAAATAGCACGATCAACGGCATAGTGAGCCATGAAACAGCATCCACAAAAACCACCTTAACTGCCACAAATAGCTACAAATCAGCCCCTGCCATCCAAAGCAACCTCACCACACGTCTCGACAGCGTGATGGAACTTTTTCATCAGCACAATAACTTCAACGGCACTGTACTGGTTGCCCAAAACGGAGAAGTTCTCTTTACAAAAGGCTACGGCTATGCCAACATGGAACACCACATTCCCAACGGTCCTGACATGAAGTACCGCATTGCCTCCAATGCAAAGCAGTTTACCTCCATGTTGGTCATGCAGCAAGTGGCCGAAGGAAAAATGTCGCTGGACTCCACAATCAACACCTATATCCCGGATTATCCCAGTCCGCAGGGCGAGATCATCACCATTCACCACCTGCTGACCCATACTTCCGGCATGCAGCACTATGCAGGCATTCCCGGCTTTTTTCCACGCTTTGGAAGACAACTATTTGAACACAAGGATTTTGTGAAATTGTTCCAAGAGCTGGAACTCATGACCGAACCGGGTGAAAACTACAGCTACAGCAGCTTCGGATATTATTTGCTGGGATATATCCTGGAAGAAGTTTCCGGCAAGAAGTTCGACCAATTACTGGATGAACGAATCCTTCATCCGCTTGGCATGTCCGACACCGGCATCGAAGATCACCGGAAGATCATTGAAAATCGTGCCCATGGGTACGACATGATCCTTGATGGATTCCTCAGGGCCTATTTCCGTGACCTTTCTACAGCCCTGGCCACCGGAGACATGTATACCACCCCCCTGGACATGGTCAAATGGGATCAGGCATTGCGGGAATACAGCCTGCTCGACAAGGAATACCAGGACCTGATCTTTGAACCGGAGCTGGACGGTTACGGCTATGGCTGGCGGATCGGACACAAGCAGATGAATGGAAATGACAGCCTGTATTACCATGAGCACACCGGGGGCACCAACGGGTTTACCAGTATTGGCACCAGGTTACCCGATGATGGCTATTATATTTTGGTATACTGCAACACCCGGCCCGGAGAAATCCGTCCTATCAGCCAGCAAATTGTCAATGTGTTGTATGGCAAAGAGGTTGAGTTTGAACGTTCCATCCCCATAGCCGCCGCCCGCATCCTGGAAGAAGAAGGATTGCAGCAATCCCTGGACTTTTTGAAGGAGCTGGCCGCAGCCAGTAATGCGGAAGCCGGCGGCAATAGCACGGAAGCCAGCAGCAATGATGTGGAAGACGAACTGGAGTTAAGTCACATTGCACAAATCGGAAGTGACCTGATGCTGCTGGATCGTAATGAAGAAGCTGTCGACTATTTTTCCCTGGGAACCCGTTTATTCCCTGATTCAGCCCGGGCACAGATGCTCCTTGGGGATGCCTGGCATGCAGCAGGCGAAAAAGATAATGCTGTAACAGCATACGCCAGAGCCTTACTGCTGGATCCAACACACAATGGCACATTGCAGCGGCTGCAAGATTTTCCTGAGTAAGCAGTAGATCCCCCGCCTTGGGTACATCGGGGATATTAATTACAAAAGGCTTCCGTGAACCTGGAAAAAACCCGGAAAATACCTGGATTTTTATACAAAAAGCCCCGTCACTTATAAAATGACCGGGCTTTTTGTGTTCCGGGTTTACGGCTGATCACCCGGATAATGACAGGAGGGCAAATTACCCGCAGCAGCAGCAACCACCTTCTCCGGCAGCTTCCTGGTCAACTACCTTCACGTTTACGGCCGTTTCATTCTGTATGTTGTCACTTACCGGGCAACGGGATTCTACTTCATGTACCCACTTTTCAAGGGTATCCTTGTCTGCATCGCAATCGGGTTTCAGGCAAACAGTAATCTGCTTATAACCGGCCCGATCCTTGTCGCTCTTGCCGAAAAGTTTTGCCGGGTTCAGGTCTCCTTCAATTTCAATTTCCAGGCCCCGCAACTCGAATTTCATTTCCTGGGCAACCAGGTGCCCCATCACATTCAGGCATCCTGCGAAAGCGGCCAGCACATATTCTACCGGGTTTGCAGCCTGGTTCGTGCCACCCAGCTCTTTGGGCTCATCAACAATGATCTCAAAGTTCCTGGCTTTTACATTGGTCCTTGCAGGACTTTCACTATGCGCGCTGATCTTAAATTTTAAGTCTGACATATCTGGATTATTTATGTTGTTAATACAGTAACAACATTGCAAAAAGCTTGCCAAATTAATTGTTAAGGCAATATGTCAGGCCAGGAAAAGGATCGGGCCA
>CAYXEH010000024.1:0-32269 GCA_964463915.1 uncultured Bacteroidales bacterium | reverse complement strand
GGGCCAGCCTCTGAGTCAAGGTCATTCTGCCACAATGTCTAGCGCATCAACCAGGTAGATCAGCGCCGCCATCGCTGCGCTTCCCAATTGCATCTCACGACGATTGATCTTATCGAAATTGTCATTGGAAGAATGATGCAGATCAAAGTAGCGCTGTGAATCGGTCACCAGGCCTGCCAGCGTCATCTCGTAATAATTTTTAAGCGGCCCTATATCCACCCCACTGCCTCCTGCAGATATTTCGTGGATGCCATAACCGGCGAACAAGGGCTGCAGACTTTGTATGGCTTCCACCCTCTCAGGTGAGGCATCGATTGAGAATCCGCGGGGGGTAAATGCCCCCCGGTCCGATTCGATGGCAAAATAATGGGACTCGCCGCGTTCATTGGCCAGATCTGCATACCTGTTCCCTCCGCGTTGGGCGATCTCTTCGTCCATGAACATTACCGCCCGCACGGTCCGTTTGGGATGGATTCCCTCTTCAAGAAAAATACGCAACACATCGATCGCCTGAATACAGCCTGCCCCGTCGTCATGGGCTCCCTGACTGTTGTCCCACGAATCCAGGTGTCCGCCGACCGTGATAATTTCATCGGGATAATGCGTACCCCTGATCTCACCGACCACGTTGTAAGAAAGCACATCCGGAAGCTGGTAACTGGTGTTCCTGACATAAAGGCTGAGTTCCGGATCCAGGCGAAGCTGACGGCTCAGCTCATCGGCAGCTGCCGGACTAAGGGCCAGGCCGGGAATATTTGGTCCATCTTCGCTCAAGCGCGTCACCCCGGTATGAGCATGATCGTGACGGGCCGTGGTCACTGAACGGATCACCGCCGCAACGGCTCCGTATCGGGCGGCCTCTGCCGGACCTTGAGTACGCTGGTCCACGGCACCGCTATATGCTTCAAATGAGTTATAATGAGTCTGGTCAGCGGGACGGTTGAAAAAGACAATCTTCCCCTCCAGGGCATCCCTGCCAAGCTCCTCCAGCTCATCAAGGTCATGTACCTCCACAACCTGTGCAGACAAACCGTCCGGTCCGGTTCCCACCGACCGGCCAAGTGCGACCACGGTCAGTTCAGACGAACCAAAACGTGAGGAAACAATACGCCCTACTTCCGGTTCACCACGATTCCAGTTGGGCACCATCACCTCCTGCAGGTACACCGAATCCAGATCCATCTCCAGCATGATCTGCCGGGTATACTCCACAGCAGCGGCTGCTTCCGGGGTTCCGGATATTCGCCCCGCGGTGGTTTCACAAAGCACCCGGAGATTCTCATAGGCCACATCCGAGCGCATGGCATTGGAAAAAATTGCATCTACGGTCTGCTGCTGCGCCTGCAACAGGGAAACCGGAGCCATCATTAACAGAGCAATCAGTAATTTTTGCATAGAAAGTCAATTTGAATCACAAAATACTAAGGAATTATTGTTGGTCAGGATAAAGGATCATGCCGGATACCGCAGGTATTCCGACCCTGAGCATCCCGTTTTCAGTCATATGGATTTCCCCTGTGAAATGATCGGTAAGCCGCAGCGGTTCATCGCTTCCCTCCCGGGGCGAGAACTCCAGATCATAAGGCTGCTCCCCCCGGTTGATCATTACCACCACAAGGTCATCTTCTGTATGGCGGACAAATGCAAATACACCGGCATCATCGTCAGAAGCAGCCATGGTCACCTCCCCTGTACGAAGGGCAGGCTGATTTGCCCGGAGGTGGCCAAGTTCACGGTACCAGGCATGCAGGTCACCGTCAAAAGCCACAGTATCACGCGGACGGCCACGGGAATAGGGATGGTTCACCTCATCGTCATACTCAAGTTCCGGCCACAGCATTGGTTTACGGTCGCCCGGATCATCCGCACCCCATAACCCCGCTTCAGTACCGTAAAACACCATAGGTGCCCCGGTCCATGTGTATTGGAAAAGGGCGATCAGTCGCTGCACCTGCCTTTCATCCGCATCGGGTGCACGCACATCGTAAGTGTTGTCAATCTCCCGGATCTTACTCATTTCTTTATAGGCATGTTCATTGTTGACGATCATGCTGGCCAGGCGCTCCGTATCGTGTCCGTCCAACAGGTTCTGCATGGACACATTCACCTCATGCGGGAAATCATCCAGCAAATCAAGCAGCCGATCCATGAACTCAGAGGCAGTTAGTGTGCGGTGAATAAAAAAGGCATGGGTGGCATAGGCCCAACGATAATTCATCACTACACCGAAAAGGTCATCTCCAACAAAACCTCTGGCTGCATCATCCCATATTTCGGCCACAGTAAGGGCTTCGGGGTTGATCTCATACACCAGGCTGTGCCAGTCGCGCCAGAAGTCCCTGCCCAGCTCCTCCACCACATCCAGTCGCCAGCCGGCAACACCACGGTTCACATCGCCGTCAGGAGCCATCCAGCGGCGGGTCACATCAAATATATGCTGTTTCACGCCGGGATGGATATCCTCGCCCTCTTCGGCAAACTCCGGCAATCCCAAATAACCCCACCAGCCATCATATTCAAAACCATCATCCAGGCTATCGTCAAAACGGGTAATCTTGTACCAGTCGCTGTAAGGTGATGCCTCCCCATGTTCACGAATATGGCGAAAGGCCCAGAAATCGCGTCCGGTGTGATTCCATACCCCGTCAATGATAATGCGGATATTCCGCTCCCTGGCCTGATCCAGCAGCTCCAGGAAAAGTTCATCGGCAGCGGTCCACTGCCAGGTATCCGGATCATTGGGGTCTTCCTGCTGCATAATCTCCCGGTCTCCCTCAGGATCCGGCCCCAGGTGGCGGTCAACATGATGATAATGACTGGCATCGTATTTATGCAACGACACCGCGTCAAACAAAGGATTGAAATAAATGGCGGTCACCCCCAGGCCCTGAAGGTAGTCTAGTTTTTCGATCACACCCTGAAGATCACCCCCATAGCGCCTGGTAAAGACAAAGTCATAAAAATCAGGACCTACCCGCTGCTCCCAGTCCGCCCGTTGATACCAGTCCCCTGTCCAGGAAGAGACCTCCCAGCCGTCGGGCGCACCGGGATCCCAACCGTGGGGATCCCCCACCCTCCCGGCAACAGGATCATTGGAGGGATCTGCATTGTGAAACCTTTCCGGAAAGATCTGGTACCAGACCACGTTCTGTGCCCAGTCAGGGATGTTCGCCCCGGTTTGCTTTATCTGTGGCTCGTGGGTTTCGCTACTTTCCTGGGGAGGTTCACATGAAAGAAGAAAAGCAGACCAAAGGGAAACCAGCACTGCCAATAAACAGCTAGTCCGTCTCATATTAATGATTTTTAGATAAATAATCATAATTATTGCCTGAAAATGAGCATTCTGTAAATCATCATTGTTACCGGCCAATGAGCGTTTTGAAGCTCAGTTTGTTCCGGGTGGATCGATACGATATTCCGTTGTCAGGCCCTAAAATGTCACCCTTGTATCCCGGCCACAAAATGCATCAGCATAAAACCCGAAGAATAGACCTTATAAAGATAAATGATTTTAGACAGTCTGAAAGAATGAACAAATCCCATATTTCCCGGTTTATCCTGTAATGAATAAACATAAACCCGATAAAACAAACCACTATGAGTAAGCATTTCGCACAAGCACAATGGGAAGGAACCCTTGTCAAAGGCAAAGGACAATACAAACTGGAAACAAGCGGGTATGAAGGCACGGTTCACTTCTCCTCCCGTTTTGGGGATGACAAATCCGCTTCAAGCCCTGAAGAACTCATCGGTGCTGCCCATGCCAGCTGTTTTTCAATGGCTTTTGCCCATGCCCTGGACAGTGCAGGCTATGAACCTGTTGAAATAAAAACGAAGGCAGAAGTCACCCTGGACAAAAAAGGCGAAGGCTTTGCCATTTCTGAAGTTTTGCTTAAGACCAAAGGAAAAGTAAATAGCATAAGCAAGGAAAAATTTCAGGAAATTGCCGGACAAGCCAAAGAAAACTGCCCGGTTTCACAAGCCCTGGCAGGCACATCCATCAAACTGGAAGCGGAACTCGTCTGACAGACGTCTGCCCCTCCCGTGAAAACAGACAAAACACACCACGAAGCTTGCCGTAAGCGGCGATGCTTCGTGGTTTTTTTGTATCTTGCAGCACTGAAAAAAAAAATGATGAAGCGACTAATTTTTCTGGTAATTGTACTGACAGGCTGCTCAACGTTGACCCCTTTGCAACGAAGCAAGCTGATCACGGCCTTTCACCTGATTGAGGACGCCAATTACAAAGAGGCCCATGAATTTATTGAAGAGATGGCAGAAGATGAAGAAGCGGCACAGTGGCCCCGCACCTGGCATGCAAGAGGTCTGCTCTATCAGAATGCCTACCGGGAGGGAATAAGGCGAAACAACAAGAGCCTGTATGAGTTACAGCCAAAGCAGCTTTTTGTGGCATATGAATCCTACGAAAAGGCCCTTGACCTCAATGCAGGCAGGGGAATCAGGAATCAGCTCACACCCAAATATGTGCTGCTGGCAAACGATTTTCAAAAGATGGGGCAGGAACGATTCAATGAGAAAAAATATAATGAAGCCCTTGAGGCCTTTGAAACGGCACAGCAAATCAGGCAGAGCGAGCTGCTGCAGCTTGACCCGGACACCAACCTTGTTTACAATATGGCCATCACGGCTATAGAAGGGGATAAACAGGAAAAAGCCATCCAATACCTTCATCAACTTGATGAGTACAATTATGGCACCAACGTATCACACCTGTTATCTGCAGAATACCTCCAGCAGGGCGACACCACTGAAGCAAAAGAAGTTTTGGAGCAGGGGATCAATAAATACGAAGACATTAACCTGGTACTGTTGCTGGTGGACCTGAACTTCGAACAGGGGAACATAAAGGAATCCCTGGCAATCCTTGATCGCAGATCATCCGATTATCCCTCCAATTATGAGTTTCCTTATACAAAGGGATTGATCCTGCAAAAAACCGGCAGTTACCGTGAGGCCATTGATGCCTATGAGAAATCACTGGAGCTGGAACCGGAACAGTCCATTATTTATGCCCATATTGCCACCTGCTATTTCAATATCGGAATAGAGATCGAGGAATATGCAAGGACCCTGGAAGAAAACAGGCGGGTGATGGAGGAAAGAGAACGCTCTACGGATGCCCTTGAGTCTGCAGCTGCGTGGGTCAATAAAGCGCTTGAAATGGACACACAAGATCCGGAAACACTTGCCATCATCAGTGAACTCTCCTCGCTTCTGGAGATTACAGAAAGGGTTGAGGATGTGGACAATCCGGCCAGGGAGGATGAAGCGTCAGAAGAATCAGATACTGAATGACATGGTCACCCCCAGGAATTGCTTCAGCTGCAGCCTGGGCACCTCTTTCTTACTACCGTCGGGCAGGGTCACAGGGTCACCCTGTTGGTCATACACAGGAAATAGTATATTCTCATCATAGATGAAGTGGAAATTCATGCGGACAGTGAAATACCAGCTGATCTGCTTTTCCAGGTTTATTTCCCAGTCAACATCTACATTTTGCGGATTCTTCAGGTAATTGGAGAACAGCCTGACTGAGTTTTCTATCTTAAGGTCATCCAGCAAAGACAATTCATTTTTAATCACCAGTTGCCCTCCCATTTCCTGGCGGGAACGCTTGCCATGTTCAATTCCGTGGGCCCGCTGATTGATCTCCAATGTATCAAGTACAAATGTATTTCTGTATGAAAGTGCAGAAAAGTTTATCTTGGCCTTGTTAAAAGGCTGGTATTCAAAACCCACACCAACGGTGAAAGCACCGGGGCTGAGAAATTTGGAGATAGGAATGGAGTCATTCGGATAATTATATCCTTTGGATATCTGGGTTTTCCCGTAAAACACAGAGCTAAAATCAATCTTCTCACCAACCTCTTTGTTAAACTGGGAGTTCAGTTCCAGTATATCGGTATTGGTCCTGAATCCAAATTCTTCTGAAATGACATTTCCATATTTCAGGCGGCCGGTGTTGGTCCAGTGGATTTCGCTCTCAATGTTCCGGTACTCCGCAGTACCCTGCAAATCAAGCAGGCTCGACAACGAACTTTCACCCCCTTTGGCCCAGTTAGACAGATAATTCTGGTTGAGGGTAAAAGCACTCGAAAGGCTATACCGCCAGGTTCCGGGGATTTGCTTCAATGACTGCAGACTTACCAGTGACCTGTCCGGCTCAAGGGTAGTGATGGGAATGTCATCGGCTGTCAACTTCTTCATGCGTTCCACTTGTATGTCGTCTTCCAGCACAAGCTGTATCTCGTTTTTGGAAGGATTTCCGACCCATATGGTAATGGAATCGTTTTCGTGGTTACGCACCCAGTATCGTCTGAGGTCATTCGACTCATTGGTTAGCCAGAAAGACTTTCCTTCCCCCCTGGAATCACTGATATACAAAGGGATAGAATCCCTGTTATCTGTGTAATGGAGTAGCTCTTCCACCGCCATCCGTAAGGAATCAGGCATCATCGCACCCGGAACCACATAAAATGGAGAGTCATCGTCAGCGACAAACTCCTGGTATTGTTCCGAGATAACAATTTGCGAAGAATCAGGTAAAAAATTTACCTGTTTGCGGGATTCAGGAGGCAGCAAGGGAGGTCGCACTTCCTGATCAATCACCCGGTGCATGCGGATATTTTCTGATTTCAGGTACAATGAATCAATAAAAACTTCCTCTATGGTATCCCTGGCATGTTTTATTGAGTCAATCACGGCCTCCACATCCGGGATGGTATCGAGCCCCCAATAATTGAGCGTATCAATCTCATTGGTGACAATGGTCTTCCTGGTAATGTACGGGGCTTTTTCCAGGGCCATGGTGTCAACGATAAACACTGAATCGTTAAGCCAGCGAAGAGAAAGCGTATCAGACCTTTCAAGTTCAGTCAGTTCAGGACGGGCAGATTCATAATCAAAACGGGACAATCGCTGTCCTACACTGTCAAACGGCTCATTATAATGGTCAATTAGCCTGTTCAGAGACAAATGGATCGTGTCACCGGGTTCTCGCCATAAACTATCCAGCTTCAACAGGTTGACAATGTATTCAGAGGCTGAAGAAGGGGTAAAACCAATGGCATGCCGGGGCACCGTGTCATTATTATTGGCTGGTGTGGAGCTATCAGGGGTCTGGGCAACAGCGTATATGTACGAAAATCCGCTTAGCAATACGATCAGAAAGAGACGCATAACAGGGCTTAAAGATATAATTGATTTGCGTTAGCAAATTTAATGTATTATCCGAAACGTTACAGCATCAAAAAGATTGTTCAGGCCACAGGTATTGTTAAACGACCCATCATGGACTAAGCCGTTTCATTATCACCAGGCATGAAAAAACTATGCAGAAAAAGCGTTATGCCCTACCCTCCTGCTCGCCCGGGGGCCAAATCCTGGGAACCATGAAGAAGTTACTTCGACCACGTATTGTCAATGGCGTATTTGCCAGGGCCACCATATAACAGGGCAATAAAAACGACGAATCCTTTCAGGGGATGGAGGATCGTATTCAGGTCATCTCCGCCTGTAATGTGCATTATTGCAGCAATTAGCATGGTAAATGCCATGAGCAATGCCGCCGGGCGGGTCAGTAATCCCAAAATAAGCAATATTCCACCCGCGAATTCAGCAATGGCGGCCATAAAGCCCCAAAAAGCCGGGGCAAATCCCAGGCCAACAAGCCCCATGTTTTCGCCCAGCCAGGTCCATGTGTCCACACCACCGGCAATTTTCGGAAAACCATGAAGAATAAAAATAATACCAAAACCGACCCGGATGAGAAAGATGGCGGTCTTTATAGATTCGTTAGAAGAAGAAAATAATTTAGTTTTCATAATACACAGGTTTTGTGAATAGCTAAAATTCAGGGTGGTGTATTTAACAACCAATAAAATGTGATTGTTCAGTAAACTGTTCGCCGAAATATTTTCATTACATTTGTGGGCATCCATACATTTCTATATTTCTTTTTTCCAAAGCACTATGCCGGCCGGAGAATTAACAGTTATTGTTCCTGTATACAACGAACAGGATAGTCTTTTCAGGTTCAAGCAGGAGATGGATAAGTTCATTGACCAAAGCAGTATACCTGTAAAGGTGCTGTTTGTGGATGACGGTTCGGAAGACAGCAGCCTTAAACACATCCAGTCGATTTGTGCTGACCATGAAAAATACGGATATATATCCTTTCAACAGAATCAGGGTCTCAGCACCGCCATAAAGGCGGGAGTCGATCAGGCAGAGGGAAAATGGATCGGATACATTGATGCGGACTTACAGACAAGTCCCTCTGATTTCCTATTGTTTCTCCCCTATATTGAAGAGTATGACCTGGTCATCGGTCACCGTCACCTGCGCAAAGATCCTCCTGTGAAGAAAATATCCTCACTGATCGCCAATGCATTCCGCCGGGCCATATTAAAAGACGGCGTCAGGGATACCGGATGTCCTTTAAAGATCATGAAAACTACCACAGCAAAACAAATTCCCTTTTTCAACGGAATGCATCGGTTTATTCCGGCTTTGGTACAAACAACCGGGGGCAGTGTCAGGGAAGTTCCTGTACAGCACTTTAAGAGGACAGAGGGTTCATCAAAATATAAATTGTTAAACAGGCTCATCCATCCTTTCCTGGATACCCTGGCTGTGTACTGGATCAAAAAAAGAACCATCAGGTACAGGATGCGGGAAACAACGGTTAAACGTTAAACTGTCATGGATCATTACCTGGTTATCGGCCTTGGACTCATTGCACAGGGACTTTTTTCCGCACGATTTATTATCCAGCTCACCAGGTCGGAGATCGCCGGCAAGGTGGTATCTCCGGTTGTTTTCTGGCAACTGAGCTTACTGGCTTCCTTCATGCTGATCATATACGGTTTCCTGAGAAACGACATTGTGATCATAGGCGGTCAGTTGGTTTCCTACTACATCTACATCAGAAACTTACAGTTAAAACACCAGTGGAAAATTATCCCGTCTCCTCTACGTTACCTGTTCTCTCTGATTCCTGCCATACTTCTTAGCATCTTGTTGATCTTCTCTTTCCAGTCAATCAACGGGCTGTTCAACAATCCTGAAATCCCGGTGGTTTTATTGACATATGGCACACTCGGTCAACTGGTTTTCACTTTTAGATTTGTCATTCAATGGTGGTATTCTGAAAAACAACAAGTATCTTACTTTCCGCCCGTATTCTGGATGATCAGTCTTACAGGGGCCTTACTGATCATCGGTTACGCAATCATTCGAACAGACCCGGTATTGTTTATCGGACAATTTTTTGGCCTCCTGGTTTATTCCAGAAACCTGTTTTTGCATTATCAACCCAAAACAAATATGAGAACAAATGAAATAAGTGTAGTAGGGCTGATGAAACGTTATCGTCTGCCCGCTTTCCTCGGCCTTGTGGCAATCGCCCTTCTGCTGAACCTGAATGACTGGTCTGTTACCGAATCTACTGAAGCCCGGTACGCCCAGATTTCCAAAGAGATGGTGGAAACGGGAGACTACCTCCATCCGCAACTGATGGGAATCAAGCACTACCACAAACCCCCGCTGACCTATTGGATAACGGCTGCCGGATACAAAATTTTCGGAATCAACAGTTTCGGGGCCCGCTTTTTTATGCAAATGTCTATTTTACTGCAAATTGTGATTGTTTATGGCATTGGAAAGTTGCTGCTGAAAAACAACAAACACGCATTTTTGGCAGCCCTGCTCTATTTTGCCCTGCCGGGGCTAATGATGTCCAGCAGAATGCTTACCACCGATGTGTATTTATGCACTTTCGTCCTGTTATCCGTTTACGCCTGGTTAAAATTCGCCATGTATTCAGACAAGCGATTCCTCCTACTCTTCTATTTAGCCCTGGGGTTGGGTTTTTTTACCAAAGGTCCGGTGGTTTTCATCTTTCCGGTCTTTATCATTGCCGGGGCTTATCTCGGAAAGATCAGGCCACCGCGGAATATCGGCACCCATTTAACGGGGGCCTTGCTGATGCTGGCTATCGGCCTGAGCTGGTTCATCTACCTGGTTATTTACGACCAGCGGTTCATTGATTATTTCCTGATCAATCATACAATTGAACGTTTTGCCGCCGATGTGTTCCACCGGGGCGAGCCATGGTGGTTTTTCCTGGCGGTTGTGCCGGCAGCAAGCTTTCCATGGGGCATTATGTTACTGACAAGGTTACTTCGCCTGAAAAACCTGCGCAGGTCTAGAGGTATTTTCTTCTTCTTATGGATTATCCCGCCGATCGTGTTTTTCTCCCTGAGCCAGTCCAAGATGCTGCTATATGTGCTGCCGGTGTACGCCGGTATTGCCATTGGGTCGCTTTGGGCGTGGAGGCGTATGACCAGGATACAGCAGAAGAGGTGGAGCCTGGTGCAGTTTATATACCATATGATACTAATTGCCGGTCTGGCAGTGGCACCCCTCATTGAACCGGACCTTACCCTGCCAGGGCAGGCTTACTTTTTGCTGGTCATGACAGCTGCCGTAATCATTGCCCTTCGTTTCACCCCCATTCACCGACTGGAAGTACCCATTTTGGCCGCAGGGGTGTTTATGTATGGGCTGACACTGATTACCCCATACATCTATATGGAGAATCCTGAGATGGTGAAGGATTCCAGGAATGTGACAGCCTTTATTGACCAGGAATTACCCGAAACGGAGAATATTCTGATATTTAACCGCAGGCTTCCCTCCATCCAGTTTCATACCGACCGGAATATTATTTCCCTGTATGCAGGCGGTCATACCCTTAACCGGGAGGTTCAGTTTGAGTCCGATGACAGTTGGAAAAACAACCTTGTAAACCTTCTGGAAGATCCTGAGGTATTTAAGGAAATGGTGAAGCCCGGTAACGTACTTATTATCAGGGCCAAGTATGAACCAATACCGCCATTTGACGAGTATGCGGAACCATTTCCTCATATCACCAAAGTAGACCGGTGGAACATCTACCATTATTAAGGCAGCGACTTGATCCATTGATGATTTCATTCTGAATAAGCCATCCCTGAAGCGTTCTGCCAGCGTCTCAATGATTGCATCAAGTGTAGAAAATTTTGCTCAGGCATGGCAATTTTTCCCATCTTTTATTCAGGGGCCGGATCTACTCTTCCCATAACCGATTATGGGAAATTGCTATTGCCATGGCATCAGGGATAAAGAAGGCAAAATGATCAGGGCCAGCCATCCAGATCAACGCTAATGGTATGCTTCTTGGTCTTTTAGTTGCAGTTTACAGCAACCATCATAAAACCCTGATCAGGATCCATGAAAATATTTACAAAAACCCTTTTTGTCGTTTTTTGTCTGACCCTCCTCCCGGTACAGCTCAAAGCCCAATATTTCGGAAAGAACAAAGTGGTTTATGACCAATTGGATTTCCGGATTTATGAAACCCCGAATTTTTTAATTTACCACTACCTGGAAGATGGGCAGGAAATTGAGCTTTTTACAAGCCGGAACCGGGGTAAGCGGTTTTTAACAGTTTAAATTTTTTTCAATTATAAACCCATAAAAAGACAAGACCATGTTTCACATTCTGGATTTTACGAAAGACAACCTGATTGCCTTCCAGGTAGATGGCAAGGTAAAAAAAGAAGATTACGACAAGCTGAAACCATTGCTTGAAAAAGTCGAAAAGGACTATGACACCCAGAAATTGTATTTAGAACTTAAAAACATTGAAGGGATTGACCTGCCTGCCCTTTGGGAGGATTTCAAAGTGTATTTCAAACACATCAGGAACTTTGACAAAATAGCTGTTGTGGGCTCAGGCGACATCGAGAAAAAATTGAGCAGTCTGAGCAACCCCTTTGTGTCAGGTGAAGTACGTTTTTTTAATGTCAGCGAGTCCGTTACAGCCCGCGAATGGTTAAAAGCAGAGGAGTAGCAATGTGCCCGGGCCTCACGCGGTGTTCTTAAGAACCCTGCTATGCCTGTGCAAAACCAAAAGAGGGCATATAATGCTTTATTATCTCAGAAAAACAATTGCGCCATGAAAGACCACTAAAAGATTAACGCATATATGCAAGTTGTGCGCTCAGAAGACGTTCACTTTGCTCAAAGGAAATGTTTCTGCGGCGGGCATAATCTGTCACCTGATCCTGCCCGATTTTCCCAAGATGGAAATACCTGGCTTCCGGATGTGCAAAATACCATCCCGCTACTGAAGCCCCGGGCAGCATGGCGTAATTTTCTGTGGTCGTGACCCCGGTGTGGCGGGTGGCATCCAGCAAATGAAATATTTGCTGTTTCTGGCTATGATCGGGGCAGGAAGAATAACCCACAGCAGGGCGGATACCCCGGAGATTCGGGACTTCTTCCCGGAGCTTTTGCCCCACCCTGGGAGCACCTTCCGCCTTTGCGTACCCCCACAGGTGTTCGGCCACCCTTTTGTGCATGTAGGATGAAAAGCCTTCCGCCAAACAATCGGCCAGCACCTTGACCATAAGTGCCATGTAGTCGTCCGTGCTTTTGCGATATGTTTCGGCCAGGGAGTGCGCACCATGAATGCTCAACACAAAACAACCCACATACCCCATAGATTTATATGATTCAGGAGCCACAAAGTCTGCCAGACAAATATTACCTCCCGGCAGCCGGCTTTCCTGGTTTCTAAGAAAATTTATCTGCACGGGCGTTTCCCCATCCGGACAGACCATCACATCATCGTCAAGGCCATAGGCAGGAAACAGTCCGGCAACGCCTTTCGGGGAAAGGGCTTCTTCGAGTTTCAGAGACTGCAGCAATTGTCTGGCATCTTTCAACAGCGCCCTGCCACTTTTGCCTTTTTCCCCACTTCCGAGCATGCGGGGGTATTTTCCGCGAAGATCCCATGCATGGAGAAAAGCACCCCAGTCTATATAGGGGATGATGTGGTCCAGGGGAATGTTGTTCATAATATGAAGCCCCTGCTGCCTGGGTGCAGGGATAAAAGTTTGCTCCCAGTTGGTTATAAGAGGGTTCTCTCTCGCCTTTTGCAGAGATACCCATTGCTTATTGCCGGTGGTTTTATCATGGGTATCCCGTATTTTCTGCTGATGCCGGCCCACTTCCTTTATATATGCTTTACGGGCATTGCCTGTCAACTGGCCAATTACCCCGGGGGCTGTGGATGCATCCCTGACATGAATTACCCCGCCGCTATATTCCGGTGCAATGTGCACGGCAGTGTGGAGGGCCCCTGTGGCTGCCCCTCCAACCAACAGCGGAATATCCATCTTTCTCTTTTCCATTGCCCTGGCCAGCTGAATCATTTCTTCCAGGGATGGGCTGATGAGGCCACTGACCCCGATCATTTCCACTTTTTCCTTTTGTGCTGTATCCAGAATTTTGTCCACAGGAACCATCACACCCAGATCCACCACCTGGTAGCCATTGCATGACAGGATCAGTGACAGAATGTTCTTGCCAATATCGTGCACATCACCCTTTACGGTTGCCAGAAGAATTTTTCCCCTTGAATGCGCGGCATTGTTTTCACCCTTTTCCATGAAGGGAGCCAGTTGGTGCACGGCTTTTTGCATCACCCTGGCGCTTTTTATTACCTGGGGGAGAAATATTTCTCCTCTTCCGAAGCGGCTGCCTATCTCATCCATGGCTTTCATCAGCGGCCCTTCCACAACGGCCAGGGGCTGCATACCCTCCTGCAGGTTTTCCCGCACATCGGTTGCAATAAACCTTTCCTCACCACGGATGAGGCCCTGGCAAAGCCTGTCTGCTGCAGACATTTTTCGCCATTCCCTGTCCGGCTGCTTTTTGCCCTGCCCCCCGTCACCGGCATGTCCCTCATCCGTGGCATAGGCCAGCATTCTTTCCGTGGCGTCTGGTCTCCGGTTCAGCACCAGGTCTTCCGCGGCCCGGCGGAGATGTTCAGGAATCGCATCATAAACCTGTAAATGGTCTGGTTGTATGATGGCCATGTCCATACCCCATGCTTTGGCATGGTGCAGAAACACAGCATGCATCGCTTTGCGTATCAGGTGATGGCCCCTGAAGGAGAATGACAGGTTACTGACCCCGCCGCTGATGAGCACACCGGGCAGGTGGGTTTTGATCCAGCGACAAGCCTTTAAAAAATCCACGGCCTGGTTGTTATGCGCGGCAATGCCGGTTCCAATGGCCAGAATATTGGGGTCTATAATAATGTTTTCGGCCGGAAAACCAGCCTGAACCGTAAGCAGCTTATACACCCTCCGGGCCATTTGTACCCTTTTCCGGTAATTGTCGGCCTGCCCGTGCTCATCAAACAGCATGACCACCACACCGGCACCCAGCTTCCTGATTCTGCGGGCCTTTTCCAGAAAGCGGATCTCTCCGTCCTTTAAACTGATGGAATTCACAATGGGTTTTCCGGGGGTTGACATCAACCCCGATTCAACGACGTCCCAGTGTGAGGAATCAATCATCCAGGGGATTCCTGCCACTTCAGGTTCACAGGCCAGCATCCTGAGGTAGTGTTCCATGGAATGCCTGCCATCAATCATGGCATCATCCATACATACGTCTATTAATTGGGCACCGTTTTCAACCTGAATACGCGCAATTTCAACGGCTTTCTCAAAGTTCCCTTCCCTTATGAGGCGGGCAAACTTCTTCGATCCGGCCACATTGGTTCTTTCACCAATGGCCACCACGGTTTGGTGGTTACCGGGAACAAAATTGTCCCATCCGCCAAAAGCACCCTTCCCTGAAGTGGACGGAAGAATACGGGGGCGGTATTTCGCGGCAGATTCCGCCAGCAGCCGGATGTGTGAGGGAGTGGTTCCGCAACACCCGCCCACCAGATTTACCAGCCCCGCTTCCATGTATTCTTCCATTTCTTCTGCCATGGCCTCCGGAGACTGATCGTACCCCCCCAATTGGTTAGGAAGACCTGCATTCGGGTGCAGGCTGACGGGAAACGGGGAATACGCAGAAAGCCTGACCAGGTGGGGCTTCATCTGCCTGGCACCAAATGCACAATTCAGACCCAGGGCCAAAAGATCCTTGTGGCCAAGGGCAGTGACAAATGCCTCCATCGAATGCCCAGACAAGATACGCCCGCTGGCATCGGAAATGGTTCCGGATGCAATTGTCGGGATGTTTACACCATGTGTTTCTTCATACTCCATGATGGCAAACAATGCTGCTTTTGCATTCAAAACGTCGGTGATGGTTTCCAGTAGCAGCAGATCGACGCCTCCGGCCATCAGGCCCGTGACCTGTTCCAGGTATACTTCGCACAACCGCCTGAAGTCCATATCCCTGAAGGCAGGATCTTCCACTTTTGGCGACATGGAGGTCATCTTGCCTGTAGGCCCCAACGACCCGGCCACAAAGCGGGGACCGGCGCCCGGGTTATTTTGCATAAAACGATCCCGGCGCTGGCAGGCCAGCAGCGCGGCCCGTTCATTGATCTCCCCAACCAGATGCTCAAGACCATAGTCCTTCATGGATATGGCATTGGCGTTGAAGGTGTTGGTGGTTATAATATGGGCACCGGCTTCAAGGTAGGATTGATGAATTTCAGAGATTACATGCGGAAGGGTAAGGTTCAACAGGTCATTGTTGCCTTTCAAAGGGATCTTCCACCCGGAAAACCGCTTCCCCCTGAATGCTTCCTCCGGGAGCTTATATTGCTGTATCATGGTTCCTGTGGCCCCATCCAGAACGAGAATGCGCCGGGTGATCTGATCGCGGATATGTGGTGTAGACATTTAAAGGGTTTTTCTGGCAATCTGAACAATATTGTCCGCCTTTCCCATGGTGTACAAATGTACGATGGGAAAGCCGGATTTAAAAAGCGACTTAATCTGATGGCTGGTCCACTCCACCCCGAGTTCTTTCACAGCCCTGTCGTCTGCGCAACGATTGATCGCGGTCGACAACTCCTGCGGAATGGTCAGGTGGAAGAATTTGGGCAACAGACTCAAATGGGCCTTAATGGCCAGTGGTTTCAGGCCTGGCACAATGGGCACACGAATACCTGCCTCCCGGCATTTCCTGACAAAATCAAAAAACACTTCATTGTCAAAAAACATTTGGGTGACAATATATTGGGCCCCTCTTTCCACCTTCATTTTGAGAAAATCCATGTCGTTGCCCTGATTGGGGGATTCGGGATGTTTTTCCGGATAGCCCGCAACCCCCACCGAAAAATTGGTGGGGACAGGGTTTTCCACATGGTTTTCATGGTAAACTCCCTGGTTCATGGCCATGATTTGTTTTACAAGGTCAGCGGCATGGGTGTGGCCTTTGGGGTTTGGCACGAACCGCCCGCTTACTTTATCGGGATCGCCCCTTACCGCCAGCAAATTGCGTATCCCCAAAAAGTCGAGCTCAATGAGGGCCTCCTCCGTTTCAGTGCGGGTAAATCCTCCGCAAATGATATGGGGAACCACATCTACCCGGTATTTAGCCTGGATGGCGGCTGCCAGCCCCACCGTGCCGGGACGCTTACGAACCACCGCGGGCAGGTGGGTTCCATCGGCCTGCCTGATATAGTTTAGTTCCTCCCTGTGGTAGGTAATGTTGATGTATGGGGGAGCAAACTCCATGATGGGATCCAGGGTTTTAAAAACCCCATGGATGCTGTTTCCCTTTACCGGGGGTAACAACTCAACGGATATTCTCCCTCCTCCTTTGTTTTGTTCGATATGTTCAGGAATGTTCATGTGTATCGGGTTCTGCGTAAAAAAATGCCAGGAAACCGTCCATGGCGTTCAAATGATCTTTGAGTTCAAGCAGTTTATTCAAACGGATGAACCCAATCATATGGTGGTGATGGGCCGTGGACAACGATTCAGTGACCTGATCCATGGAAAATGCCTGCAAGTCATTTTTCTTCCGGCACCTGAGGTAAACTTTCAGCTTCACATCATTGGTATGCCGGGGGGGCGAATAGTATTTTCGCTTTTTGTATTCATAACGGTAATCATGCATCCTTGCAGTGATATCTGACAGCACAGAACTTCCTGTTGGCAGGCCCCCGGCCCCTTTCCCAAACATAAACTGCTGCTCATAGAAGGCCCCGTTAATGACCACCCCATTGTATTCATTTTCCACATAATAAATAGGATCTTCCCTGGATACCATTTTTGGCAATACCAGGCAATTGAAAGCGTCATTGCCCATTTTGGCAGCCTGGGCGACCAACTTAATCCGGTATCCCTTCTCTCTGGCATAGTTGATGTCTGCCTGGCCCAACTTCTCAATGCCCGACACAAATACTTCCCCGGGTTTTACCAGGGTGCCAAAACCGTGGAGGGAAAGGATGACCAGTTTATACAGGGCATCAAAACCTCCCACGTCCAGACCGGGGTCTGCTTCCAGAAAACCCTGGTCCCGCGCTTGCTGCAGCGCAGCCTGATAGTCAAGGCCATTACGGAACACTTTAGACAGTACATAATTGGATGATCCGTTGAGTATCCCGGTAATGGACAAAAGCAGGTCATTGTCGTAGTACTCTTCCAGGTTGCGTATGGCCGGGATGCTGCCGCAGGCTGAGGCATCATACAACAAGGCGGCCCCGGTTTGTTTCTGGAGGTCAAGCAATTCTCCGAGATGGAAGGCCAGCATTTGTTTGTTTCCGCTTACCACGCTTTTCCCCCTGATAAGGGCCTGTTTTACAATGTAATAGGCAGCTTCTGCATCGTTGATCAGTTCCACTACCAGATTGATGCGTTCATCATCAAGGATGTCTTCCGGAACGGTGGTAAAGCAAGCCGGCGAAACACTCCGGGGCTTGTCCGGGTCTTTGATGCAGATTTTCCGGATTTTTGCGTTGGTGGTATGGCTATGCTGCAACACATGATACAGCCCCTCGCCTACCACCCCAAATCCGAACAGTCCGATGATTTGTTTGTTATTTGTATCCATTTCAATTTTTTTTTAGCGTGATTGTTAAATTTTTGCAAGCGACTGGCCAATGTCCTCTTTCAGATCCCCGATGTGTTCGTATCCGAGCGACAACCGGAGGGTTCCAGGCAGTACTCCGCAAGCTTTCAGGTCAGCCTCCGAAAGCTGCTGGTGGGTGGTGGAGGCCGGGTGGATAATGAGGGTTTTGGCATCCCCCACATTGGCCAGATGGCTGATGAGCTGAAGGTGTTCAATGAAGCGGTCGGCAGCCTCTCTGCCCGCCTTCAGCCGGAATGTCAGCACACCCCCGTATCCGTTTGTCAGGTATTTTTTTGCCAGCCCGTGGCAGGAATTCCCGGGCAGACCAGGATATTCCACTGCTTCTACCTCATCCAGGTTTTCGAGCCAGTAAGCCATTTCCAATGCATTTTCTGCAATGCGGCCGGCCCGCAACGAAAGTGTTTCCAGCCCCTGAAGCAGTAAGAATGCATTGAAAGGGCTCAGTGCGCAGCCATAGTCTCTAAGCCCTTCAACCCGGGTACGTAAAATAAAGGCAATGTTACCGGTTGGGCTGTCAGGGCCAAAAGCTTCCCAGAATTTCAATCCATGATATCCATCCGAGGGCGCTGTAAATCGGGGGAAGTTCCCATTCCCCCAATTGAAACGGCCTGAATCCACAATAATACCGCCTATGCTGGTTCCGTGGCCCCCGATCCATTTCGTGGCCGAGTGAAGCACAATGTGGGCCCCGTGGTCAATGGGCCGGCAAAAATACCCTCCGGCCCCGAAAGTATTGTCCACAACCAGCGGAATGCCGTGTTTATCTGCCAGTTTGGCAAATGCTTTAAAATCGGGGATGTTGAAGCTCGGATTGCCCACGCTTTCGAGGTAAATGGCCTTGGTTCGCCGGTCAATTCTTTTTTCAAAATCACGGGGCTGCTGCCCGTTTACAAACCGGACATCAATGCCCAGACGCCTGAACTGAACCTTAAACTGATTGTAGGTGCCTCCGTAGAGGTAAGAAGTGGAGACAATGTTGTCGCCGGATTCTGCCAATGTGCTGAGTGCCAGAAACTGCGCCGACTGTCCGGATGAAACTGCCAGTGCAGCGATCCCTCCCTCCAGTGCAGCCATTCGCTTTTCCAGGACGTCATTGGTGGGGTTCATGATCCTTGTGTAAATATTCCCGAACTCTTTGAGCTCAAACAGCCGTGCAGCATGGGCAGAGTTGTCAAACACAAAGGATGAAGTCTGGTAAATGGGTACTGCCCTGGATCCGGTCACGGCATCGGGCTGTTGGCCTGCGTGAAGTTGCAGGGTATCAAAATGGAGATCTTTAATATTCATAACAATAAATGTTTTTGTGGACACATGCATCCAAAACAGGAAGGGTTGTCCTGTGTCAAAAAAAATAAAATAACCTGGGATGTCGGGGTGATCCCGAAAAACGGTGATGCCCGGGCAAAAAGGATCTATATCCTTTTTCCGGGCCGGGGCATACACATAGAAGCTGGTGGCCAGGTGTATGCATGGCAACAATAAAACAGAAGGTCTTTATTGTGTGCGAGACCTGAAGTTGGGTGTTCCGGGATGTGTGTTGTTAAGACAATCATGTTGTTTGATTTATCATTCCCTGATTTCCGGGCAGGTTTTGGCACCTTTCTTCCGGGAAGGAAGCGGTTGCCAGAGTTTCACAGAGCCTGATCTCTCCACTCTTCTTTATAAATAAACCGAAATCAATGAGCGTGTTTTCGTTTGATGATGCAAAAGTAGGCCTTTCTTTTAAAAATGCAAATATTATTATGTTAGAGGTTGTAATTATCCCCCTGAGAGGAACTGCATCTTAAATATCCATAACCATCAGATACCTCCGTCAGAAATTTGTAACTTTAAATAATATGATTGCAATTGTGAAATAATACCTATATTTGCTCCCGGACAGGGACGATATGATCCAACAACATCAATTCGTCCGAACAGCATTCAATAATGACAACACAATTTCGCATGTATAACTGTTGGTGGTGGCACAATGGAAATAACCATTGTGTTAAGCACTGTTTGCCACCCGGAGACATTTAATATTCAGAATTTGTCATCAAAATATCAAGGCCTGCTTAATACAAGCAGGCCTTTTTTTTTTATAAACATAACGAAGAACATCACACATGAACCAGGCATGACCTTATCGTTGACACACAAACCGATCATCGAACATGCGAGCTCCATGTAACCTATTAAAAACAAATGATGTACACATGAAAACTCTGATTACAAACCTTGCCGGAGACACCCATACCCCTGTTGGCATCTACCTGCGGCTCAGGGATGTGTTTCCGCAATGCCTTCTTCTTGAGTGTACCGACTACAGCTCCCGTGAAAACGCCTATTCATACATCACGGTAAAGCCAGTTGCAGGCATAAAGGCCACGCGGGAACATTTCATTCACAAAAATCCGGATGGAACCATCCAGAAAGAAACCCTGAACGGGCTTTCGGCGATTCCGGATAAGGTTGACGACTTTCTCTCATCCTACAAGGATCTTGACCTGACCGACCCCAAACTCATGCCCGGGGTGTTTGGATATACTTCCTATGACGCTGTCAATGCTTTTGACAATGTGAATATTGAGGCCCCTGAAAAGGACCCCGATCCGATTCCCCTTTTACAATATGACCTTTACCAGGTGGTTATTGCCTTCAACCACTTCAACAGCACCATCACCCTCACGGAAACACTACCGGAAGGTGCTGAACCGCTGAGCAAAAAGATCATCTCCATACTCGCCAACCGCAACAATACCATTTTCCCCTTTTATTGCCAGGGCACAGAAAGAGTTCTTACTTCCGATAATGATTACATGCAGCAGGTGAATGAGGGAATCAGCCATTGCGCCCGGGGCGATGTATTTCAGATCGTACTTTCAAGGAAATACCAGCAAGATTTTACGGGTGACGAGTTCAATGTCTACCGGGCTTTGCGCTCCATCAATCCCTCGCCCTATCTTTTTTATTTCGATTACCTGGATTTCAAACTCTTCGGGTCATCTCCCGAGATGCAGCTTCAGGCAGGAGATGGCAGGGCAGTGATCAACCCCATTGCCGGAACCGTCGTACGCAGCGGAGACCCCGCCTCAGACAGCCAGCTGATCAGGGAGCTGCTTATGAATCCCAAGGAGAACTCAGAACACGCCATGCTTGTGGACCTTGCCCGCAACGACCTGAGTCGCCACACCAGCGATGTAAAAGTAGACAGTTACAGGGAGGTCCACACCTATTCCCATGTCATCCACCTGGTTTCCACGGTAAGCGGCAAGCTGGGAGAGGAAAACCGGCTTTACAGGCTTTTTGCAGATACATTTCCGGCCGGCACACTCTCCGGGGCTCCAAAACACCGGGCGGTGCAGCTGATTGACCAGACAGAAGGAAAGCCGAGGGGCTATTACGGCGGGGCCATTGGGTTTATGGGCTTTGATAAAACCCTGAACCATGCCATTATGATACGCTCAATGATGAGCAGGAACGGCACCATCCATTACCAGGCAGGTGCGGGCATTGTAATTGACTCAAAACCCCGTTCCGAGCTTGAAGAGGTCAACGGAAAAATCTCCGCGCTGAGAAAGGCGATCAAAAAGGCAAACGACGCAGCCGAAGAATCGCATCACTGAATAAAATCCCCCATACCTATCTGCACAATGACAGGCCGGGCATGACAAACTTGTTGACTCACAAAGGAATGACCAAATTTACAATCAAATGAAACGGATTCTGATACTTGACAACTACGACTCTTTCACCTATAACCTGGTGCATTACGTGAAGGAATTTGACAAAGTACATGTGGATGTTTGCCGAAATGACAAAATCAGGCTTGAGGAGATTGAAAAATATGATGGCATCATCCTTTCACCGGGGCCTGGAGTGCCCGCTGAGGCAGGAATGTTAAAGGAGATCATCCGTCATTTCCATACAAGCAAGCCCATATTCGGGGTGTGCCTCGGCCAGCAAGCCATCGCAGAGGTGTTTGGAGGCCGGCTTATCAACTTAAGTAGGGTGCATCACGGGGTTGCCACAGAAATCAGGATCAATCAGCCACCCCATTATCTGTTCGATGGCCTGCATCCCCGGATCCAGGCAGGTCGTTACCATTCATGGGCCGTTGACCCGGAAGGTTTACCGTCCTGTCTTGAGGTATTGTCAGAGGACCTCAATGGGGAGATCATGGCCCTGTGCCATAAGGATTATGATGTATGCGGGGTGCAGTTCCACCCGGAATCCATTCTCACCCCCCAGGGCAAAAAAATAGTCTTTAACTGGCTGGATAAGTTGCAGACACAGCAAACCTGACAAGCATGCAATACTTTGCCCCGCAGCGAATGAACCACCACAGTAAAACAGCATCACAACAAAACAACATCACAGCCAAACAATCTCACAGAAACCGCATCACAAAACAACCCGATACCCATGAAACTCCTGTTAAACAAACTACTCGAATCCCAAACCCTGTCACGTCAGGAAGCCTTTGACCTGATGCACGGCATCGCAGACGAGCGGTTGAATCATGCCCAGATCGCAGCAGTACTGGCATCATTCATCATGAGGAGCATCAGCCTTGAAGAGTTGATGGGCTTTCGCAAGGCACTGCTTGAGCTGGCCATCAAACCCGATCTGAACAATGGAGATGTCATTGATCTTTGCGGCACCGGGGGGGATGGCAGAAACACCTTCAATATTTCCACGCTCGCATCGATTGTAACCGCCGGTGCAGGTATCCCGGTTGGAAAGCATGGCAACTACGGGGTATCTTCAAATTCCGGCTCATCCAATGTCATGGAGCACTTTGGCTACAGGTTTTCAAATGATGAAGATAAACTGAAACGGGAACTGGATGCCACCGGCATCACCTTCATGCATGCACCCCTGTTCCATCCCGCCCTGAAGGCCGCAGGACCTGTGCGTAAACAGCTCGGCATTAAATCCTTCTTCAACATCCTGGGGCCCCTTGTAAATCCGGCAAAACCTCACTATCAGACAAGTGGTGTGTTTAACCTGGAAACAGGCCGCATCTATAGTTATCTGCTTCAAAAAGAAAGCAAGGACTTTAGGGTTGTCCACAGCCTGGATGGCTATGATGAGATCAGCCTCACTTCCGACTCCAGGGTGTTCTCTCTGAACGGTGAGCAGATTGTAACCGTGGATGACTTCGGGTTTACACCAAACAGCCATGAAGACCTTTACGGCGGTGAAGGCGTTGAAGATGCCGCCGGAATCTTCTTAAAGGTTCTGAAGAATGAGGCCAGTGAACCCCAGAAAAATGTGGTTGTGGCCAATTCGGCAATGGCAATCAATTGCTACAACAAAAATTTAACCCTTCGGGAAGCTGCCGGCCTTGCATCAGATAGCCTGAGCTCCGGCAGGGCACTGAAGACATTTAATAAACTTATAGATCTGCAATGATGAACATACTTGAGGAGATATTGGCCCACAAACGCAGGGAGGTAAAGGAACACAGTGAACTTTACCCGGCCAAACTACTGGAACGGAGCCCCTATTTTAACGCGAAGCCTGTCAGCCTTGCCAAATACCTTGAACGCAAGGAGCTTTGCGGCGTTATTGCGGAGTTCAAGCGCAAATCCCCGTCAAAAGGGGTGATCAATGAATATGCCGACCCCGCGGAGGTCTGCCTGGAATACATGCAGGCAGGTGCTTCAGCACTCTCGGTGATTACAGACAGCAACTACTTTGCAGGAAGCAACCAGGATCTTGTGACAGCCCGCAAGTTCAACTATTGCCCGATCCTGCGCAAAGACTTCATCGTAGATAAGTACCAGGTGACAGAGGCGCGAAGCATAGGGGCTGATGCCATCCTGCTGATTGCAGAAGTGCTGAGCAAAGACGAGCTTCAGGCCCTCTTCCGTTTTGCAACGGACCTTGGCCTGGAGGTGCTGTTTGAAGTCCACAGTACTGAAAACCTTGAAAAATTGCCAGCTGATGCTCAAATGGTGGGGATCAACAACCGCAACCTCAAAAATTTTGATGTCAACGTTGAGAAAAGCCTGGAACTTGTCTCACAGCTACCTCCGGACGTACTGAAAGTTGCCGAAAGCGGCATTGACAGCCCCCGGACAGCGGCCATGCTGTTAAACAAAGGCTTTTCGGGCCTGCTGATGGGAGAAAGATTTATGCGCGAGGCAAGCCCCGGCACGGCATGCAAGCTGTTTATAAGCAAGCTTAAGAAACAAATGAATCATTCCTGACAGGATATAAAAGAGAAACACCCATGCACAACAATACAAAACTTAAGGTCTGTGGCATAAAATGCCCGGTGAATATGATGGAGATCGCAGCCGCAAAGCCGGATTATATGGGGTTTATCTTTCACAAGCACTCCCCCCGGGATGTGAGTGAAACAATTGCGGAGCTCCCCCTGGAACAACTGCCCGGGTCAACAGAAAAGGTTGCGGTAATGGTCAACAAACCGCTTAGTGAGGCCAGACATATTTTAACAACCTACCGCCTCGATCTTGTGCAGCTCCACGGCAATGAAAGCCCGGACTACTGCAGGCGCATAAGGGAAAATGCCAAAGTGATCAAGGCTTTTGCGGTCAGTAACCGCCTGCCCGGGAACCTCGCGGACTATATGGACTGCTGCGATTATTTTCTGTTTGACACCAAAAGCGATAAAGCGGGAGGGAGTGGCAAAACATTCGACCATGCTTTGCTGGCCGGTTATGACTTTGATAAACAGTATTTCCTCGGCGGGGGCATTGGTCCGGATTTCAGCATCGATCAAAAATCGCCCTATCCCGGACTGCATGCACTGGATATTAACAGCAGGTTTGAAACGACCCCGGGAATAAAAAATGTTTCCAAAATAAAAGCGTTCATGTCAACAATACAACATGCTGATCATGGGAAGGAAGGCCCCGGGGGGTGTTTCCCCGACAGTGATGGCTATTACGGTCAATTCGGGGGTGCCTATATTCCGGAGATGCTCTATCCCAACGTGGAAGAACTACGCACCAATTACCTTCAAGTACTGCAGTCTGATACGTTTCAGAAAGATTTCCGGAAACTGCTCAAAGACTATGTGGGCAGGCCAACGGCGCTCTATTTTTCGGATGATCTCTCAAAAGAAACCGGTGCCAGGGTCTACCTTAAAAGGGAAGACCTCTGCCATACCGGCGCCCACAAACTCAACAATGTGGTGGGGCAGGCACTCTTTGCAAAGCATCTGAACAAAAAGAGAATTATCGCTGAAACCGGGGCAGGACAACATGGTGTGGCGACCGCAACGGTATGTGCACTGTTGAAGATTCCCTGTACTGTTTTTATGGGAAGCAAAGATATTGCACGGCAACAGCCCAACGTGCTGCGAATGAAAATGCTCGGAGCGGAGGTCATCCCCGTTGAATCGGGCAGCAAAACCCTGAAGGACGCCACCAATGAAGCCATACGCCACTGGATCAATGATCCGGAAGATACCTATTACCTTATAGGTTCCACCATCGGACCCCACCCCTACCCCGACCTGGTTGCCCGGCTGCAATCAGTGATCAGCAAGGAGATCACGGAACAGCTTTTGGAAAAAGAAGGGAAAGAGGCACCCGACTATGTGTTCGCCTGTGCCGGCGGAGGCAGCAATGCAGCCGGGGCGTTCTTTCATTTTATCGGGAACGGGAAAACCCGCCTTGTTGGAGTGGAAGCCGGGGGAAAGGGCGCTGATTCAGGCAAAACCGCAGCAACCATACATAAAGGGTCGCCGGGCATCATTCATGGCTGCAAGACCTTGTTGCTCCAAACACCAGATGGTCAGGTCACCGAGGCACATTCTGTTTCTGCCGGACTTGATTATCCGGGCATAGGGCCCATGCATGCCTATTTGCATCAAAACAAGCTTGCAGAGTTCATTCCGGTAAACGACAACGAGGCCCTGGATGCTGCTATGAGGTTCAGCCGTGCCGAAGGGATTATCCCTGCCCTGGAATCTGCCCATGCCATCGCAGCCCTGGATAAATATTCGTTCTCGCCCGGGGACCTTGTTGTATTATGCCTTTCCGGCCGGGGCGACAAAGACCTGCAAACCTATGAAAAACATTTCCGTTGATATAAACCGACTACAATTGATATGAACCCACTACAAGCACTCCTGTCAGACAAAAAGCAAAAATTGCTATCCCTGTTTTTCACAGCCGGGCACCCTGAAGCTGAATCTGCTGCAAGTATAATCGGCGCAGCAGAAAGTGCCGGCATAGACTTCCTGGAAGTCGGCATGCCCTACTCCGACCCCCTGGCCGACGGGCCTGTGATCCAGCAGAGCAGTACCGGGGCGATTGCAAATGGCATGACCATAGCATTGCTGCTCAAACAGTTGCATGAAATCAAGAGCAAGACCGGCATCCCGCTTCTGCTGATGGGATATCTCAACCCTGTCATGCAATATGGTACAGAACGCTTCATCCGGGAGGCTTCGGAGGCAGGGATATCCGCCCTTATTTTGCCGGACCTTCCAATCAAAGAGTACCTGAGTGATTTTCAGCCACTGTACAGAAAATACCACATCAGCCCTGTTTTTCTTGTGACCCCCCGGACGTCCGCAGCACGCATCCGGACAATCGACCAGGTATCGGATGCCTTCATTTACGTGGTAAGTTCTGCCGCAACCACGGGCACACAAAAAAATTACGGCCAGGAACAGACTGCGTATTTCCGGCGCCTGAACTCCATGGGGCTTAAAAACCCACTTATCTGCGGTTTCGGGATTCATAACAACCAGACCCTCATGCAGGCCTGGGACAACCTAAGCGGAGCCATCTGCGGCTCTGCCTTTATAAAAAAGCTTGATGCACACCCAGATGCAGAAAAGGCCATCAAAGCACTGCTCCGTGACCTTGGCCTTTGAACCACAGAAAATATGGATCACAAGAAATTAAAACGCGTAAACAAATAAGTCATGTTGATACAGCTGCAAAAAAACTGTCAGAAAGAGGAACTGGAATCCATCTTGACAGAATTGAAGGACAATGGATACAAGGCAAACCTGGTAGAGACGCTCAATGGCCGTTACCTTGTCTGCAATGGAAAAAAGGTGACCGATATCCGTCATTTCGGGAATAAACCGGGGGTAAAGGATGTCCATGTGGTTGAGGATGAAAACAAACTGGTTTCCAGGAAATGGAAGGTTGAGGACTCTGAAATACCTTTCAGCGATGGTACCAAAATATCAAGAAATGACCTCACGATCGTAATGGGCCCCTGTTCGATCGAAAGCGAGGAGCAGGTAATTAATACCATTGCATTTTTAAAAGAGCACAACATCCGCTTCATGCGTGGCGGGACATTCAAACCAAGGAGTTCGCCCTATTCCTTCAGGGGCCACGGCGTTGAGGGGCTGAAATATTTTTCGGCCCACTGCCGGGCCAACGGGATAAAGGTCGTGACTGAGGTCATGCAGGTGTCGCAGATTGAGCTCATGTATGATTATGTGGATGTCTATCAGGTAGGGGCAAGAAACTCCCAGAACTACAACCTGCTGGATGAACTGGGCAAGACTGACAAACCTGTATTACTGAAGCGCGGGATGTCAATGACCCTTCATGAGCTGCTGGCCTCGGCCGAATATATATTCTCCAACGGCAATGAAAACATCATCCTCTGCGAAAGAGGCATACGCACTTTTGAAAAATCATACCGCAACACCATGGATCTGAATGCCATCCCATACTTGCGCGACAAAAGCCACCTGCCGGTTTTCAGCGACCCCTCACATGGTGTTGGCATACGCAACTATGTGGATCCCCTGGCCCTGGCATCGGTCATGGCAGGCGCTGACGGCGTAATGATCGAGATTCATGAATGCCCCCAGAGGGCCTATTCAGACGGCGACCAGACACTCGATTTCTATCAGGCCCGACGCCTGATACAGAGGCTCAGAGAGACCATGCGTCTGAGGAATAGCTAACATTATACCCATGTCAGGCCTTTGAAGAAAACCCGGCAGGGTAAAGATCAGACGTTTCGCAGTAAGATAAAAGAATGCCATCGGATGGCGACTTATTCATCAGTCACTGTTGAGTGCCCATACCGCAATGCCAGCCACAACAATCAGGCTGCCCAGCAAAATAATGGCGTTCACATTTTTCTGCGCGTTTTTGGCTTTCTTTAATTGTTTAGACCCTAATCCCCTATCCTCGATAAAGCTTTCAAGTCTTTTTACTCTTGCGTCAAATTCCTCTCTGATATCCATAATGTCCGTTTTTTTTAAGGTTATATTCATTAAGATAAGGAATTTTATTGAGAATACCTATTAATCCGGCAGGATGCAGTCAACGGAAGACTACGTGAGAATTTGGAAAAGAAGACCGGCTGTGCATTGCAAAACACAAGGTTCCCACTGTAAAACCCTTTCCATAACAATTCAAATCCCGTCATCCAAAAAGTTATCCTACGAGATTCATAATCAAGGCAATAATAAATAGTATCAGAAAAATGTAGAAAAGTACTTTCGCAATTTCTGCAAACCCCCTGGCTATTCCGGTAAATCCGAGCAGACCAAAAACGAATGCTAAAATTAATGCTGCAATAATCCATCCAATCATGACACAACTATTTGATGAATAATTAAATGACTTGTCATTGTTTAGCCAATAATCGTTCCCCGAAGCATATCAGATGGTTATATGTTTTGCGCATAAAAAGCATACAACATGTAAGTAATTGATAATTAATTACTCTAATAAAATAAAAAATAAATTACCCTTATATGATCAACGCAATGAGATGGGGAAATTTTCACCCAACATATATCAAGATGAGATTTTCTTCTACAAAATCATTAATGTCCGGGTGAACTTACCAACAGTCCGATTATCCCGTTATAAACTGGAATCACTTTGATGTGTGAAATCTATAAACTTTGCCGGGCAACCAGCCTTCCTGCCCGGCGTTCTTTCCAGCTGGCAAGTATGCCCGAATTACCGTTGTCGTCGGTGCGCGACAGCAGTCTTTTTCTTACCCATTCCTTAAAGCCTCCTGGTGGCGTTCCACGGCAGTATTGAAAGCTCGGCATTGCTGTTCCATGGCAGGATGGTGTACAGGGTGGTGTGCTGTTTCTTTGATTTTCAGGAAAAAGGTCAAAGCAACTAACCGGAAAACCAGGTTTTGATCCGCTTACGCCATCTTTGAATGAGTTCTTGATTGTCTTCTTTGACTCTGTAGTTTTTCTTGCCTATCAACAAAGCAAAAGGCTTAAGCTCTTCATATTCCTGACATACCGTTTTTAACATGGCTGTGAGAGGTAAAAATAGAATCATCCCGGCAATACCCCAGACCGAGGCACCGATGATGATGCTTAAAATAGCCGTAAACGCATTTAAATTTAAATGCCCCCCTACAATTTTCGGGGTCAGAAAATTACTCTCAATAAGCTGAACCCCCCAGAAGAAAAGGGCAATGGTTATTGGCATCCAGATTGAATCATAGGTTATAAAGGAATATATAACCGGAATGGCGGCCCCGGTAAAAGTTCCGATATAAGGGATAAGGGCCAGCACGGAGGCCAGATACCCGAAAAGGAAAGGGTTTTCGAGGCCAATAATTAATAGCCCGATACTGTTCATAAGGCCCAGTATCAGCACAATTGCCAACATTCCAAAGAGGTATTGCTGTCCTACCTTCTGAACAGACCTTAGCATATTGAGCGCTTTTTCTCTATGCTCCCGGGGATAAAAATGAATCAGGGCCCGGATCATCCCATGCCTGTATATTAACACCAGGAAGGCAAATAAAAGTGAGGTAAATAGCCCGAAAATGACATTGGCTGTGCTACTGAAAGTTTGACTTACCAATGTGCCTGCCGACTCGTTTAACCAGGTTTTGATCCGATCAAAAAACTCACTTTCCTCCAGTTGTGGCAGAACCTCCACATTCTGGTTGATATATACAGTAAAATCCGTAAATACCTCGAGTAATTTCTCTTTAAATTCAGTTAGGTGTTCGGAGAATTGCATGAGCTGATTCGAGAAAAGAAAAAGGCCTCCCCCGATTATCAGTAATAGGGTCATGACGGATAGAAACGCCGACACTATCTGGCTTGCACCCCACGATTCAAATCTCAGGGTTAACGGGTAGAGAATAAATGCAATTAAAAAGGCAAATGCAAGAGGAATCAGCACTGTTTTGGCCAGAATTAATATAGCAATTAAGGCCATAACTGTGGCGATGACATAAAATACTTTTTGAAAAGACAGGTGCATAATACATAATAATTAACCATAAAGTTACAAAATAGACCAACAAAAAAGTATTTTTTTTTGAGGTATCATCGTATTTGTTTTGTGGTGAGTCCCCCTATACTTGCTGCCAACGGACAGCTGTATGCGTCTTGCGTGATTCTCTTTAATAAATTTGGTATATGCTGCATTGCTTTTTGATTTTTTAATCACGTTCATCACTCTGCAAGTGATGATTTTGGGCCCACCTCATAAATCCGGAACTGATGTTTTCCATTTCATTCAAATATTCTGGTGATGAACCCGGGGCCCAATGATGATTTTTTAGTTTCCTTAGGAATTCTATTCCTTGTTGCCGGTATACTTCCTCAACCCTTCCCAGAAACACAGCCTGATACCAGGCATAGTTTTCCACACCAACTCCTACATACATTTCCTCAAAATCCTTCAGAGAAGTGTGAGAAGGCTCCAATTCCTTTACTAAGATCTCAGACACATCACCCCAAATCTCGCTTTGTCCGGGAAAATTCTGCTCGAGATAGAAATATGCAAAATATGTTGCTGCAAACTCAAATATCCAATTGTTTGGAAAACTGATGCCATAGGCCCTGGCATAAATATGGCCCAATTCATGAAACCCAATGAGAGAGATAAAAAGATTGACTATTTCCTCTTGCGTCATCCCATGTTGGGTATTCAACTCGTATCCATCCATGGCGGTCAGGATAATTTCGGAGAGCGAATTATTGGTGTCGGCCGGAAGGCACACGATATAAGGCGGGCCCGAAACGAAGGGAAGTCCGTAGGGAATCTGGGTTATTTTTCCCCAGCTGTCTGAATCTATAACAGCAAGCGCAAAGGATTGCCTGACATCAAAATTCTCTTCATAAAATCCCGTGGATTTGTGCAATACTTCTAAAGTTGTTTCCGCTCTTTCTTTGTATCCTTCCGCGTAATATGTTTTGATGCTTCCATCAATTGTCCGGAGGTTTAAATGCTCCACTTTTTCAAGCATTGACGGAGCGTTATCATCACAAGAGCCCGTCAGCATAGAAAGCAGGACCGGCACAACAAATAAAATCGGATTTTCCATGATACTTAACTCCAGTAATCAATACACTTTTCCTGTTCGGCAATTCTCAATACTGAAAACCCCAATTCAATTGCTTTATTATAATCCTATACCACCCCAGTCAGATCATCTCGGACCAGCTTGTCCGATCCTTACCCACTTACCAATCAGCGTATTTTCAGACTTTGTAGTTGTCTGATTATCTCGTGGATTATTGGAATTGCAGGCAAACAAAATGCCAGTTGAAAGGAGTATTAAAAAGATCAGGCTTGTTTTCATTTTATCCCATTTAAAAATTTACTTTATTGTTGGTCATCATTGCATCACGTACAAGCACTAAAATTATGCAATATTTCTTGACCAGGGTGTTTATTTGACTTAGAGTTTCGATTGCATGGATGGCCATTTTCATTAAAAATGCCCGCCGGGAATCCCGGCAGGCACTAAAACCAACATGAAAAAATCTTAACAGGAAACAAGCTCCTTAGCGGTCCAGCGACCCAAGCATCTTATCCAGGTCAAACGGAAGCGGTTCTTCTGTTTCGGGGGCACTGAACAAGGTAATATCAAAATGCTCATAAGAAACACAAGGACTGTTGCAATCAATAATCTCTGACGGCATGTCAGGGGCCTGGTCAGGCGCTTCTTCCGTTTCAACCGGCTGAAACAGCTCCACGCCGTCGGTGGTTTGAAATTTCAGCAAAGACTGGCTGCTGGCAATGGTTGTGGTAAAAATGATGATGGCTGCGGTGATGATAATTCTTGTTTTCATAATTCAGAGGGTTATTTGTTTATTTTTTGTTTTTTATTTTCAAGTTCACTTTACTTGTATCCAATCGCGTGCCAAACCTCTTATCTGTTTGTTTTTCATATTATTACATGCATAAACCAAATTAAACAGCAGTGCAATAGTGTTCGCAGGCGTACATTCGCTATCCAAAAGTGAACGGTTTTCAATCATCAGATTGTGAACCATTCAGTTTATTATAATCCGCCAGGCCAGTTGCAATGCCTATAACCCCGGTTTAATCCTTTTAGGAATATCTTCCTTTTCCCTGTTAATTATTGGTTTCTCTTTCCCGGTTTTGAATTGATAGCT
>CAYXEH010000023.1:0-38268 GCA_964463915.1 uncultured Bacteroidales bacterium | reverse complement strand
ATTTGAGTATAGTCTGAATTTTATTGGCTTCTCTGATCAGTTCAAGTATTTCAAGATTGTTTTTGCCAATCAGATGGCTTTTAAATACCTCGAGTTTGTCAATATAGGCCTGTAGTACTGCAATGATGTTCCGGTTGTTTTGCTCAAAAACGGGTCCCCACATTTCACCTGGGCTTTTGGCCAGCCGGACTGCCGAGGAGAATCCTCCCCCTGCAAGCCGGAATATGTTTCTCTGGTCCTTTTCTTTTTCCTGTACACAAAGTGAAAGGGCAAAAGAGGCAAGATGGGAAATATGGGATACGTATGCTGCGCTTAAGTCGTGGGGGGCGGCATCCATAAAGGTCACATGCATCCTGAGGGTGCGGAACAATTCCCTGGTGACAGTCAGGGCGGCAGGGTCACTTTCCTCTTTTTCACAAATGATTACGCATTGATTGTCGAATAAGCCGCTGAACGCTGCTTCAGGCCCGGACTTTTCTGTGCCGGCCATGGGGTGTGCCGCTACATAGGCTTTCCTGTTGGGATGCCCGCTTACACGGGAAATGATTTTTTCTTTGGTTGAGCCTGTGTCAGTGATTACCCTGGCGCTGCCCTCTGTCAGATCCAACAACTGCGGCAGTAATTCCCTGATGACGCTTACGGGTGTACACAATACAGTGATCTCTGCCTTCAAAACGGCTTCTTCCATGGGCAGGGCTTCATCGATAATTCCCCTCCTGAGGGCTGTTTCAAGGTGAACAGGGTTTACATCAGTTCCGATTACATGCCCGGAAAACCCTCTCTTTTTCAGGTCTATGGCCATAGAACCGCCGATTAGTCCCAACCCGATAATGCATATGGTTTTTGATTGTTTCATTTTTTTTCAGATAAAAAAAAAGCCCCGCTACTGGCGGGGCTCGTGTTGTCTTTATATATTATTTTCAGCACATAGTCGTATCAGCCCCTTTTGTGTTTGACAAAAAAGTAATAATAGCTGATATAATAAGTGCGTGTATGCAATGCCATTGTTTCGGTATTGATTTGCAATGGTAGGAACTTTTTATGATATAAACAATTAATTGTTAAAAAACTTGCTTCTTGTTCTTTTCACGCATCCGATTCGGGTGATAATTCATAAAAAACATTAATTTTGAAACCCTTGCAAGCTTACATAATTCACCAATATACTAATCAAAACAAAGAAAAATGTTTTTTTCCCGACCAATGACCCAAAAACTATTATCGGTTGTTTTTTTGTTAATGGCAGCAGTTACTTCTTTTGCACAGGAGCGGCGACCTATGACATTGGAAGACGTGATGGGCTTTCATCACATTGATTCACGAACACTTAACCATGACGGTAGTTGGGTGGCTTATGCGGCTTCGCCCGATCGGGGTGACGGATACGGCATACTGGTTTCTGCCGATGGCATGAGGGAGCATGAAGTTTCCCGCGGGGTGAGCCCCAGATTTTCCGATGGCGGAGGATGGGTGTTGTTTACCCAGGTTCCGCCTTTTGCGGAAACAGAAGGGGTGTCTTCTGCTGACAGACCTAACAACGATGCAGTGCTGATCCGTACCAGTGACCGACAGGAGACTTTGTTTGAGGATGTCCGGCAGGCCGGTTTCAGTGAAAGCCGCGATTTTTTGTTTGTCCATCACAAAGTAGTGGAAAACGAGGAGCTTTCTGATGAAGAGAATGAAAAGCTGAAGGATGCCGGCGGATCTTTGTATGTGGAAGATCTCCAGAATAACACGGCAACCACCCTCTTTTTTGTGGACTCGTGGACGGTTGACAGCATGGCTACCACACTTGTTTTCACAAAGAAAGATACCCTTGAATCCAATAATGGTTTGTATGCCCTTTCGCTGGACGATCTTGCCGGCGATGTACAGAAGATTGATGCCGGGGAATCAATGAAATATGGACGGTTTACCTGGTTTGACCAGGAGCCTCGTCTGGCTTACAGCCGCGAAGAGGATTCGGAAGAGGAAACCGAGGAAACCGCTGCCTTGTTTTCCTGGCGGCCAGGTGATGAAGACCCTGAGCAATTGCTTTCCCAGGAAGATGCCCCGGAAGGTTATTTTCTTCCTTTTGATAATCAGCTCAGCTGGACCAACGATGGTCAGCGATTGTTTTTCGGGTTCCGCCCTGATCGCTTTGCTGTCGTTGATAAAGAAGATCCGTCTTATACTTCAGAGCTTGATTCCATTAAGGCACAGGCAGATATTGATGTCTGGCATGGTGAAGACCCTTACATAAAAACCCATGAACGTCAGATGTGGAACCAGGTAAGTCACCAGAACCTGATTTCCGTATTGCACATGGAAGATCAGCGGGTAGTTCAGCTTGCCGATGAGGACCTGGAAGATGTGCGTCCTGCCCCGGCGGGTGATTATGTCCTGGCAAGAACTGTACAGCCTTACGCCAAACTTAGTACCTGGAAAGGGACTTTTCGTGATATATATGTGATAAACATTCACAGCGGCGAGAAACAACTGGTGACGGAAGCTTCTCAGGATGTTACATCGCTTTCACCCGATGGCCGTTTTCTCGTGTATTTTGAGGATGAGCACTGGCACTCTTTTGATACACGAACCGGAGAGCGGATCAATCTTACAGAAGATATCGACGTGCCTTTTTACAATGAAACCCATGATCGTCCTTCTGAACTTCCAAGTTACCGGATGACAGGGTGGATGGAAGACGGGGTGTCCGTTTTACTGTATGATCGCTATGACATCTGGTTATTCAATGCGGCCACCGGAGAGAAAAGAAATGTGACCAATGGCTTTGGCCGTGACAATCAGATCTCCCTGCGCATCAGGAAGCTGGATGATGATCCTTATTTCAGCCGTTCCGATGAGTTGTTGCTTGAGGGTTTCAATGACAAGACCAAAGTGCGTGCTATTTATACCGTGGAAGGCAACGAGGTGCGTATGTTGATGGACGTGGGTCAAAGCCTTCGTCTACGTGAGCTTTCGGGAGATGAAAGTACCATTTTGTTTACCCGGGAATCGCAGGATCTGTTCCCGGACATTTGGGTGACGGATGGCCGTTTCCGCAATACGACAAAGGTTTCTGACCTGCAGCAGCAGGTGGAACAGTTTAACTGGGGGAAAGCGGAACTGATTGAATATCAGTCTGCCGATGGGGTACCGCTCCAGGGTATTGTGATCAAGCCCGGCAATTATGATCCTTCCAAAAAATACCCGGTCTTTATTTATTATTACGAACAGTACTCCCAGCGTTTGCATGATTTCAATGAAACCGTGATCAATCACCGGCCGAGTTTCGGGTACTATGCAAGTAATGAATATGTGATGTTGCTCCCCGATATCCATTTTATTGAAGGAAGGCCAGGTATGTCAGCGGTGAAATCACTTGTTCCGGCTGCCCAGAAGATCATTGATATGGGCATTGCTGATCCGGAGGCCATTGGGTTGCACGGACACTCATGGAGTGGTTACCAGACCGCGTATGTGGTTACCCAGACAGATCTTTTTACGGCTGCCATAGCCGGTGCTCCGGTTTCCAATATGACCAGTGCCTACAGCGGGATTCGCTGGGGGTCAGGTGTTGCGCGTCAGTTCCAGTATGAAACCGGGCAGAGCCGTATCGGATCGTCGCTGTTTGACCGTCGTTACCTTTATATAGAAAACTCGCCGGTATTTTACGCCCACGAGATCAATACCCCCATGATGGTCATGCATGGAGATGCAGATGAGGCCGTACCATGGGAACAGTCCATTGAAATGTACCTGGCCATGCGTCGTGCCGGCAAAGATGTTATCTTCCTGCATTATCATGATGAGCCGCACCACCCGCAGAAATATCCCAATAAGCTGGATTATACCATCAGGATGCGTGAGTATTTCGACCATTACCTGAAAGGTGTGGAAGCTCCGGAATGGATCAGGGAAGGGGCCCCTTATACGGGTGACTGATCAGATCCTATCTGCTTTTTGATGATAGAGGGGGGATGCACATCGGTGTGTCCCCTTTTTTATACACCTTGTTTTGGATCTTTGGCGGGGATGACATAAAGTGACATAAATACGGCCAACGTTAAAATCAACATCAGTGTTACCCTGGAATCATAAACCAGGGGCTGCCAGTAATAAGGGAGGCAGCAGACGGATCTCCTGTTTGTGAAGCTGGGCAGTTATGTTTATTATTGTAAATAAAACAGGGATTATGGGCAGGATGCATACACTTTTTGAACCTTATCAGATCGGGGAAGTTACCTTGTCAAACAGGGTGGTGATGGCCCCCATGACAAGGCGCCGGGCCACGGAGCCCTCACTGAAGGCCAACGACCTCATAGCGGAATATTATTTGCAGCGGGCTTCCGCCGGATTGATCATTGCGGAGGGGAGCCAGATCTCCCCACAGGCTTTCGGGTATACCGGGACACCGGGTTGTTATACTTCGGAACAGGTGGAAGGATGGCGCCTGGTCACGGAGAAAGTGCACGACGCCGGCGGAAAAATATTTCTTCAGCTCTGGCATGTTGGCCCGTATTCACATCCTTTATTACAGCCGGAACAGAAAGCACCGGTGGCGGCTTCTTCCGTTTGTCCGCAGGGGGAGGTGCTTACACCCGAAGGGCGCTTACCCTACGAGTCTTCCCGTCCAATTTCGGATCCGGAGATCAGGAATGCCATAAGGGATTTTGGGCTTGCCGCGAAAAATGCCATGGAGGCTGGATTTGATGGTGTGGAGATCCATGGAGCCCACGCTTACCTGATTGATCAGTTCATTATGGACGGGACCAACCACCGGACAGATGAATATGGCGGCACGGTTGAAAACCGGGCCCGTTTCCTTTTTGAAGTGATCGACGAGGTACTGAAACATGCACCTGCTTCCAGAACGGGCCTGCGCTTGTCACCCCGGTCGGTTAAGCCGGGTATGGCCGACAGCCAACCGGAGCAGACCTATGGATATATCATCGGCAGGCTCAACCAGTATCAGCTGGCTTATCTGCACCTGAGTGAGATGATGACCCCTGAAGAACGGCTTTCAGGTCGGAAAAAATCCATTGTGCCTTATTACAGGAATATTTATAACGGCACTCTGGTTTCCTGCGGAGGGCACAGCGGGGAAAGTGCACGACAGATGCTGGATCAGGGATATGCCGACTTGATTGCTTTCGGAAAACCTTTTATATCCAACCCTGACCTGGTCCGCCGGTTAAAGGAAGAACTTCCCCTGGCGGAACCTGATAAGGACACATTTTACCACGGGGGGCCAAAAGGTTTTGTGGATTACCCGGAATGGACTTAATTAATCTGCCCTGAGCCAGGCTTAAGCTGCCCTGACCCCCGTTTCATGACGGGAACGTTTATTCTTCCGCTTGAAACTCTGCTTGGTTTTGTTGCCTCCTTTGCCTTGTTTAGGTCCCGCATAACCAGATGCGGAAGGCGGCCTTGTGCTGACTTCGGCTACAGGCAGTTCGGCCGGAATCTGGCCTACGGGAATGTTTTTCCCGGTAAACCGCTGAATGCCTTTGAGCAGCAACTTCTCTTCCGGGCTGCAGAATGAATAGGCCGTTCCGTCTTTTCCTGCCCTGCCTGTACGTCCGATGCGATGGGTGTAAGTTTCTTCCTGCTCCGGCATGTCATAATTGATCACATGAGAAAGGTCGCTGACGTCAATGCCTCTGGAAGCCACATCGGTGGCGACCAGCATGCTCAGTTTGTGGTTTTTGAACTGGTTCAGGGCCCGCTGGCGCTGGTTTTGTGATTTGTCGCCATGGATGGCCTGTGCCATGATCCCCTGCCGGGCGAGTGATTTTACCAGCTTGTCTGCCCCCCTGCGGGTCCGGGTGAAAACCAGGGTGCGGTCGATCCCTTCTTCCCTTACCAGGTGCTGCAGCAGTGCTGCCTTGGAAGCACGGCCAATGTGATACACTTGTTCTTTGGTGAAGCTGTCCTGGGTGGTGTCCGGTTCAATGTCCACACTGACAGGATTCCTGAGCATGGTGGCGGCCAGCTTTTTTACAGCCGGCAACAGGGTTGCGGAAAAAAGCATGGACTGCCTGTGATCGGGCAGCATGGTACTGATTTTTTTGATGTCATTGATGAATCCCATGTCCAGCATTCTGTCCGCTTCATCCAGGATGAAATGTTCCACGGCATGAAGGCTGAGGTATTTCTGTTGTATTAAATCGAGCAGGCGACCGGGGGTGGCCACGATAATGTCTTTTCCCTTGCGCAATGCAGCTACTTGTTCCTTTTGAGATACACCGCCATAAATCACGGTGTGACTGATGCGGGTATGTTTTCCGTAGATCCTGATGTTCTCACTGATCTGCCCGGCAAGTTCCCGTGTAGGTGCAAGAATAAGGGCCCTGGGATGGCGGCCGGCTTTTTGTTTGCTTTCTAATAAATCCAGCAGAGGAAGTGCAAAAGCGGCGGTTTTTCCTGTGCCGGTGCGTGCGCTGCCAAAAATGTCTCTTCCCTGGAGAATGACCGGGATGGCTTTTGCCTGGACGGGTGTGGGGGTTTTGTAACCTTTGCCTTTTAACGCCTGCAGAAGGGGCGCTGATAAATTCAGATTCTGGAAAGTTGTCATTTGTATAATATATAATGGTGATTGCCTGTGCTTGTGCACGGCGAATGAGTTATGATAAAAGGAAATGGTGAGGTGGAGAGATTAGACTGCGGAGCGTGTAACGCTTGTTGTAAAACGGGCAAGTAAAAACCCAACTCTTGCAATTATCGCCGCAAAGGTACAAATTTAATTGTTACAGTTTACAAAACATGACAATATATTTTGTTTGTCTGCGAACAACCAGGGATGGGGGATGATTCTGATCTGATTTGGATGAATCGGGTGCTTTACCCTATATTTGCAGGATGCTGATACCACACCTCCATGCGATATTGACGACATGAAGGGTGCTTTACCCTATATTTGCAGGATGCTGATACCAAGGGCAAATATTCGGGCCTGGTTGATTGACGGTAGAATGGATTAAAATAAATCTCATATTGATTTTAAAACAAATCCCATGAAGAGAGAAGAAGCTTTAGAGTTACTGAAAACTCATGTAAAGAATGAAAAAATGATCGCCCACTGCCTGGCTTCGGAGGCGGTACTCAGGGCACTGGCGGAGCGTCTGGGTGAAGACCCTGATCACTGGGGGCTTGCGGGTTTACTGCATGATGTGGATGTGGAAATTACTGATGCGGATCCGAAAGTACATGCCCTGGAGGGCGCAAAAATGCTGGAGGAAAAAGGAGTTGCTCCGGACATCGTCGAGGCCATTAAATTGCATAATGAACAGGCGGCTCACGGACAGAAAAGATATAAACCATTGCACCATGCACTGGCTGCCGGGGAGACCATTACCGGTCTTATCACGGCCACAGCACTGGTGTATCCTGACAAAAAGGTGGCGAGCGTGAAACCCAAATCGATCACCAAACGGATGAAAGAAAAAGCATTTGCCGCATCTGTGAACAGGGATACCATCAGGGAATGTGAGAAACTGGGGATAAGTTTACAGGAGTTTGTGGAGATCTCGCTGAATGCCATGAAAAAAGTGGGGCCTCAGATTGGGTTGTAATGGTTGGTCGGCGCTTCGCACCTCCGGTTAGCCGGGGCTGACGCTCCTCCGGTTGTTGGTTCTCACAGGCAGAGTCAGGGGTAAAGGCTAACGGGCCGGTAAAAGGGCAGTGCGGTTGTTGGTTGTTGGTTTGAGCCCGAAGGAATCAGACGTTACTGGTCCCGGAGTTGTGCCATGACTTCTTCGTCACGGAGCGTCTCCATTGCTTTTTCAAATGTCCGGTCAACAGAATGTAAAACCGGGTAAAAGGCCTCTGCCCCGAACATATTTCTGCCGATATAGGCTTTCAGGTTGGTCCTTATGAGTTCTTTGCTTATGCTGCTGACACTGGAAGGTACTTCCAGTCCCTGTTCCCGCAGGTAGCCCATAAATTCATTATAGGTGTTGGTTGAAAGGCTGAAACGATCTACATAGTTTTCGGCATCACCATATTCTCCAAGGCTTTCCCTGTGCCGGTCGGCATAGTCAAATGCAAAAAGGTAAATGTATCCCAGGTTCATCACCCGGTTATAGAATGACCGTTCACTGTCCCCGTCCAACGGGACAAAAATGTCCGGCATAATGCCTCCGCCCCCGTACACAACTCTTCCCGCAGGCGTCTCAAATCGCAATGAATCGTTGAAATGGATGCTGTCAGGGCTGGCCAGCTCACCGCTCTGGAAACGTTCAATGAATTCGTCGTAATAGGCTTCTTCACCTTCGTCATAAGGTCTCTGGATACTTCGGCCAGTCGGTGTGTAATAATGGGCCACCGTTAAGCGGAGGGCGGAGCCGTCGCGAAGCTGTACCTGCTCCTGCACCAACCCCTTCCCGAATGAACGCCTCCCGATCACCAGACCGCGGTCATTGTCCTGTATGGCACCGGCAATGATTTCACTGGCCGAGGCCGACCATTCATCGATCAGGACCACCAGGGGCTGGGTCTCAAATTGACCGTTACGGCGTGCCCTTGCAGTGGTACGGGGTCTTTCCTTTCCCTCGGTATATACTATCAGCTGTTGCGGTTCAAGCAGTTCATCGGTAATCTGTATGGCTGCTTCCATGAATCCTCCGCCATTGCCCCGAAGGTCAAGGATCATCTTCTCCATTCCTTCTTCCAGCAATCCTGACAAAGCCTGTTTAAATTCAGTGTAGGTGGTTGCAGAAAATTTGTTCAGGCGGATAAAGCCGGTGGTTTCATCTGCCATGTAAGCGATATCCAAACTGTAGGAAGGAATTTCATCCCTGGTCAGTGAAAATTCTATCAGTTCCGGAGCTCCTGGCCGGTAAACGGCGATGTCTACCCTGGTCCCTTTCTCGCCCATCAGCATGGAAACAATGTCATCGGTTGATTTTTCCACTCCGGCAATTACGGTATCTTCCACCATTACAATGCGGTCACCCGGCATGATCCCTGCCTGTTCACTGGGTCCTCCGGGTATGGGATGGATGACCACTACGGTATCTTTAATCATATTGAATTCAACGCCAATTCCTTCAAAGCTTCCCATTAAAGGGTCATTCATCCGCTGAAAATCGGATTCAGGAATATAGGCTGAATGGGGATCCAGGCTTTTCATGATGCTTTGAATGGTCTCATCTTCGAGATCTGTCCGGGAAATGCTGTCTACATACGAATCATTGATGTAGTTCAGTACGTCATTGATTTTGTTATAGCGCTCAGACCCGATGGAGAAGAAACGCCCCTCGGAGGGGCTGCTCTCGGGTTGATGAAGATTCAGGCCGAGAAAAAATCCCAGGGCAAGCACCAGTGCCATGATGACAGGCATATATACGCTTGCCGGTATGCGGGATTTGTGTTTGTTGTTCATTGTAATATTGAAATATTTTTCAGGCCGGAGTAATGAAATTAATGAAGGCCGGGATAATTAATTACAAGAATTAAACCAATTACTGCGAAAATAGTGATAAAAGCCCCGTTAAAACGTTATTTTTTCTTAAAACGGGGAAAGTCAATGGCTTATTTAAGTTTCTGAATTTTCTTGATGAGGCTGGTGGTGGAAAATCCTTCCAGCAGGGGAAGTGTGACTACTTTGCCTTTCTGGCTGCGAACGAAATCGGCTCCGGCAATCTCCCTGTTTTGATAATCATCTCCTTTTACAAGGATATCAGGCTGCACCCGTCGGATCAGGTTTTCAGGGGTGGTTTCATCAAACAGTACCACAGCGTCCACAAATGACAAAGAGGCCAGTACGTCGGCCCGGGCTTTCTCCGGGTTGACCGGCCTTCTGGTCCCTTTGAGGCGCTGTACGGATGAATCTGTATTAAGTCCTACAAGCAGTTTGTTTTCGCGGTCTGAAGCACGGGCGAGGTAATCTGTGTGGCCGGCTTGCAGGATGTCACAACAACCGTTGGTAAATACAATTCTTTGGCCTGTGAACCGCCAGTGATGAAGGTGTCGCAGTAAGTGTTCCCAATTGTCAGGGGAAAAGATTTTGGATTGAATATGCTGGTGCTGGCTATAGCTCATATTGCTTGAGTTAAGGGTGGGCTGCTTGTTGTTTTTCCCGGATCGATAATACAATCCATGCCACACTTCCTGCGAGAATATTCACCACGATCTGGGTGGCGTGGGTGATGTATGCGTAGGAAGTAGCTGGTTCAGACTGAATTCCGTAGAGTTCAGTCAGGGTCAGAATGGTAAGGAAGTGGTAGGTGCCGATACCCCCGGGTACGGGGGCCAGGATGCCAAGGCTGCCCACTGCCAGAAGTGTGAGTCCTGCAACCGGTGTGAGGTGTGAAGTAGCCTGGATAGCAAAAAAACAGAGATAGACGGTCATATAATACAAGCCCCAGATTAGCAGTGTGTATAACAGAAACCATCCTTTTCCTTTTATTGTCATGATGGTCTTAATGCCGTTGCCGAAACCTCTGAGCTGATGTTTGAGTTTGTAAAAAAACCCGCCCTCGGGGGGAGCTGTTAATTTTCGGCGGATGAACAGGATCGCGCCAAATACCAGGAAAATGAAAGCCATTGCCAAAACTGCAGCCTGTAGCCAGTGTTCTGCACCTGTCTTCAAAAGCGGTGACCAGAATATCTTCTCCAAAAAATCTCTCAGGAATCCGAACTGAGTGACGACGGTAATGAAAACGATGGCAACCAGGCTGAAAAAATCAAATACACGTTCTGCCACCACCGTGCCGGCCAGTACGTTAATGGGGGTTTTGGTGGCTTTGTTCAGGGTGATGCAACGGGTGATCTCTCCCATGCGGGGCAGGGCCAGATTGGCCAGGTAGCCTGTCATCACTGCAAAAAAAGTCTGAAAGGGGTTGGTCTGGTATCCCAATGCACGGATCAGCATGTTCCAGCGTACTGCCCGTATAAAGTGGCTCATAAGTGCAGCAAGCATGGCCAGCAGGATCCATCCGTAATTTGCCTGCCGGAACTCTCTCCTGATCAGTTCCAGGTCCTGCCCGCGCGTGATCAGCCAAAGGATCAGTAATCCGATACAGAGAAAGAGCAGAACTTTTGCGTATCTTCTGAGCCGGGATTTCAATCTGAGGGTTATATTTTATTGTGTTCGTCGGGAAAGATGATGCTGGGGATGTGGTCTGTGGCTTCCTCCTGGTCAATCCAGGCATAGGCAATGATGATAATAATGTCACCCGGCTGTACCTTTCTGGCTGCAGGACCGTTCATACAGATTTCGCCGCTGCCTCTTTCCCCCTTAATGACATATGTTTCCAGGCGTTCCCCGTTGTTAATGTTGACCACCTGAACTTTCTCGTTATCCAGGATACCTACCGCATCCATGAGGTCTTCGTCAATGGTAATGCTGCCGATATAATTCAGGTCAGCTTCGGTAACTACCGCCCTGTGTATTTTTGCCTTTAAGACTTCTATGAACATGATGCGGGTTTTATGCAACAGTAATGACCCTGTTGGCTTCGTTTACAAAATTACGAATTTAAATACATATTGTCAATCAGCCTGACCTTACCGGCATAGGCTGCCACACAGGCCACAGCCGGTGTGTTTCGGTCGCCACGGCTTACCGGAAGCAGGGTGTCGGGGTGTACGATCTCCGCATATTCCAGCTCCAGCTCCGGGGAAGCATTGATCATCTCACTAACCTGTTTCCTGATCTGGTCAACGGGGAGTGCCGGATACATCTCACGGGCTTTTGCCAGTGCTTTGTAAATCCGGGAAGCCTCTCTTCGCTGTGGCTCTGTGAGCCTGGTGTTCCTGCTGCTGAGAGCCAATCCGTCGGCTTCTCTGACAGTGGGACAGCCGATGATCTGTACGCTGCACTTCTCCTGTTTTACCAGCGACCTGACAACCTGGAGTTGCTGGAAGTCCTTCTCGCCGAAATAGGCCCTGTGTGGCTGTATGATATCGAATAATTTCTTAACCACAATGGCGACCCCGTTGAAATGACCCTGGCGGAAACGTCCCTCCATTACTTTGTCGAGCTGGCCAAAGTCATAAGTTTTAGCTGGATGTCCTGCAGGATACATTTCTTCAGCATCCGGGTTGAGTACAACGTCACATCCGGCCTCCTCAAGTTTTTTCAGATCGCTTTCAATGGTCCTGGGGTATTTTTTCAGATCCTCCTTGTTGTTGAATTGGATTGGATTGACAAAAATGCTGCACACCACCAGGTCGTTCTCCCTGCCAGCCTGTTCAACCAGTGCAATATGGCCTTTGTGCAGTGCGCCCATTGTCGGCACGAAACCAATTGATTTTCCTTTCTTTTTTTGATTGGCGACCCATTCACTGACGGGGTTGATTCTGTTGAATACGACCATTGCGTGAGGTTTAACGCTTTGAAAAACAGGGAAATAGCCCGAAAAACCAGTAGGTTTGGTTAAAAAACAAATCCGCAAAGCTATAATGATTATTTGAAAAATAGCAAAAAAAAGTGTATTTTTGCATAATATTTCTAACGGATACTATAAGTTCATTCATTTATGGAAAAACCTAAAGTGCTCTTCGTTCAGCAGGAAATTACTCCCTACCTGAAAGAGTCCCATATGGGCCATGTGGGTCGCTACCTGCCACAGGGGATTCAGGAAAGAAAAAAAGAGATCAGAACCTTTATGCCGCGTTACGGATGCATCAATGAGCGCCGCAATCAGTTGCATGAAGTGATTCGTCTCTCCGGTATGAATCTGGTTATCAACAATACCGACCACCCGCTGATTATAAAAGTGGCTTCTATCCAGTCAGCCCGGATGCAAATCTATTTCATTGACAATGAAGATTTCTTTCAGCGGAAATTTATGCTTGCCAATAAAGACGGTGAATATTTCGAAGACAATGACGAACGTGCCATCTTCTTTACCCGTGGTGTGATTGAGACTGTGAAAAAACTGGGCTGGAAGCCTGACCTGGTTCACTGTAACGGCTGGTTTACCAGTTTAATGCCTTTTTACCTGAAAGAAGTAATGAAAGACAACCCCATGTTCTCTGACACCAAGGTTGTTTATTCGGTATATAATGATGCATTCTCCGGGAAACTCAGTAATGAGATGCCTTTGAAAATGAAAACAAAGGGCGTAAACAATGAGGTGCTGCAGAAATATGCTGATCCGGACTTTGAAAACATCAGCAAAGTCGCCATTGATTATGCTGATGGGGTGATCTTTGGTGACGAGGAGATCAATCCTGAGGTGGAAAAATACGTCCGCGAAAGCGGAAAACCTTTCCTGGCCTACCACGACAAAGACAGCTATATCGATGCCTACAACGCGTTTTACGATGAGGTGTTGGTGTCAGAATCGGTATTGCAGCAATAATAAATTGTTTACCTTTGCGTTCTGGTTACCTGCAAAGGATTCCAATTTGTTCACTTAAAATTCTGAGCTTTGAAAATTAATACAAACCCCCGTTTATACGGGGTTTTTTACAGTCTGTTGAAAAGGATTGCCCTGCTGATCGTGGTTTTGTTAATGGCCATTGCCTGTGAAGAATCCGATCAGGTTGGTCTGGAGTTGATTCAATCTCCCGTGGAGATGAATACCACCGATACACTTACCATTCAGGCAGTCACAGCCAGGGATGACAGTGTAGCCACTAACCTGAGCGGCCGGAATATACTGGGAGTCCTGAATGATCCTGAATTTGGCAAAACCAGGGCCGGTATTTACACGGAGACCCGTTTGCCCTTTAATGACCTTTCTCTGGGAGAGAATCCCCGGCTTGACTCTGTTCATCTTGTGATGAACTACACTGGTGAGTATTATGGCAATGTGGAAGTATTTCATCAACTTCAGGTGTATGAGTTAAGCGAGAATTTTCCCGCCCGGGATACGCTCTTCTCAAATTTAGAGATTCCACATGATCCGGAACCGCTTACCAAGGATCCTGAAGGATTTCGTTTACGGCCCGCCCCCACAGATAGTGTGATGGTTGATACCGTATTACGCCCTCCGCATATCCGAATCCCATTGTCTGATGCATACGGGCAAAAGCTCATCGATGCCAACGGAACACAAGCTTTTGAGAATGTACCCGATTTTGTGGATGCATTCAAGGGGCTGTATATTACTATTGATGAGGACACAGAAGATATGGGGGCATTGTATGCCATGGATATGCTTGCACCGATGACCTCCATTCAGCTCTATTATCACAATGATGATGATACTTTGCAGCAGATGACGCAGTTTCCGATCAATGAATTTGCCCGGAGGGCTACAAAAATTGACCATTATGGTTTTGAAGGTGCCAATGAGTCGTTGCAGGCACAGGTCGAGCATGAAGCGTTTGCAGAGGGCGACAGCCTGCTTTTTGTTCAATCATTGGGTGTGACAAGAGCCCATGTGTATATGCCCTACCTGGACGACCTGAAAGATCTTCAGGGAGTGGTAATTAATAAGGCGGAATTGTTGGTCCCGGTGCAGGAAGGTTTTGCCACGGATGATCTCCCTGAGACGGAGGATATGTTGCTAATGCGGTTCAGGGAGGATGGCAATCTGAGCTTTATTAGCGATTATCATGTGGGGAGTTCGTATTTCGGGGGTGAACTGGACAAGGAAAATATGGAGTACAGGTTCAATATCTCACAGTACGTGCAGGATTTAATGAATGGGGTATATGAAAATAGAGGATTGACGATTGTTGCTTCCGACGTATCAGAGGGAGCAAGCCGGGTGGTTTTGCGCGGGCCGGGCAGACAGGAGAATCCGATGCGCATGGTCATATATTACACGGTATTTAATAAGTAGATTCTTATGTGCGGTATTGTTGGTTACATCGGCCCCAGAGATGCATATCCAATATTGATAAAAGGCTTATACAGGCTGGAATACCGCGGCTACGACAGTGCGGGGGTTGCTTTACACGACGGTGGGTTGAAGCTATACAAGACCCATGGCAAAGTGGACGATCTGGCCAGACTGGTCGATGGACAGGACGCTTCCGGAACCGCAGGCATAGCACATACCCGTTGGGCCACTCACGGAGAGCCCAACCAGGTGAATGCCCATCCTCATTACAGCCCATCCGGGAAACTTGCCATTATTCACAACGGGATCATTGAAAATTATTCCTCTCTGAGAGAAGAACTCATCAACCGTGGCCATATTTTTAGCAGTGAAACGGATACCGAGGTGCTGGTTCATTTAATTGAGGATATCCAGCAGAATGAGCAAACAGATCTGGAAGAGGCAGTAAGGCTTGCATTGAATCAGGTGGTGGGAGCTTACGCCATCGTGGTCATTTCAGAAGAATTCCCTGACGGGTTGATTGCTGCAAAAAAAGGAAGTCCGTTGGTTATCGGGATCGGAGAAGATGAGTTTTTCCTGGCATCGGATCCCACACCCATTATTGAGTATACGAAAAATGTGGTTTACCTCGATGATGAGGAAATGGCCGTGGTTCCGCGAAAAGGGAAATTGCGTGTTAAGACCATTAAAAATCAGGAGAAAACCCCCTATATCTATCACCTGGAGATGCAGCTCTCATCTATTGAGAAGAGCGGCTATCCACATTTTATGCTGAAGGAAATCAATGAGCAGCCCAGGAGCATCAAAGACAGTATGCGCGGGCGCCTGAATGCTGCCCGGGGAATTATCTCCCTGGGAGGAATCATTGATTATGAGCAGAAGATCATTGGCTGCAAACGAATCATTATTGTAGCCTGTGGCACCTCCTGGCATGCCGGGCTGGTTGGTGAGTACCTGTTTGAAGACCTGGCCCGCATCCCTGTGGAAGTGGAATACGCTTCTGAATTCAGGTATCGGAACCCTGTTATTAATGAGGGAGATGTGGTGATTGCTATCAGTCAGTCAGGAGAAACAGCAGACACCCTGGCAGCGGTGGAACTGGCACGGGCAAAAGGGGCTACCATTATTGGTATTTGCAACGTAGTGGGGTCTTCCATCGCACGTGCTACCCATGCAGGATCATACACCCATGCCGGCCCTGAAATTGGGGTGGCATCGACCAAGGCGTTTACAGCCCAGGTAACGATCCTGACCCTGATGGCGCTCTCTGTTGCAGAAAAGAAGGGTGCCATTTCAAGGTCAAGGTTTCACCAGTTAATTAACGAGGTGGACGTTATCCCCGCGAAGGTAGAACAGGTACTCAGGGTCAGTGATGAAATCCTTGCGCTTTCAAAAGTATTTCAGCATGCCAGGAATTTTCTTTACCTCGGAAGGGGATATAACTTTCCGGTGGCCCTGGAGGGTGCTTTGAAACTAAAGGAGATCTCATACATACATGCAGAGGGCTATCCGGCCGCTGAAATGAAACACGGCCCGATTGCCCTCATTGATGAGGAGATGCCGGTTGTGGTTATTGCCACAAAAAAAGGCACTTATGATAAGGTGGTGAGTAACATCCAGGAAGTAAAGGCTCGTAAAGGGGTGATTATTGCCATTGTGACGGAAGGTGACCAGACTGTCAGGGGAATGGCCGATCATGTGATAGAAATACCGGAAACGGATGAGATACTGGTTCCGCTTGTGGCAACCATTCCGTTGCAGTTGCTGTCTTATCATATTGCAGTTTTGCGTGGATGTAACGTGGATCAGCCCCGGAATCTCGCCAAATCTGTCACGGTGGAATAATTGCTCCGTCCCTTTTTTCTTTTTACGGGGTGTTTGGATTTTTTGTTAACTTTAGCCACTTTTTTTCAGGGAGCTGTTTTCCAGACCTGTTCTCCAGCTTTAATAACAGGCGTTATAGAAAGAAGCCTCCGGAATTGGTATTTGCTTAATCAAAACAGAGTTATACACGTTAAAACCTTGAGATGTCGCTATGAAAGTATATCAAACCAATGAACTAAAGAATATTGCCCTGGTGGGAGGTGCCAAGGCAGGGAAGACCACCCTGGCAGAATCCATGTTGTTTGAAGGTGGTGTAATTAACCGGAGAGGATCCGTGGATGACAAAAATGCTGTTTCCGACTACCGTGAAATTGAGTTGGAAAGGCAGGCTTCGGTTTACTCCACGGTGATGTACGCCGAACACAATGGGTATAAAGTCAATATCATTGATGCCCCCGGGTTTGATGATTTCATCGGGGAAGTAGTGGCTGCCCTGAAAGTTTCGGATACAGCCGTAATGGTTATCAATGCACAGAATGGGGTTGAGGTAGGAACCGAGATTACCTGGCGTCAGGTGGATCGCCTGGGAAAACCCGCCGTGTTTATGATTAACCAGGTAGAACATGAAAAAGCCAATTTTGATGAAGCAGTTCGGCAGGTCAAAACACAGTTTGGTGACAAGGCGCTCATAGCCCAATATCCTGTCAATCCCGGGCAGGGTTTTGACCGGGTGGTTGATGTACTAAAAATGAAGATGTATAAGTTCCCCGCTGATGGTGGAAAGCCTGAAGAACTGGATATTCCGGGAGAGGAAGCCGACAAGGCGGAGGAATACCGTAATGCCATCATTGAAGCTGCCGCCGAAAGTGATGAAGCATTGATGGAGGTTTTCTTTGAAAACGGCACCCTCACTGAAGAAGAACTGGCCAGGGGAATTAACCAGGGAATCGCCACACGAACCATGTACCCGATTATGTGCGGTTCTGCCAAACACAATCAGGGTGCAGGCCGTTTCCTGGAATTTGTGACAAATAACCTGCCTTCTCCCAACGAAGTAGAACCTGAAAAGGACACCGAAGGCAATGCTTTTTCCATGGACCCTGATAAGGATGTCGTTGCACTGGTATTCAAAACATCGGTAGAACCCCATCTCGGTGAAATGTCATTCTTCCGGGTGTATGAGGGAACTATTGCTGAATCGGTTGACCTTGTCAACAGTGATACAGAAACCAAGGAAAGGTTGTCTCAGTTGTATGCCGTGGCCGGTAAGAACCGTCAAAAGCTGGAAAAGGTAATGCCCGGTGACATTGCGGCTACCATTAAGCTGAAAGATACCAAAACCAATCATACCCTTACTTCTCAAAAGAATCAGGGAGTCAGGGCTGAACCCATTGTATTTCCTGATCCCAATTTCCGCATGGCGATCAGGGCGAAAAACTCCAGTGACGAGGAGAAAATGGGTACTGTCCTGAAAGAGATGCATAATATTGATCCCACCCTGCGATATGAACAATCCAAAGAACTGAAGCAGATGCTTGTTTCCGGACAGGGCGAAATGCATCTGAATGTAGCTAAGTGGATACTGGAGAATATTCACAAGGTGGAGGTAGAGTTTGTCTCCCCAAAAATTCCTTACAGGGAGACCATTACCAAACCGGCCAAAGCAAGCTATCGTCATAAGAAACAGTCAGGTGGTTCCGGACAGTTTGGTGAGGTGTACATGATGATTGAGCCGTATGAGGAAGGTAAACCCAACCAGACCGAATTCCCTGTGCGTAAACAGGAAGTTTATGACCTGGATTGGGGCGGTAAACTGGTATTCAATAATTGTATTGTTGGAGGTTCCATTGATGCACGGTTTATGCCCGCGATCATGAAGGGTATTATGGAGAAGATGGAAGAGGGTCCGCTTACCGGTTCCTATGCACGGGATATTATTGTGAATGTCTACGACGGTAAAATGCACCCGGTAGATTCGAACGAGATCTCGTTCAAGCTGGCTGGCCGGAATGCCTTCAAGGATGCCTTCAGGAATGCCGGACCCAAGATCATGGAACCCGTTTATGATGTGGAGGTAATGGTCCCAGAAGAAAAAATGGGTGATGTAATGACTGACCTGCAGGGACGTCGCGCACTTATCATGGGCATGGAGAGTGAGGGGAACTATCAACGTATCAAGGCGAAAGTTCCATTGGCTGAAATGAACCGTTATTCCACCACCCTCAGTTCAATCACAAGCGGGCGTGCCACCTATGGAATGAAATTTGCTGAATACCAGCAGGTTCCTATGGATGTGCAGGATCAACTGCTCAAGGCCTACGAAGAAGAACAAAAAGAAGAGGAATAGACTTCATCCCTCTGACAACAAGAAACCCGGCATGCTTTCATGCCGGGTTTTTTATTGCCCTGACATTTTTGTTTTCCAATGAGGAGGATTCGCATAAAATGTTATTTTTGCCTGATCACTGCAACAGGCTGAATCACGCAGTGTTAGGCAGAATCATTCTAAATAAGATACGTGTTCATCAAAACTTAATCTTAATCAATTATGGCTGAAAATAACAAAGAGAGCCGGGACGAAAATCGTACCGGGGAATCAACACAACAGGGGGCAGATACCGGTTCAACGGGCTTTCTTCGTTGGATTGAGGATATGGGGAACAAGCTGCCTCATCCTTTTTGGATTTTTGTCTGGATCTGTGGAATCATTATTGTGGTCAGTGCCGTTACGACTTTTCTTAAAGTCAGTGCCGTTCATCCGGATGACGGCAGCCTGGTGGAAGCCAGGAACCTGATCAGCGGGGAAGGTTTGCGGTGGTTTGTGCAGGAAGTGGTGACCAATTTTGCCCATTTTGCACCATTTGGCCTGGTGCTGGTGATGCTGATGGGTGTTTCCATTGCCGAGCGAAGCGGCTTGCTTGCAGTTGCTTTGAGGACGATTGCCTTCGCAGTGCCACGAAAAGTTGTGCTGCCTGTAATTTTTATTATCGGTGCATGCGGAAATATTGGCTCTGATGCGGGGGTGGTTATTGTGCCGCCGATTGCCGCCCTGATTTTTGCCCAGATGGGGCTCCATCCTATTGCAGGTCTGATTGCCGGGTATGCCGGGGCCACTGCCGGGTTTACCGCCAATTTTTTCATTGCTGGTACAGATGTGTTGCTGGCCGGGATCAGTACGGAGATCACTTCACAGATGCCCGGTGGCATGGAGGTGAGTCCGACAGCCAACTGGTTTTTTATGATCGCATCTACACTGCTCCTTGGTTTTGGTGGGGCATTCATTGCCAGGCGTTATACCATCCCGCGCTGCCAGAAGTTCGAGTTACTTGGAAATTTTGATCATGAAGTGACCGACGGCAAGTTGTCTGCCACTGAAAGACTCGGGTTACGGAGAGCTGGCCTGGCCCTGCTTGTCTATGTCGTTTTGATTGCCTTGCTCGTGGTGCCGGAAGGTGCACCTTTGCGCGATCAGGAAACCGGAGGGATTGTTCCTTCCCCGTTTTTAAGGGGGCTGATCCCGATTTTGTTCTTCTTCTTTGCCATTCCCGGATATTTTTATGGGAAAGCCACCGGCGCCATCAAAAAACCCAATGACATTCTGAAGCAGATGGAGCATGGGATGAAGGAATTATCTGGTTATATTGTCCTGATGCTGATTGTTGCGCAGTTTATTAACATGTTCAGCTGGTCCAACCTGGATACCATTCTGGCCATTACGGGAGCGGATTTTCTCCAGGCAACCGGCCTTACCGGTCCGCTGATGTTCGTGATGTACATGGTCCTTGTAGCTTTCCTGAATATCTTTCTTGGAAGCGGTTCCGCAAAATGGGCCATATTTGCTCCGATCTTTATTCCAATGCTTGCCCAGCTCAACTACAGCCCGGCATTCGTGCAGCTGATGTACCGTGTGGGTGATTCTATCACCAACTGTGTGACGCCGCTGTATGTGTATTTTCCGTTGCTGCTTGGGTGGGTTCATAAGTACAACAAGAATATCGGCATAGGGACAATTGTCTCCCTGCTCATTCCGTATGCAATCATCTTATTTGTGATGTGGCTGGCATTGTTGTTTGTCTGGTATGTACTGAACCTCCCTATTGGTGTCGGGGAGTTTATTTTCATGCAGTAGCATCGCAGGAACTTTCCTGAAGAGACAGATATTGCCCCCGGGCATGATATAACAAAGGGTTCGTGACTGATCTGAAAAGATACGCACGAACCCTTTTCCTGTATACCCGGTCCGGGTGCTATCCACACTTGCTCTCCCCGCAATTGGTGCAGGTAAGACAACCTTCCTGGTAGATCACGGAGTCTTCCTGGTTGCAGTTATTGCATATGCGTCCCTTTGCTTTTGTTCCGTCCGGGATGAACCTTTTCAGTGCGCGCACCACCCCGTTTTTCCAGGTGTGAAGTCTGTCACTGTGCAGGCTCAGGTCTTCGATTACATCTACGACAGAGGGGATAGGCATTCCATGACGCAGAATCCCTGATATCAGTTTCGCATAATTCCAGTATTCCTTGTGGAAAGAACGTGAAAGGCCTTCTATGGTGACTCTGTAACCATCCCTGTCAAGGAATTGGAAATCGTAACGTTTCTCGCCACCCGGGAGTCGGGTTTTGATTACCCAACCTTTCTCCACGTATGGGGGAAGGTAGAATCCCTCCGCTTTACCGGTAAATATTTCATAGGGCCTGTCATGCAATAACCCCACCACGGCCAGCCATTTTTCCGAATCGTTGTTGAATCTCACTACTTCCGATTCAAGGATTTTTGGTCTTACGGGTGCGTCTGTTTCCTTGAAGTCGTTTTTGTCCTCCTTATTGTCGTTGACAAGCACACCGGAACGTGAGCCGTCGCGGTATACGGTGATCCCTTTGCAGCCGCTCTGCCACCCTGTCTGGTAGATGTCGCCTACCAGCTCCTCTGATACATCACCGGGCACATTGACCGTGACACTGATGGAGTGGTCCACCCATTTCTGTACAGCCCCCTGCATGTGTACCTTGGCGACCCAGTCCACGTCATTGGCTGTGGCCTTGTAATAAGGCGATCGCTGGATGATATCTTTCAACTCATTTTCTTTCATGTGTTTAACCTCATCAATGTCGTAGTTATTGAGGATAAGCCAGTCCACGAATTTTTGGTGGAAAACATTGTATTCTTCCCAATGATCTCCCACCTCATCCACGAAATCTACTTTTACATTTTTATCGTTGGGATTTACCTTCCTCCTGCGTTTGTAAGCAACCATAAATACCGGTTCAATGCCTGAGGTAGTCTGGGTAAGGATGGATACACTGCCGGTCGGGGCGACGGTAAGCAGGGCCACATTTCTTCTGCCGTGAACAAGCATTTCCTTATACAACTCCGGTTCGGCTTCTTTCAGCCGTTTGATGAAGGGGTTGTCTGCTTCCCTTTTGCTGTCGTAAAAAGGAAAGGCGCCGCGGTCGGCAGCAAGTTTTACGGAAGAGCGATAGGCAGCCAGGGCAAGGGTTTTATGAACCTGCACGGAGAAGTCGGTTGCCTCAGGTGTGCCATAGCGGTACCCCAGCGCCGCAAGCATGTCCCCTTCAGCGGTGATCCCAATACCTGTCCTGCGGCCTTCCACACACTTGTCGCGGATCTTCTTCCACAGGGTGTATTCTACCCGTTTAACTTCTTCTTCTTCCGGATCTGCGGATATCTTATTGAGGATGTTGTCAATTTTTTCCAACTCCAGGTCAATGATGTCATCCATGATTCGTTGTGCATATCCTACATGTTCCCTGAAAAGCTCGAAGTCAAAGGTGGCTTTATCCGTGAAAGGGTGTTTGATGTATCCGTAAAGATTGATTGCCAGCAGCCGGCAACTGTCATAAGGGCACAGCGGTATTTCTCCGCAGGGATTCGTTGAAACCGTCTTAAATCCCAGGTCTGCATAGGAATCCGGTACAGATTCATTGATAATGGTATCCCAGAAAAGGATGCCGGGTTCTGCCGATTTCCATGCATTGTGGATGATCTTCTGCCACAATGCACGTGCATTAATCTTCTTGATATATTTGGGGTTTTCCGCTTCAATGGGATATTGCTGAACGAACTCCCTGTCTTCACGGACTGCCTCCATGAATTCATCCGTGATTTTGACCGATACATTAGCCCCTGTGACTTTTCCCTGTTCGAGTTTTGCATCAATAAAGCTCTCCGCATCAGGGTGCTTGACAGAAACCGTGAGCATCAGTGCGCCTCTCCGGCCATCCTGTGCCACTTCCCGGGTAGAGTTCGAATACCGTTCCATGAACGGACCAAGCCCGGTAGACGTAAGTGCACTGTTTTTTACCGGACTGCCTTTGGGCCTGATGTGGGAAAGATCGTGACCGACTCCGCCCCGTCGTTTCATTAGCTGAACCTGTTCCTCATCCACTTTCATGATGCCTCCGTAGGAGTCAGCATCTCCGCGATTTCCGATCACAAAACAATTGGACAGGGATCCGATCTGAAAAGGGTTGCCTATACCCGCCATTGGGCTGCCCTGGGGGACAATGTAGCGAAAGTCTTTCAGGAGGTTGAAAATCTTTTCCTCAGGAAGCGGGTTCGGATAATTATTTTCAATACGGTGGATCTCCCTTGCAATGCGCCGGTGCATATCATCGGGTGTCTGTTCATACAGGTTGCCCTCTGAATCTTTTAAGGCATATTTGCTGACCCAAACTCCTGCTGCCAGACTGTCTCCGTCAAAAAAGTCCGTAGCCTTTTTCATCACTTCCTCATAATTGAATTTGGTCAGGGAGGGCTTTAGCATATCATCCGTCGGCGATGCTTCATTTTCCGGAAGAACCCGCCCGTCCAGCACCTGGTCATACAGGTTTTTCTCTTCTGTTGTTTGCTGATTTCCCTGTTTCGCGTCACTGATGGTTGTCTTGTTGCCCATAATAATTTGTTTTGGTCGTTATGGTATCAGGGGCGAAGACCCCCAATACGATGAAGGAAATGTTACGGATTGCGTGAAAAAATCAGGTTGTGACAACGAAGTTAAGAAACAAAACCATGAACTTTCACTGCTTATTATTAACAAAAACGGAAAGTTATTAACCAAAGGAAGATAACTGTTTGATACAAAAAACGATAACCCCCTTTTGTTAAAAACAGGCGATGAAGGTTTTTTTTTACTCTATGAGAGTCAGATATTTGTGGTTTTTTTGCCGTGGTCGCTCAGGCGAATTCTATGAGATAGGCCTTGATGAAAGCATCAATTTCACCATCCATTACATTTTGTACATTGGAGGTTTCCAGGTTGGTTCGGAGATCCTTGACCATCTTATAGGGATGGAACACATAGTTGCGTATCTGGGAACCCCATTCTATTTTTTTCTTACTGCCTTCAATGTCATCAATTTTTTCCCGCTTTTTTCTCAGTTCGATTTCATATAGCTGAGATTTCAGCATGGTCAGGGCTTTTTCCCTGTTTTGCCCCTGTGACCTTGTTTCCTGGCATTCTACCACCAGACCGCTTGGTGCGTGCCTTACCCGTACGGCGCTTTCGATCTTATTTACATTTTGCCCCCCTGGTCCGCTTGACCGGAAGGTGTCCCAGCTAAGGTCGGCCGGATTGATCTCGATTTCAATGTTGTCATCCACCACGGGGTAGGCGTATACGGAGGCAAATGACGTATGTCTTTTGTTGTTTGCGTCAAAGGGTGAAAGCCTCACCAGGCGGTGGACCCCGCTTTCCCCTTTCAGGTAACCATAAGCATTTTCGCCCTCAAATTCAATGGAGGTACTTTTGATCCCGGCCGTTTCTCCCTCCTGTCTGTCCAGTACTTTTGTCTTATAATGATTTCTTTCCCCCCAGCGCAGATACATCCGCATGAGCATTTCTGCCCAGTCCTGGCTCTCTGTGCCTCCTGCTCCGGCATTTATGGTTATAATGGCATTGAGATGATCCTCTTCTTTGTTGAGCATTTTTTTCAGCTCAAGGTCTTCAAGCAGGGCCACCGTTTCATCATACTGGTTGGTAACTTCTTCCTCTGATCCTTCCCCCTCCTGGTAAAAATCAAACAGCACCTTCAGGTCTGCTGCTTTCTGACTGGCTTCATCAAACGCATCGATCCATTTATTGATGCTGCTTATTTTCCTGAGGGTTTGTTCCGCTTTTTTGGGATCATTCCAGAAATCGGGTGATTCTGTCAGTTTCTGAAGATCATTGACCTGGTTTTTCTTGCCGTCAATGTCAAAGAAACCTCCTCAAGGCATCAAGCCTCTTATCGATATCCTTTACGTGTTCGTTATTGATCATTTTTTTGTTTATTTTATTGCCAACAGTTATTGTATAACTTCTTTAAGTGATTGCCAGACAAGCCCGGGCTCATATCCTTTCTGTATGGCATAGGCTGCTGTTCTTTCCTCCGGGTTGGCCCGGGCTTTTTCCCGGATGTTGTGGTATTTTTTTGTCAATAAAGTACGCAACACTTCTGAATACTGTTGCGGGTCAATCTCAGATAAAGCTTTTCCGATATAATCTTCATCAATGTCTTTTGCCAGTAGTCCAGCTTTGATTTTGACCCTGCCCCATTGGTTATTCAAGAACTTTCCGCGGGCAAAAAGCCTTGCGAATCGTTGGTCATCCACAAATCCTTCTGCTTTCAGTTGGCTGATGATCTGTTGACGCATGGCCTCTCCGGCTCCAATTTTTTGGAGCCTGTCACTGACTTCCCTGCTGCACCTTTCACGGTACGCACAGTATTTCCTGGCCTTTTCTGTGTACTGTTCAGGGGTCATGCCTGAGGCTTGTTTGCCTGCGTCATGCAGACCGTCAAAGCTTTATTTCGTCCTCCAGTTTATTAAAAAACCGGTATTCGAGGAAATGATAGGATGTGGAAGGATATACTTTAATCCACTGCCTGTATTTTAAGAACCATTTCATTCTGATGGATAGAAGCCCTTTGGTAAGATATGACACGATAAAGGGATGTGCCCTCAGGGTGAGTGAGGTCTCGTTCTGTTCCCTGATCAGGTATCGCAGGTTGCTTTCAATTTCATCTATGAGGATAATGCTGGGCTTCACTTTGCCTGTTCCTCCGCATGCCGGACACTTTTCCAGGGTCTCCACGCTGGTTTCGGTTCTTACCCGCTGGCGTGTGATCTGTACAAGTCCGAATTTACTTGGCGGAAGGATGTTGTGCTTCGCCCTGTCTCTTTTCATTTCCTCCTTCATCCTTTCGTACAGCTTTCTCCGGTTGGCAGGCTGTATCATATCGATAAAGTCGACCACAATAATCCCGCCCATATCCCTGAGCCTCAGCTGTCGGGCAATTTCAGAAGCAGCTTCCAGATTCACATCCAGGGCATTGTCTTCCTGGCTGTTGTCACTTTTCATGCGCTGGCCGCTGTTCACGTCAACCACATGAAGGGCCTCTGTGTGTTCAATGACCAGGTAGGCACCACTTTTTACCGAAACGACTTTCCCGAAAGAGCCCTTGATTTGTTTTTCTACCCCAAAATGATCAAAGATGGGGGCTTTGCCTTTGTACAGCTTCAGGATGTCGAGCTTATCAGGAGCAATTGTTTTGATATACTCCCTGAGCTCCTCAAATACCGCAGGGTCATTTACATGAATGTTGTTAAATGACTCATTAAGAAAATCACGAAGCATGGCCGACGAACGGGCCATTTCACCCAGGATAATCTTTGGGGGTTTGGTATGGGCAAGTTTTTCAGCGATGCTGTACCATTTGGATATAAGATTATTGAGGTCGGCATCCAGGTCAGCCACCATTTTGCCCTCGGCAACCGTACGTACAATCACCCCGAAATTATTTGGTTTGATGCTTTGCACGAGCCGCTTGAGCCTGCTTTTCTCTTCGGAGTTCTGGATCTTTTGTGATACCGATATCCGGTCGGAGAAGGGCACCAACACCAGGTATCTTCCTGCCAGGGAGATCTCACTGGTGATTCTTGGTCCTTTTGTCGAAATGGGTTCTTTGGCAATCTGTACAAGCACAGGATGGTTGGAAGTTAACACATTCGTGATCTTCCCTGTTTTTTCAATGTCCTTTTCAAGGTGAAAATTCTCCATGGCCAGTACCTTGGTTTTGCCTGCCATGGCCAGTTTGGTGTACTTGTTCAGACTATTGATCTGGCTTCCCAGATCCAGGTAATGTAAAAAAGCATCCTTCTCATATCCCACATCAACAAAGGCAGCATTCAACCCGGAAATGATTTTTTTTACCTTTCCCAGGTAAATGTCACCCACAGAGAAGCTGTTGTTTTTCCGCTCGCGGTGGAGCTCCACCAGTCTTTTGTCTTCGAGCAAAGAAATTACAACTTCCGTTGTTCCAGAATCAATGATTAATTCTTTGTTCACAGTTGAGATAAATTAATGGTTCACATTCCATTACGGATTCATGGGTGAGAGGATACAAAAGACTAAGCCCGCCGGCCTGTCAAAATAAAATTACATAATACCTTGCAGGCATTATGTAATTAATGGCAAAAACGTATCACAGGGGCAGGAGCCCCCAGGTAATGCATTATTTCTTCTTATGCCTGTTTTTGCGCAGACGTTTCTTGCGCTTATGGGTTGACATCTTGTGCCTTTTTCTCTTTTTTCCGCTTGGCATATCTTTATGATGTGTTAATGGTTATTATTTTGCTTCCTGAAAAACATCCTGATTAAGATGGGTTTACAGAGGCTTTCACTTCGCTGACAAATTCTTTCGCCGGTTTGAAAGAAGGAATGCAATGTGCAGGAATAATAATGGTTGTATTCTTGGAGATATTTCTTCCGGTTTTTTCAGCCCGTTCCTTGATAATGAAGCTTCCAAAACCACGCAGATAAACGTTTTCCCCTTTCACGAGTGAATTTTTCACCGAGTTCATGAAAGCTTCCACAGTGGCCTGAACGTCCTTCTTTTCGATGCCGGTTTTGGCGGCAATTTCCGTTACGATTTCAGCTTTGGTCATAATGTTTACTTTTTGGTTATAAGCGAATTATACTGTTTTTCTCTGTTTCAGGGTTGCAAAGATAACTTTTTTCTGAATTATCAGAAAACAAATTAATTATTTTTACGTCAATTGGTTAGCATGTGAATGCAATCATATACGGACTAATTTTTCATTTAAACATGGACTTCTCTTCCCGGCTTATACATTGGTACGACGAGAACGGCAGATCGCTTCCCTGGAGGGAGACCCGTGACCCCTATCATATATGGGTTTCTGAGATTATTCTTCAGCAAACCCGTATCGATCAGGGACTTCCCTATTACCATCGTTTCCTTGCAAAGTTTCCCGATGTGTTTAAACTTGCCGCTGCAACGGAGGAGCAGGTTTTAAGACTTTGGCAGGGCCTCGGGTATTATTCCAGGGCAAGAAACCTGCACCATGCTGCCCGGGAAGTGGTGAAACAATATGGGGGCAGGCTTCCCGGTCACAGCACAGAACTTGTCCGCCTGAAAGGAATTGGGCCCTATACCTCCGCTGCCATTGCTTCCATGGCATTCGGCGAAACCATTCCTGCCATTGACGGGAATGTGTACAGGGTGTTGTCCCGGATTTTTGCGGTGGATTACAGCATTGACACCCATCAGGGGAGAAAGGTGTTTCATGACCTGGCAATGAATCTTATCCCCGGAGACCGGCCAGGGGCTTTCAATCAGGCATTGATGGACTTTGGTTCCATGATTTGCAAACCGGTGATTCCTTTGTGTCATAGCTGTATTTTCTATCATGAATGCCTGGCACGACAGCGGGGGAGCGTAAAGAAGTACCCCCTGCGTAGCCGGAAAACCCCCGGCCGGGAACGTTACTTTCATTATTTCCTGTTCCGGGCCAATAACCATGAAGGGTTACCGGTGTTTTTTGTGCAACAGCGGACCGGCAATGATATCTGGAAAAACATGTATGAGTTTCCCCTCCTTGAGTCGGATCAACCGTTATCCTTAAGTGAAGTACTGAATCACCCGTGGTGGGAGACGCTGGGAATGGAGCCTGATGGGTTTGTTTTTGCCGGATCAGTTGTGCCCCTGAAACATCAATTGACTCACCAGACAATACATGCCCGGTTTTTCCAGGTGAAAATTATCGGCAGCTCCCTGCATACCCTGGAAAAACATTTCCAGCTTACACAACCAGCCTTGTTCGGGGAGTTGCCTAAACCCAGGTTGGTGGAACGTTTCTATCGTGTGGTTAATTTTTGCTAATTTCGGGCAAATTTTTTTGATATGACATGTAGGAAAGGGAGTACATTGTTCTTGCTGATGGTGTTGTTATTCACCGGCTCCGTTCCGGCTTATTCCTCCGGCTGGGACAAGTCTGTCTATGGGTTTCTGAATTACGAGGCCATTTTCGACAGCCGTGCAGTGGTGGCTGCAAGGGAGGGCACGGTAGTGTTGTTCCCGGCCGGCCGGGAACTGGATCCTGATGGAAATGACCTCAACGGAGATGCCTCCTTCAATATGATGGTTCTTTCCTCCCGTCTCGGGGGGGTGTTATCCGGTCCGGATTTGTTTAATGCCAGCATGCGTCTCCACCTGGAAGGCGACTTCCTTGGTACTTCCAGGGGGTTGCACCACATGGCACGGTTGCGTCACGCCTATCTGTCTTTAGAATGGCCACAAACCACCTTGCTTGCCGGTCAATACTGGCACCCCATGTTTGTTACCGGGTGTTTCCCAAATACAGTGTCTTATGCAGGAGGCGTTCCCTATCATGGCCTGAACAGGGCTCCGCAGTTTCGTGTTTCCCGAAGCCAGGGTGGATTTGAGTTTCTTGCAGCGATTCTGACACACAGCGACTTTGCTTCCCTTGGCCCGGAAGGAAGCAGCTCTTCCTATATCCGCAACAGCAGGATTCCGGAAAGTCTGGCCCGGTTAAGTTACCGGAATGAAACCCTGCTGGTGGGCACTACCATCGGTTACCAGTTCCTCCGGCCGAGAAAGGTCTCTTCTGAAGGTTTCAGAACCACTCAAACGATGCAGGGGATACAGGGGAACATCTATGCGGTTTATAACGGCTCTTCGGCCACGTTGAAAACACAGGTGAATTACGGGGATAACAACAGCCATCTGGTTATGCTTGGCGGCTATGGAGAGAGCAAGTTACTGGATCCTGCAAGAGGGATCTATTCATACAGCGGAATCCGTTCCCTCTCAGCCTGGGCAGACCTGGAAGGGGGAGAAGATACCTGGAAGTACGGGATTTTTGCCGGATATGCGGAAAACCTGGGCTCTTCTGAAGAAATTACCGGAGATGCCTGGGTGCGTGGACCCAATATTGCTCACATGTACAGGGTAGCCCCACGATTGGTTTACTTATCCGGCGGAACCTCCCTGGGGTTTGAACTTGTCTACGACCAGGCCGCTTACGGAGAACCGGACGAAATGTTCCGGTTTGCAGAGAAGGAAGATGTGCAAAACCTTCGAGGCGTTGTGTCGCTTAAACATGTTTTTTGACACTTTAGCCAGACCAATAAATTTCTGGTTTAAAAAAGTGTTACATTAGCAGATGTAAGTATAATTTTCAACTTAAAATATTAGTATTATGGCAGGAGTGAACAAAGTGATCTTACTGGGAAACCTGGGCAAGGACCCGGAGATCAATACCCTTGAGAGCGGGGTAAAAGTGGCCCGCTTCCCACTGGCCACCAATGAGTATTTTAAAGGCCGTGATGGTGAAATGGTAGAAAAAACCGAATGGCACCAGGTGGTTTTGTGGCGAAATCGGGCTGAACTGGCGGAAAAATACCTTACTAAGGGAAGCCAGGTTTATATTGAAGGCCGGATTCAAACACGGGAATGGGAAGACAAGGAGGGCAATAAAAGGTACTCAACTGAAATTGTCGGCCTGGTGATGAATTTTGTAGGAGGCCGGCCCGGACAGGGAGGCGGCGGGAATGAAACTACAGGAGGAGGCAATGCAGAACCTCCGGCTGACAATATCCCTCCGCAAGAGGATGACCTTCCGTTTTAAGATACGGGCGTTTTATTGATTCATTTTTTCTGAAAGTTATTCCTATCTCGCCAACAAGTAGAAGGAATGCGACTGGCTTTATATACAGCGTTGATAGAATTGAAAGCAAAAGCGGGACTTTCCAATCGGAAGGTCCTGCTTTTTTAAAAAAAAGACATATTTTAGCAGGAAAAATATTTTTGTCATGGAAACAGCCCTGCCTGTAGAACCCCTGAAGAATCAAAAGCGGGTTTTTATTCTGGATGTATTGCGAGGATTTGCCTTACTGGGAATCCTGATGGTAAATATGCCTTTGTTTAATTCACCCATAGGTGCCCTGATCGGTGATTGGAGCCTTTGGACAGATCCGGTCAACATGGCTGGAAGGTGGGTGATCGATTTCTTCTTTCATGGCAAGTTTTATGTATTGTTTTCTTTACTTTTCGGCATTGGGTTTTATTATTTCATGCGGAAAGCCGATGAAGCGGGTGCCGGTGTAATTGGAGTTTTCAGGCGCCGTCTGTTCATATTGCTGCTGATCGGGGCCTTGCACGTTTTGTTGTTATGGTATGGAGATATCCTGGTCATTTATGCCTTGTTTGGATTCATTATGACATGGTTTCGCAATAAATCAAATCGTTTTGTCATTACCTGGGCAATTGTCTTTTTACTAATCCCTGTGGCTTTTACGGCCATGTTGTATGGTGCAGTCAATATGGCCATGGACCTTCCGGAAATAAGGCCAGAGCTTGAGGCGAGTTTCAGGGAGAGTGAATTGCAGTTTGTGGCATTGACTGATCGTGCCATGCAGGCTTATTCTTCGGGGAGTTTTTCCGAAATTATTCGTATACGGCTTACTGAATATTCTTATATGCTGGGAGGAGTATTTTCCTTTTTCCCTACTGTGCTTTCCATGTTTTTGCTGGGGCTTTTTGCCGGCAGGAAGGGTTATCTGGAAAATACTGCGAAACACTGGCCTTTTTTTAAAAAATTGCTCTGGATTTCATTGCCTTTTGCAATTACAGGTAACTGGCTGGTTGCGACCTACTCTCCCATGGCCAGCCATGTTATGCCAGACATAGAATTGTTGATCACCCAGATAGGATTCTCCACCGGCGGGCCGGCAACCGTATTTGTTTACATTAGCCTGTTTGTATACTGGCTTCACTGCGGATGCGGAAGATGGCTTGCCCAAAAATTTGCCATGGCCGGTCGAATGGCGCTGACCAACTACCTGACCCAATCAATCATCTGTACCACTATATTTTATAGCTATGGACTGGGGCTATACGGAAAGGTGGATTATGTTTACGGGATATTGCTGACCATGGTCATTTTTGTGGTGCAACTGGCCTGGAGTAATTATTGGCTCAGGCATTTCCGTTTCGGACCATTTGAGTGGGTATGGCGTTCATTGACCTATGGCAAGCTGCAGCCAATGAAAAAGAAATAAACCTGACTGCGCTGATCAGGTGTTTTCTTCCTTCTTATCATTTCCGGAGAAATTTTCCAGGAAACGAAACACCATGTGGTCAAACTTTTTCTTGTCCTCATGATGAAACATTACCCTGACCGGAAGGCAGTATATGGGAATTCCTTCCAGTTGTTTTCGCAGCTGCTCGTTTCTCATTCTCATGGCATCCTTTTCTGTGGTAACCACAATCTTTGCCCCGCTGATAACTTCATTAAAGTTTCTCCGGAGTTTCTTCAGGTCTATTTCCCTGAACTGGTGGTGATCCGGGTACCGGTGTATGATCAGTTCTTTACATCTTGTCTTGAGCCTTTCCTGCAAAGATTCGGGATTGGCAATGCCTGTGAGCAGAAAGATTGTTTTAATAGTCCTTGGTGGACATCCGGGAGTGTCGGGGGTCATCGGAACGAATTGTTGATACCCCAACTTTGAAAAATAGATGTTTTTGAGTTTGTAGGGACGCAGCTTCTGAACAAAGAACCGCCGGTCGAGCGGGGAGAAGACATGTGGCGTTTTGGTGACGATAAGGGCATGTGCTCTTTTGGCCCTTCGTTTTGCTTCCCTGAGGTTTCCTGCAGGCAGGAGGAAGTTCCTGAAAAACGGATTGTAATAATCTGTGAGCAGAAGGTTAAGCCCGGGATTGACATATCGATGCTGAAACGCATCATCCAGTATGATGAGGTTTGTCTCCGGATGGTCCTTCATGATTCGTTCGATGCCTTTTCTCCGTTTCTCCTGCACGGCAACCAAAATATCAGGAAATTTCTTATGGATCTGAAGGGGTTCATCCCCGATATCGAAAGCAGTAGAATCGGGGCCGGCCAGTACAAAACCTTTGGTTTTTCGCCTGTATCCCCGGCTCAGAACGGCTATTTGGTATTTGTCTTTAAGCAACCGCACCAGGTATTCAACATGGGGGGTTTTCCCTGCTCCTCCGGCACTCAGATTGCCTACACTGATCACTGGTATTGGAAAAGATTTGGAAGGAAGGATCCCCCAATCAAAAAACAGATTGCGCAGCCAGATGGCCGCACCATACAGTAGTGCGAACGGAAGAAGCAGGATACGAAGCCATTCCATGGCTCAAAGTTATGAAATCTAAGCGTTTTGCACATGCCGGAAGGGATATTTTGTGATGCCCCATGGGGCACCATTCGATGCGGGTAGTTGCCTGGTGTATTGTTTCAGTCTGATAAAAAGGGTATATTTGAAATGGCGGATCATAGGTATTCATGATAAGACGATAAACTATGTTACTCAAAGAATTACTGAATGTGTTTGAAGAGGTGGCGCCTTTGTCATTGCAGGAGTCATATGATAATTCAGGTATACAGGTGGGTGCTCCCGATCAGGAAGTGACCAGGGGTCTGGCCTGTCTTGAGGTCACACCCGGGGTGCTCCGTGAAGCCATTGATAAAAGATGTGACCTGATAATCAGTCATCATCCCTTAATCTTTGAGGGAATAAAGCGGATAACGGGCAAAACTGCCCGGGAGCAGGTGTTGTTGGAAGCGATCCGGAATAATGTGGCCATCTTATCTTTGCATACAAATCTGGACAATGTGAAAGGGGGGGTGAATTCCCGGCTCGCGGACCGACTCGGGCTGGAACGATTAAAAATTCTCAGGCCGGCAAAGGGGCTGCTGAAAAAACTGGTCACTTTTTGTCCGGCTGATTATGCAGACAAGGTTCGCACTGCCCTTTTCGAGGCGGGAGCCGGGCAGATCGGGGATTATGACTGCTGCAGCTATAACCTGGAGGGGAAAGGATCTTTCAGGGCAGGGGAGAACAGCAATCCATTTGTGGGAAACCCTAACGAACTGCATTACGAGGAAGAGACCCGCATTGAGACCATCTTCCCGGTGTATCTGCAAGCTGATGTGCTCGCCGCCATGAAGGCTTCCCATCCTTATGAAGAAGTCGCCTATGATATCTATCCCATTGACAATCAGTTTGAAATGGCAGGATCCGGAATGATTGGAGAGTTGAAGACTCCCATGGGCACAGCGGATTTTCTGGCCATGGTCAAAGAAAAGCTGGGTGCTGCTTTTGTCCGCCACTCGCCTCCCGGTGATGAACCGATTCAGCTGGTTGGGCTATGCGGGGGCAGCGGTGCATTTCTTTTGCAGGATGCCATACAGGCAGGTGCCCAGGCATTTGTAACCGGTGATGTGAAATATCACCAGTTTCTGGATGTGGCGGGCAAATTGCTGTTGGTTGATGCCGGACATTATGAGACTGAGCAACATACCAAAGAATTATTGGTTGATATTGTTAAGGAAAAAATGATTAACTTTGCACTCCTTATTTCGGATACCAGCACCAACCCGGTAAGGTTTTTTTAGTTCATTGCCTATCAATCATAAAAGATACTGACGCATATGGCCAAAAGTCCCAAATCTACCAAAAAGGATAAAGAAAAAGAAGCGGATACGAAGATCATCCCAAGTACCGGCAAAGAGGTATCTCCTGTAGAGAATCCTGAGACCACTACCGAGGAAAGCATTGAAAAAACTGTTAAAAGCAAGTTGATTGCTCTTTACAGCGTACAAAACATCGATACCAAAATTGATAAGCTTCGCATTGTAAGGGGTGAGTTGCCTTTGGAGGTACAGGACCTGGAGGATGAAATCGCCGGCCTGGAAACCAGGGTGGAGAAATTCAACAATGAGATTCAGGAGCTGGAAACGGAAATATCCAATAAAAAAATTGCCGCACAGGAGAGTCTTGAGTTGATTAAAAAGTATGAAACTCAGCAGCAGAATGTCCGCAATAACAGGGAATTCGACTCACTCTCAAAGGAAATTGAATACCAGAGCCTGGAAATGCAGCTGGCCGAAAAGAAGATGAGGGAGTTTGCCGCTGAAGTGGAAACCAAGAAAGAGATGGTCGATCTGGTGGTAAAAGAATTGGAGGAGCGCAAAAAAGACCTGGAGGATAAAAAGGCGGAGCTTAATGATATTGTGGCTGAAACCGAAAAGGATGAAGCTGAGATGCTTGAGAAGTCCGCAAAACTCAAGGCTAAGATTGATGATAGATTGCTTACTGCCTACCAGCGCATCCGTGAGAACGCCCGCAACGGGCTGGCGGTTGTTCCTGTAGAGCGTGATGCCTGTGGCGGTTGCTTCAATAAAATCCCGCCTCAGCGGCACCTGGATATTCGCCTGCACAAAAAAATCATTGTATGTGAGTACTGTGGAAGAATTCTTGTTGACGATGAGGTTAAAAACAGTTTACAGGAGTAATTGATTGCTTCTGCTGCTATCGCATCAAAAATATATTTGCCAAAAAAACCGGACCTGATAAGGCCCGGTTTTTTTGTGCATGTGATGCCTTCTTTGTACGTCTGATTCCTTCTTTGTACGTCTGATGACTGTTGTGCGCGTGATACGCATCCTGTATGCAGGTTGTGGCTAACGGCTAAAATCTCCGTCCAAAAGTAATGCGGAAAATGCTGGCGGAAAACTCCCTTTCAACAGGGGCCAGCCCATCCAGTTGATACAGATAGTAATCTTCTTCGTAGAAACTGTGAGTATAGGAAAAGTCAATGAAATAGTTTTGTTCGCGAAGACCGATTCCTCCTGATATCAGTGTCCTTTCCCCGTCGTTTACCCCGGACACATAAGGGCTGGTATATTGACCGTAACCGGCACGTAAAATCAGCGGATGTAACCGTAACTCGCCTCCGACCCGGATGCCGTGCTGGGCAGTGAATGAATCACGGATCGTGTTGTTTTCTTCTGTGAACGAATAGTCCGGGCTGCGCAATCTAGCGTTGGAATAATCGGTAAATTCATAATCGAGACTGACCAGGCCCCTGGTGCCGAAAACCAGCCCCAGGCTGCCCATTGCTTTTAGCGGGGTAGTCAGCTCATAATCAAATCGCCCCTCGGGGGAGGATGAGGTTGGGGTGTCATAATCCAGATTAAGGTCCGAACGCATGGAGGCACTGTATCGGTCACTCAGATCCAGGAAGGTGGGTGAGTGAAAGGCCCCGCCCAGTCGGATCATGTCAGTTACGCGGACAATGGCGCCTACTTTGAAGTTGTACCCGTTACCCTCTGTTTTGAGGTTGGTTGTATAAGCCAGTGAATTGAAGATTGGATCCCTGTCCTGGGAGTCTTCTTCGGTATAGCGACTTTCCTCTTCATAGCTGACTGTGGGAAACCCAAATGTGGCCCCGATGTACACCCTGTCGTTGTAGTTGGCTCCCATGGAAAGCACAAATTCCCGCAGGGATCCGGAGGAATTTGTTTCCTGCTGCTGCAATACTCCGCCGTCGGGCATATCCACAAAAAACCCCTCATCGTCCTCTCCCAGTAGCCAGGTGTCCCATGCGAGACCGGTGGAAAAGTCGCTCAGGTTTTCCACGCTTCCTTCCCTGTTGGCCTGTTCCATCATGCTTGTCATGAGCGAGTTGTTGGTGTTGAATCCCTGGGCGATCCAGCGATCATTAAAATTATTGTGCCGGTTGATCCCGAATCCCATGTTAATGAACTGCCAGCCGCCTTCTTCTTTGTTACCAATTGGAAAAGCAAGAACCACGCCCAAATTGCCAAGGTTCAGGTCGTATTTCATGTCATCCATGAGGGTACTGAAGTAGCGGGTGTCAACCTGGCTGTATTTCAAAGAGGGAGAAATGGTGAATTCTGATCCCCTGTAAATGGCAATACCGGCAGGATTGAGGCTCAGGGAGGAGAAATCGCCTCCCAGGGCACCAAAGGCAGATCCTGTGCTGGCAAATCTGGCCGTACCTCCCGGTATGAGCCGGGAATATCTCAGTGCATCCATTTCATTTTGTGCTGATGCAAAAGGGATGGCCAGCAACCCGATGATCAGCATAATAACCAGTCTTTTCATAATTTGTATGAGCTATGTTTCTGATTCGTTTTTATAAGAAACCCCCGGCAAAAACCGGATTGGTGGGGCGCCGGGGGGTGATGGTTATAACTGGAGGAGTAGTCTGCTGACGGTGTTACTTATTCCTTCCGCCGGAAGAAGACCTGCTGCTCGAGGAGCTCGATGAGGACGACCTTGAAGTGGAGGAACTCCGGCCTGATGAGCTGGACGAGGATGACCTGGTGGGCGGTGAAACCCTTGTGGGCCGTGTAGTCCTGGTCGGAGAGGTGGTTGACCTGGACGGCGAACCTGACCTTGTTGGTGACGTGGTCATTCTTGTAGGTTGCGTCCGCGTCGGCGTATAGGTGGGGCGTCCACGTTCTGTCCTTGTGGGCTGTGTGACTTCCCTGCTACCTGATGATCTGGGCGGGGCAGTCTGCAGGCCGGCCGGTCTGCTTCTCTGGGAGCCGCTTTGCTGGTAGCTTGGTGCGGTGTAGGTCCGCGGCAGCCTGTATGTCCTGTCGCTCAGCTCAGAAGTTTGTTGTCTTGTAACAGAAGAGCGTTCCGGACGGGTATACCTTCTTGCTTCCTGTCTTTCATTGCTGGTCCTTTCCGGTCTGCGGTACTGCACTTCGCCGGACGAGGATGCGGTTCTTTCCGTACGGGATCTTTCTGCCGTTTCCGCGCTTTGCCTCCTTGCTGCCTGTGTGGTTGTGCGTCCCTGGGCGGTAGCCGTTGAAGCGTTTTCCGGTCGGCGTTCACTCCTTGCTTCCCTTGCCACGTTTTCGCCGGAATCAGCAAGTATTTCCCTTCTTCCGGACTCATCACGGCGGGTCCGGCTTTCAAAGACTTCGGCAAATGACTGTTCGCCACGGCCACCGGTGGTTCGTCCGACAGTGCTTCCTCCGCCACTCCGATGGGCATAATGATAGGAGTTTTCGTCAAAACTATTGTACATGTAGTTGTAGTGGCTGTATGTATTATACCCGCCATAGTATCCGCCATGCATATATCCCTGGTGGAACCCGGCATAGTAGCCGGTCTGGTAGCCTCTCCAGAAAGGATTATGACTGTACCAGCCTCCACGCCAGAATGGGTCATCGTACCACCCTGAATAATACCCCGGAAAATAAAACGGGGCAGCTTCATAGCCCAGGTGGATACTTACACCGTAGTGATAGGGCATGTGGGTGTAATAATACATATTGGTATAAAATGGGTCATAATAACCAAAGTTTCCGTATGCCCCGTAAGGACGGTGAAACCGCCTGATTCGCGAAGCATAGGAGTAATCATAATAGTCACCGTAAAAGTGCTGGTTGACAGTTACCCCTTCATCCTCACCATAATGGTAAGAGGGGTCATCAGCATAATACTCTTCTGCGGCCTCGTAGGTGGCTTCCTGGGCTGCCTGATCCGATACAGGTCTGGCTTCCTCTTCTTCCACAATTTCTGTTTCCCGTCCCTGCTGGTTATTGTCT
>CAYXEH010000022.1:0-38975 GCA_964463915.1 uncultured Bacteroidales bacterium | reverse complement strand
ACAGATCAAATCAGGTAAAGGACTCTTCAAGACGATTACGTAAGTTATCCAGCTCATATTTCCTTTTTGAGTCTCCTGTGGTGTCGTATGCTGCTGATAGGCTGTTCAGCATGCGTATGAGTATTTCCAGGTCGGTGCAGGGCCTGAAAAATTCAGGCAAAGGTTCAAAATCCAGTCTTTCCAGAAATTTATTGATCTCTTTGACAGAGAACACATCACCCCCGCTGAACGCATTGATATAAAACAGGGGTACACATTTTCTGACTTCCACCCGGGAGGTGTTCACGGTGTCACCCATATAAGCCAGCACAAAATGCTCCGGCAGATTGATGCTCTGCACGGGAATATCCAGGCTGCGGGCCACCAGCATATACAAAAGCCCCATGCTCAGCGGGCTGCCCTTTCTGGATTTCAATACCCGGTTGATTACTGAATTGTCAGGATCATGATAGTCCTCAAGGTTTCCCTGAAAATGATGAATTCCATAAAACACATGGTTGAATACCTTGATTTGTTCCAGGGCCGTAAGATTCTTATTGATCTCCAGCCAGGCATCCTGGCGTATGCGATCAACCTCCGTCCTGATTTTCTCGTCACAAATATCAGGATAACTGTAACGACTCACTGACAACCAGGCCGATAACAGGTCCTTCTCCGGGCTTACTGCCCAGGCAAATAAATCAGCAGAAAGCTGCTCATAACGGATGCCATCTTTAATGGATGCGATCCGTTCACGCAGACCTTTATCCGGCATACTTATCTCCGTTTCCTCAATAAAGGGGAGGGCCTCATAGCCGATCTGAATAATTTTCAGGGAGATTTCCCGAAAAACCTGTGGATCCGGATCATCAATCATGCTGATCAGGGCCTGTATCTCACGTTCTCTGGCATCCTGTTCCATACTTATACGCAGACAAATATATTATGAAACCAACCGGTTAAGAACCATACGGATCATTTGTTCAACGGTGGTTTTGTAATCCTGACTGTATGTTCTGCTTACCCTGTTGGCAATCACCGTACAGATAGTCAGGGCCTGATGGCCCAGCAGCCTGCTAAGGCCATATAAGGCAGATGTTTCCATCTCAAAGTTCGTGATGGAATAACCCTGATACCTGAATGTTTCGATGGTCTCATTCAGATCAGGAAAACCCAGCGGAATCCGGAGACTTCTCCCCTGCGGGCCAAAAAAACCATTCGCCGTAGCCGTAATTCCCGTCCGAAGGCCTCCGGCAACCCTCTCCATCAAAACATCCGAAGCTTTTACAATGTAAGGATAAGGCAACATATCACTCCACGAGGTATGCTGTACAAAAGCATCCGACATGTCATCCTCGGTGATCCCTTCGTGGCGGTAAAAATGCAGCAATCCATCAAACCCCAGGCCATAAGCTGATGCAACAAAACTGTCAACCGCTATGCCATCCTGCAATGCCCCGGTTGTTCCCAGGCGGATAACGTTCAATGACCGGTGTTCCGGTTTAGGCTGACGGGTCTGCATATCGATATTGACCAGGGCATCCAGTTCATTCATCACAATGTCGATATTGTCGGTTCCAATACCAGTGGAAAGCACCGTAAGGGGTTTCCCTTTATAAGTACCTGTATGAGTCACAAATTCACGGTTTTGCACCTTGTGCTCAATGGAGTCAAAATGACGGGAAACTGTCTCCACGCGTCCCTGATCCCCGACCAGAATGACGGTATCGGCCACCTGCCCGGCTTGCAATTTTAAATGATAAATACTTCCGTCAGAATTTACGATCAGCTCCGATTCCCTGAATTTTTTCATATCACTTTTGCAGTTGCGCCATGTGGTCAAACAGACAAAAATATCAATAATTAAAATAATTACCTAAATACTTTTACTCCCGGATTATCATTATTTTTGACCAAAAATGACGGATGCCTCAATCATATCTATCGGAAATGAGTTGCTGACCGGGCAAAGGGTCAACACCAACGCGTCATGGATCGCATCCCGGCTGAACCTCGCCGGAATCGAGGCTAAAGAGATACAGGTTGTGGGAGATGAGGAACCCGGTATTCTCCGGGCCATTCACAGTGCCGCTGAACATGCCGGCCTTGTTTTGATCACCGGGGGTTTGGGCCCCACGCGAGATGACATCACAAAAAATGCACTCTGTAAATATTTCAACTGTTCATTACAGCAAGACCCTGGTGTGCTGGAAGATATCCGGAGATTTTTCTTGCGCAGAGGGCTGGAGATCAACGAGCTGAACAGCCGCCAGGCCCTGGTTCCGGAGAAAGCCACCGTACTCAGAAATCCCTATGGAACGGCACCGGGTCTGTGCTTTCAGCAAGACAATACCATTTTTATCGCCATGCCAGGGGTTCCCTTTGAAATGAAAGCGATGATGGATCACCAGGTGATCCCTTTACTGGAAAAACAAGGGAGGAAACTGTTTATCATCCACAAAACCATCCTGACCCAGGGCATCGGAGAATCCGCACTGGCTGAATTGATTGCCACATGGGAAAATTCATTACCTGAAACGATCCGGCTGGCTTACCTGCCCTCACCCGGAATTGTAAGGCTCAGACTTACGGCCAGGGGCGACCAGGAACAAAAGCTGAAAGCCCTCATTCATCAGGAAGTCGGGAAGCTGCATTCGATCATCCCCGAATTTATATGGGGATACGATGATGACTCCTTGGAAGGTGTTACCGGAAAGATCCTGAAAAAGCATGGACTCAGGCTGGGGACTGCTGAAAGTTGCACCGGGGGTTACATTGCCCACCGGATTACCAGTATCCCCGGAAGTTCTGAGTGGTTCAACGGCTCTATCGTGGCCTATGCCAACGTGGTCAAGGAACAATTGCTACATGTCAGCCCGGGGCTGATCCGGGATCACGGGGCAGTCAGCCAGGAGGTGGCAAAAGCCATGGCTACGGGGGCAAAAAATGCATTGAACTGCCATTATGCCATTGGAGTTACCGGTATCGCGGGACCCGGAGGCGGGAGTGAGACAAAACCGGTGGGCACTGTTTGCATTGCGGTGGCAGGCCATTCCTCCATAGTCAGCAGGAAATATCAGTTCGGTGACAACAGGGAAAGAAATATTATACGTTCAGGAAACGCAGCCCTGGCCCTGCTCAAAGAAAAAATAGAATCAGACCTGCGAAAAGCCAAATAAAGCAATATATTTGTTTAAGATCAATCAACACAACCACCAAATTAATCAACCGGGCCATGATGCAGAGAAACAGAATCACCACGCTTACCGAGTTTATCATCAGGAGACAGTCGGAGTACCCTCATGCAAAAGGGGCACTCACACGGTTGCTGAACGACATTGCCACCGCAGCCAAAATTGTGAACAGGGAGATCAATGCCGCCGGACTGGTAGATATCCTGGGAAGCATTGGCAGTGAAAACATCCAGGGAGAAACCCAGAAGAAACTGGATGTATTTGCCAATGACACATTCATTACCGCATTGAAAGGAGGTGGCGAATGCTCTGCAATCGCTTCGGAAGAGAACGAGAAAGTAATTTCTTTTCGTGATGATTTTTCCGAGCTGGGAAAATACGTAATCGCCATTGATCCTCTTGACGGAAGCAGTAACATTGACGCGAATGTTTCCATAGGGACCATCTTTTCCATCTATCGCAGGGTTACTGAAGTAGGCGGCGGCACGGAAGATGACCTGTTACAGCCGGGCATCAACCTCGCTGCAGCAGGATATGTAATCTACGGATCTTCGACCATGCTGGTCTATTCCACCGGTAAAGGAGTCAACGGATTCACCCTGGATCCTTCTGTGGGCATTTTTTGTCTCTCCCACCCGGATATGCACTTCCCGGAAGAGGCAAATATTTATTCCATCAATGAAGGCAATTACATCTACTTCCCTGAAGGGGTAAAACAGTATATCAAGTATTGCCAGAATGATGATCCGGAGAGTCTCAGGCCCTATACGTCACGCTACATTGGTTCACTGGTATCTGATTTTCACCGCAACCTCATTAAGGGAGGGATTTTCCTCTATCCGGGCACAACCAATAAACCCGAGGGTAAGCTCCGGTTGCTTTATGAATGCAACCCCATCGCATTTCTTGCTGAACAGGCTGGTGGGAAAGCGAGCAATGGTCATAAGCGGATACTTGAGATTGATCCTGAAGGACTGCACCAAAGATCACCTTTTTTCGTAGGTCCCAAATGGATGGTGGAAAAAGTGGAAGGATTTTTGCGGGAAGCTGGCGAAAACAATTAACAACGTGCTGAATACCGAAAACTTTCCAGACCTCTTCTCACAGGATGAGTCCTTCAACTCCCTGTTGCATTTTTTAAAGCAGAAGGCCCCCTCCGGGGCGAGCCTCAGGGGGATGGCCGGATCGTCACCGGCTGTTCTGGCAGCAGCTGCTGTAAGAAAAACCAATAAGCCTTTCCTTTTCCTTCTTACTGACAAGGAGGCCGCGGCCTATTTCTTCAATGACCTGGAGAATTTGCTCGGAGAGCGTGATGCCGCTTACGAAACCCGCAACTGCTTTTTCTTTCCCTCGTCTTATAAATCACCTTTTCAGTCTGAAGAAGAGGACAATGGAGGAATTCTTCTTAGGTCTGAGGTGATCAACCGCCTGGTCTCCGATGGCAAAAAAACCATCGTTGTCACTTACCCGGAAGCCCTATGTGAAACGGTCGTTTCACATAAAGTATTGAAGAAAAACCTGTTAACTATTCATAAAGGGGAACAACTTTCCGTGGATTTTTTGCTGGAGGTACTCCTGGAAGAGGGATTCGAGCGCGTTGATTTTGTGGTGGAACCGGGCCAGTTTTCCATAAGGGGAGGGATAATGGACGTATTCTCTTTTTCCAACGACCATCCCTTCCGTATTGAGATCATGGGAGACCAGGTGGAAAGTCTGCGGACGTTCAATACTGAAAGCCAACTCTCGGTAGAGCTACAGGAAAAGATCAGCATACTCCCTGACATCCATGCCATGTCACAGGAAAACCGGAATACCGAATTTTTGCTAAAATCCATGCCCCCTGCAACGATTGTCTGGGGGGAAAACCTGGAACTGGCAGCAGATATCATCCATGAAGCTTTTGAATCCGGAAAAATTGCTGCACCCCGTTATATTCCTGCTGAAGAGTTGACCCGGGAGATTCATCGCCACCGCCTGGTGGAGTTCCACAGACCGGCAACTGCGCGTGATGAAGCATTTACCTTCACTTTCAACTTTTCACCGCAGCCAAATTTCAACAAACACATTGAGCTGTTGAGGAGTAGCCTGGAAGAAAACACATCAAAAGGGCTGAGAAATATTATCCTGTGCGACACACAAAAGCAGGCCGAGCGCATCCGGACCATATTTGAAACCATCAGGGAATCTGAAGATGGCATCCTTAATTTTCAGCATGAGATTATGTTGATGACCCTGCATGAAGGTTTTATCGATCATCAGCATAAAGTGGCCTGCTATACGGATCACCAGATTTTCGACCGCTATCATCGTTACCGCATCCGTGACAAGTTTCCCGGGAAACAGGCCCTCAGCATTAAAGCACTCTATAACCTGAAACCGGGCGACTATGTAACACATATCGATCATGGGATTGGTATTTTCAGCGGACTGGAGAAGATCGAAGTCAATGGAAGACTGCAGGAGGCCATCCGCCTGATCTATAAAAATGAGGATATCCTCTATGTCAGCATCCACAGCTTGCACAGGGTGTCAAAGTACACAGGCAAGGAAGGGGTCGCTCCTTCCCTGCACCGGCTGGGATCCGGTGCCTGGAACAAGCTGAAGAACAAGACCAGGAAGAAGGTCAAAGACATCGCCCAGGATCTTATCGCACTTTACGCCAAACGGCGCGAACAGAAGGGACATGCATTTTCTCCCGACAGCTACCTTCAGCATGAATTGGAAGCTTCCTTCATGTACGAAGATACCCCTGACCAGGAAAAAGCAACTCTGGATGTCAAAAAAGATATGGAATCCCCCTGCCCGATGGACAGGCTGATTTGCGGCGACGTGGGGTTTGGAAAGACCGAAGTCGCCATCCGGGCTGCCTTCAAGGCTGTAACAGACTCCAAACAGGTTGCCGTCCTGGTGCCCACCACCATCCTGGCCCTGCAGCATTATTATACATTCAGGGAAAGACTCAGGGACTTTCCATGTACCATCGATTATGTGAGTCGTTTTCGAACAGCCTCTCAGAAAAGAAAGACCCTTCAGGGGGCCAAAGAAGGCAGCGTCGATATTTTGATCGGCACCCACCGTCTTCTGAGCAAGGATGTCAGTTTCAAAGACCTGGGGTTGCTTGTGGTTGATGAGGAGCAAAAGTTTGGAGTAAGCTCAAAGGAGAAACTGAAACAACTCAGGGTAAACGTAGATACCCTGACTCTGACGGCTACCCCCATCCCCCGCACCCTCCAGTTCTCACTGATGGGGGCCAGAGATCTGTCTTATATTAATACTCCTCCACCCAACAGATATCCCATCATTACGGAACTGCATGTATTCAACGAAGATCTGATCAGAGAAGCTGTTAATTACGAAATATCGAGAAGCGGACAGGTTTTCTTTGTCCATAACCGTGTACAGAACATTGCGGAGGTCGCCGAAACCATCAGGCGGAACTGCCCGGATGCCAGAATTGCCATCGGTCACGGACAACTTGACGGCAGCCAGCTCGAAAAAGTCATGGTAGACTTCATCAACGGTGTCTATGACGTCCTTGTTTCAACCACAATCATCGAATCAGGGCTTGACATCCCCAATGCCAACACCATCATTATCAACAATGCCAACCATTTTGGCCTGAGTGACCTGCATCAGATGCGTGGCAGGGTTGGCCGAACAAACAGAAAAGCATTCTGCTACCTGCTCTCTCCCCCGATGAGTACACTGACCGAAGAAGCCAGACGCAGGCTTAAAGCCATTGAAGAATTTTCTGAACTGGGAAGCGGTTTTAACATCGCCATGCGCGACCTGGATATAAGAGGGGCGGGTAATTTGCTGGGAGCCGAACAAAGCGGGTTTATCAGTGAAGTAGGATTCGACACGTATCACAAAATCCTTGACGAAGCCATCAGCGAATTAAAAGAAAATGAGTTCAGGGAGGTTTTCTCAGGCAGCGACAAAGGTTCGGAAAGCACACAGGAGGCAGAAGAGTGTCAGCTTGAAACAGACCTTGAACTCATGATCCCCAGTGACTATGTGTCCAACATTGAAGAAAGATTGCAACTATATAAAGAGCTTGACAACATAGAAAACGAGGCACAACTGCAAGCATTTGCCTCAAAGATGAAAGACCGGTTCGGCCCCCTGCCTGAACCTGTGCAAGGTCTGCTACAGGCAGTAAGGCTTCGCCGGAAAGCACAGTCAATCGGCTTTGAGAAACTGATTCTGAAAACGGGAAAAATGATCGGCTATCTTCCGGACAGCGACCGTACCGGTTATTACCAGGGGGAAGTTTTCGGGCAGATCCTGCAATACGTCCAGGATCATTCACGTCAAAGCCGGATAAAAGAGATGAACGGACACCTCTCCCTTACCATCCAAAAAGTAAAAACCATCGGAGAGGCCCTTGAGATCATTACAAATCTTTCAGGATCTCACTGATGTCCCGCTTGACCTTTTCCGCAATATGATCCACTTTTACAGGGCTGTCACTCTCAGCGTACAAACGAATGACAGGTTCCGTGTTTGACAACCGGAGATGGATCCACTCCCGGTCAAACCATATTTTTAATCCATCAACCCTGTCTATGGGCTGACGACTGTACTTTTCCCCAAGTTTCTCTATGATGGCAGGAAGGTCAACATCCGCGGATAGTTCGATTTTGTTTTTAGACATATAAAACTCAGGATATTTCTTCTTCAAGCGGCTGCAACTGAGTTTGCTCTTGGCCAACTGGGTAAGAAAGAGCGCAATCCCTACCAGGGCATCCCTTCCGTTGTGCAGTGCGGGGTAGATCACCCCACCGTTTCCTTCTCCGCCTATTACGGCATGATGCGCCTTCATGGCTTCCACCACATTCACCTCACCCACGGCAGAATAAAAATGCTCACCACCATGCCTGGCAGTTATTTCAGCCAGTGCCTGGGTAGAAGATAAATTGCTAACCGTATTCCCCGGAGTATTTGACAACACATAATCAGCCACGGCAACCAATGTATATTCCTCGCCAAACATCTCACCATCTTCGGAAACAATGGCCAGCCTGTCTACGTCCGGATCTACAGCAAAACCCAGATGGGCTCTTTCACTTACCACCTCAGAAGAAAGACGTTGCAGGTGCTCGGGCAAAGGTTCCGGATTGTGCTGAAAACGCCCGGTAGGGGAGCAATATACCTCTACCACACGCTTTACGCCCAATGCTTCAAGCAGCAACGGTACTGCTATACCGCCTGAGGAATTAATCCCATCAACCACTATGGTAAACCCGGCATTCCTGATGGCATCCGTATCAACCAGAGGAAGGTCCATTATTTTCTCGATGTGCATCTCAAGCAGGGTATCATTGGCCAGATACTTTCCAAGTTTATTCACCGCCACAAAATCAAAAGTCTTCAGGTCCATGAACTGGTGCATCTCCTCCCCTTCGGCTGCAGTCATGAACTCTCCTTTTTCATTGAGCAACTTGAGTGCATTCCAGTTCATCGGGTTATGACTGGCAGTTATGATGACACCTCCCTGAGCCCCATGATGTAGTACGCCCATCTCAATAGTTGGTGTAGTAGAAAGGCCCGCATCAATGGTATCAATGCCCATCGCCTGAAGTGTACTCACCACGATCCCGCTCACAAGCGGGCCGGATAATCTTGCGTCACGACCGATCACCACCTGTATACGATCAGTTTGATGGCGTGAGCGCAGCCACATCGCATAGGCACCTGTAAACCTCATAACATCTGCCGGAGAAAGTCCTTCCCCCGGACGTCCGCCTATTGTCCCGCGAATACCGGAAATAGAATGAATCAAAGCCATAGCATATATAGTATATTTGATGGTTCAAAGTTAATAATTATAAACTTCACCCTGGTTTAACGTCAGGCGTTTTTCTTTAATGGCTAAATTTGTATTGCGAAGTTTCTCTCACAATAACATTCCCGTGAACAGGATCACCATTTATAAATCTTTTGTATTTCTGACCATAGTACTTTTTTTTGGCAGCTGCATGCCGGCCAGACATCTGCCTGAGGGTGAGTACCTGCTGAGCCGTAACAAAATCGAGGTACATGAGGCAAATGTAGACAACCACGCCCTGAGGAATTATATCCGTCAATCTCCCAACCGGCGCATCCTGGGGATCTACCCCTTTCACCTGAATATCTACCAGCTGGCCGATCGTGGAGAGGAAAACCGCCTGAAACAGTGGATGAAAAACACCATTGGTGAACCACCCGTCATTTTCGACCCCATTGCTGCTGAGCAAACCGCTGAACAATTCAGGCTTTTCCTCCAGAACAAAGGGTATTTCAACGCCCAAACCGATTACGAGGTTGAGTTCAAAGGGAAAAGAGCCCTGGTTACTTATGAGGTCAAAGGCAACCAGGGCTACAGGATTCGCCGTATTGATTACAACATACCTGATTCCCAATTGTCGGGTTTTGTGTATGCCGACACCATCAATTCGCTCATTGGCGAAGGCAAACGTTATAACGCGGAAGACCTTCAGGAAGAAAGGCAACGCATTACAAGATTGCTGAAGGATGAAGGTTTTTTTAATTTTTCCAGAGACTATATTTTCTTCCGGGTTGACAGTACACTAAACAACCAACAGGTAGATCTGGAACTGCTCATAGAAAACCCGGGAGGTCGTGACGGAGGCTTTATCGACCGGAACGACGACCGCCCCCATAAAAGATACAGGATCAATGAGGTTTTTATATATCCTGAATTTACCCGTCTGCAGCCCGAACAGACATTTTCAGACACAACCCGCTTACAAATCAATGGCAACGGGGGCAATCCGGTCTATACCCTCCTGCATAACGGTGAAATGCAGGTCCGCCCACAAACCATCGCAAATAACATTTTGCTGGAACCGGGTGCCTTTTACAGCCTGAGTCAACATGAGCTGACTCACCGTTACCTGGCAGGCCTGAGGAACTTCCGTTACATTAACATGCAGTTTGAGGAGACACAGGCAGGGTCCCTCCCTGACAGCCTCGGGTTGCTCAATATGCGGGTTGAGCTTACACGTTCACCCGCCCACGCTTTCACAGTAGAGGCTGAAGGTTTGAATACTTCAGGAAACCTGGGAGTTGCTGCCAATTTTTTGTTCCAGAACAGAAATGTATTCCGGGGAGCTGAAATGTTGAATCTCCGGCTGAAGGGTGCCCTGGAAATGTCGGGAGAATCAGCAGAGACGGAAATTTTCCGCCGTCTTCCTTTTAATACAGCAGAAATGGGTGCCGAGGTGTCCATCGATTTCCCTAAACTACTATTCCCGATTCCCATGGAGAAGCTTTCCAGGACGGCCCGCCCCCAAAGCACCATTCTCACAGGGATCAATTACAGGCATCGTCCTGACTACACCCGTTACATTATGAATTTCAGTTACGGCTTCCAATGGAGTCAGGACAATCGCCGAAAGCATCAACTGACGCCCCTTGAAATCAGCTCAATAAAGATATTTAACGACTCCATTCTGCAGGCAAGGATCCCCGAGGCCAACCCGTTGATTCTTAGCAGATACAGGGATCACTTGATTGGCGGCCTGGAATACAATTACACTTACAACACCCAACAGATAGACCGCCATCAGGACTTTATCTATTTCAGGGGTAATTTTGAATCTGCCGGAAACCTCATGCAACTGACGGCAAAACAACTGGATGCTTCTGTGAATGAAGAAGGCAGCTACACAATGTTCGGCATACCCTTTGCCCAGTATCTGAAAGCCGATGCGGATCTTCGCCTTTACCGGGTTTTTGATGAACACAATACCATTGTTCTCAGGCTCATGGGAGGCATCGGTGTTCCCTACGGCAACCTGGATATTATGCCTTTTATTAAAAGTTATTATAGTGGCGGTGCCAACAGCGTCAGGGCCTGGAGCATTTACAACCTGGGACCCGGCAGTTACGGGTCGGCTGAAACATTGCGATTCGACAAATACGGAGATATTAAGCTGGAAGCCAACATAGAGTACCGCTTCCCAGTATACCGTTATTGGAAAGGTGCATTCTTCATGGATGCAGGCAATGTTTGGTTCTTGCAGGAAAACGAACAATTCCCCGGCGGAGAGTTCAATGCCGATAGTTTTTATAAGGAAGTGGCCATCGGAGCCGGGCTGGGAGTGCGGCTTGATTTTAACTTCTTCCTGGTAAGACTTGACGCGGCTTTTCCGGTCAGAGATCCGGGCGTTGATTCCCGGGACCAATGGATCGGGCATTTCCCGGAATTCAATGACTGGAACCTTAACCTGGGGATCGGATACCCTTTCTGATATGCAAAAAATTGACATTGCCCGCAGTATCAAAGCCGCATTCCCCTACGAACAAACCAGAGACCAGGCTTCTCTGACAGACCATTTATCCACCTTTCTCACAGACAAAGACCCGGCATCCATGTTTTTACTGAAAGGCTATGCAGGTACAGGGAAAACCTCTATTGTCAGTAGTCTCGTAAGGGTGCTGCCCGGGTTCAACCTCAAAACTGTGCTTTTGGCTCCCACAGGAAGGGCCGCAAAAGTATTAGCCGGATACTCAGGAAAACAAGCACTCACCATCCACAAAAAAATATACCGGATTCAAACCGCAGGGGATGGTTCCGTGCAGATTGTCCGGCAGGAAAACAAACACAGCAATACCATCTTTATTGTGGACGAAGCTTCCATGATCCCCGGGTCAAATACCACAGAGCAGGGAAGTTTATTCGGCAGGGCTAACTTGCTGGATGACCTCATTGAGTATGTCTATAATCAACGGAACTGCCGCCTGATATTCATTGGTGATACGGCCCAGCTTCCCCCGGTACGTTCTACAGAAAGCCCCGCCTTGAGTAAAACCTTCCTGGAGCAGGCTTACCAGGTTCACATTCGGGAGTACGAGCTCATGGAGGTGGTCAGACAGGCAAAGAACAGCGGCATCCTCCACAATGCCACAAGAATCCGGCATTTACTTTCGGATAACACCGGCGGATTCCCCCCTTTACAAACAGAAAGATTCAGGGACGTGATCCGTGTGCAGGGCCAGGAAGCAGCGGATGAAGTTGACACGGCATTTCTTTCGGGAGGAAAAGAACAGGCACTGATGATATGCAGGTCCAATAAACGGGCCAACCTGTTCAACCAGCATATACGACAAAGGGTATTGTTTATGGAGGATGAGATCAATGCCGGGGACCTGCTTATGGTAGTTAGGAACAACTATTATTGGTTGCCTGCAACTTCAGAAGCCGGTTTTATTGCCAACGGCGATATCCTGGAACTCACAAGAATCCAAAGAACCGAAGATATATATGGCTTCCGCTTTGCTGATGTAACAGCCCGGCTGACAGATTACCCGGACATGCCTGAATTGGACGTTAAGTTGATGCTTGATACATTGCAGTCAGAAACGCCGGCCCTGCCCGAAAGGGAGGCCCGAACACTTTTCGATGCAGTGGCTGAAGATTTCAAAGATATCCCAAACAAAAGAACAAGGATGTCAGCCATCAAGAAAAGCCCCTATCTTAATGCACTCCAGGTAAAATACGCTTACGCAATGACCTGCCATAAGGCCCAGGGGGGACAATGGGAAAACGTATTTGTGGAAATGGGTTATCTTCCAGAAAAAAAACCGGATACCGAATACCTGCGTTGGCTCTATACCGCTTTTACCCGGGGAACCGACAAAGTCTTTCTGCTCAATTTTACAGATGATTTTTTCGCCACCGAATGATCCTGACCCGATGCTTTATTCCGGCCCTGGGTATGAATTGTTATCCGGGTACAAGAATTTGTCATGAAAAAACAGAGGAAATTCTTTATCTGCCAGCCATTGGTAAGTCTTGCCGGCAATAGTGCCAGAGAAAACAAGCCATGAGAAAATACCAGCAAAATTGGCTGTGGAAAGTTTGGCACTGGTTTTGCAATCTTATTTATCAGAGGTTTTCGATATAGAACCAACGAAGCAGAAATATCTTTTGGTTCTTTTAACGAAAAAAAATAAGACATTTTTCTTATAATGCTTATTTTTGTCAGACATAGTTTTAATGTAACCCCAAATCAACAGTTATGAAATTAACAAAAATTAACCTGAGTGTTGCAAGTAAGTATTTTATGGTATTCTTTATTGCAATGATGCTGATGCTTCCGTTTTCGTTGATGGCGCAGGAAGAACAGGAACAACAAGAGCAGGAAGAAGAGGAGGAAGACCCGTGGGAAGATGTGGAATTTCCGTTTGAGGATGAGAAGCTGCTTGCTTTTTTTGACTCAAACCAGGGAATCAGCGAACTGCAGCGGGATACACGTGAGGAAATGGCTGAACTCACCCAGGAACATGGCCTCAGCTACGAGCGATTCCAGCAAATCGCCCAGGCCGCCCAAATCGGTCAGTTAGATGCCTTCTCCAGTGAAGAGGTAGAGGCTTTTAACGAGGTGGCTCCGAAAATCACCGAGATGCAGCGGGAAATGCAGGGAGAAATGCAGCTGATCATTCAGGAACATGAACTGGACATGGAAGATTACAAGGAGATACTTGAAGAGTTTCGCAAGGACGAACAACTGAGAGAATATATCACCTACCTGGCCAGGGAACGTGCCAAGGAGAAAATTCTGGAAGAAAGAAGGAAAGAAGCAGAAAAAGAGCTGGAAGAGAAGAAAAAGCAAGAGCAAAATCAATAGGCAGCCCCTGGTAAGAGACCCTTAAAGGTCAAACCACCTCGGACACTACAAAGGTGCTACCCCCTACAAAGATCAGATCATACGGGGATGCATCTTCCTTTGCCGATGCAAGAGCGTCCTGCACAGAAGGATACACATTTCCGTGAAGACCAGAAGAGCTGGCATCCATAGCCAGCTCTTTTGCATCCAGCCCACGTATTACATTGGGCTTACAAAAATAATATACAGCACTGCGGGGCAACATCTTCAATATCTCTTTCCGCTCCTTGTCCTCCACCATGCCAAACACAACCCTTAATTGGTCATGAGGTTCTGACTGCAATTGTTCCAGAATCTGTCTGATTCCATCCGCATTGTGCCCGCTGTCACAAATCACCTTTGGTTTGTCCGTCAGCTGCTGCCAGCGTCCTGCAATACCGGTATTGGCAACCACATTGCGTAATCCGTCCCTGACAGCACTGGCAGGCACCTTTCTCCCGCCGGCAAGCGTAAGTGTTTTCATCGCCTGAAGAACAGTCAGCAAATTTTCAATCTGGTAGTCGCCCATCAGGTCAGTCAGGTATAGATGCCCCGCTCCCTGATGCCTCACTTTCACCTCCTTCAGCGCCCTTCCCTTCTCAACTTTTATACCGGTATGTATAACCTCAAAATGATCAGGGGCAACAAACAATGGTGCCTGCCGCTTTGCTGCAGCAGACTCAAATATATCATGCAATTCCGGTTGTCGCCGCCCGACTACCAGGGGAACTCCCTGCTTAATAATCCCTGCTTTTTCCACCGCTATATCTCTGGGTGTATTTCCCAAAAACTGCATATGGTCCAACCCGATATTCGTAATAATGGTCAGCAAAGGGCATACCACATTGGACGAGTCAAGCCGCCCTCCCATTCCGGTCTCAACAACAGCAATATCAACCTTCTGTCTGGCAAACCAATCAAATGCCATGCCCATGGTCATTTCAAAAAAAGAGGGCTTCAGGGAATCAAAATAACTCCGGTGTGCTGCAACAAAATCGCTGACCGCATCCTTCGGGATCATTGCCCCATTGACCCTGATACGTTCCCTGAAATCTTTCAGGTGAGGAGAAGTAGTCAGCCCGGTTTTCAATCCCTGCTCCTGCAATACAGAAGCAATCATATGCGATACCGACCCTTTACCGTTGGTTCCGGCCACATGAATACTGGGAAAAACACGCTCCGGGTTATCCAGGTACCTGCAAAGCTCGATTGTAGTTGTAAGATCAGCTTTGTAGGCTGCAGCTCCGATACGCTGAAACATGGGCAATTGCCCGAATAAGTAATCCAGGGTTTGCTGGTAATCCATTTAATTGAGGCGGATAAAATTATAGGTAATGGTACCTCGCTGCTCTTCGGGGGCATCGGCCTGAAGATCAAAACGCGCGCGTCGTGCCGCTTCCTCTGCATGACGGTGAAGGGTTCTGTCGGTGGTTGTCGTACCTCTGGCACCTGCCTCTGCACGAATCACCTGACCCTGCTGGTTAACGGTTACCTGCACAACAACACGACCGGTGGCCTGCGTGGTGTATTTGGGCACTGGCAGAAAATTCGCCTGTCTTCCGGCCAGGCTATATTCGATACCCCCCTGACCAACGCCGTCAAAATTAATGGTATCCAGTACCCCCTCAGCCTGTCCCTGATCCCCCTCCTCTTCGGTTTGACCCTGATCCCTTTGCTCAGTACTCCGCTGATCCCTGCCAGGGAACAAAGCCCTTGGATCAACCTCCGGTTCAGGCTCCTCTTTAACCTCCTCAGTTTCTTCCTGTGGCTCATTGACGGGATCTTCCCGATCCGACTCCACTTGTTCCTGTTCAGTTTCCGGATCAGCGACTTCATCCGGCAAAGCCACTGCCTCTTCGGCTTCCTGAGTTACAATTTCCTCATGTTCGGAAGCTTCAGATGCAGGGGGCGACTGATTCACGGGAGTCGGAGCTGCCAGTGGCTGCCGGTCACCCTGCCCCGCATCCTCGTATCCAAGTGCTACAAGCACCCCATAATCTTCCGGTTGCGGCTCAGGAGCCGACAGGCTAAAAAGCAGGAAACACAGCAGCAGCACCCCATGAAAAATGAGGGTGCCGGCCAAAGCCCTGTTTCTGTCTTTTTTTTCTGTCGTTTCCATTAGCGGCTGCGTGGTTGTGTGGCCAGGATAACCCTGTGACGGGTATCCAGTTGTTGATTCAATTCTTCTACAGCATCAATCACATTCACAATGTACTGAACAGGCACGGAATGGTCTGAGCGCAATACAATCGCTGCCTCCGTTTGTCCTGCCAGCTTGTTTGTAAGACCTGTCTTGAGCAATTCAATATCCACAGGATCTTCCTCCAGAAATAACTGTCGGTCATCATTGAGGTAAACCGTGATGGTCTGGTGTGCCACCTGGTTGCTGTCACTGGAAGGCAATAACAGTTGTATGGCACTGGGTGCGACCAATGTGGATGTGAGCATAAAAAAGATCAGCAACAGGAACACCAGGTCCGACATGGAAGCCATGCTCCACTGCAAATTCCTTGTATTTCGCGCTTTAATTGCCATATTTCACAATTTAGGAGGCCGGTTCGTGCAACAGGTCCATGAATTCGGTGGCCCGGGCCTCCAGCATAAATACAACCTTTTCAATACGGGCAACCAGGATATTATAACATATATAAGCAATAATACCAACCGCGAGGCCTGTCATGGTTGTTACCATGGCCTCATAAATACCTCCGGCCAGTAAACTTACATCAATATTCGGGCCAGCCATGGCCATATTATAAAAAGCACGGATCATGCCGATCACCGTGCCAAGAAAACCCAACATTGGTGCCGCCCCGGCCACCGTGGCCAGTACGGCGATGTTTTTCTCAAGTTTGGCGACCTCCAGTTTTCCTACATTCTCAATGGCTGCATTGATATCACCCAGCGGCCTTCCGATCCGAACAATTCCTTTGGCGATCATCCGGGCAATGGGTGACTGATTATTCCTGCACAAAGACTTGGCTGAATCAATACGCCCGTTATGAATAAAATCCCGGATATTATTCATAAAGTTTGTCTCTTCAGTGGAAGCCCGGCTGATGGCAAAGTAACGCTCAATAAAAATGTAGATCGCCACAATGGACAAGATAGCCAGGGGAATCATCACAACACCCCCCTTAAAGGCAAGACTCCACAAAGACAATGTTTCCTCAGCCGGGGCTGGTGCCTGGGCCAGGGTATCAACAAGTTCCTCCTGCACAGCCTCCTGGGCCTGAACTAACATCAACATCATAGATAACATGGGCAATGATTTTTCGTAAATTGTTTCTAGTTATAACTGATAAAGGACGCAAATATTTTACTTTATGCAAATATAGTGAATTAATCAATCCTTCAGGCAACATCCCGGGTGCCGGAAACGGGATAATTGAAGAATTTTCATTATCTTTACGTTTCATTTTTCAGTATATAAAAAAGAAGAGATTATGAAGAAAATTCAAGTAGCAATTAACGGATTTGGCCGTATCGGACGTTTAACCCTCAAAGCGGCCATGGAGAAGGACAATATGGAGATCGTTGCTGTGAACGACCTGACGGACAACGCAACCCTGGCACATCTTCTGAAATATGACTCGGTGCATGGAAAATTCCCCGGGGATGTTTCCACCGAAGGTAACGACCTGATCGTCAATGGATATAAAATCAAGGTGTATGCCGAAAAAGATCCGGCAAAATTACCCTGGAAAGACCTGGGAATCGATGTCGTAGTAGAGTCCACAGGAGTATTCAGAGACCGGGAAAACATTGGCAAACATATTCAGGCAGGAGCCCGCAAGGTGATTCTTTGCGTGCCCTCCAAGTCGGCTGACGATGTGGATGCAACCGTCGTACTGGGCGTGAATGATCATGCCCTGAAAGAAGAGCAGGAGATCTTTTCCAATGCCTCCTGCACCACGAACTGCCTGGCACCCGTGGTAAAAGTATTGAATGACAAATTCGGCTTCAAACACGGGCTGATGAACACCATACACTCCTACACCAATGACCAGATCATTCTGGATGCACCCCATAAAGACCTGCGCCGCGCACGTGCAGCAGCCCTGTCAATCATCCCCACCACCACAGGTGCCGCCAAAGCTGTAGGTCTTGTAATTCCTGAACTGAAAGGCAAGCTGGACGGCTTTGCCATGCGTGTGCCAACGCCGGACGGATCCATCGTTGACTTAACCTGTGAACTTTCAAAAGAAGTAAGTAAAGATGAAGTCAATAATGCCCTGAAAGAAGCAGCTGAAGGCCCCATGAAAGGGATTCTTGAGTATTGCGAAGACCCTGTCGTATCCACTGACATTATTGGGAACAGCCACTCATCGGTGGTAGACTCCATGCTTACCCAGGTAATCAGCGGAAAATTCGTCAAGGTGGTGTCCTGGTATGACAATGAATTTGGATATGCCAGCCGGGTAGCTGACATGATCGGAAAAGTAGGGTAACCCCCTTTAATTAGCACACACGGCCAAACTGCCCCGTTTCTGCTGCCAATCGCCGCGCAGGGAAACGGGGCAGTTTTATCTCCGGTAAATTCAGCAAATGCCAACACGCACTGCTGTGGCTTACTTCGTGAATGCAGACCGGGTGTTACTTCACCCGGGGTCTGTGCCCCGGAATGTTTCTCAGCCCTGCTGCAGCAGCAACAAACAAAAAGTGGTCCGAACCATGTCAGCTATAAATTTTCTTATAACTTTGAAGGATGAATGCGTGTAACGGCCATCCCGGCACCTGGTTTTAATCAATTCAGGAACCCAATAATATGAGAATATGAAAAAAAGACTCTTATTAATTAGCAATTCAACCAATTACGGTGAAGAATACCTCGATTATACCAAAAACGAGATCAGTAACTTTTTAGGCAAAGAGGTTAGTGAAGTACTTTTCATTCCCTATGCCGGAGTGAGTGTTTCATGGGACGACTACACCACCAAGGTCGGAAATGTGTTTATGAAACTGGGCTATGAGATAAAGTCCATACACAGGGCTGAAAACCCGACAGAGGCCATTGAAAATGCACAGGCCATTGTTGTGGGTGGAGGCAATACTTTCAACCTGGTAGACGTAATGCATAAACAGGGCATCATGGACGCCATCAGGAAGAAAGTGGCTGGCGGCACACCGTATATCGGATGGAGTGCGGGCAGCAATGTGGCCTGCCCGTCTCTGAAGACCACCAACGATATGCCCATTGTTCAGCCCGTCAGCTTTGAGACACTGGGGCTTGTTGACTTCCAGATCAACCCCCATTACACCGATTCCATCATCCCGAACCACAACGGGGAAACACGCGAACAAAGGATCAGGGAATTTTTGATCGCCAATCCCGAAGCTCTGGTAATCGGATTAAAGGAAGGGACCATGCTATGTATCGACAAGGAAGAGATTCGTTATATCGGCTCAAAAACGATCAAGGTGTTCCGCAAAGACGAACCAACACTGGAGTTTGACAGGAATGCCTCCCTTGATTTCTTAAAGTAATCTTTCAACTTTCAAACAAATGAAAAATATATCTGTTTTTGTGCTTTTGGTGACAATGGTGCTGATTACAGCCTGCGGCAGCCAGGTTCCACTGCAAAGAGGCCATGTGAGGACCATGAAGTCCGGAGATACGGGCAAGGGAATGTATTATGCCCTGCCACGCAGTGTAGTCGCAATAGATGTGGAAGTTACACAAACAGTCAAAAAACCCGGGCCCTATGCAGCCTATGCCGAAAGATACCTTGGCCTGAATGAGGTAATTTTTTCTCCCACTGTCAGCTATGAAATCAGCAGTGTTTCCATTAACGGATATTCGGAACCTGATCCGGAACAAATCTATTATATGGCTTTTCCTGAAGAAGAAGAGCAGTCCTTGTACGTGTCACTGACTGAAGAGGGACTGATTGCGGGCGTGAACCGTGAATTTGACAACATGGATTTTCAGTCTGACGTGAATGAAAGTACTGATTACGGCTATTTCGGCAGCGATGCTACATTTAACTATTTCATTGACACCAATCTCAAAGAGCAGGTTGACACCGTGATAGAGCATGTGCGCATGGACACCATTACCGTGCAAAGGCAGACGCTGAGGCGCAGCTGGGTAGAAAAAGGAGAAGAATTACGCGCCAGTGAAGTCGCCGAATACATTTTGGAAATCCGCGAAAAAAAGTTTGACCTCATCAGTGGCTTTCAGGAGATCAACTATTCGAAAGAAGCCCTTGAGTATATGTATTCTGAAATGGACAAGCTGGAGAGCGACTATCTTGATCTTTTTACCGGGATAACAGCCTCTCAGACCATCAATTACAGGTTTATTCACACCCCGGAAAAAGACCAGGCCGATACCCGGCATACATTGTTCCGCTTTTCTCATGAGGAAGGGGTGATACCGGCGAATGAAGATACCGGGGGAGTTCCGGTAACCATTGTTTATCAGCGAAGTAATGCCACCAATGAATTGGACGGGCAGATCAGGGGGACTTCAGAAGAAGGCAAGGAAGATGTAGACGGACTACACTATCGCATCCCTGAGTATACCACTCTGCTGATTTATACAGGCAATGAGAAAAGAGCTGAAGCCCGTATGCAGGTCAACCAGTTCGGTATCGTAACGAGCCTGCCCCCCGGGCAATCCACTATCGAATTTTACCCCAATACCGGCTCTGTAAAATCGGCCGGAGAGCTGCACGACAATGAGGATGACAATGAGTGATTCTTCCTGGCAGAATAACTGCTTTGGTTTTTCGGAAAAAAACACATCAAATACCATACATTATGCAGTATTTCATCATCACAGGCGCCAGTAAAGGCCTGGGAGAAGCATTGGCCATCGCGTTGCTTGAAGAGGGACGTCATTTACTCTGCATTGCACGCAATGAAAGCGAAAGACTAAAAAAATTGGCCGCAGCACATAATACCCTGCTGGATTTCTTCTCATTTGATCTTTCCCAAACACAGCACATCCCGGACCTTGGTGAGCAATTGTTTGAAAAAATCAACACCCAGGCTGCCAGCGGATTATACCTGGTTAATAACGCAGGAGTTATTCAGCCCGTCGGACGAGTGGAAGATTGCCGTCCCGACGATGTGGACTTTCATATGCGGGTTAACCTCTTAGCTCCAATGTTGCTTTCCGCGGAATTTATCCGAAAGAGCCAGGCAATGAAAATTGAGAAAAGAATCATGAACATTTCTTCGGGTGCGGCAAAAAATCCTTATTACGGGTGGAGCAACTATTGCACAGCAAAAGCTGGGCTTGACATGTTTGGCCGGTGCATTTCGGCTGAACAGGAAGGCGAGACCGACCCGGTAAAAACCATGGCCATTGCACCCGGGATTATCGACACAGATATGCAAACCACCATTCGCGGTACAGATGAACGGGCTTTCATCCACAGAAAAAAATTCGTGGAACTCAAAGAAACCGGACAACTTACTCCTCCCGACCTTGCAGGAAAAAAGCTTGCAAAAATATTGTTGTCTGACCAATTTGAAGATGGCGCCATTAAAGATATCAGAGACAGCTATTAACAGACAATGGACAAAATAGACCTCCAGGAATTTGAATTCCAGCTTAACATAAGAAACTTGCGCATTGAGGACTTTGAGCAGCTTGTCAATATGCAGAAAATATGCTTTCCCGGCATGGAGGTATGGACCAGGGAAAACATTGAAAACCAACTGAGTCGCTTCCCTGATGGTCAGATTGTGATTGAGATTGACGACAGGGTGGTGGCTTCCTCAGGCAGCCTGATTCTTGACTCGGAAGACTTTGACATGAGCATGTCATGGGACGAGATCTGTGATTATGGCAACATTGGTACCCATAACCCTGAAGGAGACACCCTTTATGGTACGGAAATTATGGTTCACCCTGAGTTCAGGGGAATGAAACTGGCCACGAGGCTTTATGAAGCAAGAAAGGACCTGACCAGAAGGTATAACCTGAGACGGATAGTTATCGGCGGCAGATTGCCCGGCTATAAATCCTACAAAGACAAGTTAAACATTACCGAATATGTGGACCGGGTAACCAGCCGGGCCATTTTCGACCCGGTCCTTACACCCCAGTTATCCAATGGCTTTTCCCTGAAAAAGATCATTAAACAGTACATTGATGACGACAGTGAATCCTCCGGATTTGCCACCTACCTGGAATGGACAAACTTTGATTTCCAGGAAGAAAAAGAAAAACAATTCCTTGCCGCAGCTCCCGTCCGGATCTGCGTGGTACAGTATCAGATGCGTCCTATCAAAAGCTTTGATGATTTTGCCATACAATCCGAATATTTCGTGGATGTGGCCTCGGGATATAAAAGTGACTTTGTGTTATTTCCCGAAATATTCACTCTCCAGCTGCTTTCCCTTTTTCCCAAAGAGGAACCGGGCACTGCAGCACGAAAAATCGGGGAGTTCACCGAACAATACCTGGAACTCTTCAGTGAACTGGCCATCAAATATAATATCAATATTGTAGCCGGATCTCATTTTACCCCCGAAGGTGACAGCCTTTACAACATCGCCTACCTGTTTAAGAGAAACGGTGAAATCGGCAAACAATACAAAATGCATATCACCCCCAATGAGAAAAAGTGGTGGGGTGTACAGCCCGGAAACAGCCTGGAAGTATTCGATACCGATAAGGGAAAGATCTCGATTATGATCTGTTACGACATTGAATTTCCTGAACTGGCAAGAATTGCTGTGGAAAGGGGTACCAGGCTGATTTTTGTTCCTTTTTGCACCGACGACCGGCAGGGCTATCTCAGGGTCAGGTATTGTGCCCAGGCCAGGTGTGTGGAGAACCAGATATTTGTTGCAATTGCCGGTACAGTAGGCAACCTTCCGCAGGTCGATAATATGGATATCCAGTATGCCCAGTCAGGCATTTTCACTCCTTCTGATTTTTCTTTTGCCAGAGACGCGATTGCAGGTGAATGCACCCCCAATGTGGAAACTGTGATCATCAACGACATTGACCTGGAGCTTTTAAAACGGCATCGCAACAGGGGTACAGTCACCAACTGGAATGACCGGCGAACCGATCTTTACCGGATCGTTGCCCTGGATCAACAACACGGCCCCCACCACGAAGATCACTGAACACCCCCGGAGTAAACCCTTATTTCCTTCCGGGCGATAAAACAGCAATCCATGTGAACATTTGCCGGTATTGCATGTTTTTCTAAAAAGGTCGTATTGGCACTGGTACCTGATGGTCTTTATTTTTATTGATGTGCTTGCTGATACGGTAATTGCTCTGACGATAACCCAAAACCCTGACTCATGAAACACCTGACAACCAGCGAGAATAAATCATATGAATGGATGTCAAAGCACGGCGTTGTCTTATTGCGCATCAGTATCGGTATAATCTTTTTCTGGTTTGGCATCCAGAAATTTTTCCCCGGCATTAGTTCGGCAGAAGACCTTGCTACCCGTACCATAGAAGTAATGACCTTCGGTGTCATTAAACAAACTCTCGGAATGCCCTTGCTGGCAGCCTGGGAAGTAATAATCGGGATTACCTTCCTGTTCGGACGTTTCATGCGCATTGCCATTCCATTGCTGATGCTGCAGATGATCGGTACGATCACCCCCCTGTTTTTCTTCCCCAATGAGGCATTTCAATCTGTACCCTTTGTTCCGACACTGGCCGGACAATATATCATTAAGAACCTGGTCCTGATCAGCGGTGCCATGATCATCGGTGCCTACCACTTCGGCTACACCATTCGAAAAGAAGGAAGCAGCGCAAATAGTTGAATTGTTCACCAACTATCCAAAAAAGACTGTTTTAAAACACTGAACCAGGGATCAGCCCCAATTAACTCATTGACAAGGGTCTGCGGATTTTCTTCGCTTCCCTTGTCATTTTTAAAGTAATAAGCTGCGGACTTCCCCGCCCGCCTTTGCAGTTGAGCTGCTTCCCGGGCTGAAACTCCCCTGTTTTCAAGTTCTTTCAATAAAATAATACTTCGGTTAAGCTGACCAGCTGCGGCATAATTCAGGGCACTGGTTTCCAAAACATCCAGATTAATTGCCCCAGACACAAAGTCAAACAGTTCCGGATGATTGCGTGCAATTATCCGGACTTTGGCGAGGGATTCGTCCCCCGCACCGGGTTCACCGATCAGGAAAAAGAAATCAGACAATACCCTGTAGCGGGTCATCACCCGGTACAACAATTCATAGGCCTCTTCGGATGAAGGGACGTATGCCGGATACATTCGCTGATATTCAATGGCGTTCTGGACGTAAGTGGCCGCAAGGTCTATATTGCCATCCCGGGTTGCCCTTCCGGATACCACGAGGAAGGATCGGTAGATCCCCTCATGGGTCTGAATCAGCATATTACGGAGCGCTTCAGGACAAGGATAATTGTCTTCCACGCGACTGCAAAACACCTGCACGTGGGCCAGGTTATCGAGTGATGATGTCAGCCTGTTTTCAAGGATCAATTCCGAGGAAGTCGAAAAAAACATCTCCAGAACAGTATCGGTCAACAATTTGGCTTCTCGCTTCCACTGTCCTGATGGATGACCCTTCTCGAAAATCATCCCAAGTCTTTCCAGTGCAGCCTCTTTATCTCCTGAATTTTTATCAAGTTCTGCCAGGGCAAGATGGGAGGGAATATGCAAGGGATTGTAGTTCAGGGCAGACTCATACGCATCCCTTGCTGTTTCAGGAGATTCAGATCGTGAGATCATTTCTCCTTGCTGGTAATAAAGGTCATCAATCCGGGAAACCGCCAGGTTGAAATCTTCTCTAAGCAAAGACAACCTTCTGCGGAGCCGATTATAAGCAGGTAATATTCTTTCAGGATCGTGATCAGAAAGGTCCGGCCACTGTTGAAAGGGAGCATGACGAATATCACCAAGCAAGGCCTCCGCCTCGCATAACCGGAACTCCTCCAGCAAAAGGGTTGCGGGATCGTCAGCTGAGAGTCCGTCTGTCAACTCCTCTGCTCTTTCCAGCTTATCCCCCGCTTCATAATAGGCATCCAGGGCAGCGTCCCAGCGACTCAGGCGTTCACGCATCCGTTCATCATATCGGAACTGATAGTCGGAAAGTTTCACACTTAGCTCCTCTGTCGGCCCATTGTAAGAGAATGACACTTCCACCAATTCATCAGGCCTGGCGGTCATATCCACATCTTCAAAGTATTGACAAAAAACTTCTTCTCCTTCCGCGTCATGCACCTCCATGAGAAAATCCGCCCTGTCAGGGATCAAAATCCCCGCAAGCGAGAAGTCACGATAGGTGACATCACCGGTCACATACATGGTGTCAGAGGTCACAATCACCCCATGCCGCCCATCGGCAAGAGGAACAAGTTTCGTCTTAAAACGGCCCTGGAAAGAATAACTGGTATACACACGCAGCTTCCCTGATCCTTCCGCAATGGTGTGCAGCACATCATTGACCAAACTGGTGTGACGGTCAGGATAAGGTGTAAAGGAAAATGTCTGTGTAAAGCCGGGAACTTCGTCATGTTCACCGGCTTTGGCATAATCCCCGGCAAACAGGAGAAATATCATTAATATAAACATCCATAACCTGCGCATAACTAAACCAGGGAATCCATTATTGACCCCGGCAAAGGTAGTATTTTCTTTCATTGTCAGCCAGGCCTGTAAAAGGCAATTTTCACACGGAATTTACAATAAAGTGTATCTTTGTATAGCACCCTGCATTCAAACCAACGGATATGCTTATTAAGATTCATCCTGAAACTCCCTCGCTCCGGCTTGTGAGAAAAGCCGCAGAATCCCTTAGAAACGGAGGTGTGATCATTTATCCCACTGATACTGTGTATGCCCTTGGATGCGATATCAACCAGCCTAAAGCCGTTCAAAGGGTTGCACAGATCAAGGGAATTAAAACAGACAAGGCCAATTTCTCCCTGATCTGTAATGACCTCAGCCATATCGCCGACCTGACCAGGCCATTCCCCACCAGTGTTTACAAGGCAATGAAAAAAGGTCTGCCGGGGCCTTTTACCTTTATTCTGAACGCCAACAACAATGTTCCCAAACTTTTTCAGAGCCGGAAAAAGACCATTGGCATCAGGGTTCCCGACAATAAGATCATTCGGGAAATTGTGCAGGAACTGGGTAATCCGATCATCTCCACCTCGGTGTATGACGATGATGAAATCCTTGAATACACCACCGATCCCGAACTCATCCATGAAAGGTATCAACGGCAGGTGGACATGGTGATCGATGGAGGATATGGTGACAATGAGGCCTCCACGGTGATCGATTGTACCGGAGATGAAATGGAAGTGATCCGTCAGGGGAAAGGTGACATTGCAGATATTCTTTAATCAGACAACAACTCGCTGATGCACAATATACTGAACGATATTTTCTCTAAACCCACACCCTCAGACGGTCCGTTTTTCCTGATGGCCGGTCCCTGTGTGCTGGAAAATGAAGAAATGGGGTTTCAAATTGCGGATGAGATTAACCGCATCACAAATAATCTGGGAATTCCCTACATATTCAAGGCTTCTTATAAAAAAGCCAATCGCACCCGAATGGATAGTTTCACGGGAATCGGCGACGAGAAAGCCCTGGAATTGCTTGGCATGATCGGTGCCAAATTCAATATCCCCGTGGTAACAGACATCCATTCACCTGACGAGGCCCGCCTTGCTGCTCCACATGTGGATGTACTGCAAATTCCTGCTTTCCTTTGCCGGCAGACGGACCTTCTCATTGCCGCCGGAAACACCGGCAAAGTCATCAACATCAAGAAAGGACAGTTTCTGTCTCCTTCCTCCATGAAGTTTGCTGCGGAAAAGATCCGCAATACGGGCAACAATCACATTTTTCTCACCGAAAGGGGAACCACTTTTGGTTACGGCGACCTGGTGGTTGATTTCCGCGGTATACCCACCATGCAGGAGACGAAGCTGCCGGTGGTGCTGGATGTGACACATTCCCTACAGCAGCCAAATCAGGGAGACGGCGTCAGCGGCGGACTTCCTGACATGATCGGCACAATGGCAAGGGCGGGTATAGCCGCGGGGGCAGACGGTCTGTTTATAGAGACCCATCCTGAACCAGGAAAAGCCTTGTCAGACGGCGCCAATATGTTACCGTTGGGTCAGCTCGAAGAATTACTCGAAAGGCTATTAAAGATAAGAGACGCATTGTCCTGACCCCTACACCGGAATATTCTTCTCGTCAAAGGTCACGGCATCAAGCTTCTTCCTGTGGCTGTCGCGAATGCGTAAAAATGTGTCCATATATTCCCCCGGCAAAGGATCCCCACTTGGAAATTCCAATCGCAAATGGTCTACCTGCTGGCCATTCTGCCAGAAACGAAAACAAACATGCGGGCCAGTGGCCAGACCGGTGCTGCCCACGTACCCAATGACCTCTCCCTGCTCCACCCTGGTGCCGGGACTAATTCCTGAAGCAAAACGTGACATATGCAGGTACTGAGTCTGGTAAACCGAATTATGGCGTATTTTCACATAATTCCCGTTGCCGCTGGTATAGCTTACCTGTGTCACGGTGCCATCTCCTACAGCCAGGATGGGCGTTCCGTGTGGGGCGGCATAATCCGTTCCCAGGTGCGGACGCCTGTCGCCATGGATGGGATGCATCCTGCTTTGCGAATAACGGGAACTGATACGTCCGTACTCCAGAGGTGCCCGCAGGAAGACTTTCTGCAGGCTGTTTCCTTCTCCGTCATAATAGCCGTCAATGGTATCAGCAGCGAAATGATACCCTTCTATTTCGCTGCCCCGGTGCATAAAATAAACGGCATTGATCCGTGAGACACCCACCGGACGTTCTCCCACATGGGCCTCCTCGTAGAGCACCTTGAATCGGTCACCCGATTCAATCCGGTAGAAATCCACGGTCCAGGCCAATATGCGGGACATTTGGATTACCAGGTCCTGTGGCAGGTTATTTTCTATAATGGTGTTCCACAAAGATGCGCGGATTATTCCTGAAGCTTCCCTGGAGACATTTGTAACTTCTTTCTCACCCCTGTATACATCCAGTGAATCGCAAAAATCCACCACCAGGTAATCAAGATCTGAGATCTCATACACAAAATAACATAGTTCAGAAAGCGTATCTGTATCCTGGGTATAATATCCGTAATAATTGTTTCCTCCCTTAATACGGCGTGGACTGAATACATCCTGCATCCTCCGTGCAATCCTGTCTATATCTGCCGGGCCATAATCAAAGCGGGACAACAAATGGGAAAGGGTTTGCCCCCGGCGAACCATCCCTTCTTCAACACGGTAGCTACCTTTGGCAAAACCAAACTCATCTCTGGCAATTTCCTTTTCCTGCTTTTGTTCCGAGGGTTCTTCCGCAACAGGATTTTCCTCCGCTCGTCCTGACAGCAAAAATACCAGTGCGGCAAGTATTATCAGGGTCAGAACCGCAACGGCAATTGCAGAAGTTGAATTAAATATTTTTTTTCCCATCATACCAAAAAAACAGAAGCAATTATCAACTAAAATATAAACAGACCGGTAAGCAGACGGACGGCCACAAAAGATATCCCAAAAATAACAAAAAAGCTTGTGAGTGTAAATCCCGCCACCTTTGCGGCAGGGGTTTCCAATAATACTCCGGCACCCTTTCCGAATACAACAACGGTGTAAATCAGACCCAGAATGGAAACGGGGCCCATGGCCGGTGTGATGGCTGCCAATGGCTGTGCCAGCATATAAGGGGTATAGGATGCAATGATCAGCAACATGGCTTTTTCAGTATCCGGATTGCTCCGGAAGGGCTTTGCAAGTTTTCCCACCAGGTATGCACCCAGCCATACAGACAACAGGTACCCCGTCAGGGTTATGATGAATACTCCGGATAGCTGATCAGCCCGCAACGCAACTCCATCCAGGGCTTTTTGCTGCAAAACAACAGCCATCCGTCCGGCAGCACCCAATACCATCAGGGGCAGTCCATATGAAAAAAGGAAAGACCTGGCAGCAGGAGGCGCAGTAGCAACCTCCTTAAAAAAAGAGGATGATCGAAAGAGTACCGCAGAGATGATCTGCAAATTCCTGGATTGCTTCATAAATGGTAAGATTCTGATCACACAGCGGCCTGTTTAGCTGCCGCGGAAAGCGCTTTTAAGTGGGGCAAAAGTACGCAAATCCTAACGGTATTTGAAAAAAAGTTACCAACCATGGTTGATTTCCCTTCCGGATAGTAACTTTGTGAAAATCAACTCAACCGTATTGCGATGTCGGAATGGAATTCTTTCATAAGAGGCTTTGAGGAGTACCTGAAACTGGAACGGTCCTTATCCGATCATTCCATCGGGGCATATGTTGCCGATGTCAAAAAGCTGGCTGCATTTTGCAGAAACAGCGAACCGATACCCGGACCGGATAAACTTTCACCTGAAATCCTTACAGATTTTGTCATTCATATTCACAAGGAAGGAGTTGGTGAACGTACACAGGCCAGGGTCATCTCCGGAATCAGGGCATTTTTCCGCTACCTCCTGACGGAAAACATCATCCGGTCAGATCCTTCCGCCAATCTGGAAATGCCCCGCACAGGGCGCAAATTACCCGAGGTGCTTTCTGTACATGAAATTGACTTGATGATCAACTCGGTGGACATGAGTAAACCCGCCGGACAACGAAACCGTGCCATCGTGGAAACCCTTTACGGTTGCGGACTGCGTGTATCCGAACTGATTCATCTGAAAATATCTGGGATCAACAAAAAAGAGTCTTTTATCAAGGTGACCGGTAAGGGTAACAAACAGCGAATGGTTCCCATCGGAAGAGATGCACTGAAGCATATTTTGCTATACATGTCTGCCTCAAGGATCAGAACAGCCCCACAACGTGGTTTTGAAGATCACCTTTTTTTGAATCCCAATGGAAAGAATCTGAGCCGGATGATGATATTCAACATCATCCGGGAACTTTGCCAGGCAGCTGGCATCAGGAAGAAAGTCAGCCCGCACAGCCTGCGCCACAGTTTTGCCACCCACCTGGTGGAAGGGGGTGCGGACCTTCGGGCGGTCCAGGATATGCTGGGGCACGAATCAATTACAACCACCGAAGTTTATACCCACCTGAGCAGGGAATATTTGCGGGAAAACCTGCTGTCTTTCCATCCCCGGGCAAAAAAATAATTCCCGGCAATTTTACACAGGCCCCGGTTAAATATGGCGGCAACCATCGTTTAGTCAACGAAAAGATCTGCAGCAATTCCATCAGCAAAAAACAAGCCTTTCTTCCCCAGTACAAGTGTATGACTATCTTTCCAGATCAGTGCCCCGCGATGCAAATAAACTTCGGCTCGTTTTTTCAGGTCGGCAGTATATTGCCCGCCACCCAGGCGTTCAATAAATTTTAGGTCACAACCCCAGACCGTACGCAACGAGGTCATTATGTACTCATTGATGGCCTGTGACAAAGAAAGTATTTCTTCTTCCGCCGGAATCACCCCTTCAGATAGGGCAGCCGTGTATTGACTGATATTTGACACATTCCAGGATCGTTTCCCTGAAATAAAGCTATGGGCCGAAGTGCCTAAGCCCAGGTAAGGCAAACCTGTCCAGTACGCCATATTGTGCCTGGATTCCCTGCCCGGAAAAGAGAAGTTGGATATCTCATAATGGCGGTATCCGTAAGCCTCCAACACATCTTTCATTATTTCAAACTGACGGGCCGACTGTTCTTCCGAAACGGGTTGAGCCTTCCCTTTACGGATAAAGTGGGCCAGTGGTGTGCCGGGCTCCACGGTGAGGGCATAGGCGGAGATATGGGGTATCCCATCCATGGCCAGACGATGCAGATTCTCATTCCAGTTTGCATCTGTTAAGGTAGGGGTACCGTATATGAGATCCACACTGATGTTGTCAAAGCCCGCCTCCCTTGCATTCTGCACGCTACTCCATGCCTGGGACGGCGAATGAACACGGTTCATGTAATGCAAATCCTCCGGGAAAAAACTCTGGACCCCGATACTTAAACGGTTCACAGGCAACTGCCGTAGTTCTCTCAGTTTTTGCTTACTAAGGTCATCCGGGTTGGCTTCCAGGGTCACTTCAGTCATCCCTCCCATTGAAAAATGACGGCTTAATCCTTCAAAAAGAAGGGACAATTCGCTGGCAGAAAGCACAGAGGGAGTACCTCCACCCACATACACAGTTTTTACCCCGGAAAAATTGCGGCCCTGTTCCTTAAGGTCAAAAAAATCCCGCTGCAGAGCCATCTCATGGAGTAATGCCTTCAGATAAGCATCTTTATCCCGTGTTGAAGCCATAAAGTGAAAATTGCAATAATGACACGGTTGACGACAAAAAGGGATATGGATGTAAATTCCTGCCATAATAAGAGTGAATAACGTATTCAAAGGTAAGAAAAAGCCTTCTTACCATCGCATTTGCCACAACCAGGAGAAACGCGGAAATACAGCCAACCAACATCGTAATCCCATAATTTTCATATATTTGATCGGCTCATCATGGTATATTACGAGTCCAAATTTTTGCGCCTATGATCCCGGTTGAACTGAAAGATACCACGGTATTCACCTTTGAAAACCTTGCAAACTTTCCTGAAATCACCCATTTTGTTTCAACCCGAGAGGGAGGCATCAGTGAGAAGAACTTTGCCTCACTGAATACCGGATTCCATGTGGGAGACGACAATTTCCGCGTATCCCAGAATCGTCGCATTCTTGCTGACTCACTGGGGATAGACCTGGATAAGTTTACCTTTGCCAATCAATGTCACAGTGCCAATGTGGCTATTGTGGATAGCTCAGGGAAAAGCCGCGGGGCTTTTGACAAAACCGATGCCCTCCCTAACACCGACGGGATGATGACCAATATTCCGGAGATTTGCCTGGGTGTTCAGGTAGCCGACTGCGTGCCCATACTGTTGTACGACCCGGACAATAGGGTGATCGCTGCCCTTCATGCCGGATGGAAAGGTACAATCCGGAAAATTGCCGGGGAAGCAGTCAACAAAATGCTGCGCCATTACGGTTCCAAGGCAGATCATATCTATGCAGGACTCGGTCCTTCAAATGGTCCGTGTTGCTATGAAGTAGGTGAGGAAGTCTTCCTTGAAGCGGTGAAAGCCTTCGGGGTGGTAAAAGACATTGTGATGCCGGGCAACCAAAAAGGGAAATATTTTTTTGATCAATGGAAGGCAAACTTCAGGCTACTTACGGAAGCAGGCATAAAACCGGATCATATAGAGGTTTCAGGAATATGTACGCAGTGCCGCCATGAAGAATTTTTCTCCAACAGGGTACTGGATGGTGTCAGCGGCCGCTTCATGGCCGGGATCATGCTTAATAAAGTACGGCATCATTGACCGGGTTGCGAGGAATGATCCGATCCCGGTTTAAGCAACAGGCCGATCAATTCGACCAGGCGGCTGGAATAACCATATTCATTGTCGTACCAGGCAAGCACCTGGATAAAATCACCGCCAAGTACTTTGGTACTCAATGAATCAAAAATGGCAGAATGCGGATTTCCAACAATATCGCTGGAAACAACCGGATCTTCACAGTATTGAATGATGCCCCGCATCTCACGGCGGGCGGCCTCGTAAAACAGGTCATTGATTTCTGACCGCGTTACCGTGCGCTTCAGCACGGCATTCAGTTCTACAAACGAACCGTCACTCACGGGCACCCGGGTGGCAAACCCGTCAAAACGGTCTTTCATCTGCGGCATTACATCCCTGACTGCCCTGATGGCACTTGTTGTTGTCGGAATAATGTTCTCATTGGCACAACGGGCACGCCGGAGATCGGTATGAGGGGCATCCATCACATTCTGGCTGTTGGTATATGGATGTACCGTATTCATCATGCCGCGGTCAATACCGGCATACGCATCGATCACTTTCATAACAGGAGCAATGCAGTTTGTGGTGCATGAAGCATTCGAAATAATCACATGATCTGAAGTGAGGGTATTCTCATTCAGGCCAATCACCACCATATGATCAAGTGGTTCCTTGGGCGGGCAGGAAAGAATGACTTTTTTGACCCCGTTTTTCAAATGGCCCTGTAGTACATCCCGGGTAAGAAAAACGCCCGATGATTCAATAACCACATCCACTCCATGATCATTCCACGGAATTTTATCCGGATGGAAACGGGCATATTTTTTAATGCGTTGCCCGTTGACCAACAACATGTTTTCATGCTCGTCCCCTTTCACCTGGTGCCCAAAACCTCCATGCACGGTATCATATTTCAACAAATGTACCAGTGCCCGCATCATCATGGGGTCGTTTACAGCCACAACCTCCATGTCATTACGCTCATGGATCAGCCTGAATACCAGCTTCCCGATGCGTCCGAATCCGTTAATGCCGACTTTAATCATTTCAGGGCCGGGATTTAGATTATTCATATAGTTTTACAAGTCAAGATCAAGACGTATTTGCTTTTCTTTGTCATCCGGGGTACCTCCTTCGCGTTCATTTTCAACATCCTTTTGCCCCGCATTATTGACCTCATCCAGGCTTCCTTTTTGCTGCTCCCCTTTCATTGCACCGGGCTCCGGTTCACTCCCGGAGTCATCGTCTGGTTTTCCTTCAGCCGGTTGAGGTTCCAGCCACTGAACTGTCTTAACTTCTGTAGACGAAAGACGCTTTCCACGTGCTCTTTGGCTTTTCACTGCAATAAAGTCGGCCACATCAATTTCCTCATCGGTTTTTTGTCTCCTTTCGGAAGCCGGGAAGATAACAAGCAACCGGGGATGTTTCTCCGTTGTGACGAGCACCAGGCGACTCCCTGGCGTATTGAGGAAATCTGTAAATTTCCCGTTGGCCTCCGGTTCAAAACGTTTAATATAATAATGGCCTTTCTCCTGGTCAAAATAAACTGCGGATACAATCGTACCGGGATACAGTTTTTGAAGGATCAAAGGGTTTTCCTCAAAATGATTGGAAAGATCAAAATTCATCACACGGTACTGACCTTCGCTATATATGGCCAGTATTTTCTCATCCCCTTTGAAAGCCCCGAGATAGGTGCCTCGTTTTTCTGAGTTCAGACGCAAGACCGTTTCATCAAACCAGATGTCCATGGCCCCGAGTGTGGATACCCCTGCATCCTTCATGGCAATACGCCGCACAGCATGTTTGGTTAGAATATTGCCGGCAGCCCCCCGTCCTTTGATGGCCAGTTCACTGAAATTCAAATCAAAAACGTTTTTTTTCAACCGTGGTTTATGGCGCAGATATACCGTCACCACCTCAGCCTCACCATTGGGATTGGCCGTAAAGTACAACACCTTACTTCCTTTGGTTCCCCTGGTCAGGTCATATTCTTTGTCCCGGGTTACACCTTTTACCGGAAAACGTTTCATATAAGTTGCCCCGGCCTGACCGTCCCGGTAAATCACATTGTAAATGGTCCGCTCATCATTGCGTTCAAACACACCAATATGGATGACATTTTTCCCTACAAAGGACTTTTCAGCCACCCTTGTAACGATATAGGTGCCATCTTCCCGGAAAACAATAATATCATCCAGGTCGGAACACTCACAAACAAACTCATCCTTCTTAAGGGAAGTACCTGCAAAACCCTCCTCACGGTTCACATAAAGCTTGGCATTGGCCACCGCCACGCGTGAAGCATCGATGCTGTCAAAGAAACGAATCTCTGTCTTTCTTTCCCTGCCTTTTCCAAATTTCTTTTTCACTGATCGGAAATAATCGATGGTATAACCGATCAGGTCTTCCAGGTAACGGTTCACCTTGTCAAGTCGTTCCTGCAATGACCGAACCTCCTTGTCCGCCTTAAATGTATCGTAACGGGATATCCGTTTGATCCTGATCTCGGTCAGCCGGATGATATCATCCCGCACAATCTCACGATAAAACTGTGCCTTAAAAGGTTCCAGTCCTTTCTCAATGCTTTCGATAACCGATTCCCAGGTGTCACATTCTTCAATATCGCGATAAATGCGTTCCTCAATAAATATTTTTTCCAGGCTGGCAAACAGCAGCTGTTCCATCAGCTCTCCCCGTTCAATCTCCAGCTCCCGCCTGAGGAGATCCACCGTATTATCTGCCGAAATTTTCAGCACCTCATTCACACTCAGGAAGGCCGGTTTGTCATCCTGTATCACACAGCAATTGGGAGAAATCCCGATCTCACAATCGGTAAACAGATACAGGGCATCAATGGCCTGGTCAGGCGAAATTCCCGGAGCCAGGTGGATCATGATCTCCACATGCTCCGCGGTATTGTCCTCAATTTTTTTGATTTTGATTTTGCCCTTGTCATTGGCTGCCACAATGCTTTCCATCAGACTGCTGGTGGTGGTCCCGAAAGGAATCTCATTGATCACCAGTGTCTTCTTGTCCTGGATGCTGATCCGGGCACGTATCCTGACCTTACCTCCACGCATCCCTCCGTTGTATCTGGAGAAATCAGCCATTCCCCCTGAAGGGAAATCGGGCAGGATATCCGGCTCGCTTCCTTTAAGGTATTCAATGGAGGCATCAATCAGCTCATTGAAATTATGTGGCAGAATTTTGGAGGCGAGCCCTACAGCAATCCCTTCCACCCCCTGGGCCAACAGCAAAGGAAATTTGACGGGCAAACAAAGGGGTTCTTTATTCCTGCCATCATAACTGGTTTTCCACGTGGTCGTTTTGGGGTTGTACAGCACCTCGTGGGCAAATTTGGAAGGCCGGGCTTCAATGTACCTCGGGGCGGCAGAACTGTCACCTGTGAGGATATTCCCCCAGTTCCCCTGTGTCTCAACAAGCAGGTCCTTCTGCCCCAGCTGGACCAGGGCATCCCCTATGGAAGCATCCCCGTGCGGATGATACTTCATGGTATGCCCGATGATGTTGGCCACCTTGTTAAAGCGTCCATCATCGAGCTCTTTCATGGCATGAAGGATCCTTCGCTGGACGGGTTTCAATCCGTCACGAACGTATGGAACCGCCCGTTCGAGTATCACATATGACGCGTAATCCAGAAACCAGTCCTGGTACATCCCCGACAGCCTTGTCACTTTCATGCTTTCTTCCGGCTCGCTGCCCGGGTCATCCTTGCCGTCTTTATTGGGTAAGGGAGACTGGTCATCACCAAATGGTCTTTCTTCACTCATGAAACAGAATTCTAATACAGATGGGTCCGCGATTCAATAAAGTGCTGCAAATTTAAGAATAAATCCCCGATGGCAATTTATTTCCAGAAACGGATCAGGATCACCTCCGCAAGCAAAAAAAGCAAAGCAAGAACAATGAACCACCACCACAAGGAGCGTCCCATCCCCATTTCATGCAAGACATTTTCCATGGGTCTGTCGCTGACATCCACCAACCGAATTCCCTCTGCCTGCATGTCTTCCAATTTGTTCAGCAGCTCATCCTTACTGTAACAATCCATTTGGGATTCTTTGCGGTCGAAGTTAAAAGATAATCCACCAGCCGCTTCTCCATTCAAAGACAATAGGTAATTGCCGGCCTCTTCAATCTGATCATGAAACCACAAATAAACCTGATTCCCCCTGCGCCTTTGCTCGGGAATCATCTCAAAACCATCCTTTTGTACAGAAAACACCTCGTCCTGTCGGGATCCTTTGCCGGGCAAAGTAACTGGTCGATCATTTCCAATGGTATGATAAGCCGGTTGTGTGGGTCCCCCCTGCAGGGCAATATTAAGCATTACCGGTACAAAGATGGCGTGCCGGTGGAAATTGGTGTGGTTGTCATCCATGGGCACAGCCGACAAATAAACCCTTCCCTCTCCTACATTGTAGGAAGTAAAAAAAGGACGGCCGTTTTGCATTTGCATCAGCACATCCCCCCCTGTTCCTACCTGCCGGTTGATCACATAATGACTGAGAGCCCGGGGCAAATCCATTTGTTCGGGAATTTCTTCAAACACTCCGTCAAATAATCCATGTAACTCATTGATGGAAGATACATTCACTGCTGTTGTGTCAATCTGGTCATACCGGTCAATGCCGAGTGACTGAAAAAACCGGTTATAAGAGGGAATTGCTGCTTCTGCACCAGGAAAGACCACCAGGCTTCCCCCTTTTTCCACGAACCGCTGCAACTCAAGGGCAAGACCATCCGATACTTGCTCAAATCCATCCATAATAAGCAGGTGATGTTCCGAAAGCTGCCCGTAATCAATGGAAAAACCTGGCATGGTCTGGTAGCTGAACAATTCATCCTCACCATACAATGCTTGCAGATACGGATTGGATCCATCTCCCTCCAGGGCAAGCAGAGGGATTTCAGGCGTCACCGGATAGCTGAAATAAAAACGATCATCAAAGCTTACCGGATGATCGGCAATCTCAACGTACCCTTGTTGAAATTGACCCGAACCGGCGGACCAGCTGATGGACAATTCTTTGGATTCACCTGCGTCCAGGCTGAATGCCACCACACTTCTCTGACGCCCGTCCAGGTATAACCTTAGGGGCTGATTTTCGAGAGCCTGTCCACCGTCATTACGTATTCTCACCGTAAGGTTGACCTGCTCCCCCGGGAGGTGTACGGGAGAATCGAACCATAATGAATCGATAAAGACATTATCGGATCTGCGTGCCTCAAGAGGAATAAGCCAGGCAGGCGGAACAGGTGAACCGTTCATTTCACCGGGCCCGCTGGTAGATTTTTGGTAGTCACTGAGGTAATAGGCCCTTTGATTTACATCCGGTTCATCAGCAAACAGTTCTGATTTCCTTGTGGCCACCCCGGCAAGAGATCTGACTGTGGCTGAAACCTCCACCTGCAAAACCATCTCCCGGAATTCCTGGCGGCTGACAAACCGTTGATGCTGTCCTTCAAAATCATTGGTCAGCAAGAGGAAACGATCACCGGCTCCATACATTTCTGCAATCTCCAGGGCCCGCGAACGTGCTTCATCCAGCAGTCTTCCCTGCCCCGAAAGGGCTTCCATGCTGTACGAATTATCGATATACACACTTACGGCATTCCCTTCCGGGCTGATCGTTTCACCCTCAGCTGGTATATAAGGGCGGGCAAACGCCAGCACCAGGAAAACAATGGCAAAGATCCTGGCGAACAGTACAAGCAGGTGCTTCAGGCGTGACTCCCGGTCAGAGGCCTCACTCAGTTGCTCCAAAAAGGCAATATTCGGAAAAAAGACTGTTGTGAACCGTCTGAAGCGAAAAAGATGTATAATAACCGGAATACTAATGGCAAATAAAGCGAAAAGGAAACCGGGGTAAACAAAATTCATCATTATGGAATTGGGATGCGAAATACCGCGTCTGTTATTTTAACTTTGCAAAGTTACATTTATTTGGCCTGCTGACTAAACCGATGCCGGACCTTCTTTTAATTACCGGACAGCAAAAACAGCCCGGATTTTCTTAACTGAAAAATAATCTGTAATTTTCCAGCCTTTTTAGGAAGCATCAATCTAAGGGAAGCATCAATCTAAGGGAAGCATCAATCTAAGGGAAGCATCAATCTAAGGGAAGCATCAATCTGAAAGAAACAACAAAGCATTAATCTGATACTAACTGACTATGAATAACTTAAACACAATAATCACGGGAACCGGGAGTTTTATTCCATCACGTCGTATTGATAACAGCCACTTCACCCGGCAAACCTTCTTTGATAAATCACAAGCAGTAATTGACTCACCGGGAGAGGACGTAGTGCGAAAATTCCGTGACATCACGGGCATTGCAGAACGACGCTGGGTAGAAGAGAATCAAACTACCTCCGACATTGCGGCCATTGCAGCCAGGCGAGCCATTGAGGACGCAGGCATAGATCCGGAAACCATTGACCAGCTCATTGTGGCGCAGAATTTTGGAGATGTGATGCGGGGAACCATCCAGACAGATATGGTCCCGTCTATTGCTTCCCGTGTTAAGCACCAGCTGGGGATCAGGAATCCGCAATGTATCCCCTATGACCTGATTTTCGGATGCCCGGGATGGATCCAGGGTCTCATCCAGGCAGATGCTTTTATCCGTACAGGTATGGCCCGTCGCTGTCTGGTAATTGGGGCTGAGACCCTCTCGCGGGTAGTTGATAATTATGACCGGGATACCATGATTTTCTCCGACGGGGCCGGGGCAACAATTATTGAAGGAGTTGAGGAGGAGGAGAAAAGAGGCATCATCTCCTCTGCAGCAGTCAGTCATACCG
>CAYXEH010000021.1:0-41422 GCA_964463915.1 uncultured Bacteroidales bacterium | reverse complement strand
TTATGCGTAAACAAAAATAAATATACCGATATGAAAGAATTTGCTAAGTATTTCAGATTTTCAGCGCGTTTCCGGGTTTCGGTCATCAACACCCTTATCGTTTTCACGGTTCTCTTCCCCGGAGGTTTTTCATATGCTTCTCAACCCGGAGGATTTCATGATTTCGTGGTAAAAGATATTTATGGCGAAGATTTTGATCTGTCACAGCTTCAGGGAAAGAAGGTGATGGTCGTTAATACAGCCTCTGAATGCGGGTTAACTCCCCAGTACGAAGAGTTGGAAACACTCTATCAGCAGTACAGGGATCAGGATTTTGTGATCATTGGCTTCCCCGCCAATAATTTTATGAACCAGGAACCTGGGAGCAATGAAGAGATCGTTACTTTTTGCCAGGAGAATTACGGGGTAAGTTTCCCGATGATGTCAAAAATATCTGTCAAAGGAGATGACCAGGCACCATTGTACCAATGGCTTACCCAAAAAGAGTTGAATGAAAAAATGGACGCGGAAATTACCTGGAACTTTCAGAAATTCCTCATTGATGAGAATGGACGCATCGCTGAAGTGCTTGCTCCGCGTGAAAGCCCTCTTTCCTCGAAAGTAACCGGTTGGATATCGGGTAATTAACAAGGTAGTTGGCTTTGCCTTAATCTTATTGATTGCGCAGTCGTGGTTTACGCATCAATGTTCGCATACCTGGCGTTTTTTTCAATGAATTCACGCCTGGGTGGTACTTCATCGCCCATCAGCATAGAGAAGGTGCGGTTGGCTTCTGCTGCATTTTCAATGTCGACCTGCAGTAACTTCCTGAATTGAGGGTTCATGGTGGTTTCCCAGAGTTGTTCGGAGTTCATTTCACCCAACCCCTTATATCGCTGGAAGTGCACCCCGGATTCTTTCCCGTCTTTTGAAAACTCACTGATGATCCGTTTTCTTTCTTCTTCACTCCAGGCATAGCGTTCTTCTTTTCCTTTTTTGACAAGATAAAAAGGCGGGGTTGCAATATAAATATAGCCGAGCTCAATCATTTCACGCATATAACGGAAAAAGAAGGTCAGGATCAGGGTGGCAATGTGGCTTCCGTCCACATCGGCATCTGTCATGATAATGACTTTATGGTACCTGAGCTTTTCCACATTCAGGGCCTTGCTGTCGTCATCGGTGCCGATGGACAGCCCCAGGGCAGTAAATATGGTTTTGATCTCCTCGTTCTCAAATATTTTATGCGGCATGGCTTTCTCTACGTTGAGAATCTTCCCCCGCAATGGCAATATGGCCTGGAACTTTCTGTCACGTCCCTGTTTGGCGGTTCCGCCTGCGGAGTCACCCTCCACCAGGAAAATCTCACATTTCGCAGGGTCATTCTCCGAGCAATCTGAAAGTTTACCCGGCAGCCCCGTGCTGCTCAGAACGCTTTTTCGCTGAACCAGTTCACGCGCCTTACGTGCAGCATGACGTGCAGTAGCAGCCAGGATAACCTTGTTGACAATGGTTTTGGCATCACGCGGATTCTCCTCCAGGTAATGGGAGAGCATCTCGCTCACGGCCTGGTCAACGGCCCCGCTGACTTCGGAATTTCCCAGCTTCGTTTTGGTTTGTCCTTCAAACTGGGGCTCGGCCACTTTTACCGAGATCACGGCTGTTAAGCCTTCGCGGAAGTCATCCCCGTTGATCTCAAACTTCAGTTTGGACAGCATGCCTGAGCGCTCTGCGTAAGACTTGAGCGTTCGTGTGAGTGCCCTTCGGAAACCCGCAAGGTGTGTGCCACCCTCCACCGTGTTAATGTTGTTGACATAGGCCTGCACGTTCTCGGTAAATGAGGCGTTGTACTGCATGGCCACCTCAACAGGGATCCCTGCTTTTTCGGCGGTCATGAAAATGGTGCGCTCAATCAGTTTCTCCCTGGTGCTATCGAGGTAGTTGACAAATTCCGGCAGGCCAATTTCTGAAAGGTATACATCTTTCAGAGGCTGCCCGTTTTCATCACGTTGCCGCATATCGGTCAGTGTGAGTTGCACGCCTTTATTCAGAAAGGAGAGTTCATGCAAACGGTTGGTCAGCGTTTCATAATTGAAATCGGTTGCAAGAAAGATCTCCGGATCAGGAACGAAGCTGATTTTTGTTCCGCGAAGACTGGTTTCGCCGGTGTGTTTCACCTCGTACTGCGGGACTCCTTTTCTGTATTCCTGTACATATAATTTGCCCTCACGGTGCACTTCAACCGTCATGTGTTCGGCCAGGGCATTGACGCAAGACACACCCACGCCGTGCAATCCTCCTGATACCTTGTAGGTGTCTTTATCAAATTTACCACCAGCGTGCAGCACGGTCATGACCACTTCCAGGGCGCTTCTGCCTTCTTTCTCGTGGAGGTCAACCGGGATGCCTCTTCCGTTGTCAACAATGGTGATGGACTGGTCTTCATGGATGATGACATCGATCTGGTCGCAATGCCCGCCCATGGCTTCATCGATGGAGTTATCCAGTACCTCATACACCAGGTGGTGTAATCCTTTGGTACTGACATCTCCGATATACATGGCGGGGCGTTTTCGTACCGCCTCCAGTCCTTCCAATACCTGGATGCTCTTGGCATCGTAACCTAACTTTTCAACTTCTAATGGCTTAGAGGGTGCCTTCATAAAATATGCCTTTTTGGAAACAGGCAAAGATACGTTTTTTTGGTGGATTTTTCACATAAAAAACGAGGGATTTTTCACATCTCAAAATACTGAAAAACAAATTATTAGAAGGCGTATGAAACCCCTCCCAGCAGACTGAAACCCTGGGTGGGATAATCCATCCATCTTTCGTAGGATTCGTCCTGTACGTTATAAAGATTCAGGAAAACGGAAAGATTCCTGGTGTAACGATATTCAACCCCCAGGAAGGCATCTATATAGAAATCCTGGAGCTTGCGGGTATGCTGGGTATAAGATGTTTCATCATAAGGCCAGGTGGAATAACTCAGGTCGGGGTAATGGCGTGTGATTCCCCGGGTTTCATCCCGGCCGGTCAGGCCGGCAGTGAAAATGACTTTATTACGGAAGTTGTATTCCATGTCAAGGGCAAGCTGCAGGTCAGGCTGGTGGGGGATGAAAGGTACATTGTCGGTGCTGATGTCGAAATAATCGCCACGCAGCCGGAGAGAGAACTGTTGCCCGAAACGGGTAAACAGCTCACCGCTTACCTGAAGTTTGCGGATGTCGTCATATAGTACCGCGAACTGTTGGTTGGCCGTGGGATAATCGCCTTCATTTCCCAGGATGAAAAACTGGCGGGTAAACATGGAATAATTGTCGATCCGGCTGTCTGTCACCGAAAAATTGTAGGAAAATAGGTCGCCGAAAGAACCTTTGAAGCCACCGCCTATTTTATGCCTGGTGTTACTGAACTTCAGCACGGGGGCTGATTCAACAAACGGATTTTCTGACGAAAGCTTTCGCCATGACTGCCGCTGCATGCCTCCCGAAAGCTGCATATAAGCCTCCAGACGGTTGCGGATAATATTCACTTCTACCCTGGCGAGCGGATAAGCCGTTAATTGATGATTTCCATCCGATCCTTTCACACTCATATTCACTCCAATGTGAAAATCCAGGTTGTCCAGGTAGGAGTGGAGGGTGGGTTTCAGGGTGTAAAGGGCTGAGGCTGTTGTGTCGACAGGATCTGTATTGTGATAGTAATCGGCCGATAAATCGACTGCCAGGTATTGTTTGCGGGCAATGCCGAAGGGGTCGGCGCCGGTTTCGCCGCCGAGACTGCCATCCAGGCTGAAGTGGTGTTCCGTACCCTCATAGCTGTCGCTTAACCAGTTGTGTCCGGCTTTAATCCTGTATCCCAGGCGTGATGAGTCGGTGTGATGGGTGCCGAATCCGAGTTGTGAAGACAGGAAATTGTATTGCTGGCGGAGGTCGTCTGCAGACGGCAGGAGCGAATCCGGGGGCAGGGGGAACGCAGCACCCCTTGAGGGGCGTCCATAGTAATGCACCATGTGCCTGTTGAATTTCACATCTGCGTTCAGGGCGGTGCGATCGAAAAAGCGGGTGCCATATACTTTTGCCAGATTTTGACTGTAGGTACTGTGCGGATAATCGTCAATATCTTCGCCGGAGGAGCGGTGTTTCAGGCGGATTCCCAGGGCATATCTGTCTGACTGCAGGGAGTTGTAGAATCCTTCAAAGTAGGGTGTCTGATAGCTGCCGTATCCACCCTTAACCATGCCGCGACTCAGCTGACGGGCGGGCTCTGTGCGCATTCGCGCAGGGGTCAGGGGGCCGGGCCGGAGGTGGGTGATCAGTTTCAGTGGCCGAAGCCTGTAATTATAATCCATGGCCATGGTCATGGTGTCCGGGATGACCGGGTTGATATTGATCTTGAAGGCATCAGAAATGCTCGGCTCGTAAGGAGCCACCACCTGTATCTCATCAATATCCCTGATTTGTTGTCCATAAAGGGTTGTTGTGCCCAGGATCAGGGCGAGCATCCAAATGCCGACGGCTTTAAACAAATTTTTGTCAGTCATATCTTGAGTGGTTATCTTTCGTTAAATGGACTCTGTGCTCTTTCAGGATTCAGTTATCCGGATTTTCAGACCCGGGTTCCGCAGACTCTTTTTCCAACTCCCGGACAAAATCCAGCCTGCTGCGTGCCTTCTCAAGGATCTCCCGGCCATCGTAATTCTCAATTAAGCTTTCCAGTGTAGCCCTGGCCTGGAAGGTGTTTTCAGTTTCAATGTATACATCCGCCAGGAGCAGGAAAGTTCTTGCCAGCCATTCGTCATAAGCTGACATCTGATTGCTGTACTCGAAGATTTGTTCTTCAGCCTTTTCGTAATCACCTTCGTTGAATGTAATCAATGCCAGGTAATACATGGCCTCTGCCGCACGCTCGTTGGTGGTTATTTCACTGGCTCTCTCCAACGCGGTAACCGCCACCGGATTGTTGCCGGTTTCCATGGCCGAGATACCCCGTACCAGGTAGGCCTCCTGTTCTGTGTCCTGGTCAGTCAGGTCTGACTCAAGTACCTGGAGGGCAGCATCCTGTGCTTCATCAAATTGCTCAAGCCTGTAAAGGCAGCGCATTATTCCTTTTCTTGCCACCAGTAGGTTGTTCCGGTTTTCGGCCACTTCTTCCAGTTCAGAAAAATAAGACAGGGCAGTTTCATAATGATCTGCATTGTACTCGATGGCAGATGCTCTCAGAAGGGCGTTTTCCCTGAACCGGGAACCCGGCTGTTCAATGACGTACTGGTACCCTGGCAGTGCCTGCTGTTGCTGGTTGGTGCGGTAATAGCATTCTGAGCGGTAGAAGTTTGCATGGGAGGCAAAGACTCCTTCCGGAAAACGGTCGAGGTAATTGGAAAAACTCTGAATGGCTTCGGTGCAATTTCCCTGCATATAGCGATTCTCTGCCGCCTGATAGGTCAGGGAGTCCTGCTGTGCAGCAGAGATGTCAGCCATTCCGTGGCTTTCAGAAAACCGCACAAATTCATCCACCCTGTCCATTTCCACATAAATATTTCGCATGGCCATAAGTGCCTCTCTTGCCTGTGCGGTGCCCTGGTATTCCTCGATGACCTGCCGGAACATGTCCAGGGCCTTTTCGTCTTCGCTGTTGTTATAGTGAATAAGCCCTGTCTTCAGCATGGCGCTCTGCACGTAAGGGCTGTTGGGATGCTGGCTGATCACCTGTGAAAAATAGTCTTCCGCCCGGTCGCTGTTGTCTAGTAACAGCCAGGTATTGGCGATCTCATATTTTCCGTCATCCACAAAAGAAGACCGGGGATGGTTGCTGATCAGCTGTTCCATGGTGCTGATTTTATCCTCGAACTCACTGAGAACACCTTCCACCAGCCCTTTCTGAAATACAGCGTAATCCGTATCGATGACGTTTATATTGATGGCTCTCTGATACCAGGTCAGGGCTTGCTGATACTGTTTGCTCATGAAATAAGCATCTGCGGCCCTCAGGGTGGCATCATTTACCATCTGGTCATCATCGCTGGTTTCGCTGATGTAATTTCTGAACGGAGAGATGGCCTGGCTGTATCTGTCCAGTTTGAAATGGGCATAACCAATACTGTAGTGGGCGCGGTTGAAGTAATCCAGGGAGAAGGCTCCCGGCGTTACGAGAAACTCTTCATGGGCCTGAATGCTTGCTTCATACTCTTCAATCCTGAAGTATGCTTCTCCCTGCCAGTAGAAGCTGGCGGCGGTAAGCTCACGGTTTTCCGTAAATCGTTGGGTGCGTGAAAAAAGGTCTATGGCGTTCCGGAAGTCCCCGTTGTTGAACAGCTCCACACCCCTGTAAAAAGTAACACGCTGATAGGCTTCCCTGAGTTTTGGTGTATCCAGGGAGGTGTTCTCCAGTGAACTGAGTGCATCTTTGTAGTTGTTGGTGGTCAGGTACAGGTCGACCAGGTAGCCATAGGCTTCCTCAGTTCTGGACGATTCCGGGTATTCCCTGATATACTTCTGAAAAGACGGAATGGCCTCGTTGTAGGGGTCATAAGACATTTCGAGTGACAGCAGGGCATAGTGAAAGAGCGCTTCCCTGGCGATGTCTTCATGGAAGTCCAGTTCATGTGCCTGTGTGAAGGCATTCCGGGCATAACGTTTCTGATCGGTTTCTATGTAACAGGATGCCAGGTGGTAGTATGCATTTTGTGCCAGGGGATCCTCCTCGCCGGTAGCACGTTCAAGGTGGGGAATGGCTTCGTCATAACGCCCCGAGATATAATAGGCAAAGCCCAGGTGATAGTGGTCCTCCCGGCTGCTTTCCTCGCGGGAGTCTTCCATAAAGGTTTCCAGGTAAGGAATGGCTTCCGTGTAATCTGAACGGTGAAAAAAAGCACTCCCGATCAGCCTCGATATTTCCGGAACCTGCTGTGGTGGAGCTTCCTCAAGCAAAGGGGGGGCATATTCAAGCAGGGTATCGTATCTCTCCTGCATGTAAAAAATGTGTGTAATATAAAAAGGGACTACATCACCGAACTGACGATCATTCTCCAGTGTGCGGAATGCCCGCATGGCTGCATCATAGTCGCCGTTCAGATAGTCAATGTGGCCGCTGTAATAGGTGGCCGGGGTATGGTACCCGTCAGCGGGATCGGTGATTTGTTTAAACAGCCGCTGAGCCCTGGCATGGGAATCCGTCATGAAAAGGCTGTAGCCTTTTTTAAACAGAAACTCATTGCGCCTTTCCCTTTCCACGTCCTGGTTGTTCAGGCGGCCATACCACCTGGCTGCCTGCCTGTAGCTCCTTTTTTTATATTTCAGGTTACCCATCTGAAACCAGGCCAGTTTTTGCCCTGCATGGGTCGGATATTGATCCAGGAAGGAAAGCAGTAATTTTTCGGTATCGGGGTTGTTCAGTTCAGCAGCACAAATAGCTGAGTAGAGCGTGGCGCTGGCCTGAAGCTCACTCTGTGGATCATCAATCTGCCGGATGGTCTCAAGAAACAGCTGACGGGCTGCTCCGTACTTTTCATTGTTAAACAAGGCCCTTGCCTCCCGGTAAGTGGCACCGGGTTCCTTATGGGCGGCTGGTTGCTGGCCGGCGGCCTGTTGTGAGATGAGGAGTGCCGTCAGCAAGATCAGCAGGGAAGTGAACTTTTTCATCATTGTATATCAGGTATTAGGTCATCATTCATTAAAAAAAAGGCAGGCCTGTAAGCCGGATTCTGTAACATGCCCGGGGCATGCTTCCTGTCATTTGTCTGGGGCAATGCTCACGCATTACCTCTAACGGCCTACCCTCCGGGATCGGGCGAGCAACCCTCAGGCCCCGGTATATTTGGCCTTTCAACGCATAAGGTTTGCCCCCATACCCGGTCACCCGGATATGGCGTGAGCTCTTACCTCACGTTTTCACCCTTGCCGGCCCGGCATAAACCGGACGGAGGCGGTTATTTTCTGTGGCACTTGCTCTCGGCCTGCAAATGCAGACCGGCTTCCCGTTAGGAAGTATGCTGCTCTGTGTTGCCCGGACTTTCCTCCCCCCGCTTGACGGGAAGCGACAGGACGGCCTGCCTTTTTCAAAGAACGTTTATTGAGGCGATCCCGTACGGAACAGTTTTACCTCAGTGGCTCCCATTCCGTAACGGGCATAAGGAGCATCAAAGTATTCCAGCCCTTCCGTATTTTTGAACATCTTTAACAAAGCCTGCTTCAACGTACCATTTCCTATCCCGTGGATGAATATTAATTTGCTGATATGTTGCTTTCTTGCTTCTTTCAGGCAACGTTTCACGTAATCCATCTGCATATTAAGCATGTCAGCGTTTGTCATATTGATGGTGTTGTCGGTCAACTCCACGATATGCAGGTCTATTTCCGCAATGTTATCGCCAACCATATGTTTTTCCAGTATTCCCTTGTTTTTGTGTTCGGTTGCGGATTTTCGGGTACTGTGGCCATGCTCTTCTTTTATATATTTTACCGCATCAGGCACCTCTACTTCTGCAGATTGGCTCTCTTTGGGTCTCCCGGGGCCTGTCACCATGATTGTCATGGCTTTTTGGTGCAACATGGGCGAGAATGAAAAGCTGTCTTCTTTATAGATCTTCACTGGCTTAAAAACAATATGATCCGCTCCCGGGGGGAGTAGTTCTGTTTTTCCCTCCCTGAAGAAGAGGGTCTGAAGCATGGCGTGTGCCCATTCTTCAATGTCTGTACGTTCCACCTTGCCCAGGTGATGCTTTGATCCCGGATCCATTGTGCCGTTTGTCTTTCCGAAGAAGTTGCCTGATTTATTGAGAAACAGGGCAAAAGACACACGGTAGCCAGTGTGATTTAATAAATAAAAATCCATGGCACTGGACAATACCTGTTCCTGATTTCCTGGTACCATGGCCAGGTAAATGCCGTTGGGGATATCTTCTGTCTGATGAGGCAGAACGTGCAAACCGGCTGTTCTCTCATCCTTTGCAGGGGTCGGTCTTTTATGTGCGGTAAGTGGCCGGTCCTCGTCCTGACCACCTGCTTTGATCAGATCAGTAACGGCATAGGGAATATCAAACCCATCCTCCACTGCCACATGAACGATCTGGTCATCTTCCACACGGGTAACGACTCCACCGCCTTTTTCATTCAGAAACAATACCTTGTCACCTGGTTTAAACTGCATCTTGATAGGGTTGTTTTTAAGGGGTTATCAATATTATGATAACGTTTAAAAGTGCTGATTTATATCTTTTGCCGGGGAAATATGCAAAAATAACAGAAATCATCCGAATATATGGCTTATTTTCAGCGTTATGTATTTATCATTTGACGGATCAATACATAAAACATGCCAGATCATTTCAAAAGTTTATAATTTTGGCTGAGGCAGCCGGACGTTTTTCCGGATGCATGTGATCTTTTATGCCCGGTAGCCCAAAGTTCAGGTCAGTCCAATGCAGGGAAAATTTGTAAAAAATCTTACATTCTTGTTGGTGCTTAATCTCCTGGTTAAGCCTTTCTGGATCCTCGGTATTGACCGTTCAGTCCAAAATACCGTAGGAGCTGAGGAATATGGTTTTTATTTTGCGGTGTTTAACCTTTCCTTTCTGTTTAATATTCTGCTGGATTTTGGTATTACCAATTTTAACAATCGAAATATTGCACAAAATAACCAATTGCTGTCCAAGCACCTGTCGAACCTGCTTGTGATGAAGCTTCTGCTTTTCGTTGTTTACCTGGTGATCACCTTTGCCACTGCCCTGTTTATTCAATACAGCCAGGAACAGATACAGTTGTTGTATTTTCTTGCTTTCAACCAGTTCCTGCTTAGTTTTATCCTGTACCTGCGATCGAACCTGGGCGGCCTTCATCTGTTCCGGACCGACAGTTTGATCTCTGTACTGGACAGAACCCTGATGATCGTGATCTGCGCCATTCTTCTCTGGGGCAATGTGGTCAATGAATTTCACATTGAGTATTATGTATATGCACAAACGGCCGGGTATTTGCTCACATCCGCCACTGCTTTATGGCTTGTGCTCCGTCGTACAGAGAAAAAATGGCTCAGGCTGAACTGGAACTTTCCGTTTTTACTTGCCATTGTGAGACAAAGTTTTCCTTTTGCCATACTGGTATTGCTGATGACTTTTTATAACCGCATTGACAGTGTGATGCTGGAACGTTTGCTGGATGATGGCGCCAGGTACAGCGGGATTTATGCTTCTGCTTACCGTTTGCTGGATGCCGCAAACATGATCGCATACCTGTTTGCGGTATTGCTCCTGCCGATTTTTGCCAGGATGATTAAACAAAATCAACGTGTGGAACAATTGATCCGGTTGTCTTATACCCTGATCACCGTGCCTGCCATAATTGTTGCGGTAGCTGCTTTTTTTTATTCCGGTGAGATCATGCAATTTCTGTACCCCGTTCATGCGGCGGAAACAGAGGCTGCATTTCTTTATCGTATAGAAGAGTCTGCACGGGTATTCGCGATTCTGATGGCATGTTTCCTGGCTACCTCCACCACTTATATTTTTGGTACCCTGCTGACTGCCAATGGAAGTCTGCGGCATATGAACCTGATTGCTTTCGGGGGGATGCTGTTGAACATTGGGTTGAATTTTTTGATGATCCCGGTCTATCAGGCAACGGGTTCCGCCATAGCCAGTCTGTTTACACAGGTTCTGGTGGCCCTCCTGCAGGTATGGGTAGTGCAGCGTCTGTTTGACCTGGATATCAATTATTCTTTCCTGTCGCGGGTGTTAATATATGCAGCAGGTGTGGTTTTCCTCGGGTTTATTTCAAGTTTCGCCCCTTTCCCCTGGCAGATCAATATAGTGGTAATGGGCCTGGGTTCGCTGGGGCTTTCATTGGCGGTGAAGCTCATTAGCCCCAGGCAAATCTATCAGTTGATCCGGTTCGGAGAAAGATAGTTTACGCCTGTTTTTTCTTAATTTTGCCGCAATTCTTCAAATAATTGGATTTAGCCTTCGTTAAAAATAATATACAAGCCCAAACCACATTCAAAATGAGCCCAAAAAACAATGTCTTTGATTCTTCCAATGTGTTTTTGTTTATTATACGCTGGTGGAAACATTTGTTTATTATTTGCGTGGTAGCCGCCATTGCAGCTGCTATTTTTTCTGCCCCGTATTTTATCACGCCAAAGTATCAGTCATCGGTCATTATGTTTCCGACCACTTCAGGAAGTCTGTCACGTACGGTACTGGTAGGGGCCGAATGGGCACGCCAGGATTTCCTTGACTACGGAGACGTGGAAGAGGCAGAGAGAACCCTTCAGGTGCTGGAATCAGGAAATGTCCGGGATCGCATCATTGAGCGTTTTGATCTGATGTCTCACTATGAGATTCCTGAAGATGCCCAGTATCCACGTGCCCAGCTTACCGAAGAATACCATAGCAACATTTCATTCCGCCGCACTCAATACGGTGCCGTAGAGATCAGTGTGCGTGACAAGGATCCGGCCATGGCTGCTGAATTGGCTAATGAACTGGCAGCCCTGGGCGACACAGTACAGAATGAACTTCGTCGCGAAAGGGCTGAGCTTGCCTATGAGGTCGCCAAAGAACAGTATGAAAATCTTCAGGCACAGGTCAAGGAGGTGGAAGACTCCCTTCGGATTATTATGGAGCTGGGGGTCTATGACCTGGAGGGGCAATCGGCCATGTTTACACGTCAGCTGGCAAAAGACCTTTCAGCAGACAACCAGGAGGGGGTAAGCAGGCTTGAAGACAGGCTGAGGCTGCTGAGCGAGCATGGAGGGTCCTATGTTTTTCATTCTGCCTACCTGGATGACATCAGTGATCATCTGATATCAAGCCAGCGCCGGTACCATGAGGCCAAAGCCGACCTGGAAAATTTCGTTCCCTTCAAGTTTGTGCTCGACAGGGCTTACGAATCTGAGCATAAGGTATATCCTGTTCGCTGGCTGATTGTGTTTCTATCAGTGTTTGCCGCCGGTTTTGCAGGTGTCATGATCCTGATGGTGTATGAGAACCTGCGTAACAAGGGGATCATTAAGGAAAAGAAAGCTAAAACTCCAAAGTCTTCTTAGTCAGGTGTTGAAAGAAAACAGGCTTTATTGGCTTTATGGGGGTTGCCTTGTGTTTATCGTCCTGAACCTGATGATGATGGTTCAGGGGGTTTACTGGCTATCGGCAATGCCTGTTGCACTCGGAGTTATGCTGATGTTGTTTTTTTCCCTGGATAAACTGATATTGCTCCTGGTTTTTCTGACTCCTTTCTCGTTTAAATATGTACACGAAGAACTGGGTTTCGCAATGACTCTTCCCACCGAGCCGGTTATCGTAGTTATTATGCTGCTTTTTGTTGTAAGGCTTATTTATGAGGGGAATTATGACAAACGGGTATTGCGTCATCCGTTAACGGTTTTTTTGATCATCCAGTTGTTGTGGATGTTGGTGACCACCATCACCAGCGAAATGCCGCTGGTGTCTTTTAAGTTTTTTATTTCCCGTTTTTGGTTTGTCACCACTTTCTTTTTCATCGGGGTCTACCTGTTTCGCGAGCGGAAAAATATGCACCGTTTTATGTGGCTGTTCGGATCGGCCCTGGCCGTTGTGGTGATGATGGCCACCTATAAACATTATCTTCATGGGTTTGAGAGGGAGGTCGGCTATGCAATGGTTCAGCCGTTTTTTAATGACCATACGCATTACGGAGCAGTATTGGCCCTTGTTGCACCTTTTTTTATTGTAATGGCCTTTAATCGTTCCGGTAGTGTGCTGCGCAGGCGGCTTGCAGTGATGGTGTTTCTGTTGTTTTGTGCGGGCATTTTATTCAGTTTCAGCCGTGCCTCCTGGCTGAGCCTGATTGTGGCTGCCGGCGGTTTCGTTATCCTGGTTTTCCGCCTTAAATTCCGATTCATCCTTGCCGGGCTAATCCTGCTGCTGGGGATCTTTGCCCTGTTCCAGACTGAGATCGTGATGCAACTGGAACGTAATCAGCAGGAGTCATCCGGTGATTTTTCCGAGCATGTGCAATCCATTACCAATATCACTTCGGATGCATCCAACCTGGAGCGGATCAACCGTTGGAGGTCTGCTTACCGCATGTACGAAGAAAGACCGGTGTTTGGCTGGGGACCAGGAACATACCAGTTTGTGTATGCCCCTTTTCAGCGCGCGGAGGATTATACCATTATAACCACCCATTTTGGTGACCTTGGGAATGCCCACAGCGAATATATCGGACCGCTATCAGAAAGCGGGCTTCCCGGAATGCTCTTCTTTATTGGCCTGGTACTGGCATTAATGGCCACAGGAGTGAAACTTTATAAACAGGCACCTGACAGAGAGATGCGTCTCATTGCCCTGGGCCTGACACTGGGATTCATCACCTATCTGACCCATGGACTGTTGAATAATTTCCTGGATACCGATAAGGCTTCGGTGCCCTTTTGGGGGATGATGGCCATACTGGTTGCCATGGATGTCTTTTACCCTAAAAGGGAACAAAGGACATGAGGTTTTTTTGTAAACCACTTGATTATCCTTTAATTTTGTGGCCGAACAAAATATACCGACACTATGGAAACCATCAAAACCCTCCTGAATCACCGTACAATCCGTAAATATAAAAGTGACCCTATCGACGATCAGGTACTGAACGAAGTGCTTGAAGCCGGGTTTCGTGCTTCAACCACCGGGAACATGCAGGTATACAGCGTCATTGTTTCCAGGGATGAACAAAAGCGCAAAGAGCTCTGCAAACTTCATTTCGGGCAACCAATGGTAGAGCAGGCTCCCGTACTTCTTACTTTCTGTGCCGATTTTAACCGGTTCAACAAATGGTGCCGGCAAAGGGATGCAGACCCGGGCTATGACAACTTCCTTTCCTTCTTTACAGCTGCCATCGATGCCTTGCTGGTGTCTCAGAATGTGGCGGTAGCTGCGGAGGCGCACAGACTGGGGATCTGTTACCTGGGAACCACCACCTACCAGGCCGACAAGCTGATCGACTTTTTTGATCTGCCGGAAGGCGTTGTGCCCGTGACCACTCTTGTTGTTGGCTACCCTGATGAAGATCCGGAGCAGGTAGACCGTTTGCCAGCCGAAGGGGTTGTGCACCACGAAACATACAGGGATTACAGTCGGGAAGATATAGACCGGATCTACCATGAAAAGGAAAACCTTCCCCTGACGGCCGACCTGATCAGGGAGAATCAGCTGAAAAACCTAGCACAGATTTTCACCCGGAAGCGGTACACCAAGAAAGACAACATCCACTTCAGCAAGGTAATGCTGGATGCACTTCACAAACAGGGATTCATGAATCACGAAGAGTGATCAACCTGATGGTCAGGGAAAGGCAATACCCTCAATCTGGCCTGCCGGCACTTTGGGAATGGTGGCGTCGAATCGCTGATTGATGGCTTCAATGAAATCATTGGCCACGATGGCACTACCCCTTTTGCTTAGGTGAATTCCGTCCAGGGAAAAGATCCCCCCTGTGATGAAGGATGAGTCAAAGGCAATGCCATCAATGTATATGCCCTGGCCTGCCTTCTGTAACTGCTGGTGCATATCCACATGTGCAAGACCCATGGTGCTGGCTGTTTCCCTGATCACCTGGTTGAAGGCTGCCGTAGCCTCATGGATTTCTGTGACCTGGGCTTCTGACAGGTAATGCGTTTCCGGCAAAGGAGTCTGGCTGCCCCAACCTTGTTGTGTGATCCCTGTCAGGGCTGTGAGCAGTACGATTTCTCCCTCTTCCAGCTGTCTTATTCCTGCCGGATGGCTGTCGTCCGCTGCCACCAGGGCATTCATCCCCAGCGAGAAACTGATATGAGGGGCTTCCTGGTAGGCACTGTTGAGCTGGTCCACCATGGCCTGTTCCACAAGAGGGAGTGCATTGTAAGGAACAGTTGTAAAGAAGGGAATACTGGTAATGTCCGGGATATTGGCGACCACCCCGCTGGCACCTTCCTGCGTCAGCTGTGAAACTATCATCTGGTAAAAAGTGGCAAACTCTCCTGTTGAGGTAATGTCTTCTCCTTTACCTCCGCTTGTGGCAAACCCGATAATGTCGTTGTTTCCGGCCCATAAACTGAAAAAGGTCGGTTGAAGCGCCATTGCATCGGTCAGGACACTGCTCGAGGCCGGATTGGCGGCAAAACGCCCGAAGTAAGGATTCAGGGTTCCGTATCCCTCAAACAACAAGTGCTGCACCTTTGCCCCCGGTACGCCGAGGTTGTGGAAGGGGCCTTCTGCGTTGAAAATGTTCTCACTGTTGGCAGGATCCGGGGTGCCCGGGGCCGGTACCGGCATCAGTGAGCCGTCTGCTTCTGCCAGGATCAGCCGGTTTCCGAATCCCAGTTCATCCTTCATCAGGGGCTGAGAAAAGGAAGTGAGCCCCACATGGGAAAGCTGACCGGCCAGGAGGTTTGCCAGGGAGTGTTCCTGGCCGTCCCTGAATAATTCCCCGTCCATAAACCCTGCTGTCAGGGAATTGCCGATTGCTGTAAAAGTGGTGAAATCAGCCTCCCCCGAATGCGGGTCCGGCTGATCTATTTCCGGTTCACATCCGGGAATGATCCAGAAGAGAAAGATCAGAAGCAGGTATTTGCGTGCTGTATGGTTCATGGTTTAAGGTATTGGGTGGTTGGTTCTTGTCAATATGGTAAAGGGAGTAATTCGTGGAATGCGGTTCGGTTTGTTTTCTTTGTGTTGGTTCTTGTCAATATGGTAAAGGGAGTAATTCGGGTACGCTTGAGGCGGTTTGGAAATATGACAGTAAGGGTTTGCCATACGGCCTGAAGCTGGCATCTGCACCCCTACCGGCCTCTACAATCCGTAACTGATCCCGATTCCAGGTATCAGTACCCTTGTACTGTAAGTGCCGCCAAAGTTCTCCGGGCCGTAAGCCGCCTCTGTTTCCAGTCCCATGACAAAAAGCAGGCTGGCATCAATACTCAGGTTGCGGGTTGGCATATAAGTGAGCCCTCCCGAGAAGGCGAGGTTGTCCAGGCTTGGAGTTTCGGGGGAAAAATAGTCTTCGTTGACCGGGCTTGGATCGAAATAAGCACCTGCCCGCACAAACATGTGCTGGTTGACTCTGTACTCGGCCCCTATTCTTGCAATAAGGGTATTGCTGTAATTCCTGGGGTTCCGGCTATCATCCAGTGCGGGGGTGTTGGTTTCAAAGTCGAAATTCAGTTCTTTATACACATCCCAGAAGACATAATTCAGTGAAAACCCTGCCATAAAGTCGCGGGTAAACTGGTATGAGAGCCCAAAATCCAGGTTGGCCGGCAAGGGCAGGCTGACAGCCACAGCGTTTTCGGCCGGGAAATTGTCGGACAGGGAGGAAGGTACGCTGAATAAAGCATCTGCATTTTCCATCTCCATGTCTATTTGGGAACGGTAACTGAGCCCGGCTTTCAGCCCCCCCGGATGGGAGAACTGTATTCCCGCATTGAAGCCATAATTGGCGGTGCTGCCCTCGATATTTACCCGGCCTTCGCCCTCGGGCCCGCTAACAGGTAATGCCTGTGTCATCCCGACCGAACCCAGGGTGTAAATAAAGCCTGCGCCAACCGATAACATATCACTTACCTTGTAAGAAAGTGTGGGCTGAATAGTGATGGCACGCAGTGAGATGTCCTGGATCAAAAAGCGGCCGGCCCATCCTTCCTCCCATGAAAGGCTGTTGCCATATGGTGTGTTGACTGCCACACCGGCAGCCAATCTGTCGGTGACCATGGCGGCGGCATAGAAATAAAAAGGAGTTCCAGGCGGGTTGTCTGTTTGGGCCTGATATACAGAAGGTTGTTCCATCCGAAATGTGGTGTTGGCAAAAATGCCACTGACGCCTCCGAGAATGCTCACCTGCTGAGGCATCATGGCCAGCCCGCCAGGATTAAAGAACACAGTGCTTGCATCCATGTGGAGGGAGGTCCCGATCAGGCCCATCCCTATTTGTCTGTGTCCGTGCAGACTTACCTGGTACCCTCCGGCAGTTGACAGGGAAGCAGAAAGCAGCAGGAGGGCTGCTCCAAAAATAAAATATCGTATCATTTCGGTTGAAGATTTGGTGAACGGAAATAAAAACACGCGACCCGTCGTCGCATAAAAACCATGCAATATATAAAAATATCCAATACGTTAAACATTTGTTTATAACAATGTGCGAATGCGGAACGCTCTCGATAAGTGAAAAGGTTCCCCGGGGATATTAAAAATTTCCTGGTAAAAAATAAGTGGATGCTTTCAGCTGTACTGAAAACTGCTTCCGCCGATGAATTCCCTGAGGATGGATGTGGGCGGGATGTCGAGTGGATTAATGGGGATGAGCAAAGAGAGAATTCTGTTCAGTCTTTTTGTCTCTTCACGGATCTGTTCATTTTCCGCCTTTTCAGGATCCGCAATGGCCGGGGCATAGTGGGCGAAAACAGCCAGTTCATAGATCAACGCGGAGTTGAAAATGGCATGGGCGCTTTCCTGGAAGGGGAATATGCTGTGATATTCATTTTGCACGACGTCGGGCCAGCGCCTGACGGTTTCGTTGAAACTATACCCACGAAACAGGTGATCCCGCACAAGCCTGCGGATCAATCTGTGATCAGAGGTAGACAGCGGAAGATGATCATGAATGTTCAGTGTGCTCAGGGCCGATACATACAGGCGGTAAGAGGGGGTCTCCATGGTTTTATCCCACAACTCGGGATTCAGGCCATGTATCCCTTCTACGATAATGTAGGTTTCCGGGCTGATCTTCGTGGTTTTTTTTTCGGGGGAGGCTCCCCGGCCATCAAAATGGTACCTGGATAAATGCACTTCTTTGCCATCGAGCAGTTCACTGATCTCTTTATTAAACAGTTCAAGGTTCAGCGCATTGATCTGTTCAAAATTTTTGATCCCAGTAACCGGGTCGTCAGGGATGGCACTGTGTGGGAGGTAATAATGATCCAGTGACAGGATAAGCACCTCTTTTTTCATTACTTTTAACTCTATGGCCAGGCGGTTGGCTGAGGTGGTTTTTCCGGAAGAAGTCGGTCCGGCCAGGAAGACGAGTCTTGGATTGTCGGGGTGGTTCAGGATATTTTCGGCAATTACCGATATCTGCCGGGCCTGCCAGGCCTCCGATAACTTGATGAATTCCGGGAGCTTCTCCTGCCTGATGATGTCGTTCAGTTCTGCAAAACTTCCCACGCCCAGGTGCATCATTGTTTGTTCCGTTTCTTCGAATCCGTGGAAATACTTGCTTGTCTCAGGCTTTGACGGCATCGTCCTGTCAAAGAAATCAGGGTCGGCGATCAGGAAAAAGCCCTGGTGGAAAGGAACGAGACGAAAGCTTTGCAGACGGTCATAATTGTTCTGTATATAATTGATTAATAGCTCTCCGAAACCATTCAGATGTGCCAGGCGAAGCCCCTCCGGTTCTTTGGTAAAGGGCTTTGATTTGATAAGATGGATGATATCTTTTCGCTGATTGGCTTCGAAGTAACGAAGAATCTTTTCCAGGGGAAGTACCTCATGGCGGAATTTTTCCCGTTGTTCGATCATTATCCGGATGCGATCTGCAATGGCCTCCAGCTCCCCGGTACTGACGCTGTGGTCTTTAAAATAGCCATAAACGCCCCCCGGAATGCTGTAAGCGATGTAGAACTGTTTGTTTTTCAGTACCATTCCTGCAGCCTTATTAAAAAGGATAAGCAGGGGTTCCATCAGGTTTCGGAAAGATTGTTTCAGGGCTTCAGGTGGTTTGCTGTCTGTGTTGTAAAGCTTTGTATCCTTGAGATTCATATATAAGGGATCAGTCGTTGCGGAATAATTGAGAACAGTTGCCTGAACATACAAAGATACGGCTTTATCAAACATCTGCCAGTTGCCCCATTTGCCCGCGCCCGATATGTATTTTTTTATTGTGAATTTGATAAAATTCATGTAGGTTTGCTTCCATAAGCGACACCAAAAGAAAGTATCCATCAAAAAACCATACCACGCATGATTGACTTATCGACCACTTACATGGGCCTTCAACTTAAGAGCCCGCTGATTGTTGGCAGTTCCGGTTTGACGAAAAACATCAGCAACCTGAAAGAAATGGAAGAAAAGGGGGCAGGAGCTGTTGTTTTGAAATCTCTTTTTGAGGAGCAGATTAAATTTGAAATCCGGAAGGTTTTTTCTTATGATGATGCGCATAATGCTTATACCGAAGCAGAAGACTATATCCGGAATTATGCACGTGAGCATACCCTGGACGAATACCTGAACCTTATTCAGGAAGCCAGGAATACACTTTCAATTCCTGTTATCGCCAGCATCAATTGCACCACTGCAAATGAGTGGCCCGCCTTTGCAAAGAATATCCAAAAGGCCGGGGCCGATGCCCTTGAGCTGAATGTATTTGTGTTGCCCGCAGACATTCAACGGGAAGGAAGGGATTACGAGCAATTGTATGTGGATATCGCGGAGAATGTCAGGAAAGAAGTCAATATTCCTGTTTCACTGAAAATCTCAAATTATTTCTCCGGTCTTGCAAGTATGGTTAAGAAACTTAGCTGGACGGGGGTCCAGGGCGTGGTACTGTTTAATCGCTTCTTTAATCCGGATGTGGACACCGCATCATTTAAGATTATCCCAGGCAATCTTTACAGCAGCCCGGAAGAAATTACGCACTCCCTTCGCTGGATCGGTATTCTTTCAGGACAGATCAAAGCAGACCTTTGTGCTTCCACCGGGGTGCACGATGGGAAAGGGGTGATTAAACAGCTGCTTGTTGGAGCCCGTGCTGTCCAGGTATGCTCTACCCTTTATAAGAACGGGCTGGGTCAGCTGGATGTGATCCGGGATGAAATGAATGAATGGATGGAGCAACACAACTATAAAAAAATCTCTGACTTCCAGGGGCTCATGAGCCAGAAGTTGACCGATCACCCTGCCGCATTCCTCCGGGTGCAGTTCATGAAACATTTTGCCGGGATCGAATGAAGGGGAATCGGGTGCAGGTGCCCTGAAAATTTTGCTAAAGGCCGGTTCCCCGGCCTTTAGATTTTTTAACACATCAAAGTTTGTATCCAACAAAATATATTGATACCTTTATACTTCTTAAAATGTAAGAAGATTATTTTTATAATCGCTTGATAATCAAGCAAAAGACAAATTGCTATGGCAAATAAAACGAAATTTTTGTCTTTCGGAATAGCGCTGAGCGTTGTTTTGTTGGTGTTTCTGGGTTATTCTTTAACGGGTAACGGAACAGCCAATGAGAAAGAAAAAGAAGCTAAGGAAACTTCTGCCGACGCTTCTGGTCATGTGTTGAATCTTGACGCGGAAGGATTTGATGAAGCCATAGCTGAGGGAGTGGTTCTGGTTGATTTCTGGGCCACCTGGTGTGCACCCTGCCGCACGCAGGGGCCGATCATTGACGACCTGGCCGCTGAAATCAGTAACAGGGCCACCATCTCAAAACTGGATGTGGATGATCATGGCAGTATTGCCTCCCGTTATGGGATCAGCAGTATTCCAACCCTGCTCCTTTTTAAGAACGGAGAAGAAGTGGAACGCTTTGTAGGGGTTCAGCAAAAAGAGACATTGCAGGCAGCCATTGAAAAGCATCTTGGAAAAGTGTAATTAATCAGGTAATCATCATAAAGTATCACTACATTTAATATGGAAAATTTAACCAAGGAAGTTTTTAAAGAAAAAGTATTCGATTTCGAGAACAAGAAAGAATGGGAATTTGCGGGAGAAAAGCCTTGCATCATTGATTTCTATGCCGACTGGTGTGCTCCCTGCCGGACGTTGACCCCCGTTATGGAGGAGCTTTCAAAAGAGTATGAAGGTAAGGTGGATATCTACAAGATTGACACAGAAAAAGAGCAGGAACTGGCCGGTATGTTCGGTATCCGCAGTATTCCCTCTATTTTATTCGTTCCAAAAGAAGGTCAGCCTCAGATGGCTACAGGGGCACTTCCCAAAGAGACCCTGGAGAAAGCCATCAAAGATGTGCTTGCTGTGGAGGCATGACAAAAGGAAATATGATTTCTATGGAAAATGAACATTCCGTGAAACAATCCAATCCGGGGCAGGAAAAAAAGTATTTCCTGCCCCGGAATTTGTCCAGGGCTAAATATCTCCTCTTTGTGGGAATATTTACCTTTGTCGGGGCAGGCGGGGGGTATTTGTATTATGCCCTGATCGGTTGCAATACCGGTTCCTGCGCCATCACCTCCAATCCTTATATGAGTATTGCCTGGGGAGGACTGCTTGGGTACCTCCTGCCGGATTTTTTCATAAAAGAGAAGAAATAAAGGGCATCTGCCTTACTTAGGGGCTTTCTTAATCAGGTATATTCCGAGTATTCCAAACAGGATGTTAGGGATCCAGACAGCCACCATGGGATGAAGACTCCCTTTGGTCGCAAACGTAGTGGTTACCTGCATAAACAGGATGAACGTAAAGCTCAGGGCTATTCCTGCACCCAGATGGAGGCCGATCCCGCCCCTGACTTTTTGGCTGGAAAGTGCCACCCCGATCAGCGTCAGCACGAGTGTGGAGAACGGGAAGGCCATCCGGCGGTGACGCTCTACTTCGTAGAAGCTGACGGCCTCAGATCCTTTCAGTTTTTCGTTGGCGATAAACTCATTCAACTCCCCGAAGTTCATGGTCTCCATATCTTTAATGTTTTGTACGAAGTCGCGGGGTGTAAAGGGTAGCACGGTGTCAAGGGTCTTTCCGAAACTGAGCTCCTCTTCCAGGCCATGTATTTCCCGTATGTTGTAATTTTCAATGCGCCACTGGTCTTTTTCCTCATCATACCGGGCCAGGTCTGAAAAAAGCTTATACTGAAGCTCTCCCCCCTCAATTCTCTCCAGCGAGAAATGATAGCCCGTTTGTGTCCTTTCATTGAAAGATTCGAGGTAAATAAATATGCCCGGACGGATTTGCATGTGGATGTGACGGCCTGCCGACAGGTCGGGCGACCGTACATATACATATTCAAATTCCAGTCTTTTCTTATTCGCTTCCGGAATCATTACGTTGGAGAGATACACTGAGATCAGTGCCAGTAACATGGCTGATATCATATAAGGAACCAGCATACGCCGGAAACTGACCCCCGAGCTCAGAATGGCAATGATCTCCGTATTGAAAGCCATCCTGGACGTAAAAAATACCACGGCGATGAAGGTGAACAGGGGGCTGAACAGGTTAATGAAATAAGGGATGAAATTCAGGTAATAAACAAAAATGATGTCATAAAAAGGGGCCTGGTTGTCAATGAATTTGTCAATCTTCTCTGACAGGTCAAATATGACCACAATGAGAATGATCAGGGTGATAGCATAGACAAAGGTTCCCAGGAACTTTTTGATGATATAGATGTCCAGTTTTTTCAGCATGCCTGTCTGGCCCCTGTTGCCGTTGTTTAATTCAGTTTGTTTAGTGTAAAAACGGGGCAAATATACCCTTATTTTACAACCTCTGTGCCAAATGTCGGGTAATGGACTGCCTCCAGCTATCGAAGGTGTTGTTGATGATCTGTTCCCTGGCTTCCCGGGTGAGCCGGATGAAAAACCGCAGGTTGTGCAGCGTGGCGATCATTGGGCCGAGCATTTCTCCGGCCACGAACAGGTGCCGCAAATAGGCTTTGGAATACCTGCTGTCTACGAATGCATCTCCTTGTGGATCAATGGGAGAAAAATCGTGTTGCCATTTCCTGTTCCGGATGTTGATGATCCCCTCGCGGGTGAAGAGCATGCCATTCCTTGCATTGCGTGTGGGCATCACACAGTCGAACATGTCTACCCCCAATGCGATACATTCGATGATGTTCTGCGGAGTGCCCACTCCCATCAGGTAACGGGGCTTATCCGCGGGCAATATGTCACAAACCAGCTCAGTCATTTCATACATCATTTCCGCGGGTTCTCCCACAGAAAGCCCGCCGATGGCATTGCCCTCCCTGTTGCAGTCTCTTACGAAAGAGGCTGAATCCCTGCGCAGGTCTTTATACGTACTTCCCTGTACAATGGGGAAAAGACTTTGTGAATAATCATACACCGGTTGTGAATTGTCAAAGTGGGTGCAGCATCGTATCAGCCAGTCATGGGTCAGGTGCATGGATTTTCTGGCATAGTTGTAGTCGCAGGGATAGGGTGTACACTCATCAAATGCCATAATAATATCTGCCCCGATCATACGCTGAATATCCATCACTTTTTCCGGGGTGAAAGTATGCGTGGAGCCATCAATGTGAGACTGAAACCGCACCCCTTCATGATTGATCTTTCTGCGGTCTGTAAGGGAATATACCTGGTAACCCCCGCTGTCGGTGAGAACAGGTTTATTCCAGGACATAAAACGGTGTATGCCGCCTGCTTCATGCAGCACCTCCAGACCGGGCCGGAGGAATAGATGATAGGTGTTCCCCAGGATGATATCCGGGCGGACTTCATTATCCAGGTCTTTATGATGAATTGCCTTGACCGTGGCAGCTGTTCCGACAGGCATGAATGCCGGGGTCTCTATATCGCCGTGATCCGTGGAAAGAACCCCTGCTCTTGCCTTGCTGCCATCGTCACGTGCCGTAATGCCAAACTTCATGGAGGGTGTTGTTTTTTGTCAAAGATAGAAACTATTCCCTTAGATTGTGGTAATTTTGTGCCCCTGTAAATCTCCAAATACACGATGGATTCAATGGCGGGAACAATTCAAGGAGTCCAGTTGCCCTGGGAGTGGCTGGTGTTTTCAATATTTGCACTGGTGACGGTGATCCACCTTTGGTGGCACTGGTACTATTTTCGGCGTATTGCTTTCGCTGATCCGGAAAGCCATCATGAAAGCGATGCTGTAACTCCTGTGTCTGTGGTGCTCACTGCCCGCAATGATTATCACCATCTCAGGCTTCATTTACCTTTGTTGCTCGAACAAGATCACCCCGATTTTGAAGTAGTGGTAGTGAATGATGCTTCCAATGATGGGACAGATCAATTATTGCACGAAATGCAGAGAGATCATGCCTGCCTGAAAGTAATTAATCTGAACAGCAGTGTTAGTTTTATGCAGGGGAAAAAACTTCCCCTGTCGGTGGGTATACGTTCGGCAAAAAATGAACTGCTGCTTTTCACGGAAGCTGCCTGTTATCCGGCAGATAAGACATGGATTGGCCGGATGACTGCCCGACTTGAGCATCATAAGGAGATTGCACTTGGTTACGGGGCTTTTGAGAAAAAACCGGGATTGCTGAACAGGCTGATCCGGTTTGACGCCTTTGCCACGGCACTCAACTACATGGGAATGGCTGCAGCAGGGCGCCCCTTCATGGGATCAGGCCGGAATCTCGCGTATACCCGTTCGTTGTTTTACCGGCTTAAGGGGTTCACTTCCCATTATAAAGTCGCAGTGGGGGAGGATGACCTTTTTGTCAATTATGCCGCCCGGAAAGACAATACGGTGGTTGAGCCGGATCCGGCAGCCCGCACAATTTCAGTGCCAGATACAACTTTTGCCGGCTGGCTCCGCAACAAAAAGCAACAATTGGGCAGCCGCAGATATTACAAAAAACCAGACAGGCGCAGGTTAAAGCTGTATGAGTGGGCGCGGCTGTTATTTTATCCCCTGTTTGCCGGCAGCCTGTTTGCATCGGGCATCTCCACCGCAGGATTTCTTACCCTGGGGGTTTTTCTCCTGCGAACGATAAGCTACCTGGTAATCATACGGGCCGGGGCAAAAACACTCGGGGAAGATAAAATTTGTTTATTTTCGCTACCGGGGGAATTGATGCTGATGGGGTGTTCATTGCTCTTATCCCTGTCTCCGGTCTGGATGAAAAAAAATAAATGGAAGTAGAAAAGCAACATACCGATAAAGCCAGGCGTGATTTAAAGCTTGTCCGTAATGCAGCTCAGCATGGCTGTCAGCAGTCTTTTGCCGAACTCATGCGGATTTACCGGGATACGATTTTCTATATGTTGCTGAAAATGACCGGGAATGCCCATGATGCGGAAGACCTTACCATTGAAACTTTTGGTAAAGCATTTGTAAACATCAAACAATATAATGAGCAATACGCCTTCAGCACATGGCTGTTTAAAATTGCATCCAATAATTGTGTAGACTTTATCAGGAAAAAGAAAAAAAATGTGCTGAACCTGGAAGCCAATGAGGAACTGGATGACTCTGGTGATAAATTCAACTTTGTGGTGGACATGATCAACCCGGAAGAGCGTTTCATTAAAAGCCAGAAAGTGGAGTTGATCAGGGAGGTGGTTGAAACCCTGAAACCCAGGTACCGGAATCTGATTGTGATGCGTTATTTTGATGAGCGTTCTTATGAAGAGATCGCTGATGAACTCGATTTGCCGCTGGGGACTGTGAAGGCACAGCTTTTCAGGGCCAGGGAGTTTCTTTACCGTTCATTGAAAAATATGAAAGAAAAATTGTATTAATTCCAAAACCCTTTACCCATGCGTGCTGTATTGTTTCATTTTCTGGCAGCAGGTTTTTTCCTCATTATGGCAATAAAACCCGCTTCTGCACAGGTTGAGTACCAGGTGCATGACACCATTGAAGAAGTCAAGGTGGAATACCGCTGGCAGCGGGAGCGTTTTTTCAGCAGCGACCCGAATGCGGTCCTCAACATGCGTCTCACCAATCTGTCTGACGACTATATGGTCTTCTCTTTTTCTCCTGCGTACTACCGTGATGGGGTCATTTTGTACGAAACGCCGGAGTTTACTGCATGCCTGGCCCCCGGGGCAACCATCAGGGGTGGTCGTGCCGGACTTCGTTTTGTGGCGGAGGGAATTACCATGTCGACGGTGGAGCAGGAATGGTTTTCCTGGGACATTCCGTATGTCCATACCGAGATTGTAGAAGATTGTGAAGACCGGGAAGATGATTAACCCCTGTTTTTGCATTATTGTTTAACCTGAAATGATCCATTGTATATGTCCTTATCCGGTTTTCAACAAGCGATACGACAGGGAATCCCTGATGAATTGCCCGCCCCCAAACCCCATGATCCTTCGGTGAATCATGCTCCGCGACGCAAAGAGATCCTTTCTGCGCCGGAGAAGCGGCTGGCGGTTAAAAATGCCCTGCGTTACTTTCCGGAAAAATTCCATGCCGTTTTGGCTGAGGAGTTTGCAAAGGAACTGGAAACTTACGGACGGATCTATATGTACCGTTTCCGGCCGGATTACTCCATTTATGCCAGACGTATTGACGATTTTCCCCACCGTTCGCGCCAGGCTGCTGCCATTATGCTCATGTTGAGTAATAACCTGGATCACGCGGTGGCCCAGCACCCCCACGAGCTGATTACCTACGGGGGTAACGGGGCGGTATTCCAGAACTGGGTGCAGTACCTGCTTACCATGCAATACCTGGCAGAGATGACCGATGAGCAAACCCTGGTGTTATACAGTGGTCATCCCCTTGGGCTTTTCCCGTCCCATCCTGAGGCCCCGCGTGCCGTGGTGACCAACGGAATGATGATCCCGAATTATTCTTCCCCTGATGACTGGGAGCGTTTCAATGCCCTGGGAGTGACGCAATACGGACAGATGACGGCCGGATCTTTTATGTATATCGGGCCGCAGGGTATTGTACACGGTACGACCATTACCGTATTGAATGCCGGCAGGATGGTATCTTCCGGTGGAGAAGGACTGGCGGGCAAATTGTTTGTGACAAGTGGCCTTGGAGGAATGTCTGGCGCCCAGCCAAAAGCTGCGGTGATAGCCGGAGCCATAGGTGTGGTGGCAGAGATTAATCCAAAGGCGGCGAAAGTGCGCCATTCACAGGGATGGGTTGACGAGGTGCACGAAGACCTTGATTCACTGATTTCACGGATACGGGAAGCCAAAGATAAGAAGGAGGCCGTATCGCTGGCCTACCAGGGCAATGTGGTGGATTTATGGGAAAAGCTGGCAGATTCAGACCTGGAAGTGGAGTTGGGCTCGGATCAGACCTCTTTGCATAATCCTTATGCCGGGGGATACTACCCGGCAGGGCTGAGTTTTGAAGAGGCCAACGATATGATGGCAACAAATCCTGAGCTTTTCAAAGAGAAGGTGAGAGCTTCTCTGATCCGCCAGGTAAATGCCATTAACAAAATGGCGGAAAGAGGAATGTATTTTTGGGACTATGGCAATGCCTTTTTGCTGGAAGCGGGTCGTGCAGGTGCAGATGTGTTCAAAGAGGACCGCTCGTTCAGGTTCCCTTCGTATGTGCAGGATATTATGGGGCCAATGTGTTTTGACTACGGATTCGGACCGTTCAGATGGGTGTGTGCCTCTTCCGATCCGGAGGATTTGCGCACCACCGACCGCCTTGCTGCCGGGGAAATCCGGGAGATGATGCAACAGGCTCCTGAAGAGATAAAACAGCAGCTTGCAGACAACCTGCGCTGGATCGAGCAGGCGGAGGAGAATAACCTGGTTGTGGGCTCCCAGGCCCGTATCCTTTATGCTGATGCCGAAGGGCGGATACGCATTGCAAAGGCCTTTAACAGGGCCATTCGGGATGGCCGACTCAACGGGCCGGTCATCCTGGGACGTGACCATCATGATGTGAGTGGCACTGACAGCCCTTATCGTGAAACATCCAATATCTATGACGGTTCACAATTTACTGCCGATATGGCGGTTCATAATGTGATCGGAGACAGTTTCAGGGGAGCCACCTGGGTGTCTGTCCACAATGGCGGAGGTGTGGGATGGGGCGAAGTGATCAACGGCGGATTCGGCCTGATGCTGGATGGAAGTGAAGATGCTGATCGCAGGCTGGAAAATATGCTGTTCTGGGATGTGAATAACGGCATTGCCCGTCGTAGCTGGGCGCGAAACAAAGAAGCGGTTTTTGCCATCCGGCGTGCCATGGAATCGGAGCCAAGGCTGAAGGTAACTTTACCCAATGTCCCGGGTGACGCGTTGCTTGACAAATTGTTTGGTGAATGATTTATCAGGGTGATTTCCTGAGGATTATTTCCTGACAGTCCGGGGATGCCTTGGGAGTGTTTGCTCCCGGTGCAGGGGCTCTTCCCCGGATTATTCGGGGGCTTCTTCCTCCTGAGGGGCTTCTTCTCCCGGGGCCGGGACATCCAACGTGTCGTCAATGGGAGCCATTTGATCCTCTTCGGTTTCCATGACGCTTAGCCGGTTGAGCATCATCTCATGTATCAGGTCCATTTCCTCTTTGTCGAGCAGGTAACACTCCAGGGCCGCTTCAAATTGTTCCGGATCAACCCCGTGGCGATCAAACAGGCCGGCGTAATAATATTCTGAAGAATCCCTGACCCCATCCTGTACATGCTGGTATTCAACCAGGAATGCCTCCAGCAGGTACATGTCACTGAGCACATCGACCATGGTTTCCCTGGGTAGCATTTTATCACAGTCATCTTTGCCAGGAGCCCTGAAAAAATTGCATGAGGCGGGCAGCAGCATGGAGGCGATCAGGCCGCATGCTGCAATGTATCTGAAATACCCGGATATACGCGTCATATTGAGTGTCTTCTGCTGACAAAACTGTAAAAAAGAGGAGACCTATCGTGAGAATAGCAGGGCCTCTCCCTTTACCTCATCATTGATCGTGCCATTCTCATAAACGAGATGACCATTCACAAACGTATAACTGACGGTTGCTTTTAACTCTTTGCCTTCCAGCGGCGACCATTTGCATTTATACAGGATGTTTTCTTTGCTGACGGTGAATGGGGTGCCCGGGTCAATGACCACAAGATCGGCGGCATAACCCTCGCGGATAAACCCTCTGTTGGCCACGTTAAAGCAAATAGCAGGGTTGTGGCACATGAGACTGGCAATTTTTTCAAGTGGGATCTGTTGCTTTTCCGCAAGGGTGACCATGGCAGGTAATGTATGCTGAACCATGGGGCCGCCCGAAGGGCAGGCCAGGTAATTGTTGCTTTTTTCTTCCAGGGTGTGAGGGGCATGGTCAGTGGCAACCACATCAATGTAACCCTTTCTGACCCCATCAATCAGAGCCATCCTGTCTTCATTGAATTTGATGGCCGGGTTCCATTTGATCAGGCCTCCCTTTTCGGCATAATCTTCCGCTGAAAACCACAGATGGTGTACACATACTTCTGCAGTGATCTGTTTATCCGAAAGGGGTGTGCTGTTTTCAAGCATTCTGAGCTCATCAGCAGTACTCAGATGAAGCAGGTGGAGCCTTGTCCCGTATTTTTCTGCCAGTGAAACAGCCAGCCGGGAAGATCGTTCACAGGCCTGGTGGTTACGTATATGCATATGCATGGCCATGGGGATGTCCTCACCGTAGGTCGCCTTTGCGGCCGTCAGCTGTTTCCTGATGGTTTCTTCGTCTTCACAATGAACGGCGACGGGAAGTTTTACTTCACGAAACAGGTCGTTCAGGGCCCCGGAGTCGTCCATCAGCATATTCCCGGTTGAAGATCCCATGAATATCTTGATCCCGCAAACATGCTTTGGGTCAGCGGCCATGAGTTCCGGTTTATTGGTATTGGTGGCACCCATGTAAAAAGAGAAATTGGCCAGGCTTTTTTCCTGCGCCAGCCTGAATTTATCTTCCAGTAAGTCTGCGGAGATGGTTTGCGGATTTGTGTTGGGCATTTCCATGAAGCTGGTGATGCCGCCCGCCACCGCTGCCACTGACTCTGTGGCAATATCTCCCTTGTGGGTAAGACCGGGCTCCCTGAAATGAACATGGTCATCAATAACTCCCGGGAAGATAAGCAGCCCTTCAAGGTCAACCGACCGCCCCGTTTCCTCGTTGAACCTTCCCTGGTGTCCGCCGGGATAGATTTTCTCAATGAGTTTATTGTTGATTACAAGGTCTCCGCGAAAGGTGCGCCCTTCGTTGATGATCAGTCCATTTTTCAGCAGCAGTGGTGTGCCCCGCATAATTGATTGTTTTATAAAATAAAAAGAATGAACGGTGTTGAATGCAGCGGATCAGGAGGATTTCTGATATCTCTTCGGATTCAGAATACTTCTCCATCTGAGCTTAATCACGCCCCAGACAGCTTCTTTGAAAATCCCGGAACTCATTTTGGATTCTCCTTCTGAGCGGTCAGTAAAAACGATGGAGACTTCCGATATTTTAAACCCCATTTTCCATGCGGTGAATTTCATCTCTATCTGGAATGCATAACCGGTGAAACTGATACTGTCCAGCTCAATGGCTTCCAGCACTTCCCGCCTGTAGCACTTAAAGCCGGCAGTGGTGTCGTGTATGGGCATTCCGGTGATCATGCGTACGTAAATGGAAGCAAAATAAGACATCAATACCCGGCCCATGGGCCAGTTTACCACATTTACCCCGTCAATATAGCGTGATCCGATCGCCAGATCGTAACCTTTTTCCGCGCATTCCCGGTAGAGCCTTACCAGGTCTTCCGGGTTGTGAGAAAGGTCGGCATCCATTTCAAAAATAAACCCGTAATCCCTTTTAAGTGCCCACTTGAACCCATGTATATAGGCGGTGCCGAGCCCGAGTTTTCCTTCTCTCGATTCCAGGAAAAGTTTACCCGGCCAGGTTTCCATGAGGTGTCTGACCAATTCGGCAGTGCCGTCCGGCGAACTGTCGTCGACGACCAGCACATGGAAGTCTTTGGGAAGGGAGAATACAATTTGCAGAACCTTCTCAATGTTTTCCCTTTCGTTGTATGTGGGAATAATAACAAGACTGTCGCTCACTTCTGTCATATCTTTGACGCTGTGGCCGGGGGTTTGCTGACCGGTATGATGCAAAATAATACGTATTCCCGGGTAAATCCAGTTCAAAAGTACATTTTTTGCCCAACATTTGGTTACTATACATCCGATTTTATTGTTTATTTGCTGTTGTTTATGGTTATTTTTGACGGCATGGAAACACCGGTAATTTATTTTGATAACGCCGCCACTACCCGGCCCGATTCGGGTGTGCTTGCGGAGGTCACTGCCTGTATGAGAGAGGAATACGGTAACCCGTCATCAGTGCACGCATTGGGCAGAAAGGCCAGGGTCAGGGTCGAGGAATCGCGGCGTAGCATTGCGCGTTTACTGAATGTGTCTCCTTCCGAGGTCTTCTTTACCTCCGGTGGAACAGAAGCCAATAATGCCATCTTATGGGGATGCTGCCAGGGGCTGGGTTATTCAGATGTGATTACCAGCCCCCTTGAACATCCTGCTGTGTTGAAGCCTTTGGCCTATCTGGCAGAAAAAGGAATACGGGTTCATTACCTGCGAATTGATCAGGCCGGACATATTGACCTGGGTCATCTTGAAGAGTTGCTCACCGAATATCCGCATTCACTGGTTAGCCTGATGCATGCCAATAATGAGATCGGCAACCTGTTGCCGGTAAAGTCTGTGGCATCATTGTGTGCCGGTGCCGGTGCTTTGTTTCATTCTGATACCGTACAAACGTTCGGAAAGTTTGATATGGACATGCAACAACTGGGGATGGATTTTGCCGTGGGAAGCGCTCATAAATTTTACGGATTGAAGGGAGCCGGCTTTATGTATGTTCGTTCCGGCCGGTTTTTCCCCCCATATATGCGGGGAGGGGGGCAGGAGCGTAACATGCGGGCGGGTACTGAGAATGTTTATGGCATCGCAGGCATGGCGAAGGCCCTTGAGTTGGCACAGCATCGACTGGAAGAGGATCAGCATCATTGCAGGTCATTGAAAGAAGCATGCATGAAGCTGCTTTGCGAAGAGGTCCCTGGTATTCAATTTAACGGGGATGCCAGGGGGAGCTCACTCCACACCATTCTGAATGTTTCCTTGCCGGCCACGGTGGATAATGAAATGTTGCTGCCCAGCCTGGATATTGAGGGCATTTGTGTGTCTTCGGGGAGTGCCTGCAGTTCCGGCAGCAATCAACGCTCCCATGTGCTGGAAACCTTGGGGGTTGATGAAACCATGCCCTCGTTGCGTATCTCATTCGGAAGAAACAATACCATGGAAGAGGTGCAAAAACTGGTGCAGGCTTTGGCCGGAATCGCCCTTCCCTGAAAAAATTGCCATGGGAGTGCAACTTTTTGGGTAAAATGCGTATTTTTGGATGACACCGATAAAAATGCCTGATTATGGCTGATCGCACTGCACCAAAACCCGGAACCAGGCCGGCAGGGAAAAGAAGGCGCATCAAGTACCGGCAAATGGGCTTCAAGCTGACCGACGGGCAAAAAAAGGCCCTGGAACATTATTGCAAGGTGCATAAGGTAACCCCGGTCCGTTTTATCAAAAGTCTTGTCAACAATCATGTGGCCCGCTATCGTCCTGATGATCCGCCCCCGTCTTATGTAACGGAGAACCAGCTTGACCTGTTCGAAGAGGATGACATGCAGGATTAGTTAAAGTCTACAATGGTGATCCCGGCACCCCCCCGGTCCGGGTGTTCATCCCTGTAACGGTTTACCTGCGGCACAGTGGCCAGGAACTTTCGGATTGCGGGTCGCAGCACACCGTCACCTTTGCCGTGAATGATCCGGATTTGTGGTATGCCAAGCAGAAATGCATCGTCAATATGATTCTGAAGGGCTTTAAGCGCTTCTTCTGAGTTTTTCCCGCGGAGGTCAATATCCGGGCTGAAATTGGTTGCCTTTTCGTGGATGTCGAATGATATCCGGCCCCGTCCTCCTGTTGTTTTCCCTGCCGCACTGCCTTTTTTAAGTTTCTCCAGGTCAGGCAATGAGGTCCTCAGTTTGATGCTTCCAAACACCACAAGTGCCTGTTTACCTGAAATTTCAGCCACTTCACCCAGGCTTTGCTGTCCTTTGATCCTGACCACATCCCCGATCTGTATCGGAGTGGGGTCGATTTCTTCAGTTTTTTGTCTGGGTTGCTTTTTCTTTTTGGATTTTTTGACCGGGGTGGATGGCAGGGCTTCAAGGGTTTTTTCCTGTTCTCTGGTGTACTTTTCCAGTTTATTCCGGGCTTCCCTTGTCTTTTCTTTTTCTGCCCCGGCTTCCTTGATCTCACGGATGGTGTTTTCAATGATCCTGTTGCTCCCTGCCAGAATATCTTTCGCCTCTTTGCGTGCTTCCCTCAGTATATCGGTTTTGCGTGCTTCCACTTCCCCATGAAGATTTTCATATTTGTCAATGAGTTCAGACAGGATCTCATCTGCCTGGCGTAGTTGCCTTTCTTTCTGATCCAGTTCCTCTTTCCTTACGTCAAGATTTTGCAGCTGTACATCAAAATCCAGGTCTTGTTGCCCGGCAAGGACGGAGGCATTGTCCAGAATGTATCCCGGAAGTCCGATGTTTTTTGCGATCTCAAAGGCAAAACTTGATCCCGGTGTGCCGGTTTTCAGTTTGTACAGGGGCCTGATTTTTTCCGTATCGAAAAGCATTGAACCGTTGACCATGCCTTCGTGTTTCCCGGCCATAAGCTTGAGGTTGGCATAATGGGTGGTGATGACCCCCATGGCCCTTATGGCGTTCAGTTGTGTCAGGATTGCCTCTGCGATGGCCCCACCGATACGTGGCTCGGTGCCCGCTCCGAACTCATCAATCAGGAAAAGCGTTTTTTCATTGCTGTGGTCCAGAAAATATTTCATGTTCACCAGGTGAGAACTGTAGGTACTCAGGTCATTCTCCAGTGATTGTTCATCCCCGATATCAATCAGCAGCTGACTGAAGATGCCTGCATTCGACTGGTCGTCCATTGGAACGAGCAATCCGCATTGCAGCATGTACTGAAGCAGGCCGCAGGTTTTCAGGCAAACGGATTTCCCTCCTGCATTCGGACCCGAAATAATCAGGATGCGCTGGTCCTGGTTCAGATCGATCGTCAGGGGAACAACCTCTTTTTTTTGTTTTTTATGGGATAGAAATAAAAGAGGATGCCTTGCATTGAACCATTGCAGCCTGGCCTCATCGGAGATTTTTGGCTTCATGGCCTCCATATCAAGGGCCAGGTATGCTTTTGCGCGGATGAGATCCATCTGCCCCAGCATGTTGTAGGCTTTCCTGAGTTCCGGGATCATGGGCCGGATATGGTCTGCAAAATCCTTCAGCAAGCGTACAATCTCCTGTCTTTCGTCCGCTTCCAGTTCACGGACCTGGTTGTTCATTTCAAACACTTCTTCGGGTTCCACAAAGGCTGTTTGCCCGGTGGCCGAATGATCGTGAATAAAACCCCGCAGTTTGCGTTTATAAGCTACCGGTACCGGAATTACCTGCCGGTTGTTGCGCAAGGCAAGTTCTTCGTCTTTTCTGATCCAGCCCTGTTGTTTGCCTTCATTCAATGTCCGCTGTATCTGCCTGTTTGCCCTGACATACAGTTCATTTTTCTGTTTCCTGATCGCGTTCAGGGCCGGAGAAGCACTGCTTCGAACATTGGCCTTTTCATCAATAAGCCGGAAAATGGTGCCCGGCAGTGTGTCGTCTATGCTGAGCCTCTCTGTGAGTTGGCTGAGATGCGGGTATTTCGGGAGGTCACTGTCATCAATGCGGGAAAGAAAGTGGATAATCGCCAGGATGGTTTCCAGAGACAATTTGATGTCCAGCAGTACTTCCGGCTCTGCAAAGGTATCCTTCAGCCTCAGCCGGTCAAATATTTCTTCAGGGTCATAGTAGTTGGCCCCGGGGAATTGCTCCCCTGCCAGCAGTATCTGCCGGAACTCCTCCGCCTGGCAAAGCAGCCGTTCAATGCTGTCCTTATCGGTAAGAAAAGCAATTTCAGCCGCCTGCTTTCGTCCCAGGCTGCTGAAACAATGCTGGTCAATCATCTCCCGGATGCGATCAAAACCAGTCTTCTCCTCAAAATTTTCCGGATAGGTCAGCCCCATATCAATGTGTCTTGTTTGTGACAAAATTACATAAACCCCTCTGACTATTCAGGGTGAAGCAAAAATTTACCGGAACGGCATAAAAAAACCTGTTTGCCTCAGGACAAACAGGTTTGGGAATGTAGCGGGGACGGGAGTTGAACCCGTGACCTTCGGGTTATGAATCCGACGCTCTAACCACCTGAGCTACCCCGCCGGTTAAAGGTGGTGCAAAATTATAAAACAATTTTAAAACACAAGGGGTTTTCCGGAATTTTTCCGTTCTCTGTACCGTCGTCGCAAATTTGAAGCCTGCGTCATCATCAACCCCGCAATGACGACCAGCATGCCGATGACCTTGCTGAGGTCAATGACTTCCTTCAGGAAAATGACCGAGGTAATCGCGGTAACAACAGGAATGAGGTTGGCAAAAATGGCAGTCCTGGCGATACCAATTGACCGGACTGCAGATGTATAGAACATGAAAGCCAGGGTGGATCCAAAAATGGCCAGTGCCAGTATTGAAGCGATCACCTCCCACGAGGGCCGGATGTGGATGAAATCTTTAAAATCCATAATAAGAAACAAGGGAAGAAAGAAAACGGCCCCCAGTATGTTTTGTACCAGGATGATGGTGAAGGAAGAGTATTTTGCAGCCAGTTTTTTCAGAAAGACGATGTTGATCAGGGCTGAAAACACAGCAAAAAACAACCAGAAGATGCCAATGGGGGAGGCGGTAAACTTAAATCCTGCATCCATGACCATGATCACCACACCTGCAAACGAAACAAGGAAGCCAAGAATATTGACGGGTGTGACCCTTTCACGGAAAGCCACGTAGGCCAGAATCGGGGAGAAAACCGGTATGGTCGCGATGATCACGGATGCCACGGTGGGAGATACATGATATACCCCGAAATTTTCACCAATAAAAAAGCAAAAAGGGGAGAAAAAAGAGAGCATGATGAAGTTCTTGTAATCCGCTCTTTCGACGCGTTCTCCGAGTTTTTTGATCCTGAAGATTGCCAGCATCAGCAGAGAAGACATACTGAGGCGCAGCAGCATAACGGTAATTGGTTCATAAGCGGTAAAGGCCAGTTTGGTCCAGACATAAGAAACCCCCCAGAAGGTAACGGCCATGATGGCATAGAGGTATATATGCAGGGGGGCTGATTTCATGTTGAATTTACTGTGATTGTCGATTGTCAGGCAGATATTCATTTCCGGTTGCCAGGCAAATACCCGTTACCGGCCCGGCAAAAGTAATCAAATGCCGGACAAGGGTAAAAACCGGGGCGCTGATTTATTTTTTTGTATATTGCATAAAAGATGACCAAATGACATTGTCATGAGCGTTCTTAAAAAATTCACCATGGAGTATGGGTTTAAAACCACTCCCAGGCTTTTGTATACCGCAATAGCCACCCCCGAGGGATTGTCCCGTTGGTTTGCCGACCTGGTTGATATTGAGGATGATGTCTTTCATTTCAAGTGGGAAGGATCGGAGCAGAAGGCCCGCCTTGTGGATTACAAAGAGAATGAGTTTGTCAAACTCCTGTGGCTCGATGATCCGGAACAGGAGCATTTTCTGCAAATGGAAATTGTCAGTGAGCCTTTGGCATCCGGTGTAGCACTGATCGTGACGGATCATGCCGAAGATGCCGACCTGGATTTAAGCCAGCGGATATGGGATTCGCAGGTTAAAAAGTTACAGCGATTGTTTAATGCCTGAACAGTCCGGGAACCTATTGCCGCGGGTCGGGCAACTTGAACCAGTCTCTAACCATATCGGCATTATCTGCAGGCGCTGACTTGTGAACGTATTCATTTTTTCTTGTCAGGTAGTTGTAATCCCGGATCCAGGTTTTGTGATGTTTCTGGATCTCTGTCAGGGCCTCGATGATCTTGTAGGCTTCTTCATTGGTTGTGGTCGGGTGAAGAGATATCCTTATCCATCCCGGTTTGTCTGACAAGTCGCCGGTGTTGATCTTTTGCGTGATCATATGCGAACGTTCGTAATCGACGTTAAGCAGGAAGTGACCATATGTGCCGGCACAGGCGCATCCTCCCCTGACCTGAATGCCAAACCTGTCACTGAGTAACCTGACCACCAAATTGTAATGAATATTTGTAAAATAGAAGGAAACCACCGCCAGTCTTTCCTGGATGTTGCCGGCCATAATCCGGGTGTCGGGAATTTTTTTCAGCCCTGCAAACAGAATTTCGAGTAATTCTTCTTCACGTTTCCGGATGTTGGCGGTCCCCATCTGGTTTTTCAGGTCGATGCACAATGCCGTGCGAATGGCCTGTAAAAATCCGGGGGTACCTCCGTCTTCCCTTAATTCAATATCATCAATGTATTTATACTCCCCCCAGGGGTTGGTCCAGTCTACCGTTCCTCCTCCCGGGTTATCGGGCACTTTGCTGTCATAAAACGCCGAGTCAAAAATAAGCACACCCGAGCTTCCCGGCCCCCCAAGGAATTTATGGGGGGAGAACATGATGGCGTCCAGTTTTTCCATGGGATCTTCCGGGTGCATGTCAATGTCGGTATAGGGAGCAGAAGCTGCATAATCGGCCACACATACACCACCGTGGGCATGCATAATGGCGGCCAGCTCGTGTAATTGCGTTTCAATGCCGGTGACGTTGCTGCATGCAGTGAAGGAACCGATTTTCATTTTGCGGTCCTTGTATTTTTCAAGTTGCCTGCGCAGTTCATCCGGATCGATCAGCAACTCTTTGCCCGGCCTGAGCTGAACAATATCGGCCATCGTTTCGAACCATGAGGTGTGGTTGCTGTGGTGTTCCATATGGGTGATGAACACAACCGGCCGTTCCGATTCCTTGATGCAGGGCCTGCTTGACAATTCCCCGCATACCCTGAGTCCCAGCATACGCTGAAATTTATTGATCACCGTAGTCATGCCACTTCCCGCCGTAATGATCACATCTTCAGGACCCGCATTCACGTGCTTTTTGATCAGCTGATGGGCATGATGATAGGCATTGGTCATCAGTGTTCCTGTTTCACTGGCCTCTGTGTGGGTATTGGCAACAAAAGGTCCGAAACGTTCCGTGATCACTTTTTCGACAGGGGCGTACATGCGACCGCTGGCGATCCAGTCAGCATAAATTATCTTCTGCATCCCGTAAGGGCTTTTGTATGTTTTATCGATGCCGATAATGTGTTTCCTGAACTGGCTGAAGTACTTTTCTAACTCTGTCATATCACCTGTTTTGATCCTGCAAAATTGCAAAAAAAAGTGTATTATTTGCCATCAACTCCTATAAATTGCTAAAAATTAAATAATTGCAAAGATATAAATATATAGGTTTTAAAAATATAAACAAATTTAAAATGTTGTTGAACAAATGTTTGTGTCTTTCTGTGGATTGGTTGTGTTGCCCCCCCAACTGGAATAATTTTTGTACTTTTATAATACTCTTCACAAGTGACTGTGAATGATTTTTACCGGAGCGATCCTTGCCTCAAAAATTCTTAGCTATGATCTCAATAAATAAACAATATTTTTTGCTGCGCCTGGGGGTTATTTTTGCGTTAGTGGTACTTGTTCTCCCGGGAAAAGGCCATGCGCAATATTTCGGCCGCAATAAACCCAGTTACGAGACTTTTGAATTCCAGGTTTACGAAACCCCTCATTTTGATATATACCACTATTTTGAAAATGATTCCATTCAGAACTGGATCGCCCACACTTATGAAAAGTGGTATAAGCGTCATCAGGAATTGTTCAGGGATACATTTGAAACACAGAATCCCGTTCTGATGTATGCCAATCATCCCGATTTTCAACAAACTACCGCCATCAGCGGAATGATTGGTGTGGGAACCATGGGGGTGACGGAATCATTGCGCAACAGGGTGGTGATGCCCATCCTGGAAACCAATGCCCAGACTGATCATGTGATTGGCCACGAGCTGGTACACGCCTTCCATTACCGGGCCATGTTCAAAGATGATTCACTTTCAATGAATTCTATGCAGAATCTTCCGTTATGGCTGGTGGAGGGGATGGCTGAATACTTTTCTCTCGGTAGTCTCGATTCTCATACCGCGATGATCATGCGGGATGCGATTCACCAGGACAATTTTCCAACCCTGGAGGAGATGAGCCAGGGAAATGACTACAATCCTTATCGTTTCGGACAGGCTTTTGTGTCTTTTTTCGGGCGAACCTGGGGAGACTCCCTGATTGTCCCGTTTTTTAAGGAAACCGCCAAGTTTGGTTATAGTCGCGCCCTGGAGCGTGTTGTGGGGCTTTCAGAGAGAGGAGTCAACAGGTTTTGGCGGGAAGCCTATGAAAGTCATTATGAGCCTTTGGCCGGCGGAGAGGAAAGACATACCCCCGTTGGCGAAACATTGATCTCTTACGACAATGCAGGAGGGAAGATCAATATAAGCCCGGCTTTCAGCCCGGATGGAGAATCGGTGGCGTTCTTTTCTGAGAAGGCATTGTTGTCTATTGACCTCTATCTTGCGGATGCCTCTACGGGGGAAATCAAGCATACCCTCGCCAGTGGGACACGGTCCGGTGACATTGACGGATACAACTTTTTTGAGTCACGGGGTACCTGGTCGCCGGATGGAAAGCAATTTGCCCATGTGGCGATCAAAAAAGGGGTCAACCAGCTGGTCATTGTGGAAACAGACCGGCCCAGGCAATCGCGTGAGTTCAGGATTCCCGGCGTGCCGTCATTCAATAATCCTACCTGGTCTCCCGACGGATCGTATATTGTATTCAACGGGCTGGTAGACGGGCGGTCCGACCTGTATCGATTTGACCTGGAAACAAAAGAGGTCACGCAGCTGACCGATGACAGGTATTCGTATGCACATGCTGCATTTTCTTCCGATGGCCGCTACCTGGCTTTTTCCACGGATCGCCCCCAAACCGCTCAGCAAGGGGAGGAGAGGGTGAATATGCACAACAATCTTGGGGTGATGGACCTTGAAAATGATTCCCGCTCCATCGCCGTGCTGGATGTATTTCCCGGGGCAGAAAATCTGAACCCGGTATTTTCACCGGACGGAGGGGGTATTTACTTCCTTTCCAACAGTGACGGGTTCCGTAACCTGTATTTCTACTCCCTGGATAACGGCGACCTTTTCAGGATGACCGATTATTACACAGGGATCAGCGGGATCACCCAGATGACCCCTGCATTCAGTATAGCAAGAGAAACAGGGGATATCGTCTACAGCCATTACAAAGAGGGAAATTATTCCATCTACCGTGCATCTCCGGATGAATTTCAGCGTGAGCAGGTAGACCCAATGGACGTGGATATGACCGCCTCTGTACTGCCTCCTTTTCGGGCCCAGGCAGATTTGATTATTGACAAGAACCTCGAGGTGGCCCCTTACAAGGAGATTTTTCCGGTGGATTCTTTTGCAGAGAAGCCTTTCGATCCCCGTTTCAGTTTGTCTTATATCGGCAGCACCGGGATCGGAATGGCCACAAGCCGTTACGGAACCGGTATGGCAGGTGGTGTGGCGATGATGTTCACTGACATTACCGGTGACAATCAGCTGTTTGCCCAGGTGGCTGTAAACGGTGAAATCTATGATTTTGGTGGCATGGTAGGTTACCTCAATCAGAAAAGCCGGGTAAACTGGGGTGCGACAGCCTCTCATATCCCCTATTCTTTCGCAAGTCTGAGAATGGTCAGGGACACCCTGCAATTTGGGGATGATGTGATACAGGTGGATAACCTGCAACTGCTTCAGCAACGGACATTTCAGGACCAATTGGCCCTGTATGCCTATTACCCGTTTTCTACCACAAGGCGGCTGGAAGCCGGGGGTAGCATGGCCTTGTATTACTTCCGGATAGATGCGATCAATAATTATTACCACCAGGGATTCAGGGTAGGTGAAGACCGTGAGCGTCTCACCAACCTTGAGCCGAGTAGTTTCTTCCTGTCACGACTGAATATGGCTTATGTGGGAGACAACTCCTATTTCGGGATGGCCTCACCTATGGCCGGATGGCGGTATCGTTTCGGAGTGGAAAAAATGTTCGGGCGGGTGGATCTGTATAACCTGACCGCTGATTACAGGCACTATTACCGTGTGCAGCCTTTTACATTTGCCATCAGGGGGATTCATTACGGAAGATATGGACGTGAGCCGGAAAACGATCTCTTTTACCCCCAGTACCTTGGCTATCCGGGTTATGTGAGGGGATATGATTATTCGACACTTAACCAGATTGAGCAAACTTTTGGATCCACTGAGGAGGATCAGGCATTCAATAAGTTGCTGGGCAGCCGGGTGCTCCTCGGAGGACTTGAAGTGAGGATGCCTTTTACCGGTCCGGAGGAGCTGGCGCTTATCTCAAGTGGTTTCTTCTTTACCGAACTGGCCTGGTTCCTGGATGCGGGTGTAGCATGGAGCAGTGACAGCAATATTACGCTGGATCCTTCCGAGGCCAGTGAACCGGGTAAGCGTTTCCCTGTGTTCAGTACGGGTCCTTCACTGAGAATTAACCTTTTCGGAGCCATTATCCTGGAACCTTACCTGGCCTTCCCGTTCCACACCAGCGGAATTCAGGAAAGCGTCTGGGGGCTTAATTTCCTCCCCGGATGGTAGCCTCGTCAAAAGGTTCTTCGGGCACCTAAATGGGATGGCGACACCGCATTGCTATTGGGTGGTAGTCTCGTCAGAAGGTTCTTCGGGCACCTAAATGGGAT
>CAYXEH010000020.1:0-41656 GCA_964463915.1 uncultured Bacteroidales bacterium | reverse complement strand
ATTAGCGTTTTCATGACAATATCCTCCGTAGTTATTGTGCGTTTGTGCTATCTACAAAGTTACGAACAAAACCATATCTTTCATAGTTTTTTGTAATTTTGCCCGGTTAACTCTCTTAGTTTAAGCACAAATATTATACCAAAACGCGGATATGGCAAAGGCATTCTCCACCAGGGCAGATAACTATTCAAAATGGTACAACGACATTGTTCAGTATGCGGGTCTGGCAGAAAATTCCGCTGTCAGGGGCTGCATGGTCATCAAACCCTATGGCTATGCCATTTGGGAAAAGATGCAGGCAGGCCTGGACAAGATGTTTAAGGATACCGGGCATTCCAATGCGTATTTTCCGCTTTTTATCCCCAAGTCCTTTTTCAGCAGGGAAGCCGATCATGTGGAAGGCTTTGCAAAGGAATGTGCTGTGGTCACCCATTATCGCCTTAAGCAGGATGAAGAAGGAGGTGGTATTGTGGTGGATGATGATGCTAAATTGGAGGAGGAGCTTGTGGTTCGCCCCACATCGGAGACCATCATATGGGATACTTACCGCCAGTGGGTGCAGTCATACCGCGATTTGCCCATCCTGGTTAACCAGTGGGCCAATGTGGTACGCTGGGAAATGCGTACAAGGATGTTTTTGCGTACGGCTGAGTTTCTTTGGCAGGAAGGGCATACAGCTCACGCCACCAGGGAAGAGGCCCTGGAGGAAACCTACCAGATGCTGGATGTGTATGCCGATTTTGCAGAGAACCATATGGCGATCCCCGTACTCAAGGGGATCAAATCGGCCAGCGAACGCTTTGCCGGGGCGGAGGAAACATTCTGTATTGAAGCGTTGATGCAGGACGGGAAAGCCCTGCAGGCCGGTACTTCCCACTTTCTTGGTCAGAATTTTGCCAGGGCCTTTGATGTGAAATTTGCCAGTAAAACCGGAAAACTTGAATATGTGTGGGCCACCTCATGGGGTGTATCCACGCGGCTGGTAGGAGCCCTGATCATGGCGCATTCTGACGACCGTGGTCTGGTTCTCCCGCCAAAACTGGCTCCCATTCAAACAGTGATTGTGCCCATCTATAAAAATGATGAACAGTATGCCCTGGTTTGTGAGAAGGCAAAAGAGATCAAAAAAGAACTGGAGCAGTTTGGGGTCCAGGTAAAGCTTGATGACAGGGATACCCATAAACCCGGCTGGAAATTCAGCGAATACGAATTCAAAGGGGTTCCGGTACGCATTGCCATTGGTCCGCGTGATGTGGAAAATGATACCGTGGAAGTGGCCCGCAGGGATACCCTGGAAAAAGAGATTGTGCCGATGGATAACCTGGGAGAACGGGTTCAGGAGTTGCTGCAAACCATACAAAAAGTGCTTTATCAGCGGGCCCTGGATTTTCGCGAGAGCAATACCCATAAAGTGGATGGCTGGGAAGAGTTCAAACGGCTGCTGGATGATAAGGGAGGCTTTTTGCTTGCCCACTGGGACGGCACGCCTGAAACGGAACAAAAAATCAAAGAGGAAACCAGGGCCACCATTCGCTGTATCCCGCTGGAGAGAAACGAGGAGCAAGGAAAATGTGTGTATTCCGGCAAACCTTCTCCGGGCAGGGTGGTGTTTGCACGGGCATATTAGAATGGCCTGTTTTTTGTTGGTTGATTCTTCGTTATATCCCGTTGAATGATTAACTTTATCAGATGATGGTAAACTATATGCATGCAATTGTGCTGATTGTCGTTTCCGGATGGCTGGTTTATCCGGAGGATGTGCATTCACAGGATCCGGCTGGTACCGTGGTAACCAGGCAAATACAGGACACCTTGCCATATGATTCTCTGGCGACGGATTCCCTCACGATCGATGATTTTTCCGAGGAACATCCCCTTCAATGGGAAAATGTGAAACAGGATGCCAGAATCACCTATCTATTGCGGGCCCATCGTGAGGCGGTTGACCGGCAGCTGGGAGTTCCTGGCTACAGGATTCACCTGCATATGGATTCAGGTAACCGGGCCAGGCTGAATACGCAGAAGGAACAGGCCGAATTTGAAGAGGAATATCCGGACACCCCCTCGTATATTGTCTACGAAGAGCCTTATTTTAAATTAAGGGCTGGTGATTTCCGTACACGCCTTGATGCAAGGAGATTCCTTGAAAAGATCAGGGACGATTATTCTTCTGCCTACATTGTAGTGGACCTGATCAATTTTCCGCAAATGGATTAGTTTCTGTCTGTTGCATTGAGGTCTTCGAAGGCAGCTTTCAGCCGGTCCCGCATACTCACTTCCCCTTCACGAAGCCATTTTCTCGGGTCATAATATTTTTTATTCGGTTTATCCGGGCCTTCGGGGTTCCCTATCTGTTCTTGCAGATAGCCTTCATGTTTTTTGTAGAAATCCCTGATTCCCATCCAGAAGGCCCATTGAGTATCGGTGTCAATGTTCATTTTGATCACGCCGTATGAGATGGCCTCCCGGATCTCCTCCTGACTGGAACCGCTTCCGCCATGGAATACAAAGTTGACAGGTTTGGGCTCTGTGCCGAAGGTTTTTTCTATATATGACTGGGAGTTTTTCAGGATAACAGGCTGAAGTTTCACATTTCCTGGTTTGTAAACACCGTGTACATTACCGAATGCTGCTGCAATGGTGAACCTGGGCGAGACTTCATTGAGTTTTTGATACAACCCGGCCACTTCTTCAGGTTGGGTGTAAAGTTTTGAACTATCTATGTCAGAGTGATCTACTCCATCTTCTTCACCACCGGTAACGCCGAGTTCCACTTCCAGTGTCATTCCCATCCTGCTCATTCTTTCCAGGTAGCGACGGCTGATCTCAATGTTTTCTTCGAGTGATTCTTCAGACAAGTCGAGCATATGTGAACTGAACAGCGGCTTACCGGTCGACTTGAAGTGTTCTTCGCTGGCATCCAGTAATCCATCAATCCATGGAAGCAATTTCCTGGCTGCATGGTCAGTATGGAGGATAACCCTTACGCCGTATGCTTTCGCCATCATATGAATATGCTTTGCCCCGGATACTGCACCTGCCACTGCAGCCTCCTGGTTATCGTTCGGCAGGGATTTGCCCGCAAAAAACTGGGCGCCCCCGTTGGAAAACTGGATGACAACCGGCGAGTTGGCCTCGCGGGCTGCTTCCAGTGTGGCATTCACTGAGTTTGTGCCAACCACGTTGATCGCCGGTAAAGCAAACTGATGTTCTTTGGCAATTCTGAACACTTCCTGCACCTCATCTCCGGTTAATACACCGGGTTCAATGTGTTTCATTAATTTCGCTGTCATATATTTTTTCTTTAATTGATTGTAAATCGATTTGCTTTCTCAAAATTAACAAATAAAACCATAATTTTGCCACTTACTTACCTAAGCCAAAGGCCCTGGGTTTTGTGTTTGTTGATAGTTAATCAAGAGTTTTTGTTTTGAAAATTGCTGTAAACACCCGCTTACTGTTGCCGGGAAAACTGGAAGGAATAGGTTGGTTTGCCTGTCAGAGTTTAAAGCGCATTGTCAGGGCTCACCCGGAGGTCGATTTCCATTTCCTTTTTGACAGGCCATACAGCAATGAGTTTATTTTTGCCCCCAATGTGAAGCCGGTTCGTTTGTTTCCTCCGGCCAGGCATCCTTTTTTGTATTATTGTTATTTTGAACAGACATTGGGCCGTTACCTGAACAAAACCGCCCCTGACCTTTTTTTATCTCCGGATGGTTTTTTGTCAACCCGTTACCGGGGAAAACAACTTCCTGTTTTTCACGATTTAAACTTTATTCATTATCCCCATTTTCTGCCTTTTCTTACCAGAACCTATTACCTGCATTTTTTTCCGGAATTTGCCCGGAAAGCCTGCCGGATCGCCACGGTGTCTGAATTTTCAAAGAAAGACATTGCCCGGACATTCAATTATCCGGAGGATAAGATAGATGTGGTGTATAACGGGGTCAATCAGGTCTTTTCGCCTGTTGATGAATCGGAAGCCCGGGCCGCAAGGCAGCAATTTGCCGGGGGCCGCCCTTATTTTGTGTATATTGGATCCTTGCACAAGAGGAAAAATATTGGCAATATGCTCCGGGCTTTTGATGTCTTCCGGAAAGACGACCCTGAGCAACACAAGCTTGTAATTGTCGGAGCTCCCATGTTCGGATCAGGAGAGGTCCGAAAGGCATTCAGGTCAATGGAGTACAAAGAGGATGTGCTGATAATGGGCAGGCAGTATGGCGATGTGTTGCGTACGCTTGTGGCCTCCTCAAGGGCTCTTTTGCTGGTTTCTTATTTTGAGGGTTTTGGTATCCCGATCCTTGAAGCCATGCAGTGTGAGGTGCCGGTGATTACCTCAAACGTGGCCAGTATGCCGGAGGTCGCCGGAGATGCCGCTTTGTTTGCTGCGCCTGATTCAGTCGACCAGATTGTAGGAGCCATGAGGCAAATTGTCGGGGACCCCGGATTGCGTGAGGCCCTGATCCGGAATGGCCGGCAACAAAGGTTGCGTTTTTCATGGGACCAAACGGCGGAGCGGTTATGGCACAGCATGGAGAAATGCATTTCAGGCTGAACCCAGTTAAAAAATTGGTTGTATTTTTGGGGTTTAATAAACACCTATTATTCGTTGTATTATGATTCGTCTACAGAGACAAAAAGTGTTCGATCTGCTGAAGAAAGACAGCAGCCATTTGCTGAACAAGGAAATTAACGTCAAGGGCTGGGTCCGTACCCGGCGCGGGAATAAAAATGTGGCTTTCATTGCCCTGAACGACGGATCCATTATTCATAACCTGCAGATTGTGGTCGATGTCAAAGCGTTTCAGAATGAAGAACTATTGCGAAAGATCACTACCGGGGCATGTATATCGGTGAACGGAAAGCTTGTCGAATCACAGGGGAAGGGGCAGGTCGTGGAAGTTCAGGCATCTGAGATTCATCTCTACGGAATGGCAGATCCTGAAAAATATCCTTTGCAGAAGAAAGGACATACCCTGGAGTTTCTGCGGGAGATTGCCCATTTGCGACCCCGTACCAATACATTCGGTGCGGTATTTCGTATCCGGCATGCCTTGTCTTTCGCCATTCATCGTTTTTTCAATGAGAACGGATTTTTTTATCTGCACACCCCGATTATTACCGGCTCTGATGCAGAAGGTGCCGGTGCCATGTTCCGGGTAACCACGCTGGATATGCAAAATCTGCCGCTGGATGAACAGGGAAAGGTGGATTTCAGACAGGATTTCTTCGGGAAAGAGACCAACCTGACTGTCTCCGGGCAACTGGAAGGCGAGCTGGGAGCACTTGCTTTGTCTAATATTTATACCTTCGGGCCCACCTTCCGGGCGGAAAATTCCAATACATCAAGGCACCTCTCGGAATTCTGGATGATCGAACCCGAGATGGCTTTTTATGACATCCATGACAACATGGATCTGGCCGAGTCTTTCATGAAATACCTGATCAAATATTTGCTGGATCATTGTGAAGATGACCTGGCTTTCCTGGAGAAAATGTACGACAAGGAACTGACTGCGAGGCTGAATATGATTATCGAAAAGCAGTTTGAACGCATTACATACACGGATGCTGTGGAGATCCTTGAAAACTCAGGCAGGAGTTTTGAATACCCGGTAAAGTGGGGGATTGACCTGCAGGCAGAGCATGAGCGTTATCTCGTGGAGCAGGAGTTTAAACGCCCGGTGATTATTACTGATTACCCCAAAGAGATCAAGGCGTTTTATATGAAACTCAATGATGACGGAAAAACAGTGCGTGCCATGGACGTTCTTTTCCCGAAGATCGGCGAGATCGTTGGCGGATCGCAGCGTGAGGAAGACTACGGGAAGCTTCACGGGCGTGTCAAAGAGATGGGAATTCATGAAGAGGATGTCTGGTGGTATCTGGATACCCGCAAGTTCGGGACCGCTCCCCATAGCGGGTTTGGGTTGGGGTTTGAGCGCCTGATGCTGTTTGTAACAGGGATGGGCAATATTCGTGATGTGATTCCGTTTCCACGTGCGCCCCAGAGTGCTGAATTCTGAGATGGATCGTGTGTTGGATCTGGTTGAGATGAATCCCCGTTTAAACCAGTTTTTAACTGTTTCCTGCGGCATGCTGCCATTAAAACATGAATGGGTTCTTTCAATGTTTTTTTTTAAATTTGAGAGTAATTGGCAGGGTTGTTTCGCCGGAAGTAATCGGAATTGATCTGTATACCATAACTGTTTAATCGAATGTTAAAACAAAGTCTGCAACAGAAGTTTCTGCAAAAGCTGTCACCTCAGCAGATTCAGTTGATGAAGCTGCTGCAGGTACCAGCGCTGTTACTGGATCAGCGGATTAAACAGGAAATCGAGGAAAATCCTGCCCTTGAAGAGGGAGACGATCACCTTGAGGAGATGGACTCCCAGGGAGATGATGAGGAGTTTGATAGTGCCATGGATACCGGGGAGGACACCGAGAGTGACGAGATCGAAAAAAACTCCGAGGACGAATTTGATTTTGAGGATTATATTGAGGATGATGAAATTCCGGATTACCGGCTTTCAGCCAACAATACGGCTTCAGATGACGAAGTAAAGGAGGTTCCCTCCGTTTCTGCCACCAGTCCGCAGGAAGCCCTTCTGACTCAGCTCGGATTAAGAGATCTTTCAGACAGGGAATACCTGATAGCAACCCACATTATCGGAAACATTGATGAATCCGGGTATTTGCAGCGGGATATCCATTCTTTGATTGACGACCTGGCTTTCAATCAGAACATAGAGACCAATTTTGCAGAAGTGCTCGGGTTGCTCAGGGTGATCCAGGGTTTTGATCCGCCCGGTATCGGGGCCCGGGACCTTAAAGAATGCCTGTTGTTGCAGATCAGGAAAAAAGAGCCAAAGACAAAGCCCATCGAAAATGCAACCCTTATTCTGGAGAAGAACTTCAATGATATTACCAGGAAGCATTATGAAAAGATACGGAAGAAGCATGACCTGACCAATGAGGACCTGAAAGCGGCCATGGATGAAATATTGAAGCTTAATCCCAAACCCGGGAATTCCTTGCAGGAGTCAGGAAAAGGGGCACAATATGTGGTCCCTGACTTTATCGTTACACATAACGATGGGGAGCTGGCATTGAGCCTGAATTCATACAATACCCCTGACCTCCGTATCAACCGGACTTATTCGGAAATGTTCCGGACCATGGCAGAGTCGCGTGGCAAAATGGATAAAAGGCAAAAGGATACGTTAAACTTCGTCAAGCAAAAGCTGGACAGCGCCCGCTGGTTCATTGACGCGATCAGACAGCGGCAAAACACGCTGATGCTGACCATGCATGCCATACTGGAGTTTCAGAAGGAGTATTTTCTGACCGGGGATGAAACCAAACTCCGGCCCATGATACTGAAAGATATTGCCGATATGGTTCAGCTTGATATATCTACCATTTCGCGGGTGGCCAACAGCAAGTACGTCCAGACCCCTTTCGGAACCTTCCTTCTGAAGGACTTTTTCTCTGAATCTCTGCAAACTGATAAGGGAGAAGAGGTGTCAACCCGGGAGGTTAAAAAAATCCTGCAGGAATGCATTGAGTCGGAAAATAAAAGCAAACCGCTGACCGATGATGAACTGGCCGGCATTTTAAAAGAAAAGGGGTATAACATAGCCCGGAGAACGGTTGCCAAGTACAGGGAGCAGCTTGACATTCCCGTGGCCAGGCTGCGAAAGGAGTTGTAGATATGATGCGTACGCTGGATGCAATTGCCCGGGGAATATCGGCTTTATTCAATCCATTGATCATTCCCACCCTGGCAATATTTATCCTGTTTCAGCTTAATACTTATGTCAGTTTCTCGGTTACCGTGGAGGCCAGGCGTTTTATCATGGCCATGGTATTCGTCAACACGGGGCTTGCACCGATAGTTGCCATTCTTGTATTGAAGCGCCTGGGGTATATCACAGATCTGTTCCTTTACGACAGCAGGGAGCGGATCTTTCCCCTGTTGTTTTCTGCCGTCATGTTTTTTATGACCTATTATCTGTTGAGGCAACTCACACTTCCTTCCCCGATATACTTTTACCTGATGGGTGCTTCTCTGCTGGCACTGCTGACACTGTTGATCTCTTTCCTATGGAAGATCAGTATACACATGGTCTCCCTGGGCGGACTCACCGGTATGCTTATTGTTACGTCCATCCTGTTGAATGTAGATGTTTCCCGGCTGATTATTGCGGCTTTTCTTGTTTCCGGGGTAACGGGGGCAGCGCGGATTCACCTCAGGGCACACAGCCCCTCGCAGGTATATGCGGGCTATTTGCTCGGACTGTTGGTGATGCTGCTGTTGTTTATTTATTTGCTTAGGTAACGCCACTGACAGGCTGAAGCAGGCAGGTCGCGGAAAATCAGGTAAGGATAAATCCGAGAAGTCAGACCGGATGCTATCCGGATCAGAAGAGGATCAGGGAAACACCCACTGATACCGGATACATGTCACTGGCAGAATTGTCCTCGAATATTTTGGTCAGCGGATAGTAAAGATGAAGATTGAGACTTCCGTACCCAACCATGGCTGTCAGACCAATACGGTAATCGACAAGATTCCCGAGCTTATGCTCTTTGGTCTTAACTTCCTCGGAGGCTGTATCAGGAACCTGGGCAGCAGCCTCCCCGTAAAGATATATTTCGTCTAGCTCCAGGTATTGACTTTCCCCCTCATATTTGGTGTGTGCATTCACCAGGTACCCTGCCTTCATCCCTGCGTAGATTCTGAAGGTTCTGTTCAGGCCCCGGGTCCGGTACCTGAACTGGACCGGAACTTCAAGATAGTTCAGGCTGAGTTTGTTCTTGTCGTAATCACGCCTGAGCGGGGCAAAATCATATTTTTCCTCCTGGGAAAGCGAATGATCCGGGTAGAGAAGATAGCGGTGATCGCTGTATAGATTGTGGCTGGAGAACTCAAGACCTGCTGCAATACTGAAATTACTCCGGCCCATTGGCATATCCTGCATGGCGCTGACATTGATTCCGCGTTGGATTGTGCTCAGGTCCATTTCATCTGGAACATTTTGCCAGGCATCGGTAAATAGTGTAACAAAGAAACGATCGGAGGGGTGCATGCGGGAAGGTTCAAAGGCCTGCAGGGAATTTGTGGCAAGTAGGAGTCCGAGTAACAGAAATACGAGTCGTTTCATTGTTTTGTGTTTTTAGCTATTTGTTGGGAACACCTAAAATTAGGAAAAATCAAGGTATTTCTCAAATGATCTCCAGTATGGCATGCGTATCCTCAGCCTTTTCCCTGTATGAAATACATCGTAGTATTGTTTTTTCTTTTCTGCCGGGGCATGTTTCATGTTGTTGTCAAGCGCTGCGATCATCTCATCGCTGAATTGCCGGCGGATCAGGGGAGCCAGTAAGAAACCGGGAAGGAAAAACCGGGAGAACGGGAAGAGGTCAACGGATTTGATTCCCATTTTCCGGCAAACTCTCTGACCTTCTTTTAGTGCGGTTATGTATTGACGGATGAGTAGTTTGTTGGTGGCAAATAATCTTGCCCCGCCGGCCTTGTTGACCAGGGGCGGCTGAATGGCTGATATGAGGTAACGGGTTGGTAACCAGTCTTTGATGTCAGTGATGATTTTGGGGTTCATGCCTGCGGCTTCCATGATGGCTGCGGTTTTTTTTAGTCTTTCAGTGACTTTCTTGTCTGCTTCCCCCAGGATGGTATGTTTCTTTTTGAACAGATGGCAGTTGATGCCATTCTCTGTGGGGCTTCCGATGACCATGTCAGGAAATCCGAAAAAACATTTTCCCTTTGGGAATATTTTATTGACGGTTTTTACTTCTTCCCATATATTGCCCAATAAGAGAATATCGGCCTTGCCTGCGTATTTAGCGAGGTAGGGCAGGGCATCCGACCACTGGTTGCTTCTGACCGATACAATGATCAGATTAAAGGGGTTTTTGGAATCAAGACGATCGATCACGTTGGGTCTGAATACAGATTGCCCGTAATCTTCCGTCTGACTGCGCAGATCTGTATAATTTACCGGGACCCCCGAGTTTGCATATCTTACCATTCGCTGTTTACGCACAAAAAGAGTGATGTCGTATCCCGCTTCCTGTAACTGCCATGCATAGGTGGTGCCAATGACGCCTGCACCGAAGACCAGTATTTTCATAGAAGAAACTTTCTTGTTGGATATACTGATTGCTATTGTCAAAAATAGCAACAGTTCCGCAGATTTTACATTATTTTTACCCTTTGATTGCAAAAAACATCTACAGGAGTTCAAGATGACAGATACAGGCCGGCAGGATTACCTGGATACCCCCATAGAGTTCCTGAAGGGCGTTGGCCCCAAACGCGCGGAACTCCTGAGGAAAGAACTGGACATACATTCATTCCGGGAATTGCTGACTTTCTATCCCTTTCGCTATATTGACAGGAGCCGGTTTTATACCATCAGGGAAGTAAGGGACCAGATGCCTTATGTGCAGATTAGGGGAAAGATCTCCGATATTCGTTTACACGGTAAGCATCGCACCACAAGAATGACAGCCAGTTTGTCGGATTCAACCGGCCGGATGGAACTGGTATGGTTTCGTGGGTTTAAATGGCTGAAAGACCGGTTTAAACCGGGTGTGGAATACATCGTATTCGGAAAACCCACCCTGTTTGGTAAGAGGTTTAATATTGCCCACCCTGAGGTGGAGCCGGTCACACCGGGAGCAATCAGTCAGGGTTCTGCCATGCAGCCCGTGTATAACTCAACAGAGAAGCTGGGAGCGATGGGCCTTGACAGCAGGGGCATCGCCAAACTGGTAAAGAATCTGCTTCCCCTGGTTAAGGATCACCTGGCAGAAACCCTTCCCCCCGGGATGATGTCATCCCTCAGGTTGCCCACGCGTGAAGAGGCGTTGTTCCATATCCATTTCCCGGCCGACGACAGGATGCTGAAACGGGCCAGTGCGCGCCTTAAGTTTGAGGAGCTGTTTTTTATTCAGTTAAACCTGTTGCGGCATAAACTGATTCGTAACGAGAAGTCAAAGAGTCATGTCTTTACTGGTTTGGATGACTACTTCAACAGGTTTTACAGGGAAAAGCTTTCTTTTGAACTGACTGACGCCCAGAAAAGGGTGCTGAAAGAGATCCGGGGAGATACCCTTTCCGGGAAACAAATGAACCGCCTGCTGCAGGGTGATGTGGGGAGCGGTAAAACGGTAGTGGCGGTGATGAGTATGCTGATGGCACTGGATAACGGGTTCCAGTCCTGCCTGATGGCTCCCACGGAAATCCTCGCTTTTCAACATTATGAGTCGGTCACAGCCATGTTATCGGAACTTGGTATCCGTGTCGGTTTGCTGACGGGTTCCACAAAACAGGCAGACCGCCGTGCATTGCTTTCAGAAGCAGCGGAAGGGCGCCTTCATTTATTGATCGGAACCCATGCCCTGTTGGAAGATATGGTGCAGTTTAAGGCATTGGGGATGGTTGTGATTGACGAGCAGCATCGTTTCGGCGTGGCACAACGGGCCAGGTTGTGGTCGAAAGGAAGCATGCCCCCGCATGTGCTGGTGATGACAGCCACTCCTATTCCGCGTACTTTGGCCATGACCCTGTATGGGGACCTGGATGTGTCGGTCATTGATGAACTTCCCCCGGGCCGGAAGCCGATCCGGACAGTTCATCAATATGACAGGAACCGCTTGAAGGTGTTCGGGTTTCTCCGCCAGGAGATTGAAAAAGGTCGCCAGGTTTACGTGGTGTATCCCCTGATCAGGGAGTCGGAGAAACTGGATCTGAAAGATCTTAATGATGGGTACGAAAGCATTGTCAGGGAATTTCCCCCACCCGCTTACGGCGTCAGTATTGTGCATGGTAAGATGAAACCGGCCGATAAGGATTATGAGATGCAGCGCTTTGTCAGGGGCCAAACACAGATCATGGTGGCTACCACGGTAATCGAGGTGGGGATTGATGTCCCCAATGCAAGCGTAATGGTCATAGAAAGTGCGGAGCGTTTTGGCCTGTCACAGCTGCATCAACTCAGGGGACGGGTAGGCAGGGGTGCTGATCAGTCGTTCTGTGTGCTGATGTCGAAGGATGAATTGAGTGCTGACGCACGGAAGCGCCTGGGGGTGATGGTGGAAACCAATGACGGGTTCCGTATTGCTGAAACCGATTTGCAGTTGCGGGGCCCCGGCGACCTGCAGGGTACGCAGCAAAGTGGTATACTGGATCTGAAGATCGCTGACCTGTCAAGGGATGAACAGGTTTTGAAACACGCACGCCGTCAGGCAATGGATCTGCTAAAAAAGGATCCGGCATTGAGTTTTCCGGAACACCGAATGGTCAGACGTCAGCTTGAACGCTTGTTCCCCCGTCAGTTATTCTGGAGCCGCATCAGCTGACCGTTGAAATCAGAAGCATGAAAAAAGCCGCCTTTGTGAAAAAGACGGCTTTTTTGTTTTTTACATGTACCGTACCGGTTTTTAGTTTAGCCTGAACCGGATGGGCATATGAAACTGTACCCTTACTGCCTGGCCTCTCTGACGGCCGGGCTCCCAGCGGGGCATCATTTCCACAACACGCACGGCTTCCCGGTCGCATCCGCCACCGATACCACGCAGCACCTGAACATCAGTTACACTTCCGTCCGTTTCTACCACGAAGGTGACAAAGACTGTTCCCTGGATACCGGCTTCGCGAGCCATCTGGGGATACCTGAGGTTTTCTTCCAGGAATCGTTGCCTGGCTTCCTCTCCGCCCGGAAATTGGGGCTGGTCTTCCACAACGGTAAAAATGACATCTTCTTCCTCCTCTTCTTCCTCTTCGAACTCAATGGGTGTGAACTCCTGGACTTCGGTAAAGACGTCGGCATCCATGTCAACGGTAAATTCTTCTTCCAGTTCCACATCGTCATCAACAATGACCAGCTCCTGGGAAGGTTCCGGCGGAGGAGGTGGTGGAGGTGGTTCCTGCCTGGTAATCGGGATGTCTTCTTCCTCAATGAAGTCGACCTCCAGTGTACCGAGTTGAACTTCCGGCCGCTCGTAGTTCTTCCATTCAAAAGCAACCAATGCCGCACCAAGCGCTATTGCAATCCCGATCTGCAAAAAGATACGCTTTTTGCTCTCAAGGTCTGCTTTCGGTGATTTTTTTGCTTCCATAATAATGTCTGTCTGGTTGGTTTTTTAGCTATTTCCTGTGTTTATTGGTCTGAAGATAATCGTTACTAAAGAGTCTGCTAATATACAAAGTATTTTACAAAAGTCAATCAGGTTCATTCTTTTCCTGAAAGTCAATCATTTTTTTGAACAATTGTGCCGTTAAAACCACCCCAAAAATCGTTCCAAATCCATTTGCCAGGATGTCGGGCAAATTGCCATGACGATCACTCAGGCAACAATACTGGAAAAATTCTGTTAATATGCCGTAAATTACTCCGAGGGCAATGCACAATATCAGTTGTTTGCTGCTGAGCTTTTCTTGCGGGTATTTCTTTTTGAAGCCATATACAAGTAAGGTCCCCAATCCGGCAAAAAGCGCAAAATGAATTACTTTGTCCAGGTATGGAATTTTCAGTAACTCGTTATCCGGTATATTTCCTCCCGGATAGCCTGTGACGAGCAATATGACCATCACCCATAATATGGCAGGAATAAAAAATCTGATGGTTTGCACGCATGTGTGGGTAAATGGCTCTGCCCTGTCAGGCGTCTACCAGGTCCTTGTATTGTCCGGCATCAAGCAGGTCATCTGCTTCTGACTGGTCTGCAATCTTAATTTTGATGATCCAGCCCTTGCCGTAGGGATCCTTATTGATTGTGTCAGGAGCGGATTCAAGTGTTTCGTTGAATTCGGTGATCTCTCCGCCAAGGGGCATAAAAAGGTCTGATACTGTTTTTACGGCTTCGATGGTTCCGAAAGTTTCCTCTTTGTCAAGATTTTCTCCTTCAGTGTCGACCTCTACGAACACAACATCTCCGAGTTCGCTCTGGGCAAAGTCGGTTATGCCTATGGTCGCGGTATCACCTTCAATTTTTACCCATTCATGGTCTTTGGTGTACTTAAGGTTGTCTGGAATATTCATTGTTCGGGGATTTAGTGAGTACAACTAGTGTTTCATTGGTTATACCGCCAAAAATACAACCTTTTTTCTTCCTGCAAAAATTATATGTAAGTGAAATCACCTGCCAGGGAATGTTTCCGATCTGGTATCGACAGATTTGGATTATGGGATAAGTGCGGCAGCATCAGTGCAAACCCTATGGGCAATCCCAATTATAATGACCGCATAAAACAATCTCAATCAACGCACTGCCCATAAGACAATCCCAATCAGAGCAATTGCATAAGGCCGTTCTCCCAATCAAAGCAAACCCAGTTCAAGCTTTGCGGCCTCCGATATATTGTCTGTCGACCAGGGCGGATCAAATACCAAATCAATCCGTACTTTTCTGACGCCTTCCACCTGTTCAACAGCTTCTTCTACCCTGTCCGGCATTTCATCGGCTACCGGGCAATTGGGGTTGGTTAGTGTCATGGTGACATCCACCACACCTTCTTCCCGGTCAATACTGATGTTGTAGATAAGCCCCAGGTCATACACATTGACGGGGATTTCAGGGTCAAATACTGTTTTAAGGGCGTCAATGACCTGCGCTTCTTGCGGGGGATTTGATGGTTGCTGCATAAGGATCGTATTTAAATGGGATGAAGCCGGCCCCGGTTGTTACATTTTCTGGAAAGCCAGTGCATACAGTTTCATTTGCTTGATCATGTTCACCAGGCCATTGGAACGGGTCTGTGACAGATGCTCCTTCAGACCGATCTCATCAATGAAGGATAACTCGGCCTCCACAATATCTTTGGGAGGCTGACCGGAAAGGACCTCGATCAGCAGTGCGGCGATTCCCTTGGTGATAAGGGCATCGCTGTCGGCTGTGTAAATCACTTTTCCGTCCCGGTAATCGGCATGAAGCCACACCCGCGACTGGCAACCTTTGATCAGGTATTTATCGGTTTTGTATTCTTCTTTGATTGGCGGAATGGATTTACCCAGTTCGATGATATAGTTATATTTATCCATCCAGTCATCAAACATCTCAAAATCACTGATGATCTTTTGTTCCTGTTCTTTAATGGTGGTCATTTTTCTTTTGTTTGGTCATTGATGAAAGGCCTGGTTGCATCAGGATGTTCTTCTATATGTTTCAGGGCAGCTTGCATGGCCGGTGGGGAAATTATCCGAACATCTCCCTGACAGTGCCCAGAGCCTTTATAAGTGTATCCACCTCCTGTCGTGTATTATACAGACCAAAGGATATGCGTATGGTTCCCGGAATGTTGAAATAGTCGAGCACGGGCTGCACACAGTGATGGCCGGTCCGCACCGCAATCCCCAGTTTGTCAAGAATGGTACCTGCGTCATAGGGGTGAATGTCGCCCAGCAGAAATGAGATCACACCCGCCCGGTGTTCCGGGGTCCCGATGAAACGGATCCCGCCAAAGCTTTTGAGTGCCTCAAAAGCGTATTGCAGCAAGTCGCTTTCATGGACGGAAATTTTATCATGCCCTGCTTCGCTGATAAAACTCATGGCAGCTTCCAGGCCCAGCACTCCGGGCACATTGGGGGTGCCTGCCTCAAACTTAAAGGGCAGGTCGTTATAGGTGGTTTTTTCGAAACTCACGTCTTTGATCATTTCACCACCACTCTGATAGGGGGGGATTTGTTCCAGCCACTTTTCTTTGCCGTACAATACGCCAATCCCCATGGGGCCGTACATCTTGTGCCCGGAAAAACAGTAAAAATCACAATCAAGTGCCTGCACGTCCACGGCCATATGGGGTGTGGCCTGTGCACCGTCAACCAGCACGGGGATGTCTTGCCGGTGGGCAGTTTCAATGATCTCCCTGACAGGATTGATGGTGCCAAGTGCATTGCTTACATGGGTGATGGCCACCAGCCTGGTTTTCTCACTAAGCAACTTGGGGTATTCAGACATCATGAGTTGCCCTTTCTGGTCAATGGGGATCACTTTAAGCATTGCCTGGCGTTCCTGGCAGGCGATCTGCCATGGGACAATGTTGGAGTGATGTTCCATGGCCGAAATCAGGATTTCGTCGCCGGGCTTCAGGAACTGCTTGCAAAAAGAATGGGCCACCAGGTTGATGGATTCTGTGGTACCCCGGGTAAACACCACCTCATGAGGGTGTGCTGCATTGATGAAGGAAGCTGTGGTTTTTCTCGCCTGCTCATAGGCGTCTGTGGCCACCTGGCTTAAAAAGTGTGCGCCCCGGTGGATGTTGCTGTTTTCGGATTCGTAATAATTCCGGATCCGCTCAATGACTGCCTCCGGTTTCTGAGTGGTGGCGGCATTGTCAAAATAGACCAGGGGGCGGTTATTGACCTCCCTGGAAAGGATGGGAAACTGTTTACGTAGTTGATCAATCGTACTCACAGCGCAGGTGTTTTTGGTTTATAATTTGCTGGGGTCGATGTTGAAGGTAGTGGGTTCCTTGCTGTTGCAATGCAGCATACACTGGTCACAGATCGATAACTCACCCTTCAGTCTTTTCTCAACCAGGTGATGAATCCGTTCGCGCAGGGCATTGATTTTTATTTTGCTGACCACTTCACCGGCAAAAGCGATCATCATCAATTGCCTGGCTGATCGTTCGCAAAGCCCGCGTGAACGCATGTAAAACATGGCTTCAGGATCCAGCTGCCCTACTGTGGCTCCGTGTGAACATTTCACATCGTCCGCGTAAATTTCCAGGTGTGGCTGGGTGTTGGCCCTGGCCTCATCGGTAAGCAGTATGTTGTGATTGTTCTGATGGGCTTCGGTTTGCTGGGAATGTCTTTGTACCATCACTTTACCCGAGAACACAGCCGTGGCTTCATCATCCAGGATCCCTTTGTACAACTGATTGCTGTAGCAGGAGGATTCCCGATGGTCAATGTAGAGTTGGTTGTCTACATGCTGGTTGTTGTCTACAAGATATAGTCCATAATGTTCAGACTGGCAGTTGGTGCCTGCAATGGCCACATCCACAATGTTTTTGCTGAACCCCCCGTTCAGCGTAATGATATTGCTGTAAAGTTTGCTGGATGCTTCCTGGTGAAAGAAGTTATTGGTTACCAGGGCGGAATTACGGCCCTTGTTTTGAATTTTATAATGGGATACTGCTGCTCCTTCTCCGGCATAGGTTTCCATTACCGTATTGGTAAAGCTGATGTTATGGGTTAAGGAGTGGTCGCAATGCACCAGTGTCAGTTCCGTGTTGTTCTCAGCAATGATCAGATGGCGTGGTTGGAAAAAGACGGGCTGTTCCGCATTGACAATGTTGATCAGTTGGATTGGTTTCTCTACTTTGACTCCTTCCGGCACGTAGATAAATAAACCGTCCTGTGCGAAGGCCGTGTTAAGGGCAGCCAGTGTATGGGCCTCCATTTTAACCGCTTTCCCGTAATAATGATCTACCAGCTCAGGATAAACTTCCATGGCTTTGGCCAGGCTTCCGATAATGGTGCCGTCAGGCAGTTGGGTCAGGGGAGCATGCTTATACACAAACCATCCGTTCAGCAATGTAATACTGAAGGTATCAAGGTCATAAACGTCACAGGTGAATATTTTATCCACGTCCATATGACGGCTTTGGTTGCTGAAATCGAATGCAAACTCTGTGTTTAACAACGGAGACAGATCAGTAAACCGCCAGTCTTCCTGGCTGGTGTCAGGGAAGCCTTTTTCACGGAATCGCGTAAGGGCATGCTTGCGCAGCCTGTTCACGAAAGGTGTGGCATTTCCCCGGATGGCTTCCTGCTCCTGTTGGTAAAGCTCCAGCAGCCTGTCTTTAAATAATGTTGTTTGTAAGGTATCCATGAAGGTTTACATTTCCTGTTTTATCCAGTCATACCCTTTTTCTTCCAGTTCCATTGCCAGTTCTTTTGGTCCGCTTTTTATAATGCGTCCGTCATACAATACATGTACAAAGTCTGGCACAATGTAATCGAGTAGTCGCTGGTAGTGGGTGATCACGATGGTGGCATTGTCTTCCCTTTTGAGCTTATTCACCCCGTTGGCGACCACTTTCAGGGCATCGATGTCAAGCCCTGAGTCCGTTTCGTCCAGGATGGCCAGACGGGGTTCAAGCAGTGCCATCTGAAAAATCTCATTCTTTTTCTTTTCCCCGCCTGAGAATCCTTCGTTCACAGCACGGTTAGTCAGTTTCGAATGGATGTCCACCATTTTTTTCTTTTCTTCCATCAGCTTCAGGAATTCGGCTCCTGTTAAGGGATCAAGCCCAAGGTGCTTGCGTTTTTCGTTCAGGGCAGTGCGCATGAAATTGGCAATGCTGACCCCGGGAATTTCCACCGGGTATTGAAACCCCATAAAAATCCCTTCTCTGGCACGCTCCTCAGCCGGCATGTCAAACAGGTTTTGTCCCAGGTAGGTGATCTCCCCGCTTTCCACGGTAAAGATCTCCCTGCCAGCTATTACGGATGCCAGCGTACTCTTGCCGGAACCATTGGGTCCCATAATGGCGTGAACTTCGCCTTCATTGACCTCCAGGTTCAACCCTTTTACAATGGTTTTTCCGTGCACGGAAACACTCAGGTCTTTTATTGTTAACATAGTCATATCTTTTACGAATGTTTGACCCCTGCGGGGTCTCATTAATAACTAATCTGCCATCCGGGTGCTTCGCACCCATGGTTAATTGGTTTCGGGGGCTTCGCCCCCTGTTGGTTCGTGGTTACCGTAGCCCATGCGAACCAACAACCAACAACCATCAACGCCCCGTCCACTGCCTAAGGGCTACCCCCATAATCCTCCGCCCCTGAGAACCAACAACCGGAGGGTGCGAAGCACCCGACTAACCGGAGTGGCGAAGCCACGACTACCCTACGCTTCCCTCCAGGCTCACCGACAACAACTTTTGTGCCTCCACGGCGAACTCCATGGGAAGTTTTGAAAGCACCTCTTTGGCATAGCCATTGACGATCAGGCCGATGGCTCCTTCCATGTCAATTCCTCTTTGCAGGCAGTAAAAAAGCTGGTCTTCAGATATCTTACTGGTGGTTGCTTCGTGCTCCACGACCGATGACCGGTTGCCTACCTCGATATAAGGGAAAGTGTGTGCTCCGCACTGGTCACCGAGGAGCAGAGAGTCACACTGGGAAAAATTCCGGGCATTATCTGCTTTTCGGCTGGTTTTTACCAGGCCGCGGTAGCTGTTGTTGCTTCTTCCGGCAGAGATCCCTTTGCTGATGATGGTGCTTTTGGTGTCTTTCCCCAGATGGATCATTTTGGTGCCCGTGTCGGCCTGCTGACGCTTGTTGGTCACGGCTACAGAGTAAAATTCCCCGGTCGAGCGGTCGCCTTTCAATATCAGGCTGGGATATTTCCAGGTAATGGCAGATCCTGTCTCCACCTGGGTCCAGGATATCTTAGCATTATCTCCTTCGCATATCCCGCGTTTGGTAACGAAATTGTATACGCCGCCTTTGCCTTCCTTGTCACCTGGCCACCAGTTCTGAACGGTGGAATATTTAACTTCGGCATCTTTGTGGGCAACGATCTCTACAATGGCTGCATGCAATTGATGTTCGTCACGTATGGGTGCCGTACATCCTTCCATATAACTGACATAACTGTCTTCTTCGGCTACGATGAGGGTTCGTTCGAATTGCCCGGTATTGGCTGCGTTGATGCGGAAGTAGGTGGATAATTCCAGCGGACATTTCACCCCTTTGGGGATATAAGCGAATGAACCGTCACTGAACACGGCCGAGTTCAGGGCTGCAAAAAAGTTGTCCTTATAAGGCACCACGCTGCCCATGTATTTTTTTACCAGGTCGGGGTATTTCTGCACGGCTTCGCTGAAGGAGCAAAAAATGATCCCTTGTTCTGAGAGGGTCTTTTTAAATGTGGAGCCCACCGACACGCTGTCCATCACGGCATCAACGGCCACTCCTGCCAGTTTCTTGCGCTCATCCAGGGGGATGCCCAGCTTGTCAAAGGTTTCAAGGAGTTCCGGATCCACCTCTTCCATACTCTCGTATTTGGGCTTTTTTCGGGGGGCCGAATAATAAATCTTATCCTGATAGTTGATGGGCGGATACTCCACATGGGCCCAGTCCGGCTCCTGCAATGTTTGCCAGTGACGAAAAGCCTTCAGGCGAAAATCCAGCATAAACTCAGGCTCATTTTTCTTTGCGGAAATAAAACGAATGGTATCCTCGGTGAGCCCGGGAGGTGCCTGGTCCATGTCGATATCGGTGTAAAAACCGTATTTGTAATCTGAACCGGTTACTTCATTCAGTATGTCATTGTTCTTATCTTCCATGCAGGATCGTTCTTTGGCTGCCAGTGTAAAAACGCATCACGGCGATCTTATTTAGACCAATTTAAAATTGAATTGCAAAGATAGCAAACAAGCACGTTTTATTCAAAAACTTTGTGATGATTTCCTTAAAATATGAACAAGGTGTAAGGGAATATGTTCATGGCCGCAGGCTTGTTACATCCCCGATCATTTCCAGCCCTGCGTGTCTGCCTGTCCCTTCAAAAAGGAGAGTGCCGCTTTTGTGTGTGACAGTAAGGTGCAGATTCGCGCTGAGATTTTCGTGGATAACCCTGTCCATTTGCCCCTGGTGGGGCGCCTTTAGTGCTCCCGCATGTTCTCCTTTGCCCGGAATGGTTTTTCCTTGTTCTCCCCGGATGTCTATCCTAAGTTCTTTTCTTTCAATGGTCAGGAATAATTCCCTGTCTCTGATTTCCAGCCTGGTAATTTTTGCGCCATTGTAGGTGGCAAAAAGATGTTGTTGGTTATTATGCAGGAAAAACCCCAGAAACCCGGGGAAGCTTTTCCCCACCCAGGGGATATTGGCCAAAGAAAGCATGAAAGAGGTATTTTCCGTGTGAAAGTGGTTCGACTGCATCCATATCCATGCCTGGGGCATTGATGTCCCCCAGTCTTTTTCAATATAGCCTTTCCCGTTATGAAAATCAGCCGGATGCCCATTTAGGTTCAACTGTCCCTGAAGAGAATGATTCATGCTCACTACACCGTGGTAGCATTCCATGAAGGGGACATAACGGTACCACCCCATGATGCCGGGCCTGAAAAGCGTGGCGTTCAGAGGGGTCTGTCCTGTAAAGGATATTTCGCCCTGGAAGTGGCCTTCAGGTGATCGGAGATTTAACCTGATATGGTTGCGGGAAACTTCGTTGTCACCGAACTTCAGGTGGAAATCATTTTTTGAAAAAACGAATGACTCTGTCGGAAACCGGAAGTACCAGGTTTCACCGGTTTTGCCGTTGATCACCTGGATAAAGGCATGATCGTCTTCATGATTAAAGGAAACCCCGGGAATAAATGACCAGATATGGTTGTCGCAGGCGCTAACCAGTTTGATATACCATCCTTCAAAAAAGTTTCTTTTTCTTCTGTTGCCCTGAAACCAGGAAGGATTCCAGATCTTTACAAGATCATACAGGCCCGGCAGTTTCATTATTATCCGGCGTTGCCCGGGAAAAAACGCTGACTGACTCATCGGCTCGGTTTTGATCAAGGGCTTTCTCCCTCGGGGATGAGCAGCTTAAAGCCTTTTCCATGCACATTCAGTAACTCCACCTCCGGATCGTCTTTCAGGTATTTGCGCAACTTGGCGATGTATACATCCATACTTCTTGCATTGAAGTAATTGTCGTCCAGCCAGATTTTATTCAGTGCTTCTGAGCGGTCAAGTACATCATTGGCCCTGTCACAGAGCATTTTAAGTAACTGGGCTTCCTTGGAAGTGAGTTTTTCCTCACTGTTATCATGTTTCAGTACCTGCCTGGCATAGTCAAAGGTATACTTCCCTATCCGGAACAAGGTTTTGTCGGAATCACCGGGTTTCTCATCGTAGGTGCGCCGGTGAATTGCGGTGATGCGCAGCAGCAGTTCCTCCATGCTGAAAGGTTTGGTTATGTAATCGTCTGCTCCGATCTTCAACCCTTCCAGAATGTCATCCTGCATATTCTTTGCAGTCAGAAAAAGGATAGGAACTTTCTTGTCTACTTTTCTGATCTCCTTTGCCAGCGTGAAGCCATCCTTGACCGGCATCATCACATCCAGTACACAAAATGAGAAATTGTCTTTCAGGTAGGCTTCATAAGCTTCCTGTCCGTCAACACATAATGTGGTGGGAAAACCTTTGGCCTCAAGATAGGCTTTCAGAATGGTGCCGAGGTTCGGATCATCTTCGGCCAGCAGAATTTTAATGTTTGACTTTTCCATGGGGTTCAGTTTCATTAGTTGTTGGTCTGTTCATTCCCTTTGGCGTTATAAGCAAAGGGGATGAAGACTGTGAACCGGCTGCCTTTGTTGGGTTCGCTCTCCAGGGAGATATGACCGCCATGTTTCTCGACAATGGCCTTTACATAACTCAGCCCCAGTCCGAAACCTTTAACGTCATGTACATTTCCAGTTGAAACCCGGTACAAGTTATCAAAAATTTTCTTTTGATTGGCCTGGCTGATCCCGACCCCCTGGTCGTCTATATGGACAATGATCCCGTGGCTGCTGTTTTTGGTTGTAACGGTGATCTGCGGGTTGTGCGGCGAGTACTTGTTCGCGTTGTCCAGCAGGTTGGAGAATACATTGGTCAGGTGAACTTTATCTCCCTGAACAAAACTATAGTCCGCATCGAAATGCGTGGTGATTTTCCCATGTCTTGCCTCCACCTGTATCCCGATTTTCTGGATGGCGTTTTCGATCAGGTCATGAAGGTCCAATCCGGTCGTATTCAGCCTGATCTTTGCTTTTTCGATGAGTGCAGTTTGTAGTACTTTCTCTGTCAACAGCCCCAGGCGCTGGTTTTCCTCGTTAATTACATTGATATAATTCTGGTAAAGGTTCTCTGATTTTTGTACATCCTGATCGCTCAGAGCCTGACAGGCAAGTGAAATGGTCGAAATGGGGGTTTTCAGCTCATGGGTCATGTTGTTGATAAAGTCATTTTTCATGACGGAGAGCTTTTTCTGCCTGATAATGGTAAGGATGGTAATGGCGAATGAGGAGATGATTACCAGGAGCAGGACAATGGAGGTGCCAAGCATGGTGTTCATCTGTGAAAGAATGTATCTTTCCTGCTGTGGAAAATGTAGCAGGAGGTACTCGGGATTCATAAAGATGTCGTTGGGGAAAAGCTGAAAGGCATAAGGACTTTCGAGCAGTTGCTGGCTGTGGTTGCCCGTTTTTTCTCTAACAAGGGCATGCCCCGCCGGATTGTATATTCCGAACTCGTAGGGCGTTCTTATTCCCTGTCTGGAAAGTTCTTCACCCAATAGTGAGTCCAGGGAGGAAATACTGCTTTCATTGGTGACCTGAAAGGTGTACCTGCGGGAAAACAACTCATCAAACAGGTCATTGATGATCTGACTTCTTTCGAAAAATCTGCTGAACGGATCATTGGAGCCCTGCCGCCTGTTGTCAGGAAGATAACCTGGAGCAGTGCCCGGATACCTGCTGCGTCCGCTAATCACTATGGAAGTGTCAGAAGCACTGGATTGCTGCCGGTTACTCAATTGTCCGCTGAGCGGCATATCGATCTCGGCCTGCAGAATCCCGGAAGTACGCCCTTGTTGGGCAGCTTCCCCCTGTTGGGAAAAGATGCGGTTGTAGTAAAGCTGGTTGAGGGAGTCAAGCATTTGTGACAGCTGGTTCAGGTGCTGGTTGTGTTCCTGCTGCTCCATCATTTTACGGGCAAGTTCCTGTTTGTTGAACTGGCTGATCGCCCTGGTGGCCGCCTCACTGACCCCACGGTCAAAATTCACCTCTTTGATCGCCACAGCATTCCGTATCCAATAAAGTTGGATGCCAAGTAATCCTACCAGCGCAATGGTGATCGCAATTACCACCAGTATGATAAATCTTTTTTTCATCTATTATAAAACCAGAATGGTTGAACCCTCTCTACAAAGGTAAGATGGAAATAAAGATTAAACCCATGCTTAACACATTTTAACAGCCCTTAACTTTATTTACATCGCCATCCTGTCGATATAATGGATGGGGAAGGTTTTTTTTATAACCGGCTGGCAATTTTGTTCCAGTCGACGATTTTCCAGAATGCAGCCAGGTATTCGGGTTTTCTGTTCTGGTAATCAAGGTAAAATGCATGCTCCCACATGTCGCATGTCAGAAGGGGGGTTTTCCCGTCACGGAGCGGATTCCCTGCATTGCTCATTTTCACGATTTCCAGTTTCCCGTCCTCATTCCTGACCAGCCATGTCCAACCGGATCCGAATAAGGTAGTGGCTGCCCCGGTAAATTCTTCTTTGAATTTCTCAAAAGAGCCAAAATCATCCTCTATGGCTGCTTTTAGTTTTCCCTGAGGTTCTCCGCCACCATTCGGGGAGAAACTCTCCCAGTAAAAGGTATGATTCCACACCTGGGCCCCATTGTTGAATATGCCACCGTCCGCTTTTTGAATAATCTCTTCCAGGCTTGATTCTTCGAAAGGAGTGCCCGGAATCAGGTCATTGAGTTTTTTTACATAGGTCATGTGATGTTTCCCGTAATGGTACTCAATGGTTTTTTTTGAGATGTGAGGTTCGAGTGCCTCAGGGGAATAAGGCAGTTTGGGTAATGTGTGTGTCATGACAGTGTTTTTTTTGTGGTTCAAAAATACTCAGGAATAGCTAAGATAAGAAAATTATCCTTCGAATCCAAACGTAACCGGGCTTATATGACCAGATGCGTATGTAAAGCCTTATATATAAAGCCTTATATGTGGGGCTGTGAACAGGGATGCCCGTTAGCGCACATTCGTATTTGAAGAGTAAAACTTATAACAATCTGAAGGTGAGTGCAAATAATCTTTTAGCATGTTGTTTGATAATTATGTGGTGGTACATATATTTTGCAGAAGTATTGAAAAATATGAAACGAAACCCTCAGCAAACAACAACAGCTAAATGAATCTCAATATTAAAATAGCCTTTACTCATGCTGAACCGGGAGTTTGCCTGGCTGCTGGTAATTGCTTTTGCCATTGCGGTCCCCCTTGCCTGGTATGCCATGGACAGATGGCTCGGAGGCTTTGCCCACAATGCCGGCCTCACCATATGGCCTTTCTTGCTGGCCGCATCTGTGGCGTTTCTTGTTACTTATATGGCTGTTGGTTATCACGCCTGGCGAATCATGCGGCGTAATCCGGCAGAAACCCTCCAGCATGAATAAAAAAACGCCCCGCATAAAACGGGGCGTTCCTGGTACCCGGGGTCGGGATCGAACCGACACGGTATTGCTACCATTGGTGTTTGAGACCAACGCGTCTACCAATTCCGCCACCCGGGCATGGGTTGGGTATTTGGAGACGGCAAATTTACGCAATTTGTTGAACCTGGCAAAAAAATTCCAAATTACCTCCTGGTGGAGATGTGGTGTGCGGTTATTATTCCTATTTTTGTCAACGCAAAGCGTATTTCTCACCAAAAATTTCAGCTCATGGCTTCTGTGGTAAAGATATTTTCTGGCTCCAAATCCCGTGTACTGGCGGAGAAAATTGCCGAGAATTATGGCAAACCACTGGGTAAAGAGATGGTACAACGGTTCGCTGATGGTGAATTTCAGCCTTCATTCGAAGAAACACTAAGGGGTAATGACGTATTCATTGTCCAGAGTACCATCCCTCCGTCTGATAACCTCATGGAGTTGTTGCTGATGATTGATGCCGCAAGACGTGCTTCTGCCAAACAAGTCGTCGCGGTAATCCCTTATTTCGGGTTTGCCCGGCAGGACCGCAAGGATAAGCCCAGGGTGTCTATTGGTGCAAAACTCATCGCTAATTTACTGGTGGCGGCCGGGGTGAACCGGGTGATTACCATGGACCTGCATGCCGACCAGATACAGGGCTTTTTTGATGTGCCTGTAGATCATATGTACGCTTCTGCTATTTTTGTCCCATACCTGAAAAAACTTAATCTCCCCAACCTGGTGATGGCCTCGCCCGATACCGGTGGTACCCGTCGCGCAGGAGCATATGCCAAATTTCTCAACAGTGAGCTGGTGATCTGTTATAAACAGCGGGAAAAGGCCAATGAGGTGGAGCGGATGACCCTTATCGGGGATGTGAAGGGTCGTGATGTGGTGTTGGTGGATGACATCATTGATACGGCAGGCTCCATCACCAAAGCCGGTGCCATGATGCTGGAAAAGGGGGCAAACAGTGTACGAGCCATCTGTACACATGCCGTGTTCAGCGACAAGGCCTTTGACCGTATTGCCAACAGTGTGTTTGAAGAGGTGATTGTGTCTGATACCATTCCGCTGACAAGGGAATGCCCGAAAGTCACCGTGCTTTCTTCTGCACAGCTTTTTGCGGATGTGATTCAGCGGGTACACAATCATGAGTCGATCAGTTCTCATTTTGAGTTTTCCACTATACTCTAAAAACCTGTCTTTCATAATTTTTTGCCGGCTTTGTTTAATTCATTATCTTTGCGGTCTGTTTTTTGAGGGTTGCAGAAAGTAACCTGTTCATTATCAAATAACTTAATCCGTAAACAAATGAAAAAAGTATCTGTTAGCGGTTCTCCGCGCGAGAACGTAGGGAAAAAAGATGCGAAGCGTTTACGCAGGGAAGGCAATGTGCCTTGCGTTGTTTACGGGGGAAAGGAACAGATCCAGTTCTTTACTTCAGAAAAGAATTTTAAGGACATTGTTTATACCCCCGATGCCTGCATCGTTCAACTTGATATCAACGGAAAAAAAATGGAGGCAGTATTGCAGGATATCCAGTTTCATCCTGTAACTGAAAAGATCCTCCATGCTGATTTTCTGGAGATCTTCCCCGACAAACCGGTTAAAATGGCCATTCCGATCAACGTGGTTGGTGACAGTCCCGGTGTTATCGCCGGCGGAAAACTCCTTACCAAACGCAGGCGTCTGGATGTGATGGCTATGCCCGCTAAATTGCCGGCAGAGATCGACATCGATATCTCCTCCCTGGACATTGGTGACTCTGTGACCGTAGGCAACCTGGAGCTGGATGATGTTGAATTCCTTGATCCCGAGAGTTCTGTGGTGGTGATGGTGAAATCTGCCAGGGCTGCTATGATGGCACCGGCAGAGACCGAAGAAGAAGAGGGCGAAGGTGAAGAAGGTGAAGGCGAAGAAAGCGAAGGTGAAGAAGGTGAAAAAGAGGAATAACCTGTCTTAAAACATATACAGTTTTCCGCATAAGGCATAGGGCCATTACAGGTCTTATGCCTTATTTGTTTATTTTTGAAAAAAAAGTTCTGATGAAGTACCTGATTGCCGGACTTGGAAATATTGGACCCGAATATGACTCTACCCGACATAATATCGGATTCATGGTAGTTGACCGGTTGGCAGAAAAGCGTGAAACGGTTTTTTCTCCCGCCCGTTATGGAGATATGGCTTCTTTTCGCCATAAAGGACGTAGTTTTTTTATGTTGAAACCTTCCACGTTTATGAATCGCAGCGGCCGGCCGGTTCTTTATTGGATGAATAAGGAGAAGATTCCCCTGGAGAACCTTCTGGTAATCACCGATGATGTGGCCCTGCCACTGGGTACACTAAGGCTCCGTCCAAAAGGGGGGGCTGGCGGCCACAATGGGCTTGCGGACATCATTGATGCCATTGGAACAAGCAACTTTGCACGTTTGCGTTTTGGCATCGGGGATAATTACCCGCGGGGTTTTCAGTCTCAATACGTGCTGGGCAAGTGGACTTCTGAGGAAATGGAGTTGATTGGTCCGAAGATTGAGACTTGTTGTGATATGATACTAAGTTTTGGATTACAGGGTGTGGCAAGGACCATGAACGAGTATAACCGCCGGGCTGAATGACTACCCGTGTCCTGGCTGTTATTATGCTTCGTGTGTTGATGACCGGGAAGTGTTGATGAGCGGACCTGAAAAAACAGAGCACATGGAGGCTGGTTTTTATTCTTTCTTCTCCGGCTGAATGGGTAGAATGTCATCAATAAATTTTTGTTCACGTGTCCGGCCTTCATTGTACATTTTAATCCACTGTAGTAGTCCCAATACCGCCAGGATGAGAAAAATGGAAAACTGGAAGCTTGTGAATACCAGTCCTTTAACAAAATAAAGGGGTACGGAGATGATGTTGCCGGCGATCCAGTAGATCCAGTTTTCAATTCTCTTACGGGCCATGTACCACATGCCAATCAGAAAAATGGCTGTGGTGAAGGAATCCACGTAAGGAATGTAGGAGGTCATATATTCCGGATCGTCCTGCTTAAAAATGTAGAGAAGTGCGAAAATAATTACATAAAGTACAGGGATGAGGGCCAGCCCGGTTTTCTGCTCCTTTCTGGTGTTCCAGCGTATAGGGATATGTTGTTTTTGTTCATCTTTCCGGGTCCACACATACCAGCCGTATATACTCATGCTGGTGTAAAAGATGTTGATCCCCATGTCGGCATAAAGTTGAATGTTAAAACATATGTATATATAAATAACAGTACTGATGATCCCGGTCGGGTATACAAGGAGGTTGGCCTGCCGTGCAAACCAAACACTCAATATGCCGAAGGTAACCGCTACAAGCTCCAGCCATGTAGTGGCCATAATATTCGTGTAAAAAACTTCAAAGAAAGTCTGAGCCAGCATAATATAACTTGCAGATATCGGCGGTTAAAAAAATGAAGGGGCAAATATAAGGAAAAAGCGTATTTCTTTTAGTTTTGAGGTGCTGAATACCTTTTTTGCAGCTTTATTCCTATAAGAAGCAGGAGTTTGAGAAAATCTTGTATTTTTGCTATTTAGGCATTGCCTGTAACAGGCATAATCGATCCATAGTGAACAGTCTGGCTTCGTCTTTATTCAAGCAACGTCACAATGGGGTTGAAGAGATCGATCTTCATCCTGTTACCCTTGCTTTTCATGACGGCCGTGAACCGGAGTTTTTAAACAAGTATTTCAGGGATTCCCTGTTGCAGTTCCGGACTGCTTTCCTGCTCCTGATTTTATTGTATGCTGGTTTCGGATATCTTGACTCGATCATTGTTCCCGAGCTAAAACAGTCTTTCTACCTGATCCGTTTCGGGATAGTGATTCCTGTCTTATTATTGGTGTTTATCCTTTCCTTTTTCCCGGTTTTTAAAAAATACTGGCAGACCCTGTTGCTGGTTTCTTTTGTGATAGCCGGAACCGGAATTACCCTCATGCTGGTGGCAGAACCGGAGAATTACGCCTATTACGGGGGGATGATGCTGATTTTTTCTGCGGGATATTTTTTCATCAAACTGCGGTTTTTCTATGCCACCATCGCCGGATGGCTGACGGTGATCGTTTACAATATCGGTGCCATCTTTTTCTCAGGATCTGATCCGGAACTGATCATCAACAATAATTTTTTCTACGTGGCTGCCAACCTGATCGGGATGTTTGCCGCTTACAATATTGAATATTTTGCCAGACGTGACTTTTATCTGAATCAGGAGTTGGATGACCGTAAAGCGGAAGTAGAACAAGCCAATCAGAACCTCGAGAAAAAAGTCCAGGACCGCACTGCTCAGTTGCGTAAAGCCAAAGAGCAGGCAGAGCAGTCTGACAAGCTGAAATCTGCTTTTCTTGCAAATATGAGTCATGAGATCCGTACACCCATGAACGGGATCCTTGGTTTTTCGCAACTCTTACTTGAGGCAGAAAATGAAGAGGAGCGGAGGGAGTTTGTGGAAATTATCAACAAAAATGGTACGCACCTCTTATCTTTGATTAATGATATTATTGATCTGTCAAAGATAGAGGTGGGGATGCTGAATATTCAGAATAGCGAATTTTCCCTGAACCACCTCGTCGATGAGGTCAGTGTTTTATTTCGTGGTAACAGCAAGGTAAAGGAGGGAAAGATTAAACTGACAATATACAATAGTCTGAAGGAGGGAGATGATGTGATCATTGCTGACCGGACCAGGCTGAAACAGATATTTATTAATCTCATAAGCAACGCATTTAAATTCACCAATAAAGGGATGGTTGAGGTGGGTTATGTGTTGCGGACCCATAGCCTGTTGTGTTATGTGAAAGATTCTGGTGTGGGGATCAAAGAGGAAGACCAGGAAGATATATTTAACCGTTTTATGCAGGCAAATCTGACCCATCGCCCGGAATTTGAGGGTGCCGGTTTGGGATTGGCCATCTCAGAGGCGTTCGTTCAGCTGATGGGAGGAAGAATATGGGTAGACAGCACGCCGGGAGAGGGCTCTACATTTAGCTTTACCATTCCGTTTCAACAAGGAACTCAGTCGTTATTTAAGAATTTTAAAGTAGACAATACCACCATGGATACCAATTGGAGTAATAAAGTAATACTTGTGGCAGAAGATGTCTCAACCAATTATCTGCTTATTAAAACGGCACTGAAAAAAACCGGAGTGGAGTTGCTGTGGGCGAAGAACGGGCAGGAAGCGGTGGAAGAATGCAACAAAGATCAGCAAATTGACCTGGTCTTAATGGATGTGCGAATGCCCATAATGGATGGGTATGAGGCTACCCGGCAAATAAAAAAAATCCGGCCTGACCTACCGGTAATTACCCAGACCTCGTATGCCATGGATGGCGACCGGGAGGAAAGTATCAGGGCCGGTTGTGATGACTACATTGCCAAGCCCTTTGAGATAAAGGAATTGATGGAGATGATCGCCAGGCATTTTCAATCAGACAAATCACAAGATGTCCAATATTGATGCGCATACAGACTCCCACCTTCCGCACAATATCTCTTTGTTGTTTGTGGAGGACAATGAATCGGTACGCAACCTCTATCAGAAGAGGCTGAAGAACCGCACCGCACAGTTTTTTGTTGCTGAGAACGGACAGGAAGGGCTCGACATATTCCGGGAGCACAATCCTGATTTGATTATCACCGATATCAGCATGCCGATCATGAACGGCCTGGAAATGATCCGGGAGATCAGGAAGCAATCATCCGATGTCCAGGTGATGGTTATGTCGGCCTACAGCATTAAGGAGTACTTTCTGGAGGCCATTAATCTGGGGGTGAACGGCTACCTGATCAAACCGGTAAACCCCGTAAAGCTCTATGCGCTCATTGATGAAATGGCCGGAAATATTCTGCTGAAAAAGTCATTGGCCGAAAAGGAGATCAGACGCCGTGTGGCTGAAAAGAACCTGAAAAGATCACTGGACGAAAAAGAAGTGTTGCTTAAGGAAGTACACCACCGGGTGAAAAACAATATGCAGATCATCTCCAGCATACTGAAAATGCAGGAGCGCCTTGTGGATGATCCCAAGTTACAGACTGTACTGGCTGAAAGCCGCAACCGGATCCGTTCCATGGCCCTGGTGCATGAGAACCTCTACCAAAACGAGAACCTGGCCAATATCCAGTTTCATAATTATGTAAAAAGTCTGGTGGGCAACCTGGTAAGGACCTATTCAGATATGCAGGAGAAGGTGAAGATTCATTATGATGTGGAAGATGTGTTCCTGCCTCTTGATATCGGAATACCCTGTGGTCTGGTTATCAATGAGCTGATATCCAACTCCTTCAAACATGCTTTTGTGGGCAGGGCGCAGGGAGCGGTCAAAATTGTGCTTCACCGGACAGACAATAAGAAATTCAGGCTGCAGGTAATGGACGACGGGGTGGGCATGGATCCGGAATTCAAAGTCGAGAAATCCAGGTCGCTGGGTATGCGCATCGTATACAAGCTGGTGCAGCAGATCGACGGGGAACTGGACTACGATTTTTCAAAGGGAACGAGTTATTCAATTCAATTTAACATTTAACCATTGCAATCATGAGTCAATTAGACATTCTCATAGTGGAAGACGAATTTCTGGTGGCTGCCGATATTGAGGAGAGTCTGCTGGGCCTGGGCTACGATGTTCAGGCAACCGTGGCATCCGGGAAGGCAGCCATTGAGGAGGTTGAGCGCAAATTGCCCGACCTGATCCTGATGGACATCATTCTTAAGGGTGACATGACCGGTATAGAGGCTGCCAATATTATCGGGCAGAGGCATGATGTGCCTGTCATTTTCCTTACTGCAAACGCGGATGTGTCAACCATTGAGAAGGCGAAAATCTCTCTTCCCTATGGTTATATTATCAAACCTTACTCCGAAAAGGACCTGCAGACCAATATTGAAATTGCCCGGTACAAGTTTGAGAATGACATCCAATCAAAAATGGAAAATGACCAGTTCAATAAATTCTTTAAATCCAGCAGCAAGATCAAAAATCAGCTTATCCTGGAAGGAAAAGAGGGGCTGGAAAAAATTAACCTGCCGAACGTATATTATGTAGAGCAGGACGGCGATCATTCCCTGGTACACCTCAGGGATGAAAAGGTGGCTGTTGTGGGTAGTCTGGACGAGGTGGAAAAAAGATTTCCCGAAAACACCTTTGTGCGGGTGAGTGAAGATTACCTGATAAACCTTGATAAAGTTTTCATTGCCAAATATCCTGAGCTGATCATGGCCGACAAAATGACAGTGCTCATGGTGGAGGATGAATACCGTGACCTACTTGAAGCTATGCTGGGCAAATAAGGTAAATGACTATGAAAACATCCGTTGATAAATGCTCCCCTGAGGCTTATATTCGTGAGCTTTTTAACAGGAATGGACCTGGTCCGGAGGACTTTGAAGAGGTCATGGACCTGATCGATCAGCTCCATGCTGATGATGTGGAAACATTCAGGAAGGCTATGAGTGGGATATTACATCCGGGTACAATTATCGGTTTTTCCTATACAAAGCCCTTTGGTTACAATGGTGATTTTTTCATCATTGAAAAGATTTATCAGCAATATGTGAATCCCGATCCCCGCTACAGAAAATGGGACGAATTCTTTCATCGCCTTCCTGCTGCCGTAGCCGTGATTAACCGGAAGAAACTGGCTGTCGGGATGCTGCACAAACTGAACCGTAAGGCTGATGGAAAGCCTCGTCATGTGCTGATCCTTGGAAGCGGACCGGTAACAGAGGTGTTTGAGTATTTTCAAGAAACGGAAAACAATTATCTGTACTTCGACCTGGTTGACCTTGACCAACGGGCCATTGACTATGCAAAATCAAAGCATAAAGCCAATCTGTCTTACCTGACCTTCTACAATAAAAATGTGATTCGTCATACTCCTGACAAGAAATATGACCTGTTGTGGAGTGCCGGCTTGTTTGATTATTTCAAAGACAAGCACTTTGTCTTTCTACTTAAAAGATACTATGAGTTTGTGGCCAGGGGAGGCGAGATGGTCATTGGCAACTTCAACATAGATAACCCTTCCCGGAAAATAATGGAAGTGCTTGGAGACTGGTTCCTGTATCACCGTTCAGCGGAAGAGCTCCTGGGCTTTGCCAGGCAGGCGGATATTCCGGAAAACAGCACCCATGTGATCCGTGAACCTTTGGGGATCAATCTGTTTTTGCATGCAGAAAAAAAATAAAAGGCGCTTTTGTTGTCCCCTACACTGATACCGGGATGGAAAAGCGCCTTTTATAATCATTGGGGGCTTGTTCAGTAAGCAGCTGCGATTGCCTCAACATCCCTGAAAACACGCAGGAAGTTCCCGGACCATATTTTTTCGATCTCCTCTTTGGTATATCCTCTTTTCACCAGCTCCAGGGTGATATTATCCAGCTCTGAGGCATCAAAGCAGTCTTCAAGTCCACCTCCGCCATCAAAGTCGGTGCCGATACCTACATGGTCGATGCCTATCAGGTCTACTACATGATCCACGTGATCGACCAGGTCAGACACCGTCGCCATTGGGCGGGGATATTTCGTCCCAAGCGCACTCCATTCTTCCCTGGCCTGATCCATTTCGTCGTCGGTCAGCCCTTCAAAATTGTTCCACTTCTCCCTGAGTTCATCAAAAGCGGCATCCCTTTCCGGATCCGGCTCCATCTCTTTTACGTAGGAACTTAATACACACAGTTGCAACACACCGCCATTCTCAGCCAGGGCAACGAGCATGTCATCATTAAGGTTTCGGGGGTGATCACAGACGGCACGGGCATTGGAGTGGGAAGCAATTACCGGTGCTCTGGTTACCTCCAGCACATCATAAAAGGCCTCATCTGAAATGTGGGCGACATCCACCATCATGCCGATGCGGTTCATTTTCTCTACCACTTCCATCCCGAAATCGGACAAGCCGTCATGCAGGGGTGGATTGGAGTCGGTGGATGAGTCAGCGATCTGGTTGTGGCTTGAGTGGGAGAGTCCAAGGTAACGGCTGCCAAGGTCATAATGCTTCTGAAGTAATTCCAGGTCATTCCCGATGGGATAGCCGTTTTCGGATCCGATATAAATGGCAAATTTACCTTCCTCCCTCAGCCTTTGGGCATCGTCTGAAGTCAGTGCCAGTTCGGCCACCTCATGTTGAACTTCAAGCATTTGATGGATGTTGTCGAAAATCCTCATCGCCCGTTCGTGCGACCCTTCAAATCCTTCTTCTGTAAGAGGTCCCTGCCCAAGGAAAACGGCAAAGAACACCGCATCCAGTCCTCCTTCTTCCATCCTGGGAAAATCGAGTTTGCCCCCGCCGTCATAAGGATCATTTTTCTCCCCGATATCAAACCCATCTCTGCCCAGCATCAGCGGGGTGTCAAGATGACTGTCCAGGGTGAGTACCTCAGCGTGAATTTCAGCTGCCTTTTCCTCCAGGTCTTTCTCCGGGGAGGCACAGGAAGTAAAGAAGAATATACCGGAAAGAGCGGCAAACAGTGGTAGAAAATTAAAGCGCATGGTTTGTTTGGTTGAAATAATGAATAACTACATTGGCGGGGTAAATATACATATTTTACGCATTTCACCTAAAAATGAATGTACTGTCTTCCCCGGGTAAAACATGATTTGCCGGTTTTTTCCCTGAACAAAGACAATGGTTTTGTGAACCGGCGTTTTGCCGGGATCAAAAATTATTGATCCCAGGATACGGCCTTCACACCTTCCAGCCGGAATAACTCTTCAATTAATTTTGCCCCGATCCTGGCCTGCTTGTATTTCACCATAAAACGCACCTTGATGATCCCCTCATCATTGATCGCTTCGATGGTGTATCCTTTGATCTGGAAGCCCAGACCGTCAATGTGCCTGCGGGATTTTTTGTAAAAGCTGATCCCGCCTGTACCGGTCACGAATATTTCCCCGTAATGCTCTGATTTAATGTCCACTTTATGTAGCACAAACAGGGCGAATAGTACCAGGAGGGTGGCGGTGATGGAAAGGAAGAACTGACCGAGACCGATTGTGATGCCAATGGCTGCAACTACCCAGACGGATGCAGCTGTGGTTAGCCCCATGATATGGTCTTTCCCTTTAAGAATGGTACCTGCCCCCAGGAAGCCGATACCGGTGATGACTCCTGCGGCAGCGCGTGCCGGATCCATCGTCAGCAGGTCCGCACCTCTCTGTGTCAGGTTTGCCTGTAGTTGTTCGAAAGCAACGATAATCAGTGCGGACCCCAGACAAACAAGTATATGTGTCCTGAGTCCCGCCGGTCTTCCGTGTACCTCCCGTTCCAGACCTACCAGGGCTCCGAGCACAGTTGCCAGAAAAAGCTGTATCAGCAGCGACCATTCCCAGTTGAAATTGATGAAGTTATGTTCCATGCCATTTGAGGTGAAATGAAAAAATGGTATATTTGATTTGACTATGTGTAAGTCAGGCGCAGGAAAACTGTTTCAGAAAGCGGTTGTTTCCTGTCGGTGTTTCACTGGCTCTAAGATACAAATTTAAGTTATGCAGATTAAACTCCCGCTTGTCTCCTATTGTGAGCAGGTAAGAAACTTGCCTCCGGGTGATCCGGACAGAAAACACCATGACCATGTACATGGTTTCGCCGTTGAGGATGACAATGAACTTTTCGGAAGATTGATTATGGAGATCAATCAGGCCGGGTTGAACTGGACACTTATCCTGAAAAAAGAGGAAAACTTCCGGAGGGCTTTTGAAAGCTTTGATATTTCGAAAGTGGCTGCTTACGGAGAGGCGGAAAGGCTTCGATTGCTCTCGGATGCAGGAATTATCCGCAACAGGCGGAAGGTGGACGCGGTCATTCACAATGCCGGGGTAATCCGTGAGTTGCAGCAGGAATACGGGTCATTCAAATCCTGGCTTGGTCATCATCACCCCATGGTATTAGGTGAATGGGTGCGGTTATTTAAAAAGACGTTTCATTTTACCGGGCCGGAAATAGTTAACGAATGGTTAATGAGTACGGGCTACTTGCCGGGCGCCCATAAGGAAGATTGTCCGGTCTATGAAAAGGTAATCAGTTCAGGGCCCTGTTGGCTGAAAGGATAACTATGTATGAAGCCAGATATTACAGTAAGCAGGAAGGGGAAAAAGTGCGATGCAGGCTTTGCCCCCATCAATGTGTACTTGCCGCCGGCGAAACAGGGGTGTGCAATGTGAGGAAAAATACTGGCGGGCGGTTGGTTTCACTGGCATACGGCCGGTTGTCCGGCCTGCACATGGATCCCATTGAAAAGAAACCGCTGTACCGGTTTTTCCCCGGGAGCCGTATTTTGTCTGTGGGAAGCTATGGCTGCAACTTTCGCTGCCCCTGGTGCCAGAATGCATCTATCTCTCAGTGTAAGCCAGGTAATGTTCCTGCCGGTCCGGACAATGGCCCCGCAGAGGGTGTCCTGACCGGGCCGTCTGATATTCTTGCCATGGCCGGACAGCACGGGAGTATAGGTGTTGCCTATACCTATAACGAACCCACAGTCTGGTTTGAGTATATGATGGATGTCGCCAGGCTGATCCGCCGTGCAGGTATGCAGAATGTCGTGGTATCCAATGGTTACATTAACCCGGATCCTTTAAATGAGTTGCTGGGGGTGACAGATGCCTTTAACATTGACCTCAAATCTTTTGACCCGGAATTTTACCAGCAGTATACCAACGGAAGTCTGCAGCCGGTCTTGAATAGCCTGAAAACCATTGCCGGAAAGGGGCGGCATCTGGAGATCGCTTTCCTGGTGATCCCCGGGCTGAATGATGACCTGCAACAGTTTGAAAACATGGCAGGATGGATAGCAGAGTACCTTGGTAATCAAACGGTTTTGCACATCAACCGGTATTTTCCCGCCTGGCATTTTAGTAACGCTTCCACACCAATTGAGACGCTTCAAAACATGAAAACGATTGCCAGGGATTACCTGTCACATATATATCTTGGCAACGTTGGTTAATTTTCTGATCATTCACGGACAGATATACCAAATACAATGAAAACTGCATCAGATACCAGGAAAGCCGGGGTGGCCGGAATGTTTTATCCGGTCACGGCCAGTGAAATACGCGCGCAATTGGGCAGGGAGGCCCAAAATGTGAGGGAAGCAATGGATAAACGTTCCCCTGAAGGGCTGATCCTTGGGGGCGTGTTGCCTCACGCGGGGATGGACTATTGCGCACATCATGCCGTGCACTTTTTTGAGTTATTGCGAAGATCCGGCCAGAAACCCGATACCGTCGTGATTGCTCATCCCAGTCACAGCGGGGTTGGTCCGCCAGTTTCCGTCGATGGTCATCATTCCTGGGAGACCCCCCTGGGTCTGGTGGGTGTGGACCTGGCACTGTCTGAAGCTTCCATGCTCCCTGTTTCGTCCAGGGCCCAGTTAAGAGAGCATTCTTCAGAGGTGATTGTACCTTACCTGCAATATTTCCTGGATGAAGGGTTCCGGATTTTGTCAGTCAATATGCTTCAACAGAACCGGGAAGTTGCGCAGGAAGTGGCTGAAAAGATTTATCGCGGAGCACATCAACTGGGAAGAAAGCTGCTGTTTCTTGCCTCATCAGATTTTTCTCATTTTTTGTCGCCTCAGGAGTCGGCCCCGCTGGATGACAAGGTATTGGCAGAAATCCTGGAGAAAAATCCCCGAGGGGTTGAGGAAATGGTTCATCAATACCGGGTTTCGGTTTGCGGCTATGGTCCGGTGATGGCCTTGATGGAATATGCTGCCCTCACAGATCCCGCATATCATGTCCGTTTGTTAAGCAGGGGTCATTCGGGTGAAGTAATCCCTTCCGGCAAAGTGGTCAATTATATGTCTTTGTTATTTTCTTCGGATAAAGGGTTGTAAAGCCCGGGGATAATTCACGGTAAATGGTTAATTTTGCCCGGTTTACAGGGCTTACAGTATACACAGAAAACAGAAAAAACATCATGAAATACATCAATGTCTTATTTTTCGTCTTTATGGTGGTGATGAACTACCTGGCAAATGCCCTGCCTCTGGGGGGTAAAACCACCGGTGAATTGTCAGCAGCCTATCCGAACCTGTTTGTCCCGGCCGGTGTTACCTTCTCTATTTGGGGGGTGATCTACCTGATGCTGCTTGGTTTTTGCCTGCTTCAGTTTCGTGAACAAAACAGAACCCTCGTGGAAGCTATCGGATGGGCCTTTGCCCTTAGCTGCCTGCTTAATGGCCTTTGGATAGTTTCCTGGCATTACAGGTACCTGCCTGCTTCCCTGCTGATCATGCTGGCATTGCTTATGGTGCTTATATACATTAATTACCAGCTGCGTGGTCAGTCAATGGGGCTGACCAGGGCAGCTTTCGGTGTTTACCTTGGCTGGATCAGTATTGCCACCATTGCCAATGTGACAGCCCTTTTGGTGAATTACAACTGGGGAGGCTGGGGTATGACGGATGTCAGCTGGGCCATTATGCTGATCCCTGCCGGCCTCCTGATCACAGCTTTTGCTTTGTACCGTCTGCAGAATCCGTTTATTGGTCTTGCTGTCATCTGGGCATTCATCGGCATATATTTAAACCGTCAGGGAGATTATACTTCCATTGCCATAACGGCTTTAGTTGCAGCGGTCATTATGGGTGCTTTTACCCTGTGGGCTTTCTGGAAACTAACACCTTATAATCCTGTTAGTCAATGACCCGTTTTCTGCCCAGGCGACCTTTGTCGGAAAGATGGCTGAAAGCTGCGGTCGTTGGCAGTTTATGGGCCGCTGTAGAGATTATTCTCGGAAGCCTGTTGCATAATATGCGCATACCCCTGGCCGGGAGCCTGCTATCCTTTGCCACCGTTTACCTGGTGATTTCCTTTTATCAATTATGGCCTCTGCCGGGCCTGATCTGGCGGGCAGGGCTGATATGCGCTCTGATGAAGTCCATTTCTCCCAGTGCCATTGTGATTGGGCCGATGATCGGTATTTTTTCGGAGGCATTGTTGCTGGAGGTGGTGGTTCGTCTGCTGGGTTCCCATCCGGTTGCTTTTGCTTTTGCCGGGGCCCTGGCCGTATTCAGCGCACTGGCACAAAAAGCAATTACCCTGCTGGTACTCTATGGCTGGGATATTGTTTTACTTCTCGAAAACATGGTTGATTTTGCGGTTTCACAAACGGGGTTTTCTTCCATGTCGGCCCCGGGCTTATTGCTTTTGCTTTCTGGTATATACCTGGGGGCGGGTGCTTTTGCTGCTTTACTTGGATACCGGGCGGGCCAGGGTTTTTTGAAGAAAACGTCTGCTTCCGGGCTCCCTTTCAGGATAGAACCGCAGGTACAAAGTGAGTTGTTCCGGCACACGCGGAAAAAAAGGAATGCCATTCCTTTTCTGCTGATAATTCTTGCTTTGCTCGTGACCGGGATGTGGGTGATCACAAGGGCACCACTGGAAATTGCATTTTTCTATACACTGGGGTTTTTGACATTGATGTTTTTGAGATACAGGCCGGTAATGGGGTATTTAAAAAAACCGGCACTTTGGATGCAACTGCTGGTTATCCTGGCCTTTTCCGGCATTTTTTACGGGGGAGTGTCAGCGGACAGGCTTTTTGAAGCTGAGGGATTGGTTGTGGGAATACAAATGATATTCAGGGCTTTGGTGCTGCTTACCTCATTCTCTGCCATCAGTGCTGAAATGAAGAACCCTGCGATTAAGAATCTCCTGTATAAACGCGGCTTGCGTAATGTCTATCAGGCAGTTGATCTTGCTTTTTCTGCACTTCCTGCGATCATTGACGCTTTTCGCTTCAGAGGTCTGGGGCTGAAGACCATCAGAAAACTGGTTTTTGACATGCTGGGAAGTGCGCAGGCTCTCCTGAACGAAATGATGCAAATGGAAGCCAATAAGCCTGTCATATTTATTCTCTCCGGTGAGGTGCACTCCGGGAAAACTTCCGCGGCTAAAAAAGTGGTGGGCGCTCTCCGCAGTCACGGTTTCCGCCTCCGGGGGTTCTTCTCGGCTGGTAATACAGATGGCTCCGATCGTAGTGCCTATTACCTGGAGGATGTCTGTTCCGGTGAACGAAAACTCCTTTGCTCCGAAAATCCGGTAAACAAAGGTTTCCGTGCCGGGCGGTTTTATTTTTCCGGGAAGGCCATCGCGTGGGGAAGATTATTGCTGGAACGATCCGTTTACGACGCTGCTGATTTTGTGGTAGTCGATGAGATCGGCCCGCTGGAACTCAGGGATGGAGGATGGGCCCCTGCCATCGGGGATCTGCTGGCCCGCAGCCGGATTCCCCATATCTGGGTGGTCAGGAAACGCCTGGCAGACCTCGTTGCCCGTAAGTGGAATGCAGGAGATGTCTACATCTTCGACCTTGAAGAGGACCGACCAGGGGATATTGTTGATCACCTGCTTTCATTTTCATTGAAGGATCCGATAACCTGCTGAATTTGTTCATATTCAAGCAGAAAGCCATCATGGCCGTATGGTGAACGAATGATTTTGACGCTTGCATTTCCTGCATGCCGGGCAATAAATTCCTGTTCTGCGGGCGGGAATAATCCGTCGCTTTCGATACCGATACTCAGGGTGTTTGCCTGTATTTTCCCCAGGGCCCTTGCCACTCCTCCGCGGTACCTGCCCACATTGTGGGTATCCTGGGCTTTTGTCAGCGTATGGTAGCAATAGGCGTTAAAACGGTCTGCCAGTTTCTTGCCCTGGTAACGCTGGTAGGAGGAGGCAGGAAAGTTATCGGTAGCCACGCCGGTCTTCTCCTGCTGGGTGGCATTGTATGTCTCATAACTTCTGTAGCTCAGCAGGCCGATGGCCCTTGCCACGGCGAGCCCGTGTTTTCCACCCTCAGGATCTTTGCTGTCAAAACCCTGGTCTGCTTCAATGGCCATCCTTTCGGTTTCGTTGATGGCGATGGCCCAGGGGGTGGCCTTGCTTCCGGTGGCAATCACAACCAGGTTCCGGAATACAGCAGGTTCTGTGATGGCCCATTCCAGTGCCTGGAACCCACCGATCGACCCACCTGCCAATGTATGTATCCGGTCAATGCCAAGATGTTTTCTGAGTAATATATGACCCTTTACCATGTCACGTATGGTAATGGCCGGAAAATCCCGAAGCCAGGGTTTGCCCGAAACCGGATTGGTGCTGGCCGGCCCTGTGGTGCCGTAACAGCTCCCGAGAATGTTGGCGCAAACAATGGTATAGTGCGCCGGATCATAAAACCTTCCCCGTCCCACAAGACCAGGCCACCAGGCTGTGGCATCTGAGTTGGCTGTCAGTGCGTGACATATCCATACCACCGGTTTTTTATCAGCTTTATCTGTGGTGGATATATGATAAGCAATCACTGGTCTTTCGATGGTCGCTCCGTTTTCGAGCACCATACTCCCCTCATATTGAAATACTTTTTTTTGCATTGCTGTTTATTTCTTGGAATGATGGGATC
>CAYXEH010000019.1:26615-42031 GCA_964463915.1 uncultured Bacteroidales bacterium | reverse complement strand
ATACCGGGGAAGAAGTCCATTATCTTTATATGGGAAAATCATACAATCCTGAAAGTAATTCTAATACAAGATATATAAAGATGGATGGCAGGAAGGTTTATGAATATGCCATTTCCCAGGTACCTTCGGCGATGAAAGCTGCCCTGGATAAAGCCGGCATTGACGTAAAAGATATCCGGAAAGTACTCCTGCACCAGGCCAACGAAAAAATGGACGAAGGGATAGTGAAACGATTCTACAGGCAATACGGCATCCGGCCGGAAACAACCAATGTCATGCCCATGAATATTCAGGAACTGGGGAACAGTTCCGTGGCGACCATTCCCACTTTGTATGACATGATCCTGAATCAGAAGCTCAGCAACCATAAAATTGAAAAAGGAGATTACCTGCTGTTTGCCTCCGTGGGCGCCGGAATGAATATCAATGCCATTATCTATAAACAATAAACCAAAACCTTATGCGATCATTACCAATCAACATCATTGCTTCAATGTGCTTCTTGTTGATGTCTTCGGGCGCTTTTGCTGCCGAGGATGCACGCCTGATGCGCTATCCTGACATCAACGAAAACCAGGTTGTATTTGTCTATGCCGGAGACATCTGGACAGTAGATGCCAGGGGTGGAGATGCAAGGCAGCTCACTTCCCACAAAGGCCTGGAGCTTTTTCCGAAAATCTCACCTGATGGAAGGTGGATTGCCTTCTCTGCAGAATACAGCGGTTCACGGCAGGTTTACGTGATGCCGGCAGAGGGCGGTACGCCCCGGCAACTAACCTACTATAATGACGTAGGCACCATGCCTCCCAGGGGAGGTTTTGACAATGTGATACTGGGATGGACCCCTGACAGCCGTGAAGTCCTTTTCCGTGGCAACCGCACACCCTATGGTGACAGGATGGGTAAATATTTCACTGTCAGCATCGATGGCGGGATGGAAGAACCTTTACCCATCCCTCATGGTGGATTTGGTGTTTTTTCACCGGATGGTGACAAAATGGCATTTTCCTACATTGACCGGGAATTTCGTTCCTGGAAAAGATACAAAGGCGGCAGGGCTTCCGATATCTGGATATATGACCTGGAGGCAAATTCTTCCCGTCAGATCACTGATTTCAAAGGTACCGATCACATTCCGGTATGGTACGGAGATAAGATCTATTTTGCTTCAGACCGGGACCAGTGGCTGAATATTCACAGCTACGACACCAATACCGGGGAGGTGGAACAAATGACTTTTCATGATGATTTTGATGTGATGTGGCCCTCCGGTACAAACGGACAGTTGGCCTATGAAAGCGGCGGCTATATTTACCGCCTGGATCTTGAGAACGGTCAGCAGGAACGTGTTGAAGTAAACATCCATTATGATTTCGCCAACACCCTCCCCTATCAGAAAAATGTCAAAGAAAACATTCACAGTGTAGCGATATCCCCCACTGGAAACCGCGTGCTTTTTGACGCGCGTGGAGATATCTTCTCCGTACCGGCAGGCGAGGGAACCACCTTCAACCTGACCCGCTCCCCGGGCGTGAGAGCCGTCTATCCCCAGTGGTCGCCCGATGGTAAATGGATCGCCTATTATGACGATACCACCGGTGAATATGAAATCTACCTGCTTGAGAACACTGAAGGAGCTGAACCACGCCAGGTCACTTCCGGCAGCCAGGGATGGAAGTACCAGCCGAAATGGTCACCCGACAGCCGCTACCTGGTATTTTTCGATCGCAGCATGCGCCTGCAATTACTTGATACGGAAAGCGGGGAACTCCGTGAAGTGGACAAACCAACGGCCGAAGAGATTCGTCATTATAACTTCTCGCCCGACTCCAGGTGGATCACCTATGCCAAAAGCAGTCGTAACGGCCAGGGCGCCGTGTGGGTTTACAATATCGAAGACGGAGAACCCTTCCAGCTCACAGGCGACAAATACAGTGAAAGCAATCCGGTTTTTTCCAGGGACGGTGAATATCTTTTCTTTACCTCAAACCGCGATTTCAATCTCACCTTTTCTTCCTTTGAATTTAATCATGTCTACAACAGGGCAACCAGGATTTATGCCATGCACCTCACCGATGAAAGCCCCAGGCTGTTTGAGCCGGAGGAAACAGTGGAACCCGGCGGCAAAAGTGAGGAAGAAGATAATAATAACAATGAGGAAGACATCCATGTGACTATCCAAAGAGAAGGGGCTGACAGGCGGGTAGTGGCATTCCCTATGCGTGCAGGAAGTTACTCAGGGCTGCAGGCCGTAAAAGACGGGCTGGTTTATTTCGGCAACAGCGGCATGCGGCGCTACAACTATGTAGAAGAAGAGGATCAGTCCATTATGGAAGGCATCCGTACGGGTATTGTATCTGCCGATGAAAGCAGCTTCCTGTATGTGTACCGCGGCGAGTACGGAGTGACCAACCTTGCACCCGGCAGAAGTAACGACGAAGGAAGGCTGGACCTCAGCGACATGAATATGCGCATTGAACCCCGCCAGGAATGGGAGCAGATATTCACGGATGGCTGGCGTATGTACCGTGACTTCTTCTACGTGGAAAACCTGCACGAAGTTGACTGGGATGAGTTTTATATAAGATACTCCGCCTTACTCCCTTACCTCAATCACCGGTTTGACCTGGACTATATTCTCGGGGAGATGGTGGCAGAAACAAATACCGGGCATGCCTATATCGACTACGGTGACTTTGAACGTGTTGACAGGGTTGAAACCGGACTCCTCGGGGCAGACTTGCGACCCGACCACGAGAACGGACGTTTTGTAATCAGTAAAATATACGAAGGAGCGAACTGGGACAGTTCACTGCGTTCCCCGCTCACCATGCAGGGCATGGAAGTCAAAGAAGGTGAGTACCTGATCTCCATAGAGGGTTACGATATCACTACCGCACAGAACCCCTATAAGTACCTGGAAAACCGGGTAGGCCGCAACACCCGCATCACGGTGAATGACAGGCCAACTGCCAATGGAGCACGCAGTTATACCATCAAGCCGATCAGCAGTGAAAACAACCTGCGACACCTGGACTGGGTAAATACCCGGCGTGCCATGGTGGATGAAATGTCTGACGGCCGCATTGGCTATATATATGTACCCAATACATCGAATGAAGGCAATGAGGAACTTTTCAAGGGCATGTATGCATATAACGACAAGGAGGCCCTGATCATTGACGAGCGGTTCAATGGTGGTGGCTTTATCCCCGATCGTATGATAGAATTGCTTACCAGGGAAACCCTTGCCGAATGGTACCGGGCCGGATTAGAACATCCGATGAAGACCCCCGGCGTCGCACATGACGGACCAAAAGCCATGCTTATCAATCAATTCAGTGCTTCCGGTGGGGATGCCTTCCCTTACTTTTTCCGCAAACTAGATCTTGGCACAATCATCGGTACCCGGACCTGGGGCGGATTGGTAGGAATGTCAGGAAATGCCGGACTGAAAGACGGTGGCTATATCGGTGTTCCTCGTTTTGGTATTTATAATGAAGAAGGGGAATGGATCATTGAGGGGATCGGTGTTTATCCCGACATAGAAGTGGTTGATGACCCCCACAAACTGGCACGTGGAGAAGATCCTTCTCTTGAAAAAGCCGTGGAAGTACTGCTGCAGCAACTCAAAGAAGAGCCTCAGAGAAGATGGCCTGTGCCTGAACAACCTGACCGTTCAGGATGGATTGATGCAGAAATTAAATAATCTCAAAACGGATACCCGATCCCCAGGTTAAACACCAGGTGATCCCGCCGCCAATCACGGTCAAACAACCGGACTTCACTGAAGTAACGATCGTTATCGGTGGCGGGATCTGCCAGGGGGATGGCAAAATCAAAGCGAAGGATAAAGAAATCCGCATCAATACGTAACCCGGTGCCAGCTCCAAGGGCAATCTGTTTGTGAAATTGAGTGAATTTAAATTCCCCTCCCGGCACATTCTCACTTTCATTCAGCCGCCATATATTACCCGCATCCAGGAAAAATGCTCCTTTGAAAAGGCTTGTAATGTCAAAGCGGTATTCCATATTTGCTTCCAGTTTCAGGTCACCTGTCTGATGAATGTTATATGCACTGCCCCCGTCTGCATCTGAAGAGAAGGTTCCGGGACCCAGGGTGCGCGGATGATACGCACGGACGCTGTTTGATCCCCCTATCACAAATTGTTTCACATAAGGCAGTACCTCAGAATTTCCATATGGGAAACCGGCACCGGTAATTAACCTGAATGCCAGCCGGCTCTTTTCTCCCAGCTGATGATAATACCTGACATCCGCCTCACCCTTGGCGTACTGGGCAAATGACTGGTTGAACAAGCCAAAACTCTCATCATCTCCCGTGGATGCACCCAGGGCTTTATCCAATAAAAGATAGGCCAGGTTACCGGATACATCCATATTAAATTGAATATACCAATCTTTTTGGCCCTCTCCGGAATTCAGCTGCGAATTATAGGCCCATCCATATTGTCCTCCGATAATGAATTGCTCAAACAACCCCTGCCTGAGGAGGGAGCCGTCTACAATGATCCCCTCCATGTCATCATCCACATCACCCAATGAAAACAGATTGAATATCATAGGTTCTATCCTGAACTGTGTTGCCCGGTCCCTGTTCCATACATAACCAAAACGGGCCTGCAGGGTCGTCAGGTTAAAGGCATCTGTACGGGTAAGAAAATTAAGGCCCATGGAGATACTGGTTTTTGGTGACATTACAGCACTCTTTGCAGACCAGTCAAAAGGAAAAACAAAACGGGGAAATGTCAGGTCTGCATCCAACCCAAATTCCTTTGATGAGGCGGAACGCTGTCCGCCTACCAATGCTTCATAAGCAAAGTTGGTGCTAACCCTCAATGATTCCGCACCCCCGAGAAAATTATGGTTATTAAAGGAGGCAGAAAGCCCCGGCCCGGCAAAATTGTTGGACTTTGTCATTCCTTTCAACTCCGCTGAAACAGATCTGCGCTGCAACGGGGTAAGTAAAACCCTGACATCCAGTTTATGCTGGTTGTCCGACTTTCGGGGAGAGAAACGTAGGTTTACAAACTGAAAGGCACCCAGACTAATCAGGTAATTAATGCTGCGATCGTGGTCTTCCAGACGATAAAGACTGTCCGGAGTTAAAAACAATGACCGTGTAATGGCCTCTGGCTTAAACTGCTCACTCTGATCGGTAAAAAACACACCCTCTTTGAGTTGAATGGTATCGGAATCCCGGCCGGAGGTTCTGCTCATGTAATCTGCATTGATATAGATATCCCCGATAATGTAACGGCGGGCAGCAGAGGCAGGAATGTCTTTTTTAATGGTGAGACGGATATCTACCCGCCGTTCACCTGCAGTAGAATCTGCCTGAAAAAGAATGTGGTCCGGGTGGAAAAAGAAAAAACCATCCCCTTTCAATAACTTTTCAATTCGCTGCCTTTCACTTTGTAACAATTCAAGACTATATACCTCACCGGGTTCAATGAGGCTTTCATCCAGGTGCTTATTAATGGTATTTGCCAGTGGGGTGTCTTCTTCCACAGGAGATAAATCACCGAAGCGAAAGGGGGGCTCCAGGCGGATCTGGTAATCCACTGAAATTTTCCTGTGCGCGGTATCCAGTTGATGCTGTACATCTGAATCAAAATAACCCATATTATATAAGCGGTTATTGATCAAACGGAGATTACGTTCCAAAGACACATCCTCGAACAACACAGGGGCTTCCCCCAGGCGTTCCCGCATCCAATATCGCACGCCCCTTCCCGTGGGCTCCCCGGCAACCTGGTACATCCACAGACGAGGGCGGAAGAAAAAGAATGAGGAATTTGGGGAGGGCCGCAATACTTGCTTCAGATTATCCTCCACATTCCGGTCATCCTCAATTCTCGATTCTTTCTCAATATGGATGCTTCCTCCTGTATATAACTTCTCTCCTTCCCCGAGGTTTCGCAAACCTGTGCATCCCCCCAATAAAAGGATCAGGACCGGAATAGCGTATCCCAGACCTCGCATCGGACCATCTATTGTTCTGCCTGCCATCATCACTTATTCATTATTACCAGGAGATTGAACTTCATCCTCTTTGCGCATAAAGAGTTCCCTGAAAGAATTGTATGTTTGTCTGAAAATTAAAGAGATTCCGGTTTCCACAAGCTCCCCGTCATAAATATCCTCGTATTTTCTTTCCCTGTACCCCTTGATCGTGAACCTTCCGCCAGGAGTGAGCAAATACTCTGCGGAGAAATCCCCGGCAATATCCGAGGGATTGACCTGTCGCCTGGTTTCATCCTCCAGTTCGATGTTCCCTCCCGCAGTTATGCGCAATCTTTCATCCAGAAAATCACGGGATACCTCCATCTGCAGTTCCGTTCGTCCTGTTACCTGCCCCTCATCATAAGCCTCATAAGAAGCCAGGTCAAAATTAATATCCATCCCTTTGATATACCTGTCTGAAAGCCTGTTCAGTTGCCGCGACAGAATACTGCTTGCACTGCTGCGCGCACTGGAGGACAGTCCGGGACCTGCTCCCACTGAAGCCAGGGGATCGTCCTGGATAAAATTACCTATAATGAGCAAGGCAAACACCTGTTTATTCAATTCAGATTCATTTTGATTCAGTTCATTCAAACGGGCCTGTAACCGCCCGTCCATAGCACCCTGGTGCTCCTGCGGCAACCGGATCGCAAAACTGATCTCAGGTTGCATCAGGCCGCCTTCCATATTCAGGTAGACCTCAAACGGATATTGTCGCCTGCGGTCCTGTTCCGGTTGCTCCACCCCATGCGACAACATGAGCTCAGCGGGGGAGGTTCGTACCGTATACACTGCCGTGATGTCCACATCAGCTTCCAGGGGGTCTCCTGTCCAGATCACCTGCCCACCTCTTTGAATCTGAAAATTCCTTTGAATTACATCGTAGAAAGTCAGGTTATAAGCACCGCCTGTCAATTCATATCTTCCTGCAAAATTAATCCGCCCTCCGGGATCGATTCCATAAGTAATCTGGCCTCCACCCCTTGCTTCAAGCTGGTCACCGGCCACTTCATCAAGCACTATACGTATAGTTGTCTGGGGGTCAATTTCCACATTGACGCTCAGATCAAGGTTCTGAAAAGGGGATACGATGGGCTCAGATTCCGTCTCGCGCTCCGCCAACCCGGTAAATACATCATCCTGAGGAGAGACAAATTCTACAATACCCTCATCGCCAATGGCTTCCGGAGCTGTCTGAGGTACAATAAAGGAGAAATCGGATCCCTGGTTGAGCGCCAATTGCCCATCAATCACAGGTTCAGAAAGATGCGCTCTCATGCTCAGATCAGTATCGATTAACAAACGGCCATAAAACAACTCATTCTCTCCCTTGGGAAGGTCAAGCGCCATAAAGTCTCTGGAAGAAAGTGATAAATTAAAACGAGGGTCTGAAAGGACTGAAAAATCCACATATCCATCAAGGGTCGCTTCACGGTCACTGGTGTCATAAAGGGAAAACTGGTCAAAGCTGACCTGTTGCTGGTCAAACACAATTGTTTCTTCCGGTATGGTATAGGCCACATTCAGAAAAACCACGTGGAATCCCACATCCTGAAACCCAATGTTACCCTGAATTTCAGGATCAGAGGGATTACCGGTAAGCTCAAGTTGCCCTGATATATTTCCCTGCATATTGGTCAGTCCTCCGGAAGTAAGTGGCTCCAGAGGGGACAACTCCAGACTGGCCAGTTCAAGCTGAAAATCCAGCCCAGGGGGATCATCAACCCTGTAACTTCCCTGTAAATCCACACGACTGCCGTATCCCCTGACAGAAGCCGTGACGTCAAACAATCCGGGATCCTGATTCTCCACCTCAAAATCCACGTCGCCAAATGTCCCCTTACCAAATCCCATTTGGTCGACCGTGAGGCCGGCCGTAAATGTGGGACTGTCAGGCAAATAATCCACGGTAATGTGACCATTAAGCAGGCCTTTTACAAGGGGTGAGCCCCCTATCAGGTCAAAAGCCCCCAGATCAATGTTTTCCATGATAAACTCCAGGGGAGATTCAGGATCTGCCGGATCATCACTCTGTAAGGCAAATAGTTTTTCCTCATTTCGCATTCTCAGGTTCTCTGCCAGTAAGACAGAACCTCCGAAACGAAGGAAGTGATCAGGCTCTATCTGCCACTCCTGTCGATTGATAAGGGCGCTCCGGTCAAACATGACTTCGGTAAGCGTATCCTGCTGCCGGACCTGACCCGACAGGCGGAGCCAATTGTCTGCATGCCGGTCATCAAAAGAAAGATCAAAACTGACCCTCTGATCCCTGACTTTACCTCCCAGGCCGACATTGGACAGCCGGATGTCACCTGTTTCCAGGAGAGGAAGATCCACGTTGAAATTGAGTCCGTCCGGATCCGAATCAATCCTGGCACTAAACTCCTCAAAAAGCACCCCGGCAAAGTGCATGTCAGGAATATCCGCATCCACGAAGAAATGTCGTTCACGGCCATTAAACTCCGCAACTATATCAAAAGGCTCATAAGAAGTCATTTGTGGCAACAATAACTCAGAGATAAATGGTGAAGAATTCACCTGAAGGGCCATCTCAAAATTGGCATATTCCCGCTCTGAATCTTCTTCCTCTTCGAAATAGGTGCCCAGGTAGCCTGTTACTGCATCCGGGATCCCTGCCGGAGAAATATTTCCTGAATAGTGCCCGTTCATCAGCGGGGAACTGATCTCCACCGAGTACTGATTATTTGTTCGGGCACTCCGGATAAGCAGGCTGTCCAGCGAAAACACCTCCCTGTCAAGCAGCAAATAAGTATCCTGCAGCCTTAAAGACCCAAGGGGAAAATCATCATCCTTGCTGAAATCAAGGTCTGCACTCAGACGGGTCTGCACAGCAACCATCTCTTCGGTTAATCCAAGTGCACGGGCATTCAGGTGTGCCAGCTGAAAGTCCAGCAGAACCGACTGGATGGAATCCCCAAAGTTCACATCATTCGTCAGGTCAAAAGCAAGGTGTTCATCTTCATAATCCATACGAAGCTGTATGCGTCCTTCCTCAGCCATGGCATTCATATCCAGGCCGCGGTATACATAACCACTGTACCATACAGAATCAACCCGGCCTTCCATATCCAGATCCATTGTGGCAGGATCAAACCCTTTCCCGGTGGCTTCAAAAGTTGCAGAAATATCACGGATCATTTCCCCCTGACCGATCATCGCCAATGGTTGTGCACTGACAAGCTCCAATGAGGCGTCCCACAATGGCCTGTCATCCTCCTGTTTGTAATTCATTGAAGCCGAAAGAGCGGTAGAATCCATACTGACCCCTGCCTCTGCTGCAAAATCTGACGGTCTTCCTTTGAAGCTGCCCGAAAGTTGAAGCGTATCCGGCATTTCGACTCCCTTTGGGTGCAAGCTGTCAGGAACATAAGCAAGGAAGGATTGTGGGTTGACCTCCAGGGAGATCTCCGGAAGGTCAGCAAACAGTTGCGCCGAATCAGGTAAACCGCGGACGCTGCCCTGAAAACGGGCATTGACAATAGCAGGAATAGTCGCATACAGTGTATCCAGGCGCAGGTCATTGACCCTGCCCCGGGCAACCAATCCAAAATTTACCGGAGAGGAAAGATCTCCCTGGAACAGATACACCAACTGAGGAATAAAGGGAAGCAGGTCAGGCCCGACCTTTCCCTCGGGAAACCTTATATCCAGAAGGTGATCACCTGGTATTTGTGACGGTAGTTCAAGCAGGGAAACAGATGTCTGAAACCCGCCTCTGAGCATACTTTCTCCGGTTTCCAGTGAAAAATTCTCAAGGCGGCTGTCATCACCGAAGGCAATTCCTGCAGCCAGCTTTCTTAATGAAAGCCCTCCTGATTCCTTACCGCTCAGATGCTTTAATTCCATGGCCAGTGTATCCGGAGAAACCCTCAGATCTTCCAGGAGAAGATCCGCATCGGAAAACCGGAAATTTGCCGGATCAAATCCGGTATCTCCCGGGTTCACTGGGGCGGGCAGCTCCTGCATGAAAAAATTGATCCCGGAAAGATGAATCAGATTCGCCGTGACACTGACCGGCATGACCTCATCCCATCGGAAAACAAATGAATCAGGAGATTCCCCAACGGAATTTCGCGGTTGTGTCTCAGCAGAAACGGTCGTTCCTCCGGAAGGCTGCCTCATTTCCGTGGTCCATTCATCAACCAAAAATCTCTCCAGGGCGTAATGGGAGTTTTCCAGGTCAATCAGGTCAGGTATCACGTCAAGGGCTTTTATTTCCGTAAAAAGAAAAAACCCGCTTTCATCCTCATACCGGAAAGAAATATGGTCAGCCAGAAGCTGCCGGACCGCTAAATCCAACGGACCGGCCCTGTCATTTGCGGCACGTGGTTCGGCGGGAACCGATCTTTCAAAGGTTTTGAGCTCTACTGATAATTCACCCAAGTGTATCGTTCCCGTGTGGTATTGCATAAAATCCGGGTTCAGTTCATCAAGGCGGGTACGGAAATCCTGAAGCCGAACCCGGAGGTCGATCCCGGAAAAGTGATCGGCAAAGCGGAACCGGATGTGTTCCAATACCACATCCCGCACATTAAAATCCCAGTTTCCCTGATTCGTGTCCTGTTCTTCCCGGGTGTTTCCGGAGCCCCTCCCCTGTTCCGCCTGATTGCCGGATAGCTTTTGTAAGATGGCGGCATAATTGAACAGGCTATCCGGTTGCAACCGTGTCATATTAATTGTTGCTCCGGATAATCGGATACGGTTCACATCTATACGTTTCCGCAGCAGGGCCGTCAGCCTCAGGTCTACCTGTAACTCATCTGCATAGATCAACGTGTCGCCCTGCAAGTCCTCTGCATAGAGCCCCCCGATACTAATGGCTTTAGGAAAGCGGATGCCCACATGGTCCAGATTAATTTCCGCCCCGGTGCGCTCAGCGATGGTCCCGGTAATCTTGTTCACGAGGGTGGTCTGAACTGCCGGAAGCTGAAGAGCCAGCAAGATCAGCAAAAACAGGAGGATTAATCCCATGAGAATACGCAGCATCCATCGCAGGACCCCTCGTGCCACTCTGTTCATACGCCTGTTGGAAACTCCTCCCATAGAATAATAACAAAGCAATTATTGACCAGAAACCTATATAAAATTACAAAAAAAAGCCGGAGCATGCTCCGGCTTTGCTTATAAATCATCCTAACAGCTGTTATTCACTTCCTCGCATGGACATAATGTCACGGTCAAATACATAGAGTCCGCGATCGCCAAGCAAATCAAGTTTGTCAATGATTGCCTGCACGGAGGCCTCTTCCTCACGCTGTTCTTCTACGAACCATTGAATCCAGTTGTTGGTGGCATAATCCTTTTCTTTCAGTGCCAGTTCAACGATATCATTGATCGCGGCAGAAACCATCTGCTCATGCTCAAGGGCAGCCTCAAAGGCTTCCTTGACTCCCGGAAACTTTTTCGGGGGCTTGTCCACCTGCGGGATTTCTGCATGCCCACCTCGTTCATTGACGTATTTGATAAACTTCATCATATGTTCACGTTCCTCTTCTGACTGCGCGTAGAACCATTCCGAAATACCATCAAGGCCTTCTGCTTCAGCCCATGAAGCCATCGAAAGGTATAAATGGGATGCATATACCTCTTTGGCAGTTTGTTTGTTCAGAATATCCAGCATCTTTTTTGACAACATAATGTTCAATTTTTTGGGTTTATACTAAGTGATAATTGGATTCTTATTAAGTAATAATCTTAAGTAATAATCGGATTTCACTATGTAACGCCCGGGTTAATACCAGGAAATAATTGATTAACAAATTTAGGGATTTATTGTTTAATCGCGGGTTTAAGATTATTTAGGAAAATAAATACCGATTTATTTGTTTAGGTTATAAAATTATTACTACATTTGCGTATTCAAATACTGTTTTTCTTATTTAACCATTGTGAGTAAAATATTTAACATATCGGAAGCCGCTGCAATAGCCATCCACAGCATGGTGATTATTGCAAGGAGTAAGGTGCAGATGAACGTGCAGCAGGTTGCTGCAGCCACCGGTTATTCAAAAAACCATACCGCGAAAATTTTGCAGCAATTGGCGAAAAACAGATTTCTGCATTCAGTCAGAGGCCCCAGGGGTGGTTTTATATTGAATAAAAAGGCAGACCAAATCAGCCTGATGGATATTTACAGGAGCATTGAAGGGGATCTTGAAGAAAGTCCCTGCAAAATGGACTGCCAGAACTGTCCGTTTGACCGGTGCATTTTCGGAGGGCTCGACAGTAAGTTCAATGAAGAATTCAAGCAATACATGAATGACAAAAAACTGGCAGCAGTTTAACCAACATCGTCATTCACACAAATACCTAATATAGACCAACTATGAAGCGAACCATAATTAATATAGACGAAGACCTTTGCAACGGCTGCGAATTATGCGTGGAAGGCTGTCACGAGGGAGCCCTGCAAATGATTGACGGAAAAGCAAGGATGATCAGCGACCTGTATTGCGACGGACTGGGAGCATGCATCCCGGAATGCCCGACAGGGGCCATCACCCTTGAAGAGCGTGAGGCTGAGCCTTATGATGAGATCCGGGTCCTGAAAAGGATTCTCCCCAAAGGAGAACCCACTGTACTGGCACACCTGAACCATCTGATTGATCACGACCAGTTTGAGTATGTAAAACAAGGGATTGAATACCTGAAAGAGTACGCCCCGCATATTGATTTATCCACATTGAAATCCAACAATAACCACAAAGAAATGAACACGAAGGACGCAATGAAAGAAGCGGCAGCTTCAGTAAAGGAACATCCCGGCGGAGGATGCCCGGGTTCAAGGATGATGAATATTGACGGCCCGCAAAACGGAGATGAAAATTCATCCGCCCCCAACAACACGGATCAGCCTTCCCAACTCAGGCAGTGGCCGGTGCAAATGCACCTGGTGAACCCCCAGGCGCCGTATTTCAGGAAAGCAGACGTACTGCTGGCGGCAGATTGTGTGGCATTCTCAATGGGTGACTTCCATAGCAAGTACCTTAAAGGGAAAGGGCTGGCCATTGCATGCCCCAAGCTGGACCAGGGAAAAGATCTTTACGTTGACAAACTGGTTGGCATGATCGACCAGGCCGAAATAAATACCCTGACAGTGATGGTCATGGAAGTCCCATGTTGTACAGGGCTCATCCAGCTGGCGCAAAAAGCAGCGGATAAGGCAGGACGAAAAGTGCCGGTAAAAGCCATTACGGTCAGTTTACAAGGAAAAATCATTCAGGAAGAATGGATATAATTCACTAAATTTACAAGTAATCACCCTAAAAAAAGAGAAACTATGAGTATGTTTTGTTTTCAATGTCAGGAAGCCGCAAAAAACACAGGATGCACCATTAAAGGCGTCTGCGGCAAGGAGCCCGAAGTAGCCGGGATACAGGATGTGGCCATGTATTTCCTCAGGGGCTTGTCAGTGTATGCCAACATTGCCAGGGAAAACGGTATCACTGACCACAAGGTAGACCGTTATGTGATGGAAACCCTGTTTATGACCATCACCAATGCCAACTTTGACAAAGAGCGTTTCAATGAAAAACTCCGTGAAGGTTTCGCCCTGCGTAATGAACTGATCAGCAAAATTCAGAACGCCGGGATAACAATCAACAGGGAAGAGCTGCCGGCAGCAGCTTTGTGGGAGGCCTCCACACCGGAAGAGTTTGAAAATAAAGCCGGGGAGGTTGGCGTACTGCAAATGACGAAAAATGAAGATATCCGTTCTTTACGTGAACTGCTGATTTATGGGATCAAGGGCATTGCCGCCTACGCAGAACACGCGGACAACCTCGGCGAAATCAATGAAGAGGTGAACGCTTTCATGCAAAAGGGCCTGGAAGCTACCCTGGATGACAGCCTGGGTGCCGATGATCTTACCGCCATGGTGCTTGAATGCGGAAGCAAAGGGGTAGATGTTATGGCACTGCTGGACAAAGCCAATACAGGAAAATATGGTCATCCGGAAATTACCAGCGTCAACCTCGGCGTAAGAAACAACCCCGCTATCCTGATCAGCGGCCACGACCTGCGCGACATGGAAGATCTGCTGGAGCAGACAAAAGATACAGGGGTTGATGTTTACACCCATAGTGAAATGTTGCCCGCCAACTATTATCCTGCCTTTAAAAAATATGACCATTTCGTGGGCAATTACGGGAATTCATGGTGGAAGCAACGGGAAGAATTTACAAAATTCAACGGTCCTATTTTGTTCACCACCAATTGCATTGTTCCTCCGCTGAAGAGCGCCACCTACGCAGACCGGATTTACACAACCGGATCCTCGGGCCTTGCCGGATCCATCCATATTCCGGAGCGCCCGGAAGGCGGACGTAAAGATTTTTCAGCCATCATTGAGCATGCCAAACGCTGCGACAGCCCGGAAGAAATCGAAACCGGTGAAATTGTCGGTGGTTTTGCCCATAATCAGGTAATCCAACTGGCAGACAAAGTGGTGGATGCAGTGAAGTCAGGCGCAATCAGAAAATTCTTTGTGATGGCAGGTTGTGATGGCCGGATGAAGAGCCGCGAATATTACACAGAATTTGCAGAGGCCCTGCCGAAAGACACGGTGATCCTTACGGCAGGTTGTGCAAAATATCGCTATAACAAACTGCCCCTGGGCGACATAGGTGGCATACCAAGGGTACTGGACGCCGGACAGTGCAACGACAGCTACTCACTGGCCGTGATCGCACTGAAACTGAAGGAAGTATTCGAGCTGAATGACATCAATGAACTGCCCATTGCCTATAACATTGCCTGGTATGAGCAGAAAGCAGTGATCGTACTGCTGGCATTGCTGTCTCTTGGGGTGAAAAACATTCACCTCGGTCCTACATTGCCTGCTTTTCTCTCACCCAATGTGGCCAATGTACTTGTAGAGAATTTTGGCATCAGTGGGATTGGAACAGTAGACGATGACATGAAAATTTTCCTGGGTGAAAATTAATCTGTAAATTTACGTTACAGGTTACATGTTACTGGGCAGGATGAGGTTTTCCTGCCCGGTAACATGCCACCCCTTCGGGGTCATAATATAGGTCGTTATACAGACAATGCACCTTGCCCAGGGCTGGTAACCTTTGGCGCGCTGGTAATGTGTGACCCCTTCGGGGTCGTAACAATCTAGTAATTAAATAAATAACTAACAACTAACAACTAACAAACAACAACCAACAACCAACAACCTCTCAGGCCATTTACCAAACCTCAGGCAGCTCCCCCAACACGCTGCCCATGAGAACCAACAACCAGAGGGGGCGCAGCCCCCGATTAACCGGAGGCGCGCAGCGTCGACTAACTGAGAGGCGCGCAGCGTCGACTAACTGAAGGGGGCGCACCCCCCGATTAACAAACAAGCCATGCAAGATCCG